>NZ_JBBCYH010000004.1:0-667317 GCF_037144955.1 Paenibacillus sp. USHLN196 | reverse complement strand
ATATCGACGAGCAGTTTAATTAAGAAAATAATCCCCTCAATATAACCGAGGGGATATTGAATACTAATGATTTTGTTTTTTTAGTCTGTCTACTTGACAGGGAGCACTTCAGTATCAAGGTTGGCCTTTTCGAACTCTCTAAAAAGATATATTTACGTGTTCAACGATACATATACTTACTCTGTACTATTTTTACGATTTGAACGTACCTTTTTTAACCAAGTTCGCTCTTTATCCGTTAAATCGGCCGTTTCCAACATCTCCGGTCTGCGCTCCAGCGTACGAAGCAACGACTGTTCTCTGCGCCATGCCTCAATGTTCAGATGATGTCCCGACAACAGCATATCCGGTACTTTCATGCCCCTAAACTCGGGTGGGCGTGTATAGTGTGGATATTCGAGAAGTCCAGTGCTGAAGGAATCCGTCACGGCACTTGTCTCATTGCCAAGCACTCCGGGGATAAGACGTACGATGCTGTCGATCGCAACCATAGCAGGCAACTCCCCACCAGTGAGTACATAATCACCAATAGATAGTTCATCCGTCACGAGAAATTCGCGAATCCGCTCATCGTAACCTTCATAATGTCCACATATAAAAATCAGATGATCTTCCTGTACAAGTTCTTCTGCCTTTTTCTGTGTAAACGTCTCACCTTGCGGACACATTAGAATGACACGTGGAGCTTTCATGGTTGCGGCGGCTTCTCCGCGTTGCTCCAGCACATCTTCAACAGCAGCAAAGATCGGATCTGGTTTCAGCACCATGCCTCCGCCTCCGCCGTATGGAGCATCATCGACCGTATTGTGTTTATTGGTCGCATAATTACGGAAGTTGGTTGCACCGAGGGATACGAGACCCTTCGTTTGGGCTTTACCCAGAATGCTTGCTCCGAACACACCGTCAAACATCTCCGGGAATAGCGTTAATACATCCACTTTCATGTTACAGCAGCCCTTCCATCAGGTGAATCTTCACTTGCTTCTGTTCGATGTCTACATCAAGTACTACATCATCAATAACGGGAATCAGCACTTCTTTGCCTGCTGGCGTTTTAACAACCCACACATCATTGGCACCTGGAGTCAAAATCTCAGAGATGGTTCCAAGCGTTTCACCCTCTTCGGTGATGACCGAACACCCAACAATTTGATGAAAGTAGTATTCACCTTCGTCCAGCTCAGCCAGGTTCTCTTTTAACACTTTGGCCATGCCGCCTTTAAACTTTTCTACTTCATTAATATTGCCGTACTCTTTCAGACGAAGAATATACATATTTTTATGCAAACGTGAAGATTCCACGTTAACCATGACTGGATGATTATCTGGTGTAAAGAAAAACAACTCTGCATTTTTCGCGAAACGCACTTCCGGGAAATCGGTTAAAGGCATGACTCTCACCTCACCGCGAATTCCATGCGTATTGACGATTTTACCTACATTCATAAACTCTGCCATACGTTCCTCCTACGAAATTAAATCAAACTAAACAGATACTTCGACTCTCGTACGGTCGTTCCGGCGACGGTTCGTTCTTTCGATCGCTGTTACCCCTTCATTTTTTGAACTTACTTTAAAAGGTGAAAATGAGGTGATAAAGGCGAACGTTAACGCTTCTCCAGAATCGATCCTGTCCCCTGCACTGCTCCGAAGTCACTCTTATATTTTAATTCTATATCTAATCCAACGTATTAAGTTCAGCATGCACGAAAAGGGGCTAGGACATGCATCCTAACCCCCTTTCGTATATCTTTAAGATATGATATCAACGGTAACCCGTTTATCCATCTTAACTGCTGCTGATGTGACGACCGTGCGAAGAGATTTTGCGATTCGCCCTTGTTTACCAATTACCTTCCCGACATCGTCAGGATGAACGGTTAACTCATAAACGACAAGCCGGTCTTTCTCAACCGTCCGAACCGTCACATCTTCCGGATGATCGACTAAAGCCTTAGCAATTATGCTTACTAATTCTTCCATAGATGACCCTCCGAATCAGCACTTTATTTAGATAATTTAGACTCGTGGAACTTCTTCATCACGCCCGCTTTGCTAAGCAAGTTGCGGACAGTGTCAGATGCTTGTGCACCGTTTTGAAGCCATGCCAATGCTTTATCTTCATCGATCTTAACAACAGCCGGTTGTTCAACCGGGTTGTAGTAACCGATCTCCTCGATAAAACGACCGTCACGTGGGGAACGGGAATCCGATACCACTACGCGGTAGAAAGGAGCTTTGTGAGCACCCATACGTTTCAGACGAATACGAACTGCCATTTGAAAATTCACCTCCTTCAATGAAATCTGTATATGATCCAGCTTCGCTTAAATCAACGGAAAGGAAACTTCATTCCTTTACCCATACCTTTAAGCTGCTTCATCGCTTTATTTTTACCGCCTTTAGGTCCCATCATATCCGAGAACTGTTTCATCATGCGGCGCATCTCATCAAATTGCTTGATCAGACGATTTACTTCGGCCAGAGATGTTCCGCTTCCGGTAGCAATACGCTTCCGGCGACTATGGTTGATCATGTCAGGGTTACGTTTCTCTTCGGTCGTCATAGAGTAGACGATCGCTTCGATCCGGCCCATCTGTTTATCATCAACCTTCAGATCCTTGGCTTGTTTCATCTTGCCCATGCCGGGAATCATATCCATGATCTGGTCGATTGGTCCCAGCTTTTTCACTTGATCCATCTGCTCCAGGAAATCTTCAAACGTGAATTCTGCATTACGCATCTTCCGTTCCATTTCCTTGGCTTTATCGGTATCAATGTTTAATTGTGCTTTCTCAATCAGAGATAACATATCACCCATACCGAGAATCCGTGAAGCCATACGTTCTGGATGGAATGGCTCCAAAGCGTCAAGTTTCTCTCCAAGAGAAGCAAACTTGATTGGGCAACCCGTAACGGCTTTGACGGAAAGCGCAGCACCACCACGAGTATCTCCATCCAGCTTTGTCAGGACAACCCCGGTCAGATTAAGCTGCTGGTTAAAGTGTTCTGCTACGTTAACCGCATCCTGACCTGTCATGCTGTCTACGACAAGCAGTACTTCATCCGGATTCACTACGCTGTGAATCTGGCGAAGTTCTTCCATCAGTTCTTCATCAACATGCAGACGTCCAGCTGTATCGATAATAACATAGTCATTACCGTTATCCTTCGCATGTTGAAGACCTTGACGTGCGATCTCCACAGGGCTTGTCTGATCTCCCAGTGTGAATACCGGCGCTTTGATCTGCTCGCCAAGTACTTGCAACTGTTTGATCGCCGCTGGACGATAAATATCTCCTGCAACAAGCAATGGTCTGCTGTTTTGCTTTTGCAGCATTTTAGCCAGTTTACCCGATGTGGTTGTTTTACCAGCACCCTGCAAACCAACCATCATCAGCACCGTAGGCGGTTTGTTCGCTTTAGCCAGTTTCGCCTGGCTTCCACCCATCAAATCCGTGAGTTCCTTGTTAACGATGTCGATGATGACCATTCCTGGCGTGAAGCTCTCCATCACTTCTTTACCGACAGCCTTCTCTTTCACCTTGGCGATGAATTCCTTGACCACTTTGAAGTTTACATCCGCTTCGAGCAATGCCAGACGTACCTCGCGCATAGCCTCGGCTACATCTTCATCAGACACCTTGCCTTTGCCGCGCAGCTTGCTGAACACATTCTGTAATCGGGTCGTTAATCCTTCAAATGCCATGATCCCACCTCCTTAAGCTTTAATACTGTTTTCAAGACCGATACGTTCCACTCAGCCAACTTCTCATTCACTAAGCTGGGCAACGATATCGTGTATTTGTTTGTTGTTATCAATGGAGACGCCTGCGCGTTCCAATGCATTTTGCAAATCTTCAAGATTGCGATTACGCCGTTCATGCTTTTCTAGCAAGCCCAGCTTGCTTTCGTAATTTTCCAGCACTTGTTCGGCACGCTTGATATGCTCGTATACCGCCTGGCGGCTGATCTCAAACTCGGCTGCAATTTCACCAAGTGAGAAATCGTCATGAAAGTAATACTTTAGAAAAGTCTGCTGTTTCTCGGTAAGTAACAATTCATAAAAAGCAAACAGCAAGTTAATCCGGTTTGTCTTCTCAAGCCGATTTTCTTGACTCACATCGGGGCACTCCCTTCGTCAAGGAAAAACACTTTACACTCTTGCAACGTTCCTAATAATACCTAAAACAAATCAGGTTGTCAAGCAAAAATACTTGTCACAATAAAAACAGCTCTGATGACGTCCCATTTCGATACTAAACAGGTGATTTCTGCCCTTTTTCATAGCAATAAACCCCCGATCTGTACCTCTACGTTCCACCTCTATGTAGAAGAAAAACGAATGCGTCTCAGCGAGTGGAGATGCATTCGTTTAAGATGATCTAGCGAAGCGGTGTCAGGTACAGCAGTACCATAAAGAAATGAAGAATACTGCCTGCTAGCACAAAGAGATGCCAAATTGCGTGGTGGTATGGAAATCCACGCCACATATAAAAAAGCGTACCCAGTGTATACATCAGTCCGCCAGCAACCAGCAGCACAATTCCGCCTGTAGGAATGGCAGCCATAAGCGGTTGCCAGGCAATAACGATGAGCCAGCCCATCGCAATATAGAAAATCGTGGACATGAATAGAAACTTTTTCGTAAAAAACGCCTTAAAGATCACGCCGAATAATGCGATTCCCCAGATTATACCGAACAGGGTCCATCCAAGTGTACCGCGAACAGCAATAAACAAAAGCGGAGTATATGATCCGGCTATAAACAAATAAATGGAAGAATGGTCGAAAATCTCAAATAAATCTTTCACTTTTCCATCTTTCCATGCATGCACGAGTGTGGAGCTCGTATAGAGCAGTAGCATGGTGATCCCGTAGATCGTAAAACTGACCACATGCCACGCCGTGCCTTTCATACTTGAAAATACAATCAATATCACCAGTGCAGCTACACTGAGTGCAGCGCCGATTCCATGTGTCACCGCATTGGCGACTTCTTCACGGCGGGAATAGGTATAGGTATTGGCCATTTCAACCGTCCTTTCTAGCCCTTTAGCATTGCCTGCTTTATTCCTCCATTATACACGTATTGCCAGTGACATTACACGTGACACTTATCACGTCTATCACTGGCAATTGCGCATAACGCTATTCATTTATCCTAATTAATAATGGTTCTAGGAATTAGCTTCCTCTTCCTCAGCACTTTCGGCTGGCTGTTCCTGGATCAATCCGGCGAACAAGGCGTGCACAAATTGCTCCGAATCAAACGGCTGCAGATCATCAATCTTCTCACCCAGTCCTACGAGCTTCACAGGCAAGTCCAGCTCCTGACGAATCGCAACAACGATTCCCCCTTTGGCTGTACCATCCAGTTTCGTCAGTACCAGACCAGTCACGCCGCTTTTCTCACCAAAAAGTTTGGCCTGATTCAAGGCATTTTGACCTGTTGTTGCATCCAGTACCATCAGTACTTCATGCGGAGCATCCGGAATTTCACGCTGAATGACACGATAGATCTTGTTAAGCTCGTCCATCAGGTTCGATTTATTTTGCAGACGACCTGCTGTATCACAAAGCAGAACATCTGCACCCCGTTGCTTCGCTGCCTGCACCGCATCATACATAACAGCCGCTGGATCAGAGCCGGATTGCTGCTTGATCACGTCAACACCAGCACGTTGTCCCCATACTTCCAGCTGTTCAATAGCTCCCGCACGGAACGTATCTCCAGCTGCCATGATGACTTTTTTACCTTGCTGTTTAAATCGATGTGCCAGCTTGCCAATCGTTGTTGTTTTACCAACACCATTAACGCCAACGAACAAAATGACGGTAATGCCATCCGGATTCATTTTCAATTCGTTATTCTGTTCACCGCGAAGAAGATCCGTCAGTTTCTCGGACAATACAGGCTGCAACTCAGCCGCGTCCTCGATTTTGCGTTTTTTCACCTCAACGCGCAGGTCTTCGATCAGATTCATGACTGTATTCACGCCAACGTCTGCTCCGATCAAAATCTCTTCCAGTTCTTCATAGAACTCTTCATCGATTTTTTTGCGGCGGATTACGAGATCCGACACTTTTTCCACTAGCCCTTTACGTGTCTTTTCCAATCCATCCTTGAACTGTTTGGTGACCGACTCCGTTTTGCTTGCAATGCTGTCTCTCAGCTTTTTAAAAAAACTCATAAAGCCCCTCCATCGTGTACATAATCTAAGCGCTTTTGCAAAAATGCTCAATCTGAATGATCTTCAATGATTATAATGAGTTCATTTGTCTCGCAGATTTGGATCAGATCAGGCAATTACAGCTTCCTCATCTTCCAATTTAACCGAAACGAGCTTGGATACTCCGCCCTCTTCCATGGTAACACCGTACAGCACATCTGCTTCTTCCATTGTACCTTTACGATGGGTAACGACAATGAACTGGGTTTGTTCGGAAAACTCACGTAAATACTGGGCAAAACGTACCACGTTGGCTTCGTCCAAAGCTGCCTCAACTTCATCCAGTACACAGAATGGTACAGGTTTGACATGCAGAATAGCAAATAATAAAGCCATCGCGGTCAAAGCCCGCTCCCCGCCGGATAACAGTTGCAGGTTTTGCAGTTTCTTGCCTGGTGGCTGAGCCACAATATCTATCCCCGTGTCGAGCAAACGTTCAGGGTCCATCAGAACAAGGTCAGCACGTCCCCCGCCAAATAACTTGGTAAACACGGTACCGAACTCACGGCGGATCGCATCAAACGTGATCTTGAATCGCTTCGCCATCTCGTCTTCCATTTCCCGAATAACCTGATACAACGTTGTTTTAGCTTCCACCAGGTCATTCTTCTGTTCACTCAGGAACTCGTATCGCTCATTGACTCGCTGAAACTCCTCAATCGCTCCCAGGTTAACATCACCCAGGGCGGAAATACTGCGCTTCAGCTTCTGTACCTCTGCCTGTGTATGCTCCACATCTTCCGGCACAGGATAACGCTCTTTGGCCAGTTCATAGCCCAGTTCGTATTCATCCGTCAGCTTTCGCAGTATATTTTCCAGCTCAACATCCAGCCGGTTCACGGAAATTTCCGTCTGTCGCATCTGTTCTTCCACAGCTTTTAACTGCGTACGCTGTTCCTTTGTTTCGCTCTCGGCAAGCTCAAGCTTTTTCGACAACTCACTTCGGGCAGCACGTTTGAAGTCCAGCTCCTGGGAAGCTTCCGCTTTTTTCAGCTTGTACTGGTTCAGATCTTCAATCTGCTTGACACTCTCGGTCTGTGTTTTCTTGAGATCTGCTTCCATCGAAGCCAGCAACGTGCGATTCTGACGAAGATCTTTCACCAGCGACTCCACTTCCCGCTCCAGACGTCGCAATTGTTCCCCATTGGAGAATCGCTCCTGATCGAGCTTGCCTTCCCGTACTTTCAATTCGGTGAGTTGGCTCTGCAATTCTTCTTTCGCGGATTCATTCGCTTTACGAGCAAACTCAGCTGCATGAATGGCACGATGAGTCGCTTTCTCTTCCTCTTCAAGCTGCTCCAACTTCTTCACAGCAACGATGCGAGCCGTATCCAACTCTTTGATCTCTTCGGTAAATCCGCTCTTCTCCTGCCCGGCAACAGCAACCTGTTCAAGCACGTGGCGAAGCTCATGCTCTACCTGCTTCATCTCCATCGAAGCCTGTTGTTCCGCATTTCGGGTATCGTCACCAGACTGACGAAGCTCGTCCAGTTTGTCCTGACACTGCTCCAGTTGAACTTTTACATCATCCACACTGCGATGCAGTTTCACGATCTGATTTTCCGTATCCAAAATATCCTGGTCAAGCTGGTCCAGCTGCCGTTTCCGACTGAGCAGACTCACATTTTTCTTATGCTGGCTACCACCCGTCATGGAACCACCCGCATTGACCACGTCGCCTTCAAGTGTCACGACCCGGAACCGATACTGACAGCGAGCCGCAATTTTATTGGCGACCTCTAGCGTTTCGGCAATAATAACGTTGCCGAGCAAACTGCCAATGATTGAAGCATACTTGGATTCGAATTGTACGAGATCAGCACCAATTCCTACAAAGCCCTCCATGCCTTCGATCATGGAACGTTCAGCGGCCCCAATAGCACGTGGACGAATGACATCCAGAGGCAGGAACGTTGCACGCCCTAATTGACGTTGCTTCAGAAAAGCGATCGCCTGTCTGGAAACTGATTCATTTTCCATGACCACATGCTGCAAGGATGCACCCATCGCTGTCTCTACGGCAAGTTCGATCTTCTCTGGAACTTTGACGAGTTCAGCTACGGCCCCATGAACACCGTGTAGTGTGCCTTTGCGTGAAGCCTTGAGAACCTCTTTGACACCCAGCATGAATCCGTCAAAATCATCCTGCATCTCTTTCATCGTATCGCGGCGGGAGACCTGAGCTTCACGCTTCTGTTCCCATTTACGGACTGTGCCCCGACTTTCTTCCAACAGCTTCTGCAGCGACTGGAGTCGTTCGCTTTCCGTAATATAACCACCACGTAGATCACTTATTTCCTTGCCCAAACGAACGACTTTTTTCTCAATGTCCGCTTTGCGACTTTCCAGTGACTCTTTCTGATCTTCCCATTTGCCCGATTCCTCAGCCGCGCGATTCATTCTGCGCTCCAACGTTTCTTTTTGTTGGTCCACGTAACGAATTTCATTTCGTGTCTGAGCCATCTGATTCATGAGTTCCAGCAAGTTGCCTTTGAGGCTTTCTTCTTGCTGTTGACTAATACCACCTGTGACACCGATGAGTTTGGCTTCTTCCTGAGACAGCTGATTTCTCACATCACTCAGTTCATGCTCAAGTTTGCCAAACTTCTCACGCAGTGCAAGCAACTCGGTTTCCCGTTCGCGATGTCTCTCTTCACTGGCGGCAAGCGTTACTTTGAGCTGCTCCTGATTCGTTTGCAGATGGTGTGAGCGCTCCTTGAGCAACTCCCCAAGCCCTTCGCTTTTCTCCGTCGCTTCACTAAATTGCAATAAAGCAGCTTGCAGTTGCTCTGTCTCTGTTTCCAGAATACGCAGCGCATTCCGATCATTTTCCAGCTTGGCATCATGCGTAGAAACAATCGCTGCGAGTCCAACCTCTTCCTGTTTTAGCGATTGCAGTCGCTCATTCGCCTTGCTCCAGGACGAATGAATCTGTTCGATCTGATACACATACATCGAGATCTCCTGCGATTTGAGCTGTGAACGAAGTTCCTTATAGTGGATCGCTTTCTCCGATTGTTCCTTTAAGGGACCAATCTGATCTTCCAGCTCGGTCACGAGATCATGAATACGCAGTAAATTCTGTTCTGTCTCATCCAGTTTGCGCGTAGCATCCCGTTTGCGGGATTTATATTTAACGATACCTGAAGCCTCTTCAAAAATGCCCCTGCGATCCTCTGAACGGGTACTCAGAATTTCTTCGATTCGACCCTGTCCAATAATCGAGTAGGCTTCTTTACCAATGCCGGTATCCATAAACAACTCCGTGATATCCTTCAAACGACAAGATTGTTTGTTGATAAAATACTCACTATCTCCGCTGCGATGTACACGACGAGTCACCGTCACTTCACCAAAATCCAATGCAAGTGCATGATCTTCGTTATCAAGCGTTAACGAAACTTCACCGAAATTGACGGCCTTCCGTGCGTCACTGCCTGCAAAGATGATATCTTCCATCTTGCCACCACGCAGCGACTTGGCACTTTGTTCCCCCAGAACCCAGCGAATCCCGTCCGATATGTTACTCTTTCCACTTCCGTTCGGACCTACAACAGCCGTAATGCCACGAACGAATTCCATCTCCGTTTTGTCGGCGAATGACTTGAATCCACCCAATTCAATCCGTTTTAAAAACATAGGGTTTCTCGTCACCTCCTCTTGCAAATTTCATGTATTGCATTCAAGCGCCTAAATAAATTGAACTAAAAAAGGTTCAACTTATTTAGTTAACGATCAGGTAACCTTCTCCTGAGCCTCTTTACAAAAAAAAGAGCAAAAAGCAGTCCGGCCGATTACTTCCGCCGGGGCGGACCCGCGGGCTGCTCTTTGCTCTTCGTTTGTCTATGCGCTATCGGTTAAGCTCAGGCTTCCGGAAGCTTCAGTCGATCAAGTGCTGCAGATGCAGCCTGTTGTTCCGCTTCCTTCTTGGAACGCCCTGTACCTCTGCCAAGCCGTTCTTGACCCATATGGACCTCTGAGACAAACTCACGTTCATGGGCAGGTCCCCGTTCCTCAACGATACGGTATTCCAAAGCTCCCATATTGTGATGCTGAGTGAGTTCCTGCAGTTCCGTTTTATAATCGCTCATTTGCAGCTTGCTGCCCAAAACAATTAACGGAAAGACATGCTGGTCGAGAAAAGTCCGGACAGGCGCAAGCCCCTGATCCAGATACAATGCACCAATGAAAGATTCAAACACATCCGCAAGTAGAGCCGGCCGTGTCCGTCCTCCAGTCAGTTCCTCACCTTTACCAAGAAGTACATACTGCCCAAAACCCAACGCTTCAGCAAATTTGACGAGGGAAGGCTCACAGACAATGGATGCCCGCAACTTAGTTAATTCACCTTCCGGACGGTTAGGATACAAATGATACAAGTATTCCGATACAGTCAGTTCCAGCACGGCATCGCCCAGAAACTCCAGACGCTCGTTGTCCTGATGCTGACTGAACCGGTGTTCGTTTACATAAGAAGCATGGGTAAACGCTTGTTTTAAAAGCTGCCTGTTGTCAAATTTGATTTGAAGTTTGTGTTGTAACTGCTTCAGATCTTCACTCAAACGAACTAGCCCCTTATGCTTCAAATTTTTTGAGAATAATGGTGGCATTGTGACCGCCGAATCCAAATGAATTGGACATGGCAATATTAACTTTGGTTTGGCGTGGGACATTAGGTACATAATCCAGATCACATTCCGGATCCTGATTTTCCAGGTTAATCGTTGGAGCCAGTGTCTGATGTGTCAGTGACAATCCGCAGATAACCGCTTCTACACCACCAGCAGCGCCAAGCATGTGGCCCGTCATAGATTTAGTAGAACTTACTGCGAGCTTGTACGCATGATCACCAAACGCCTTTTTGATCGCAAGTGTTTCAGATCTGTCGCCTACAGGCGTCGAAGTTCCGTGTGCATTGATGTAATCCACTTCTTCAGGCTCAATGCCCGCATTGCGAAGTGCCATCTTCATGCAACGTGCTGCTCCGTCCGGATCTGGTTCTGTCATATGATGTGCATCGCCAGTCAGACCGTAACCGATCACTTCGCCATAGATACGTGCACCACGTTTTTGAGCATGCTCCAGTGATTCCAGAATCAGAACGCCAGCGCCTTCGCCCATAACAAAACCATCACGTCCCGTATCAAAAGGACGACTCGACTTCGCAGGATCATCATTACGTGTAGACATTGCGCGCATAGCACAGAACCCTGCAAGACCTGTTGGTCTGATTGTTGCTTCCGCACCACCACAGATCATGGCATCTGCATCACCATTGGCAATCAGCTTGAAGGAATCTCCGATGGAGTGTGTACCTGTTGCACAAGCGGTAACAACGTTAATGTTAGGCCCTTTGGCACCAAGAGAAATAGACATTTGGCCTGAAGCCATGTTGGAGATCATCATGGGAATGAAGAATGGGCTTACGCGTTTTGGACCTTTTTGCAGCAATGCATTATGTTGGTCCTCCCACGTACCCAATCCACCAATACCTGATCCAATGGATACACCGAAGCGCTCTGCATCAATGTTCTCGTTGATTTTCAGACCACTGTCTTCAACGGCTTTGAAGCCGGCTGCCACAGCGAACTGTACAAAACGGTCCATTTTGCGAGCATCCTTGCGATCCATATATTCTTCCGGGTTGAAATCCTTGATCTCGGCTGCAATCTGTGTCGTGTATTCACTAACATCAAACGCCTCAATCTGAGAAATTCCGGACTTTCCTGCCATTAAACTGCCCCAGAACGTTTCCAAATCTTTTCCGAGCGATGTCATTACGCCCATTCCGGTAATTACTACTCTTTGTTTCAAACCGAGTCACCTCTATATCGACTGCATTACGCAAGTATTTTGTGGGAATATCCGCAAACAGGCATCTATTCAACCAAGATAGGCCTGCTTGAGTAGAGCTGCTTGCGGAATGAGAAAAACCAATGAATGATGAGAAGTCCCGCCTGTTCGAAAACATGTGCGGGACTAAAAATGACTTTAGGTATGAGATTGTATGTAGTTTACAACTTCACCTACGGTCGTGATTTTTTCTGCATCTTCATCAGAGATTTCCAAATCAAATTCATCTTCCAATTCCATGACCAATTCCACTACATCCAAAGAATCAGCACCCAAATCTTCTTTGAAAGATGCTTCAAGTGTAACTTCAGCTTCGTCTGCGCCCAAGCGGTCGACGACGATGCGTTTTACACGCTCCAATACATCGGACATCCGGTTCACCTCCTTCTTTGGTATTATACGAGAATCGCAGGCAAAATGCCATAGAAGACATATGCGGCTCCCGGCCGGGGAACCCGGCCTTTTTCCGGCATTTCGGATCGTCCAGCGCCTGTTCCCCGACTATTGTTCAAGTCCGGGAAGAATTACATGTACATGCCACCATCGACATGCAGCGTCTGCCCTGTCATATAAGATGAAGCCTGTGAAGCCAGGAAAGTGACTACACCGGCAATTTCATCCGGCTGACCCAAACGGGACAACGGAATACCACTCAGCATACCGTCCACCAGCTCCTGAGACAACTCTTTTGTCATATCCGTCTCGATGAAACCTGGTGCAACACAGTTGACTGTGATTCCGCGGGAAGCCAGTTCACGAGCGGATGCCTTCGTTAGACCAATGACTCCTGCCTTGGCAGCAACATAGTTTGCTTGTCCAGCATTGCCAAGCACACCTACAACCGAGGAGATATTGATAATTCTTCCCGACCGTTGTTTCATCATTGGACGTGTAACCGCCTTAAGGCAGTTAAACACACCTTTGAGATTGGTTTCAATAACCTGATCGAATTCTTCCTCTTTCATACGCATGATCAGATTATCACGGGTAATCCCGGCATTGTTCACCAGAATATCAACATTGCCCCATGCTTCGAGTGTAGCTTTGACCATTTGTTCAGCTTCATCCATCAGGCCAACATTGGCTTGGAGCGTAATTGCCTTGACTCCTTTGGCACGAATCGCTTCCGCTACTTCCTCAGCTGCCGCTTGACTCCCCGCATAATTCACGGCTACGTTCGCTCCAGCCTCAGCCAGTGCCAGTGCAATACTGCGCCCAATGCCCCGGGAAGCCCCGGTAACGAGTGCATTTTTACCTTCTAATGGTTTAGACATAATCATTCCTCCTTTCCCCAAATCTATATCAGTTCAACCAAAGAATGTTTACACTTGCCACTCCGACGACAGAATAACCTTCCGATCGCTGTTATCCCCAGATTTTTTGATTCCCTTTACTAAAGGGAAAATCCGGTGATAGCGTATGCTTCCGATGTAGCTTTCTTTCAGAAAGCTTTTAGGCGAACGCTCCGCTTCTTCAGGTTTTTTCTGTCCTCTCCGTTCTCGTGTAAAAAGTTTAGTTTAACTCATATAACTCCTTCTAATTCACTTGCCGTTGCTTCGAGCGTTTCAAGACTGTTCACATTGTACAGTTTTACGGTTTTATCTGTTTTTTTAATCAAACCGGTCAAGACACTGCCAGATCCAATCTCGATGAACGTATCCACGCCTTGCTCAATAAGCCATGTCACACTGTCTTCCCATAATACAGGAGAATAGACCTGAGCTGTTAACAAATCCTGAACTTGTCCATTCTCTGCAGGTCTTGCAGTCACATTAGCGACTACAGGGACCGTTGCCGGTGAGAACGTGACGGTTTTCAGTTTCTCTTCCAGCTTCTCAGCTGCACCCTTCATCAATGAAGAGTGGAAAGGTCCACTCACTTCAAGTAGAATGGCGCGTTTACCGCCCGCTTCTTTTACTCGTTCCGAAACTGCAGCTACGCCTTCCTTCACACCAGAAATGACAATTTGTCCCGGACAATTAATGTTCGCAAGTTCAACTGAATGACCACTTTCAGATACGTCACGGCAAAGCACCCCCAGCGCTTCCCGATCCGCACCCAACACAGCAGCCATAGCTCCTTGTCCACCCGGAACAGCCTGTTCCATATACTGACCACGTGCCCGTACAATGCTCACTGCATCAGCAAACGAAAGAACGCCCGCTGCCACCAGTGCACTGTATTCTCCCAGACTGTGTCCAGCCGTATAGTCAGGCTGAATTCCTTTTTCCTTGAAAGCTTCAAGCAAGGCAATACTTGCTGTCAACAGAGCCGGTTGTGTATTTGATGTCTGTTTCAACTCGGTCTCCGGTCCTTCAAATATTAGGCTGCTCAGCGAGAAACCCAGCGTTTCATCTGCTGTGCGAAAAATCTCGGTTGCCGCAGGCAAGGACTCATACGCGTCCTTGGCCATGCCTACAGCCTGTGATCCCTGTCCGGGAAATACAAATGCTATCTTACCCATTTCATTCATCTCCCAGCTGTCAATTTTACCAAACGAGTACGGATGCCCCCCATGTCAGACCGCCACCGAATCCAACCATCAGGACGGTATCTCCGGCTTTCATGCGACCTTCCTCTGCTGCTTCAACCAGAGCAAGCGGAATCGAAGCTGCCGATGTGTTTGCATACTTGTCCACGTTAACAACAACTTTCTCTTCAGGAAGTTCAAGTCGCTGCATCGCAGATTGAATAATCCGAATATTCGCTTGGTGAGGAACAAACAGATCCACATCCGTGCGCTCCATACCAGCCTTGCGCAATACCTCAATCGTAGCCGTTCCCATAACACGCACCGCAAATTTGAATACTTCACGACCGTTCATGTAAATGTAATGCTTTTTATTTTCAACGGTCTCTGCGGTAGCAGGCAAACGGGAACCGCCGCCTTCCATCTGAAGAAGACTACCGCCAGCACCTTCGGCGCCGAGATCGAATGCTTTGAATCCACGACCTTCTGGTACTTCACCAACCACCACTGCGCCTGCTCCATCACCAAAGAGGACACATGTGTTACGGTCTGTATAATCCGTAATACGAGACAAGCAGTCCGCACCAATTACAAGTGCATTGTTGTACATCCCGCTTTGGATGAAGCTCGTAGCACTCGCCAAACCGTATACAAATCCGGAACATGCAGCCGACAAATCGAATGCCGCCGCACCTTTTGCACCCAGTTTGTCCTGCAAGATACAGGCTGTCGATGGGAACGAAGAATCCGGAGTAATGGTTGCAACGATAATCAGATCAAGATCACTGCCTGTCATTCCTGCAGATTCAAGGGCTTTAATAGCCGCTTCGTATGCCAGATCGGAAGTTGCCTGATCGGGTGCAGCGATATGACGCTCTTTGATTCCTGTACGACTGACGATCCACTCGTCATTGGTGTCGACCATTTTCTCCAGGTCACTATTCGTCAAAATTTTCTCAGGCACATATTTCCCTGTACCAATAACCCCTACTGGGCGCAAATTATTCATGTCGTCACTCACTTCCCGCTAATTTCCTTAGATATGCTCTCTACCAGCTGGTTCTGTACTGCAATCCGAGCTTGGCGTACAGCATTTTTGATGGCATTGCCATCAGCAGATCCATGACTTTTCACAACCAGTCTGCTCAAACCGAGGAGCGGTGCTCCGCCATGCTCTGTATAATCCAGCTTCCGTTTCAATCCACGCAGCTCAGGCATTAGTACAGCCGCGGCCAGTTTACTTTTGAGGGAAGACGAGAATTGTTCCTTAAGCAAGGCGAAAATGGCACCTGCTGTGCCTTCCAGCGATTTCAGCAGTATATTCCCTGCAAAACCGTCACATACAAGCACATCACAAGCACCCGTCAGCACATCACGAGCCTCTACATTACCGACAAATCGAATTGGGAGTTGTTCCAGTAAAGGATACGCATGTTTGGTCAACTCATTTCCCTTACCTGGCTCTGTTCCTACATTGAGCAAGCCCACTCTTGGGGATTCTATGCCCTGTACTTTCTGCCGATACAAACTGCCCATTAGGCCATATTGTGCAAGATGCTCTGGTTTGGCATCCATATTTGCTCCGAGATCAAGCGCAAGTACACCCACATCATCAATCGTTGGAATCATGGGCGCAAGCGCCGGACGTTCAATACCTTCCATGCGACCTACAACAAGCAAACCCGCTGTCATCAACGCTCCAGTATTGCCTGCAGAGATCATCGCGTCCGCTTCGCCCTCTTTTAGCATGCGGCCTGCTACCACCATGGAGGCATCCTTCTTGCGACGCACCGCTCGTACCGGCTCATCATCCGAACCAATAACTTCGGAAGCATGCCGGACCGTCAGATTGGCAGGTCTCACACCTGACTGACTCAAAAGAGGTTCCAGCTTGGCTTCATCGCCGATCAGGACGATCTGTGTATCCGCCCATTCCGTGGCTGCGGCAATCGCACCTTCAACCGTTGATGCAGGTGCATTGTCGCCTCCCATGGCATCAATGACGATTTTCATTCCAAATGACCTCCTTCTCCGATGTCTTCTCCACCTGAATGGTAGATTACAAAGTTGCCTTGAAACACCATTTCCTCACCTACATAAGTGAATACTTCCACTTTGGCTTTGCCCTTTTGACCCGGAATCGATCTCACATAAGCCTTCGCAATACATTTCTCTCCCAAATGAACCGAACGGACAAAACGAATGTCTGCTGATGCAGTCAACGCGATCTCGTCATTAATGATCGCTACAGCCAAAGAGTTAGCCTGTGCAAAGACATAGTGTCCACGTGCAATACCTGTTCTTGAAAACACGTGTTCTTCCTTAATCTCAAACAGAGAAATCCCGCTCTTGTCCAGCTGCAAGTCTACAATATCACCGATGATCTCATGCAGGGGCAGCGAGCGTACCTGATCATACGAGCGCTCTGCCATCAGTTTCATCCGCTCCCGAAGTTCGGGTATTCCAAGTTCCAGCCTGTCCAGACGAATCGTCTGAATACTCACCTTCAATTGGCGCGTAAGTTCCTGATCCGTCACAAACGGGTTTTCTTCTATCATTTTGGTTAACTGCTGTTGCCTCTGTCTCTTCGGTACACGTTCGATGCCTGACACCCCCCGCTGTATCGTTTACGGAACCGTCCCATCCGGCCAGTTCAACCATTCTATCCTGTTGCTTCTATAGTTGCATCCCTGGTCACCAGGGTCGTTCTCAAACAGATCATGGTTCATTCATATGTAACGTCAAATCTTAGAACCTGGTACTAAACTATAGTATATCTCATCCCGTGTCAAAAAGAAAGGCTGGCCTAACAAAAACAATCCACCCCTGTGAAGCACGGATTTCATGCCTGCCAACTCGCTCTATAGCCACCCTCTAATCCAAAAAAAGTAGCACCTCATCGAAATGAAGTGCTACTTAATGTCCAACTATTATTGAGAGATGATCTCTCTTGCTTTGTACGTTCCGCACACTTTGCACACGTGGTGACTAAGTTTAAGTTCGCCACATTGTTCACATTTCACCATGCCCGGTACAGCCAATTTAAAGTGAGTGCGACGTTTGTCGCGACGCGTCTTGGACGTTCTCCGTTGAGGTACTGCCATTATTCCCACCTCCTTATCAAAATCAACCTTTGCAGGTAGTTAGTATTTTGCATAATTCGATCTATACGCTTACGGGAACAAAATATGGACGAACTGAACCATTTCGATCCAATATTTTGCTGATTGAAAGTCGCTCTTTTGATTTATGCAAAATACCGCGTTGTTACAATGTTCGATTTTCAATCATGCTCATTTAAAAAAATCCTTGAGCCCTGCAAGCCGCGGATCGATAACCTGGTTATCACAACCGCAGTCACCTTCGTTCAGCTCATGGCCACACTTGGGGCATAACCCTTTGCATGTATCGCTACATAGCGGTATAAACGGAAGATCCAGCAGAAAAGCTTCCTCGGCATAACCCTTCAGATCAACGGCATCTCCATCCACATAGAGCGTATCATCGTCTTCGTGTAAGTCCTCTGGCTGTTTTCCCTGCTTGAATTGCTCATGAAAATCAATATGAAAATGTTCATTGATCGGCTTGAGACAACGGGAGCACAACATGTCCACTCCTACGGTCAACTTGCCATGAACATCCACAACGTCACCTTCTCTGAATTCTGCAGATAAATCCGCAGTCAGCGGGGTAACGGCTGTGATATCTTGTCGGTTAGAAACCAGTTCCTTGATATCCCACTGTTCGTTAAACTTCAGCGGGCCATCACTGGTAGCCACTTTGCGAAATGGCATTAACATTTCCATCACTCCAAACGAAACCAATTTCATAATTCGTATCAAACGTATCACGACAGTTATACAGTCCAAGCCTTCTTTTGTAAAGCAGTAAATCCTGACTGTATGTATTCTGACGCTTCATCGTTAAAAGTATTATGAAATTGACTTAACAAACAAAAATCATTATACCGATTTTTCAAGACGTTTGTCAACACTTTTAACTTTACACCCTTTTTAAAAACACTGACCACACAGCCATTTACTCCATCTGGTCTATTATAGACTCACTTGAAGATAAACTACAAGTCGTCATTTTAGTGGTAGTTCCTTGCAAACACCGGTCACATTTCGTTAACGTTTAGTGTGATCTATGTCACACAGACCTTCTTGTCCCCTATCTATACTTGCTATAAACCGAAGCACGATCAGCTCTATGACCGATTTATTATTCAACTATTTCATTATCCTATCGGGAGGGAATATGCATGTTAAGCGAACACACAATTACCATCATTAAATCTACAGTCCCCGTACTTGAAGTCCACGGCGAAGCGATCACACGCCACTTCTACGAAACGATGTTCACAGCTCATCCGGAACTGCTGAATATTTTCAATCATGCAAATCAGAAACAGGGACGGCAGCAAGCCGCCCTCGCCAATATGGTGTACACCGCCGCCCTTCATATCGATAATCTGTCCTCCATCCTGCCTGCCGTCCGACAAGTTGCACATAAACATCGTAGTCTGGGTATCGTTCCCGAGCAATATGCGATTGTCGGCACCTATCTGTTACAAGCTATCAAAGACGTTCTTGGAGACGCGGCTACCGATGAGATCATCACGGCGTGGGGCGAAGCCTACAATGTCATTGCAGACGCCTTTATCGGGATCGAACAGGACATGTATACAGAAGCGGAAAACCAGACAGGTGGCTGGGAAGGATTCCGGACATTCAAAGTTGCCAAGAAAGTGCAGGAAAGCGAAGTCATCACGTCCTTTTATCTCGTTCCAGACGATGGTAAGCCTATTGCCAGCTATGAACCAGGACAATACATCAGCATCAAAATTCAGCCAGAGGCACAGTCATTTACTCAGATTCGTCAGTATAGCCTTTCAGATGCCCCGGGTAAACCATACTATCGCATTTCCGTTAAGCGTGAGCGAGGTGTGTTAGAGCGCCCTGACGGAGTTATCTCGACGTATCTACATGATCACATTGAAGAAGGCAGTCAGGTGGAACTATCCGCTCCTGCTGGCGACTTCACGCTAAATGCAGAGGATAAACGTCCTGTTGTGCTGCTTAGTGGTGGTGTTGGCTTAACGCCAATGATCAGTATGTTAAATACGTTGGTTCATTTGAACGAAAACCGTGCAATTACATTTTTGCATGCAAGTCCGAATGGTCAATCTCACGCTTTCCGTGATCATGTGAACAGCCTGGTCGAAGGTAATCAGGGCGTTCAAGCTTATTATTGCTATACACAACCTGAGGATTCTGATCGTACGAACAGTCATTTTCATAAGGAAGGTTACATGGATGCGGCTTGGCTTCGCCAAGTCATTGATGAACTGGATTCCACTTATTATCTGTGTGGGCCAGTTTCGTTTATGCGGGCAATGTATACGGAGCTTCTGGCGCTTGGTGTTGCAGCGGACAACATTCATTATGAATTTTTCGGACCCAAAGCTAGTCTTTCTCCCGCACCGGAAAGTGTCTAAGCGTTCTGAACATGCTTGAAGGCACGGTCTGACATCTGCTGATGTTGGATTTGTGCCTTTTTTCATTGGTCTGACAGACTCCGTGATTTGATCTAATAGAGGTCATCGCCTATGATGGAATGAAAAGCGTTTCTAGCATTTTGAGTGTGCGTTATACAATATTGCCGTAAGCTTACCAACCCAACTGGCATTGAAAAAATATATCTGTAACATCATGCATACATACCCATTCATCTCATTTGAGAGGAGCACGTCTAATCATGAAAGCCGTAGGCGTCATTGTTGAATATAACCCCTTGCACAACGGGCATGTCTATCATTTGCAGGAAGCTCGGCGACTAAGCGGGGCAGACGCCGTTGTTGCGGTCATGAGCGGCCCTTTTCTCCAGCGCGGCGAACCCGCCATCGTCGGTAAAAGGGCACGCACCGAGATGGCGCTGCACGCCGGCGCCGATCTGGTGCTTGAACTGCCGGTGGCCTACGCGGTCCAACCGGCGGAGTGGTTCGCCTTCGGTGCGGTATCGCTGCTGCACCGCACCGGCGTTGTGGACTCGCTCTGCTTCGGCAGCGAGTCCGGCGACCTGGACAGCCTGCAGCGCATTGCGCGCGTGCTGGCTGTGGAGCCCGCAGGGATGCGCGAGGACATCGCGCGCCGCCTGCGGGAAGGCGCCAGCTACCCCGCCGCGTACGCAGGCGCGGCGGCAGCGCTGGCGCCTGGCGGCGTCGATGCTCACGACGCCGCTGCACTGCTGGAGCAGCCCAACAATTCGCTTGGGCTGCACTACCTGATCGCGCTGCAACGACTTGGCAGCGCGATCCAGCCCTTTACGGCGGCACGTACCGGTGCCGCGTATCATGAGGCGACGCCCGGGCCGGGGGCGATCGCCAGTGCCACAGCCGTCCGCCGCCTGCTGATGGCGGACGGACCCGACGCCGCCGCGCCATACGTGCCGGCGGCAACCCTTGCCATTTTGCATCGCGAATGGCAGGAAGGGCGCGCTCCCATACACTGGGAGCGCTTTGCGCAGCCGCTGTTGCACCTTGCGGCCACCCGCCGTGCCTCCGAGCTGGAACGCATCGCCGAAGTCACGGAAGGCCTGGAACACCGGCTGAGCCGTACATTCGCTCAGCTCCCGGAGCCTTCAGTCGAGGCACTCCTGAATGCACTGAAGACCAAACGTTACACACGCACGAAGCTCCAGCGTATGCTCGCACACCTGCTCCTGAATCACACCAAAGCCGAGTGTTCACCAGAGCAATTGGCTGCTGGACCCGGATATCTCCGAGTCCTCGGATTTAATGCTCAAGGGCAGAGCCTGCTTAAACAGATGAAAAAGGCTGCTTTGCTGCCTGTTGTGCTAAAAACGTCCACGTTCACACACAATCAACTGGAACTGGATATACAAGCTCAGGTAGCGTATGGACTCGCTTGTGAGCATAGTGATACACGCAGAATGTTCAGTGATTACTATGAGTCACCTGTGAGGCTGTAAACCACTTTTGACCATAAAAACTTCATTTTGCACATACGTTGCCCCTCTCACCTCTAAGATCAACCGAATCGTTGATAGCCGAAATACCATACGCAAATATACAAGAAAAAATCCCCTTGTAGCGTGCCGCTCAGGCATTTCGCAACAAGGGGATTCTCTTATTAACATCCTTATTTCCCTATTTTTTGATACTCTTCATTCCTTCACGGACAAGGTTTTTAGGTAAGCCAGCGCATCATCCACCGTGCTCACAGGTACAAGTTTCATTTTGGTGCCAATCTGTTCAGCCTTGGCTGCTGCTTCCTTATAATTATCCTTCGGCACGAAGAAAATCTCCGCTTCTTTTCGGTCAGCGGCTACAATCTTGTGCACTACACCACCAATTGCACCCACCACACCGTCCTTGGTAATGGTGCCTGTACCCGCAATTCGATGACCCTTGGTCAGATCTCCAGGTGTTAACTGGTTATAGATCTCCAACGTAAACATCAAGCCGGCAGACGGACCACCAACCTGGGTATCGGTGAAAGAGATCTGTTTGTCCGGATCTTCAGCTTTCACCTTCTGAACCGCACCAATCATTACGCCGAGTCCCGGGCGGGTTTCACCCGTTTTACTGTCTTTTACCTGAATCAGTTTCACGTCCCGGCTAATGGTCTCTCCACCACGTTCCAGTTGCATTTCGACCGTATCTCCGACCTTTTTATCTTTTAACTGGGCAGAAAGCACCGTATTATCCGGCGTAGCAGTACCGTTCACTCCCAGAATAATATCTCCCGGAGCAATATCTCCTTCCGGTTTCGGATCTTCGGACAGTCCAAATACAAAGATATGTTCAGGTACAATGGAGTACGCCACACCAGCCTGCTCATAAGCAGCCTCCATTGCGGAGGATTGCGAGTCACTCATGAACCATACTTGTTCGGCGGAATATTCCGCTTCGCTTTTGCCGCGCAGCCGGTCTTCCTTTTTATCCACTTGAGCATTCCGATTGAACAGAGAGGTTCCTAGCAAAAACACATTGGCATAGGTTGCCGATACGGTTGTCATCATGAACACACCGCGTTCTTCCTGGTCTCCGCCTTTAACAGTTACCATGGGTTTTACTTCGTCTGCACTGCCAGGCATATATATGATATACGGTGTTGGCATGTACACGGCAACATAGACGACCAGAGCCACCACGATCACAAAGATCGAAGCTCTGAATCCGCCAGATTTCCGAATCCGATTCATCGCATGAGCCTCCGTTCTTTGTATCTCTATACAAGATGAGCCTATATTCCACATTATTCCAGAGATCACAATACCACCTTTTGAATAATTCCATTCTCCGGTTAGTTTTCACGCTCTTTGTAATGCAAATACTCAGCTCATCTGATTGAATCGTTTATTTCCAAGTCTAACACTCTGGTCCCTGTGCATACAATGGTACAGGCCGGATAGGCCGCTGTATTCCATAGCCTGTCCGGTCAAGGCCGAACCGCCCTTCGGGCGTCATTCGGCCGTCCATAATGATTCAGATGCCGAATCGGCGTTATTTGATATGAGGTGAAACGATGACAATACAGAGCGAGGTTAGAGACTCTGGCCCGTTACGAACGATACTTCTAAGTACTGGCGCTTTAGCACTGGTCATTGCAGTAGTCGCTTCCCCCAAAGAAGCGTTTGATGCCTCAATTCAAGGTCTGGATGTATGGTGGAAAATCATCTTTCCTGCCATGCTCCCATTCCTCATGTTATCCCAAATGCTCACTGCGTTTGGCTTCACTCACGCGATTGGCGCCTTACTCGGACCGTTGATGCAACGATGGTTCAGACTTCCAGGCAACGCAGGGCTGGCTATTGCTGTTGGCATGTGCGGCGGATTTCCCGCAGGAGCGGATGCGGTATCCCGTTTATTTCAGGATAGACAAATTACCGCCAAGCAGGCGGTTGTCCTTGCAGCAGCAGCTCATTTTGCCAATCCAATGATGATCATCCTGGTCGTGGGTGCTGCTTTTCTTCACCAGCCTGCTGCCGGATATTTCCTCTTAGTGGTTCACTGGATCAGCGGCTGGATCGCTGCCATCCTTGCAGTGCGTCTCCAGCCTGCACCGGGTAAGCGTAGAAGTCCAGATGGCTCAGCCATCCAGGCAGAGAGCAGCTCTATTGATTCTCAGCCTGTAATTCCTGCAAGTTCCACAAGTCACTCCTCCATCCCTCACCACACTTCGTTGAAACGACGCAATATATGGTCTGAGATGACACTTGCAGCCAGGGAGGCTCACCGTCGTGATGGAAGAGGATTTGGCAAACTTCTGGGTGACACCGTATCCCAGGCTGTGCAGACTCTGATGATGACCGGAGGGTACATGATCGGTTTCGCCGTATTTATCCGACTACTCTCCCTTTATCTGACTCCCGGGTCTTCTGCTGCGCTGTGGCCGGCCTTTTTCGAGCTACATTTGGGTACCTACCATTTGAGCCAAACTTCACTTACACCTGCCCTGCTGATGTCCCTGCTTGCAGCTGTTCTGGGATGGGGCGGTCTATGCTCCCATCTGCAAGTCTCTGCTGTCCTGAAGACAACTGGACCCGACAGCAAATCCATGTTGTACTTTGCCGGAGTCCGTCTGACGCATGGGATCATCGCCTTTTTGATCAGTCTGTTCCTCTGGATGCCGTTCAGCCAATACAGCACACAAGCCTGGACCACATTACAGACGAATGCAGACCAGGACCTGTCAACACCATTCAGTTGGCTACTCATACATCATCCAGACAACACATATACAATGAACACCATATGGAGCGCTTTTCCTGCTGCATGCATGGGTCTAGTGTTACTTCTAGCAGTCATGATTAGTCTATCGGGTCTTACTTTCTGGTTTAACCGCCGGTTTTCTCGCTGATTTTCTGACGTAGTGCAGCTTCCACTTCAGGTGATACAAGATCTGTTACATCTCCATGATAATGAGCGATTTCTTTCACGATGCTGGAACTTAGATACGAATATTTCGGGTTCGTCATCATAAATATCGTTTCCGCATCCGGGTTCAACTTGCTGTTGGTCGATGCCAACTGCAACTCATATTCAAAATCAGTTACCGAGCGTATACCGCGCACGATGACCTGAGCTTCCTTTTGCCGGACGTAATTGGCTGTCAGATCGCGGAAACTATCCACCTCCACATTTGGTAGATGGCGGGTTACTTCTGTGATCAATTCCTTGCGTTCCTCCACCGTAAACAGCGGATTTTTGCTCATATTGTTTAACACAGCCACAATGACGCGATCAAATTGCTTCGACGCCCTGGCGATAATATCCAGATGCCCCATCGTTACGGGATCAAAACTTCCAGGGTATACGGCGATCCGTTCCTGTCGATGTATCATTTCAGTCATGAGGAGCCTCCTCTTCCGGTGTAATGGATTCTCCATCTTCAACTGCTTCAGGCGCATAATAATAGATGGATACTGCCGTCTCCCCATACAAAGCCTTGCGCGTTTGTTCAAACGGGCCGAATTGCTCAGGGTAACCATGTTTGGATTCATATTCAAGCACAATGGTTGCTTCAGGTTCCAGAAGTTCCAGTTCGTGCATGGTCAGCATCAACTCGTGCCCGTTCTTCATGCGATATGGCGGGTCGAGAAATACCAGATCGAACGTTGTGCCTCGCTTGGCGAGTGCCTTCAATGCACGACCTGCATCATTACGGTATACAGCCGCTTGGTCTTCCAGCTTGGTCGCCTTCAGATTCATGCGGATGACTTCAATACTTTTCGATTCCAAATCAACAAAAACAGCCTTGTCCATGCCGCGGCTCAGCGCCTCAATACCGAGACCCCCACTGCCTGCAAACAGATCCAATGCTGTGCCGCCCTCAAAATAAGGACCAACCATGCTAAATAACGCTTCCTTCACCTTGTCGGTGGTCGGCCGCGTACCTGTGCCAGGGACAGCCTTCAGCGGTCTGCCTTTCGCACTCCCAGATACCACTCTCACTGACGAGTCACCTTTTCTCTATGTAAGTTTATTGATACGGCTATCGTACCACACTCGGGTTCAGTTTGAAAAATGCTCGGTCTTCATTTGCCATGGAAAATTGTTGACGAATTGTTGACGCATATGTATAAAAAGGAAACAATCGGGCGATTCTATAATTATCGACATCACAAGTGTCGTAGACAACCGCGGAGAAGACTTACGTTTCCCCATAAGCTCTTCGTCCGGTTTCTCCTCTCCCATGAAAAAGAAGCTCTCGAAAGAGGGCTTCTTTTTGTTGTCTATGTTTTCATTTATTTGGTTAGTTATACTTTTCTTCAAACTCACTTATTTCGGCTTGCTCTTCGGTCTGCAACCATCCAATCTCCCTAAGCCACATGCCCATATCTGCGATAAATTCATTCGCATTTAGATGTTCAATCTTGTATTTCTGGATCTTTTCACCCAAAAAAGCATAAAACTCATGGCTTAACGCATACCGTTGTTTGCTTTTGCTTAATGTCTTATACCGATCCTCACTTACCACCAGATCAAAATAGATGACATTTTCCTTCTTCACATGCCTGACCGTCGATTTCCTCTCGTATCCTTCAGGAAGACACCGGAAAACAAAGAAGAGTTCAATATCAACTATTTGATATTTGCTTTCTACCTTATGAAATACGGGCTGCAGCTCATCCGCAAGATTGGCAACCTGCGTTAATCCTGAAGTATCTGTCGATTTGCCCAGGATCATTATTAAACTCCTCCTTGTTCAATATCAACATTTGTAATCAAACTAAAAAAGGTTGACTAGTGATGTAAACTTCGTCAACCTTTCCTACATTCATCTTTCTTGTGCATTACCTTAACTTAGCAAGACCATACTAATTCAGCTCTCGATGTTTCCGATTGGAAAGTCGCAAATTGATCAATGGAATGAGAAGTAAAACAACCGGCAAGAGAAAATTCATCGAACGTGTCTTAATCATCATGAAGGTAATGAACAGCACAGCGAGCCAGGTTATAATCTCAGTCACTTCATATTTGGTTAACGTAAGCTTGAATGCTTTTCTCGAAATGAAACGAATCAAAAAATAGGCGATCAAGCTATAGAATAGAATCATTCCCAAGATTGCAACAGTAATTATGAGGTACATATCCAACATAAAAATCTCACCCGACCCTTATAACATTTCCTTAATTTTACCATATAAGCAATAGGGTGTCATTCCAAATTCCAAACTCAGGCTCATTCAGAACTGGCATTTATGCTTTACTTCTCCTCGACAACAATCGTTGCATTATAGATCACAACACGTTTCCCATTGAGATCGAATAACACTTTATTCCCGTATTCCGTATCTTCGACGTCAATTTTGCCATCGTAGGTCTGAATCAATTCACCAGAATCACTATACACTTTAACGACCCGCTCCAGACCGCCCGAGTTATTGGACCTCATCGTTTTGAGTGCACGTTCACCCGAAGCCGTATTGAAGTACCATATGAAACATCCAACAATGATACCCAAGAAAACCAACACCGTCACCCATATACCTGTCTTTGCTTTTTTACTCATCTTGAACCCCCTCTTATGATTCCTATCTCGTACATTACGAGAGCAGAGCGAGAACGGTTTCATACAGTGCGTCCCAAGCTGTTCATTCACATAACAAAACAGAGGCCTCCGACAAGCGAAGACCTCTGTTCTTTAATCCACATATGCTTTTAATTACAGTCCACGAATGACGAATTCGAATGTCAGTTCGCCGTCCGAAGGGATCAGGTATTCCGGATGAACTGGAGCACCCCAGCTGTCATCACCGCCGACACCCATTTGTTTACCCGCTACAGTGACGACCGTATAGTGCACAGGAGGCAATTCGTACGCATGCTGTGCGTTCTCCAGTTCAAATGCTGTATATGGTGAGACATTCAGCTCAACCGGGGTTCCGGATGCTTCAATTTTGAAGCCACGTCCCGCGTTGTCTGTCAATTTGGCCCAACGTACGCCTGTACGGTTGCCTGATTCCTGTGGTACCAAATATGGAGCCATGGTATCAGCTACCTTGCTGCCGTGGATACCGAGACGTGCGCCAAATGCGCGGTCTGCATAATTTTCTTCTGGTCCCATCGCGAGCCATTCCACGTTTTCGAAGTCAGGTGATGTTCTGAAGGACAATGCATGAATTGGCAGGTTCGGCAATCCGGCTGTACCTTTGTACGTATTATGCACACGTACGCTTCCATCTGCATGAACGGTATATACGACTTTTACTTGTACATCTTCCGAAATGTTGAGTTTGTAGGTGAACTCGATCCGGTATTGGTCCGGTTTCTGTTCTGCTTTCCACTCCACAGTACGTGGCATCAGGCTCGCTGCATACCAGGCACCCAGTTCGAAGCCCATCGCCATACCCTTGTCGTTATCCGTCATTGCACGCCAGAAGAGCGGTGCAGGTGGTACGGCAATGGTCTCACGACCAGACAATTTAAGGGAAACCAGTGTCCCGAACTGTTTGGAGAACAGCGCATGCGTCTTGCCGGCACGTACACCGATGTTAACGTCTCCTTCAATAACCTGTACATCACTTACAAGGTTCAGGTCCGCCTGGGCTGCATCATCCACCTGATCCTGTGTGAAAACAAACTGTCCAAACGCCACTTCTTCGCCTTTGTCAGCCCACAGTGTAGCTTCTTTTAACACAAGTGCAGTGTTCACAGCGTACTCGCCGCCAGCCAAAGAGGCTGCATTGAGCGGAAGCTTCACAACCGTCTCGCTTTGTGCATCTACGTTGACTTCCAATGTTCCACGCAGCACTTCATGTCCCTCACGATCCAGGCTGTAAACCAGTTCTAGCGCAGATGTATCTGCAAACAGGTTACCGTTCACGATTTTAACGCCTTCACGATCCGGGAACAGCTTGATGTTCTGGTACAGGAATTTGACCTCCTGCATTTTCGCAGTTACTTTACGATCAGCATGAACGATCCCGTTACCACAGAAGGAGTAGTCTGATGGACGATCACCAAAATCTCCGCCATAAGCGAGGAACTCTTTGCCGTAACGATCTTTTTTATAAATGGATTGGTCGATGTAATCCCAGATGAATCCACCTTGATACATCGGATATTTGTCTTCCAACTCCGTATATTTGTGCATACCGCCAATGGAGTTACCCATGGCATGCATGTACTCACAGCTGATATACGGCTTAGTCGGATTCGCATTCAGGAATTCCTCAATGTCAGCCGGTTTGGCATACATGCGAGACTCCATATCACTGGTCTCATCGAAACGGCGATCATGGAATACACCTTCATAATGCACCAGACGTGTTGGATCAGCCGATTTGAAATATTGGGATACTTTGTAGATGACTTCACCACCATGTGATTCATTACCACAAGACCAGATCAGAATGGACGGATGGTTTTTGTCCCGTTCCACCATGGATACAGCGCGGTCCATAACGATATCATGCCATTCCGGTTTGTCACCTGGAATAACCCATGAAGGCTCAACAGCACCAAGTTTCTGCCAAGATCCGTGTGTCTCCAGGTTCATCTCGTCAATAACATACAATCCATATTCATCACACAGCTCATACCAGAGACTTTGGTTTGGATAGTGTGACGTACGTACGGCATTCATGTTGTTTTGTTTGATCGTACGAACATCCCACAGCATATCTTCCTTCGTAACCGCACGTCCACGACGCGGGTTGAACTCATGGCGATTCACACCTTTGAATACGATACGTTTACCGTTGATGTGCATTACTTTGTCGATCATTTCGAATGTACGGAAACCAACGGCTTGAGGAACAACCTCAACCAGTGTACCCGCAGCATCATATACACGAAGATAGAGACGGTACAAGTATGGAATCTCTGCGCTCCACAGGTTCACCCTACCGATATCTTCACGAAGACTTACTTGTCCATCGTTAACTTGGGATTCAAACGTTTTAACGGTATTGCCTTCACGATCACGAAGTTCAGCCTCTACGCGCGCTCCTGCAACAGCTTTTCCTTCCAGCTTCAGATCCAGTTGCAATGTACCGTTGGTGTAAGACTTGTCCAGATCTGTGCGAACATGAACATCACGAACGTGTGCAGCCGGAACAGTATACAGATATACATCTCTGAAAATGCCTGAGAAACGCCAGAAATCCTGATCTTCCAGCCAGCTGCCTGTGCTGCGTTGATACACCTCAACAGCAAGTTTGTTCTCTCCATCCTGAAGGAATGGCGTCAGATCAAAGTCAGATGGCGTGAAGCTGTCTTCCCCGTATCCTACGAATTGTCCGTTAAGCCATACATAGAATGCAGACTCTACACCCTGGAAAGAAATATATACCGGATTCGACTCCCAACCTGTCGGCAGGTGGAATGTGCGAATGTAACTCCCAACCGGATTTTTATCCTGTGGCAATGCCGGCGGACGAATTTCGTTCAGACCATCCCAAGGGTATTGTGTATTTACATATTGAATCTGTCCGTATCCCTGAAGCTGGATGTGTCCCGGAACTTCAATATCATCCCAGCCTTCACTGGAGAAATCGGATGTATAGAAAAACTCAGAACGGCTGTCCGGACGAATGGCATAGTTGAATTTCCACGTACCATTCAGATCATAACGCATGGACATCGCGCCTGAACCTACTGCTTCTTCCATTGTTTGGTAATAACGGTGATCGGAATAGGCATGAAGACGGTTCACCTCAAATACACTTACGTCCCCCAACCAGTTGATATCTGCCTTTGTTGCTTTCATCGGCTCTCTCTCCCTTTAAAACGTTATAGTTTGACTTATTCAAGGTGTACTCTGGATTTCCTTTTGCTTTACATAAACAAAAAAGACAGAGGTACGCTATAACAGCGCCCTCTCTTCTTTCCTGCACCCGTCATTTGCACGGATTATGCTGTTTTCATTACTTCACGGAACCTACCATACCTGCAACAAAATGTTTCTGCATGATGAAGAAAACGATTGCTGTAGGTAGTGTTGCAATAACGATCGCTGTCATGATTACTCCGTAATCCGGAGAGTAACCAGCACCGAGGTTCGAGATCAACAGTGGAATCGTTTGTTGGTCAGGTGTTTGCAATACAATGAGTGGCCACAAATAGTTGTTCCAGCTACTCATGAAGGTAATAATTGCTGCCGCTGCATATGTTGTTTTCATGGTTGGCATATAGATTTTCAGGAAGATCCCGAGTTCACTCAAACCATCAATACGTCCAGCTTCCAGCAAGTCTTTCGGGAACATTTTGGTGTTCTGACGGAAGAAAAAGATCAAGAACGCTGTTGCGATGGTTGGCAAGATAACTGCTGCCATCGTGTTAATTCCGATAACCGGTGCAACTCCCGAGATTGTTGCAAACATACGATACAGGGGTACCATAATCGCTGCAAACGGAATCATCATGGATAACAATAGGATATTAAACACAATGTCACGAGACTTCGTGCGATATACCTCGAAGCCATAACCTGCCATGGAACCAATAAACAGTGCCAAGAGAGTGGAGACCACAGAGATAATCGCCGAGTTTCCGAGAGCCTGTACCAGATTCGTCGATTCAATCAGTTTGTTGAAGTTATCAATGAAGGCTGAACCGGGCAGCAGTCTACCCTTGGTTACATCGACTGATGCATTTGTTGAACTGACCAGCATCCAGAAGAAAGGGAAAATGGATACAAAGGCGACGATGGATAGGAACACATACGTGAAAATCCGTTTTGCTTTAGCTTTAGCCATTTTTATTATCACCTGCCACTTTAAACTGGATGATGGACAATACAATAATCAAGATTACGATGGAATACGACACTGTTGCTGCATAACCGAAGTCCGGTGAATATTTGAACGAAAGGTTGTAGATGTATTGTGAAATCGACATGGTCGCATTACCTGGACCACCTTTGGTAATATTCATGATCTCATCGAAGATTTGCAATGTACCAATCGTTGATGTGATGGACGTGAAGAGGATAATCGGTTTAAGCAAAGGTACTGTGATTTTGAAGAATTGTGTAAAAGCATTCGCTCCGTCAATTCTTGCAGCTTCATAGATCGATTGATCGATGTTTTGCAGGGATGACAGATAGAAAATCATGTTATATCCGGTCCAACGCCAAGTAACGGCGATTATGATCGTAATTTTAGCCCAGAACGGGTCTGTGATCCATTGAATTGGATCGCCAATAATGTGCAAGCCCATCAGGAATTGATTCACCATTCCATCTGGTGCGAACAGATATTTGAATACAACAGAGTACGCTACCAATGAAGTTACACAAGGCAAGAAAATCGCTGTACGGAAGAAGCTCCGGAAACGTAGTGTGCTGTCATTCAGCAATACGGAAATAAACAAACCAAGAATAATCATTACAGGCACTTGAATAATCAAGTAGATAAATGTATTCGATAATGCTGTACGGAATGTTGTATCCACTAACAATCTTTTGTAGTTAGAAAGGCCCGAAAATTCAAGATTGGCTCCTACACCAGACTTGAACGATAAGAGCAGCGCTTGAATCATCGGGTAGAAGTAAAATGCAACAATCCCGACAACAGCCAGCAAAACAAAAGCCCATCCAGTCAAATTATTTTTCTTTTGGAGACTGTCTCCTGTATTCATGGCTTTCACAGTATGGCTCCTCTCTCTCCATGGAACATGGGTAGAACCCACGGAGCCTCTCGCCATATCCGGTTCGACTTGCGCCGGACGTGGGAGACGGCTCCGATGTTTCCTAGGGTTCTATAAGTTACCTTGGGTATCTTAGTTTAATTGTGCTTCAGCTTGTTTTTGTGCATCAGCCAGAACGTCATCGATTGATTTACCGTTCAGGAATGCTTGCATTTCTACAACCAGAATATCTTCAATGGCATAAGTGTTGATACCATAGTTTACGCTTGGAATTTCTTTCGTCCAATTCGCAAAGTCTGTGAAGATTTTTTGTCCGCCGAAGTACTCGTCTGCTTTGGCATACGCGTCACCATCAACTGCTGGTTTGTACGTACCAATTGCGCCGATGTTGTTCAACAGATCTTGATACAATTGCTTGTCAGAACCAAATGTTTTTGCTACAAAATCAGCTGCTTGATCTGCACCAGGAACGTTGTTCATAACATACCAAGAGCTACCACCCAGGTTGGATGCGTGAACAGAGTTTGCTTGACCAGCCATTTTCGGTATTGGAGCTACAGCCCATTTACCGGATTGGGAAGCTTCTTGACGTACAGATGGTGAGAACCAGTTACCTGTAGGAATTGTTGCTACGCTACCGTTATTGGCGTTGGCAACGAATTGACTCCAGTCAGAGTGCAATTTAACAATGTTGGCATCCATCATTGCTTTGTAAGTAATAAACGCTTCTTTCAGAGCGGCATTAGTTGCAATGTCAGGTGTTTTACCATCTTCTGCGGAATACCATTTACCTGCAGTTTGGATCATCATACGAATCAAACCAAGGTCATTCGGGTCAAGAGAAAGAAGCTCTTTACCTGTTTTAGCTTTTACGTCTTTACCAATTTGGATGTAGTCATCCCAAGTGATGTCTTGCAGGTCAGCTGCTTTGTAGCCAGCTTGCTCCAGCAAGTCTGTTCTGTAGTACAAGCCAGCAACGCCGGAGTCAAATGGTACTCCGTATTGTTTGCCATCAAATGCTGTTGGTCCGAGTTTGTAATCTGCAAAGTCGGAAGCCGTGACGTTGGAAGACAGATCTTTGAACGCATCAGGATATGCATTCAGGAAGCTTTGTGAACGATAGTCTTCAATCAGAACTACGTTTGGAAGACCGCTGGCAGTTCCGGAGTTAAGACCTGTGTTCAGTTTCTGAATGATATCAGCTTGAGCGTATTCAATGATGTTAATTTTCACATCAGGATTTGCTTTTTGATATGCTTCTTTTGCTGTTTCCATTGCAGCAACGTTAAAAGCTTTGTCCCAAGCCCAGACCGTAATTTCGTTTGTTTTTTCGTCGCCACCACTAGCGGAATTACCTCCACCACCAGATGAACATGCAGACAACAGCAATACTGTAACGAGCATCAATACCCACATTTTTTTCAAAACATTCAACTCCCCTTTAACCTCTTTGTGTGTAATTTGTTTGCGTTTTCTGAAAGCGGTTGCTTTCGATATATTCATCTTATCATTCCCATATCTCCATTCGTTAGTAATAATTTTGTACGGATTTGTCATCTTATTGCTACAATGAAAACCTTTACAGAAACCGCTTGCATTAAATTTGGTTTTTTGTAATTTCTTTTGATTTTGTAATTTCTTGATCTTGAAATAGTACAAATATGTATTCTCACTTCACCTTTGAAACATGAAAATCCCCCGTCTCTGCAGAAACACAGAAGCGAGGGATCTCAATTTCGGGTGTATTCAGTTGGATTAGGTATACAACTCAACTCGTGATCAAAGGCAGTGTTACGGTCACTCTTGTCCCTTCACCGACGTTGCTCATAATCGTGACACCGTAAGGTGAACCATACAATAGCTCAATGCGGTCATGCACATTGCGAATTCCGATGCCGCTGAATAGTTGACGATTGTTTTTCGGATTAGGCAATGTTTCTCCCATAACAAGCCCTTCAATTCCATCACCATTGTCCATGATCTCACAGATGAGCGATTCCCCCGCTCTGGAAACCATGACATGAATCGTGCCCGTCTCTTTTTTGATAAATCCATGGAAAAATGCGTTCTCGATAAACGGCTGTATAACCAGCTTCGGTACATGGTAATGTGTACAATCGGGAGCGACGTAGAAAGCTGCTTTAATCCGGCCTCCATATCTGACGTGATTAATGAAGACATAATTTTTCAAATTCTCGACTTCTTGTTCAACCGTAACGGTCTGACTCACATCACTAATCGTATTCTGTAGCAATCCGATCAGCGCATTAATGGTCTCCGCTGCCCTGTCCTTGTTACCTTGTTGCACCAAAACTTTGACAGAAGCAAGTGTGTTGTACAAGAAGTGAGGATTAATCTGACTCTGTAAAGCTGCAAGTTCTGCGTTACGTTGTTCATGCTGGGTCTGCACTAACTGATCCACATAATCATGCAGTTCATCAAGCATGTAATTGTAAGCATGGCCCAGCTGCCTGCTCTCGTAGCTTCCGCTCACCGGAATATAGTTGTCCAGATCACTTTTCGTAATATTGGACATCTGCTTCACAAGTCTGCGCAGGGATTTGGTAATCTGGCTGGTGATGAGAAATACCAGAATAAGAGCCCCTACAACAATTGCTGCACAGATCAGGGCAACCGTCTTCATGTCGATGAGTTGACCCATCGCCAGATCCTTATCCACGACATTGACAATGTAAAACCGATAGAACGGTAAATACTCCGATAGAACAACGCTGTCCTGATCCATCACACGAGCATTGATGCTTCTCGGAGACGTTTTGTTCATCTCTCGGGCATAGGACAGCAAATCGAGCTGAGTTGTCCCAATCCAGTCTTCACGATTCGAAGATACAATCTCACCTTTTTCGTTCATAATGACCACGTCATTGCCTCGACTAGTAAAGCTGGCATAGAACTGTCGGAACGCCTCTTCTCTCATAGTGACATAAAGCGTACCGTATATTCGGCTGCGGGTTCGATCCGTCAGTGCTTTCGTGGCAGAGATCATCTGCTGACTTCCGACCGTTGCATCGTTTTGGTAATCATCAAAGATAAGACGACTCGGCGTCTCAGCGGCTTCCACCGTGATCGGTTCCTCTTTCAATTCATCCACTGACATCTCAAGGTGAGCACGATTAGTGGAATAACTCCGCCCATTGATCCCGATAATCGTTATCCCTACTTCATACGATTCTGTTATCGATTGAATACGTTCCATCGTTTCACGCATATTATAGAAGGATTTGGCCATGGTGAGTGAATCCGCATCTCCTTCAGAAAGGAATCCTCGAATGGCTCCACTCTGAGTTACATTATTGGATACGGCAGCAATGGCCTCGTTAAACGATTCAAAATTCGTTTTGATCTGATTAAGTACCTTCGAGTTCGTGATGCTGAACGTCTCGGTGAACAGATTGGTTGACATGTGAATGGTCGTCCACAAGATGAGCACAGAGACGAGAACAATACTGACAACCATAACCAGAAACAACTTGGGAAATAATCCGAGACGAGATAATTGGTTCATCCATTTCTTCATGATCTTATCCTTCTGACTTTATGCCCAGAATTTGCGCCGGTATCGGCTTGGTGATAGTCCGGTGAATTTTTTGAACACTTTGCAAAAGTAACTATGATCGGAATAACCTACCATGCTGCTGATCTCCGAGATTGTTACATCATCGGACCGAAGCAATTCCTCGGCTTTTTCAATCCGAATTTTATTCAAATATTCATTGAATCCTTCTTTTTTGTGAGATGAGAAGTAACTGGACAAGTACGATGGATTAAAATGAAAGTGCTTCGCTACTTCAGCAAGCCCGAGTGGCTGGTCAAAATGCTCATGCATATAATCCAGCAGCATCTTCATATTCGGATCACTTCGTTTTCCACCTGTATCGATGGTACATTCCTGAACTTCCGTCATGAATTGATCAAGCACGGCCATGACTTCACTCAGACTCGAAGCCCCATCCACATTTTTAAAATACGTATATTTGCTCTCTTCAAGCCCGGCAGACTGAACATCCATATCCGCCAGGGTAATCGTTACGTTGAAGATCAAGTTACCAAGAAATGATTTGATCTCAAACACATCGGCAATATAATCACGCCCGAGAGTTGCCGCGTGATCCTGCAAGTACTCTCTTGCCGCTTCGACCCGATTACGTTTTACATGCTGCAAAAACATGTTCACATTGAACTGGTAACCTGCCGGATGCATCGGCGGAAGTTCACCATACACCAGAATGGGTCGATCCTTATAATAGAAACGATATTCCATTAGCTTGATCAGGCGTTCACGGTATACGATGCCCATCTTTTCAAATGAAGTAAAGCTGTCACTGAGTACCCAACCAGGGTTGCCCTGTCCTGCTGCATTTTCATTAGCCAGCTGTCTGATGCGTTCAACCATCCATTCATCTCTCGCAGGATCGACATTAAGAAGCATGATGGGAAGTGCGCCCTCTGCCGGAACCATTGAACATTCCACTTCAGACAGATCACTGCGGAGCCTGTTTTCGAGCTGTTCCTGATCCAGCTTCAGTGGATTTCCCTCAGCATTCATGGGTTTGTACACAAGCAAGCGAAAGGATTCATACGGAAAGGTGTCTCGAATCATCGGCATATCGCTATCTTCATCCAGTGTAAATCCGGACAGCATCTTCTCCATCAGTTGACCGAGTCTCCAGCCATCGTGCGACGGCTCAAACTGTAACTCCGGAATTTTACCTGCTGTTCGTTGAAGGACCTGCAATAATTCATTCGTATCCAGCTTGGGTTTCAGAATATAATCTGCTGCCCCGTGCTGAAGCGTCGAACGTACATACTCAAATTCACTGAAGCTGCTAAGAACAATCACTTCAATCTGTGGATTACTGGCTTTTAGTGTGCGAACAAAAGTCTCGCCATCCATGACAGGCATGACAATGTCGGTAATCACAATATCCGGTTTTAACAGGTCCACCTGCTGTAATCCTTCTTCACCGTTAGAAGCTTCACCCACAATGATAAATCCTTCGGCTTCCCAGTTCATATGGTGCTTTATACCCTGTCTTACCAGAAACTCATCGTCAACAATCAGCACCTTGCACAACCGGTTCATGATCGCGACCCCCTTGTCTAATCTTTCCTCTATATCTGTACAGGTTATACCAACTATTATATATCGGTTATAAACACTTCCCAGTGTTAGCGGTTACATTAATTTTAAAATAATTGTACATCTTTTTATATCCTAAAACGATCGTATAAGCAATGGTAACTCTCTATAGTTTACACTATATTTCGACAAAATAAGAAGCCCTGAATCGCCTTTTAATCATTTGGCGACTCAGAACTCCCTTTTCATTCATTTATTATATTTGACCGGAGGCTAAGGTTCGATGCCCCATTGAAGACTTCCGGCTATATACCCAGTCACTTTGGACCATTCGGCATAGGAAGTCTGGTTACCTGCAAAAGAGTAATCATCCGTTTGTGTATAGTTGGTCCAGTTGTTCTTGGAGAACCGGGTCTGGATCTCTGTACTCTGCCCTGCACTCAATGTTCCAGCGGAAGATTTGAATCCGATCTCAAGCACGTGGTCAGCACCCGTCCGTACCGGACTGAGTGTACTGAAAGTGCCTGTTACATTATCACTTCCGGCAGTTGCCCAGTCAGAGAAGAAGCTCTGAGGCTGATCGCCATTAATGGTGTAATAGTATCTGATCTTCACATCGGACAGATTTAGTGCTGTAGTCCCCGTATTTGTCAGTTTGAATTTGGGATTAATGGAACTGCCCGTCGCTGAAGTGCTGCCATTAAACATCTCAATGCGTATCGTTCCAGCAGGTGCAGCCGTCGTGTCTTTAATGAGCAGATTCAAGGTCGCATGAGCGCCTGCGCTGAATTGAAAGGTTAGCGCCGCTGCGCCATTTGGCAGTGAAGCCAGGTAGTTTTTACTTAATACGACCTCATTACCTGTTAACGTGTAATCTGTACCTGAAACCAGCGTTGCATTCCCGTTGCGAATGGATACAAGTGTATTCCCGTTCAGTGTTAACGCGACGGGAATATCAGCCTGATTTCCAACTTTGCGATCAAATTCGGCTGATACCGGTGTAATCACCGAGTTGGTCACAGGGGTTGACCCCCCCCCATCTCCTCCGCCATTGTTACCTCCCACACGGTCAGCATACAGAATTCCGCGACCATTCGTTCCAAGATATACTCTTCCATACAAACGCGGATCACCCGTAATCGTTGTTACACGAGCATACTGATGCTGATCATCGTTGATCCGTACCCAATTAGCCCCGCCGTCATCGGAGCGGAAAAATCCACGTGTTCCATCGATCTGTGCAACCGTGTATAACGCGACAACACTCTGTCCAGGAGCAGCTTTACCAAATCCGATACTGTCTGCTTCCTCTACATTGGCAAGCTTCGTGAATGTTGCTCCCGAATCCGTGGAATGCCACAATCCGTAAGGGCCTTCTTCCTCACTGCCGCCTGCAAACCAAAGTTCACCTTCAACACCCGGAACGGCATCCAGATCTGCATTTCCTTCAATCGGAAGTCCGGTCGCAGGCGATGCCGTGAAGGAAGCACCACCATTAACACTCACATAGACCTTCCCTGCCGAAAATCCGTAAAATGTATTAGGATTAACGCGATCGGATATCACTTTCGCCTGTGCAGGTATCCCCGTACTTGCTGTCCAGGAATTTCCACCCGTTGAATAATGTACACCTTTGTCTGACGTGCTCCACACCAGTCGATTGCCATTCGCAGAGATGGCTACAGTGCCGCCTCCGGTTGTGCCGGCAGGCTCTGCATTGGCTTTATACCACGTTGTGCCTCCATCACTGGACAAACCTATGGATTTCGCATTTGGATCAGCAGCATAATCCGCTTTACCTACACGAACCATCGTATTCGGACTTAACTCGGCAAAATCCAAGCTTTCTGTGGAAGAATAGTTCGGGCTCGTAAATATGGTAGATGGAGCCTGATCCAGATTGTTATGACGGAATCCCGAGACATCCCCCACCCCGCTTAACAAATGTGCACCACTTGGCGGGCTGATTAGATCCAGTACGGCAATCTCCTCAACACCCTTCGCCATCACTGAAATATTGATTTTTTTATCGTCGTCCCAGTCCGTCAGGTTCTTCGTTCCATAAATGGTTGCACCGGTTCCATACATCATGCGACCCGAATCAAACGGATCAATCTCCAGGTCCCCGATCATCCAACCCAGTTTTGGAGATAGTTCGGGTGGGGCAGGAGTAATACCAAAGGTGAGCCATGGGGCTGCCGAAATGTCCTGAGTATACCGCAATTTCCGGTTCGGATATCCTTCGAATTCCCATATGCGTGTCCACGTCGCTCCACCATCGGTGCTGCGGAACAAAGTAGCATCCGGCCACCAGGAATTCAATGTCGCAACCATCAATGTACCTGGATTCTGTGCATCGACAGCCAACCCGCCATATCCAAAATAATTATCCGTGCTGCTGCTTGGAATCGGGCTGATGTTAGTCCAGACACCTGTTGAGGTGTTCAGCTTCCACACATCGCCTTTTTCCCCATCGTACGGACCTACACCATCGCTGTACGTGATATAAAGACTGCCATCGGCATCCAGCACACCATGATGTGGAATATAACCTGTAGGTTGACCAGCGACAGCTGACCAGGTCAAGCCACCATTCGTACTGCGATATACGCTTTGCGCTTTATCAGCAACTCCCACATAGATCGTCTGGGTTGCCTGCCCTGCAGAACCTGTTGTTTTGTCGAACGTAATCCATGCCAGACCTACGATGTCACTTGTGTATTCATTCGAAGGGTCTTGTACATAGTCCCCCGGATTCGGGAAGCTTGTGACTTCGTTCCATGTCACACCATAATCGGTACTTTTCCAAAGTCCATGGCCGCTTCGTGCACCAAAATACAGGATGCTGTTATCATTCGGGTCCACAGTCAGACGCTCTCCCATTGAACGTCCTGGCATATTGCCGCCAACTTTGAACGGGAGTGTTGTGGTCTGCCATGTATCTCCCCGGTCCGTAGAGCGCAAGATGGAGCCATTATTTTGGTCCCACGAATTCGTATACGTCCCAACTGCCATGTACACCCGATCGGGATCAACCGGGTCCGTAGCCAGTGCGTCCACACCGTTTTTGTTCCAGTCATCCCAGCCGACAAAATCCGTTAACGGTATCCAGCTCTCGTCAGCTGCATTCCAGCGATATGCTCCCCCGATATCCGTACGGGCATAGATCAGATCCTTTTCCGACTCGTTGAAAATAATACCCGGTACAAACCCGCCTCCTGCACCAGTCACCACGTTTTTCCACTCGTAGGCTTCACTCGGTGCCGCTGCCGTAGTCCCAGCAAGACCTCCCAGCGAAGCCGTTACCACGGCAACCGTTAGGCTCATTATTCTCAATTTCCCCATAAACGTTCTCATATCAACTTCTCCTCCTCTTCAACTTCGATACTGCATTTCGGTCTATCCCCGCTGTCTCATCGTGCTGATGATGGCGTGCCAGACGAATCAATGCATCCCTTTAAACAAGAAGCCTCACCTCCTTTCAGCCCATATTTAAGCGCTTACATAATTGTTCTTATTTCGTGGTTATCTGGATAATACTTTCAATAAATAACATTCGCTGGCAATCCGCAAACCCCTCTGTCGAAATTCCGATTTTTGTAAAATATTTTCAGCTTTTGATCTTTTTTTACACAACAAAAAAAAAGATGCTGTCAGAACAGCATCTTTCGACTTTTATATGTTACTTCAGGCTACCATAAGCGTGAGTCTCCTGGCCTTTAACCCCAGGTCTGATGACAAAAAGCGAGCCAGCTTCCGGTGTCTCCTTCAAGCGTTCTTCCTTAATGCCGGTACGTGCTGTTGTAATGTACAAATCTTCGAGATCCGGTCCACCAAAACAGCAGGATGTGACCTGATCTACCGGCACCTCGATCTGTTGCAACAGCTCCGACGTATCCGGGTTCCAGCGAGTGACTCTTCCTCCGCCCCAGTGGGCAACCCACAGCATGCCCTCACCATCGACTGTCATCCCATCCGGAAAACCGAATTCCTCCGGTATGTTGATGACGCTTGTCCGATTCTGTATCGTACCTGCTGCAAGATCAAAATCAAACCGGTCAATGGAACGAGTCGGGGTATCAATGTAATACATGATCTGCCGATCCGGACTCCAGCCCAAGCCGTTGGATGTGGATACACCTTGTACCATTGTGCGAACGGGTTGCCCTTGCTCCAAACAGTACAGAGATCCGGCTTTGCTTTCATTATTCAAGCTCATCGTGCCTGCCCAGAAGCGACCTCGTGCATCACATTTGCCATCATTAAAACGATTGGTATCCTTATCTTGTTCGGGGTCCTCAATGGCATGCAGCTCACCCGTAAGCAGGTGATATGTATGGAATCCACTGCGTAAGGCAACCACAACTTCGTCACCACGATACGGAACAACAGCGCCGACATGTTCACCGACATCATAAGCTTGATCCTGCCCTGTAGCCGGATCATACACATGCACCTTGAAACTTTCAATATCTACCCACAATAATCGATTGTTCTCTGCATCCCAGCTCGGGCCTTCCCCCAGCAATGCCGGGATGTGTACTGCTACGGTTACGTTGCTCATGCCATCACGTCCTTTTTAAGATTTGACGCCGCCTGACCATTCGAACCCGATGGCATCCAGAAATGCTTTGGACAGTACCATATGGCCTGTTGCATCTGGATGTACACGGTCATAAGTCAGCACAGACGTGTAGAAATGATCCCAAAATGGAGCAAATGCAGCCTGTGTATCCACATACACTGCATCATACTCACGCGCTACCCTGCGAACTGCTTCTCCGTATATATCCATCGTTGCCCGCATAGGGTCTTCCGGGTTGGCCTCCAGATAATAAGGGGACATCAGTACCAGTCCCTTCAGGTTTGGACGAACGGATGCTACCAGTTCACGCAATGTGGATTCATATTCTTCAAGAAACACATGCGAGTCTGTTGACAACGGGTTATCAAACTGACGCCATACATCGTTAATACCGATCATGATCGTCAGCCAATCCGGTTTAAGGTCCAGCACATCACGATCCCAGCGCTGTTTCAGATCACGGATCGTATTTCCACCATTACCCACATTTTGGATACGCAACATCAATTCCGGATAGATGGACCGCAATAGTGCATAGACTTGTGCAACATAACCATGGCCCAGACCTGAACTGCCTTCACCTACAGGGTGTTCCCGACCACAATCCGTAATCGAATCTCCGATAAACAAAAGCTTGTCGTTTTTTTGCAATTTCATCGTTATTTTCTCCTTCGCTTCAAAGCGCTAATATACGAATTACTCGATTAGTCAGGACCGTTCACTTGCTACCAGCCAAAAAAATTACCAGCCTTGATTCTTGAGCCATGTGAGACACAGATCCGACCATACCCGAATCGCGTGGTTATCCTCAGCCAATCCCAGACCATGTGAACCTTTCTCAAAAACGTGCAAGTCATAGGGAATCCCATGCTCGCCCAATGCAAGTGCATAACGCAAGCTATTCTCCACAGGCACTGCCTGGTCATCGCTGGTATGCCAGATAAATGCTTCTGGAGCATCCGCTCTCACCTGTTGTTCCGCACTGAATGCTTTGATCTGCTCGGCAGACGCATTTGATCCAAGCAAATTTTCACGGGAACCGGCATGTCCATAAGACTCCATCGTAATGACTGGATAACACAGAATAACCCGGTCCGGGCGTGAACTTTGGCGTTCAATTAGATCCTCATGATCCGGCTGCCCCTCGTCGTACAGCGTTCCCAGTGTTGCCGTAAGATGTCCGCCTGCGGAGAAACCAAGTACCGCAATCTTGGAAGGATTGATGCCATACTGCTCGGCATGAGCACGAACATAACGTATGGCACGCTGGCCATCTGTTATTGGTGCAGGATGCTGATGAGGTGCTACGCGATATTTCAGGACAAATGCGCTTATTCCCGCGCGATTCAACAGTTCAGCTATTGGAGCACCTTCATGATCCGCCAAAAATCCATAACCACCCCCTGGGCACACAATGACAGCGCTCTCGGAACCGGGCTGAATAAATGGAATCAAATGTGGCATCTCGTCTTCATGTCCCTGGGCTGCATAAGGTGCAGCATGATCCCATAAGGGTATCGTTGTTGTCATCTTCGATCATCCTCTCTAAGTAGAACGGATACACGGATCCGTTTAATCGTTTTCGAATCTCAGGAATCGATACCATCATAACGGCAATGACCCTACCGCATCAATACCTTCCTGGCATCACTTTTTGTTCAATTCGGTACAGGTTAGTATAAATTCCGAAATTGTTCAGGCGTGACTCCCTCTATCCTGCGAAAGGTTGCTACAAAATGGCTAGCATCTCGAAATCCTACCCTGACCGCTGTTTCCCTAATCGTGGGTCTATGGTCTGCGGTCATGATTTCCTTGGCTTTGCGAATACGCAGCAGAATGAAATAACTATAAGCGGTCATGCCAAAGGATTGTTTAAACAAGGTATTCAGATGTCTGGATGAGATCCCCGTGAGGTCAGCCATATGTTGGAGACCAATCTCGGGATTCGCGTAATGCTGTTCCATGAATGCAATGAGCGGAGCGAGCCTCTCCACGGCATGTGAGATCGAAGAACGATTGCCCGTCATGCCATGTTTTTTGAGTAAAATCAGAAATCGGTATATATCTGCTGATGCTTCGAGTCCCGACAAATCCTGATCACTGCTGATCGAATCCAGTACTTCCTGGCCGTAATTGTTGAACGCGCTGCCCGGCTCCCACTGATGGAACGCCGCTTCACCCAATCCAAGTGACTCCATGATTGCCGGACACTGCGAACCCCCAAATGTAATGTAAAATGTCTCCCACTCCCCCTGGGACCGCACATATTCATGTGGCTCATTAGGTGGCAGCAAAATACCGGATGCTTCTCCCAGTACAATCGTAGACCCGGCAAACCTGAATTCCCCGGCACCTTTCACAGTCTGAAGCCAATGGTAACATGGATATCCAACGGGTCTGGACACCTTCTCCTGATTGCCGTTATAACCAAGGCTCTCAATATAAAGGGGCAGGGGCTGATCACGTGATGTCATGAAATATCGTTGATGTCGGGGTGAGATAAACACGGTATACCTCCTTGGATACAAGCCATAATATACTTCCATATTCTTATACAGGCCATTACTTTTATTATATTTTAAAAGTCATATGTATCATATAATATAGGATTATTCTTATACAAGAGGTGAACACATTGATTAGCAGCAAACTACCCAAAATGTTCTACGGGGGCGATTATAACCCGGAACAGTGGGATCACGAAACCCACCTTGAAGACCTGCGCATGTTCCAATTGGCAGGCATTGATATCACGACAATCAACGTATTTTCATGGGCACTGATTCAGCCTGATGAAGTTACTTATCAATTTGAAGAACTCGACCAGCTGATTCATCGTCTTTATGAGAGTGGCGTCTATATATGCCTTGCAACGAGTACCGCTGCTCATCCGGCTTGGATGGCGAAGAAATATCCGGATGTGCTTCGTGTGGATGCCGATGGACGCAAACGCAAATTCGGTGGGCGGCATAATTCCTGTCCCAACAGCCCGACCTATCGTAAATACTCCGAGAAAATTGCGGATAAACTGGCCGAACGATACAAGGATCACCCCGCAGTTCTCGTATGGCACATCTCCAATGAATATGGCGGTGACTGTTACTGTGACAACTGTGAGAAAGCGTTCCGCGTATATCTGAAAGAGCGCTATCAGACTTTGGAACAGGTCAACAAAGCATGGAACACTAATTTCTGGGGACATACCTTCTACGATTGGGATGAGATTGTATTACCAAGCAACTTGAGCGAACACTGGGGTAACAATAATTCAACATTCCAGGGAATCTCGCTGGACTACTCCCGATTCAACTCCGACAGCATGCTGGATTGTTACCGCCTGGAATACGATGCGATCAAAAAACATATTCCGGACTCTGTCGTTACAACCAATCTGATGGGATTCTTCAAGCAACTGGACTATTTCAAATGGGCAAAATACATGGATATTGTCTCCTGGGACAGCTATCCCGGTCTCGCCACACCCGTCAGCTTCACGGCAATGGCTCATGATCTCATGCGTGGACTGAAAGATGGTCAACCGTTCATGCTTATGGAACAGACACCAAGTCAGCAGAACTGGCAGCCATATAATTCATTGAAACGTCCTGGCGTCATGCGTCTATGGAGTTACCAGTCTGTTGCACACGGGGCAGATACCATCATGTTCTTCCAGCTCCGCCGCTCCATCGGTGCCTGTGAGAAGTATCATGGTGCAGTTATTGAGCATGCCGGTCACGAGAATACACGTGTATTCCGCGAAGTTGCTGAGCTGGGCAAGGAGTTACAGATCCTTGGCGACACTACGCTGGATGCTACTGTAGAATCCAAAGTAGCGATTGTGTTTGATTGGGATAACTGGTGGGCCATCGAAAAATCAAGCGGACCTACGGTTGCCCTCAATTATGTGGATCAGATCCATAAATACTATGCAGCGTTCTTCCGCCGTAACATCCAGGTGGATATCGTCAGTGTGGATACGGATATTAGCAAATACGACATCGTTCTTGCCCCTGTCCTCTACATGGTCAAACCAGGATTTGCCGCCAAACTGGAGAAGTATGTTGCAGCAGGTGGAACATTCCTGACGACTTTCTTCAGCGGTATTGTCAATGAGAACGATCTCGTGACAACCGGTGGTTATCCGGGAGAACTTCGTAAGTTGCTCGGAATCTGGGTGGAAGAGATTGATGCCTTGCTGCCTGAGCAAAAGAACCGCATTGTACTCAAAGAGGCCTACGGCGATCTTCAAGGAGAGTATGACTGCGGCATGCTGTGTGACCTGCTGCACAGTGAAGGAGCCGAAGTCATCGCAGAATATGGAGACGACTTTTATAAAGGCATGCCTGTTGTGACACGTAACACCTTTGGTCAAGGTGAAGCCTGGTACGTTGCATCCGACCCGGATGCACGTTTCCTGGATGGTTTGCTGGGACAGCTTGCAGCAGCCAAGAATGTAGAGTCCCTGCTGGCGACACCGGAAGGTGTTGAAGTAAGTGCACGAACCAAAGACGGCAAACCCTACCTGTTCGTCATGAACCATAATGCTTCCACGCAATCCTATGATCTGGGTACAGCTAAGGCACATGATCTGCTCACTGATCGCGAGCTTTCGGGAAGTATTGAGATTGAAGCCCGCGGAGTACAACTCCTCGAAATGAAATAAGTTATTCGGTATATACCGTGATACAAAGTGTCACATATTATTTTCTTTTATACTTGTTATTGTCTTCAATGAGGATATTGGTATAGATTTCAGACCTTTATCATCTTCTGCAAGCCAAAAGCTGCTACTTCCCGTATCTGTCTACATCGGATACGGGTTTTTGGCATGATCTGTCGTGTTTTTGATAGAAGGAAATATCAGTATGCAAAGCGAATTGGACGAGAAACACATTTTAACGAAGCCCGCCGGAACTTGCTTGTGTGAACCATGCAGCTGATCAATTGCAGAATAAGAATACCGCTGAAATATTGGTGACACTCATGATGTCACTTATAGGCTGTTACAATAGTACATAACTTCGACATCACGTTCCGGCGGCGCAAAGATCGAAACGGAGTGGCTGACATGAACAGAACAAATCGGCTTGCCGCCATCGTTATGGCATTACAGCAAGGTCACGAAACGGCACACTCATTGGGCGTGAAATTTGAAGTTTCTCGTCGCACCATTCTCCGGGATATCCAGTCCCTCTCCGAGATGAATGTACCCATTATTGCCATTTCCGGGCCGGGGGGCGGCTTCAGACTTATGGAGGGGTACGTATTGCCCCCATTACAGTTGGACCCGGTAGAGGCAGCGACGCTCATATTTGCTCTTGAGGGCCTGAGCTGCTACGCAGATACGCCTTTTCACGAGAAACGCTGGACACTAATGAACAAAGTTAAGGCTATCATTCCAGATGATATCATGGCCCGAATGGATCCCATGCTCAAACAACTGAATCATCACATCCCAGACCGCAATTACATCCTGCATCACCTCGACCCGCTGCTAGCCTGCATACCTGAACAAGGATGGCTGAGTGTGCTGTATCGTTCCGCATCTCGTGAGCGATGGCTACATATCTGTCCTACACGGGTCTATGCTTCCTCCGGCTTCTGGTACTGTGAAGCCTATTCTGTGGAACACGGTGAACCACGTCTGTTCCGGGTCGACCGAATTATCGATGTCAAGGCGATCGAGCCACAGGAAGCACAGGAGCTGAACGAACAGGCACAGCAACAGCGGAGCAGGCCGCAATCTCCAGAACAGCCGCCGACCCTGGTTAAGGCACAACTGAGTTATCGAGGAATGATTGAAGCTGAACAGGACGAGCATATTGGTGAAAAGATGACTGAAACTGCCCCGGATCTCTGGGAATTATCATTCCTTTGTCCACCAGGGGAATGGGACTGGGCCGTACGATTCTTTTACCGATTGGGACGTGAGGCCGAAGTGATCGAACCCCTCAAACTTCGCAACGAGATTCGTCTGCACGCCGAGGAAGTGAGCCAGAAATACCTTGCTTCAAACAAGTCGTAGCCTAACTACACACTAAAAGGAGCCTGCTTATATCATGACATATGAACCTGTTGTAACGTACGAAGAAGCAGTACAGCGAATCCAGTCTATTGGACTGCTCCCACTCGCCCCTCTATTTGCCGAATATCCTTCACTGTCATCATTAACACCCAAAGAACATTGGCACAAGGATGATGAATTGGATCCCTGGTTATGGCGTTCAAGCCTGGCTGAAGAGGGCATTGCTGCATATGGAAAGTTCGTTAAAAAGAAAGCGCTTCTCGTCTCGCGCGAATACTTCCCTTGGGTACACCGACTACTTGCCGACTCCAGAAGCATTGAGGAACAGTATGAAGCGGGTCTACTATCACGAGAAGCATCCAAACTATATTCTTTGATTGAAGAACAGGAAGGCATCGATGGACGCGCCTTGCGATCACAGGCCGGTTATGGAGCAAAAGAGGACAAGAAGACATTTGACCGCGGTCTTCTGGACCTTCAGGGCTGCGCAGCCATTGTGATTAGTGGAACCAAAGAAAAAGAAGGTCTCGCAGAAGGTAAAGTCGCTTGGAACAGCTCTGCATATGAGACTGCTGGCCAATGGATGAAACGTCATGGCATTGAGCCATTTGAAGGCAGCGTCGCAGAAGCTCGTGAACTGCTGGTTACCCAACTGCAGCAACATGCTTCGCCAGTCGCGTTATCAAGCATCGCGAAAGCACTTGGCATCCCTGGAATCTAAATAAAGCCCATCCCGGTTGTTACAGATGCAACCGGGATGGGCTGCGTTCCACGATATGACGCTTCCCACACGATAACGACTTCCATCCATACTGGATTTAGAGAATCACGCCATCCTTGAATATGGCAATCTCCCGGAATCCATGCTGCTCACTGAGTGTATGTGACCGTCCTGAAGCAATATCAATCAGCTGGCTGAACATCTGTACTTTTACCTCGTCCATCGTCCGCCCCTCCAACAACTGGCCAGCATTGAAGTCAATCCAGTGTTTTTTGCGATTCGCAAGATCAGACTGGGTCGCAATCTTAACAGTAGGCACCGGGCCTCCAAATGGAGTTCCACGTCCTGTGGTGAAGAGTACTATATGTGCACCGGCCGCAGATAGTGCGGTAACAGACACCAGATCATTACCGGGTGCTTCCACAATGTTGAGACCGGTTTGAGTCACACGTTTGCCATAACGCAGAACGTCGACTACCGAAGATCGTCCTCCCTTTTGCGTACATCCAAGTGACTTTTCCTCCAGCGTCGTGATGCCTCCAGCCTTGTTCCCAGGTGAAGGATTCTCATAAATGTTCTGGCCATGGTTCACAAAATATTGCTTGAAGCCATTCACCAAGTCCACCAAATCTTGAAATACCTGCTCATTGGCAGCCCGGTTCATTAAGATCGTCTCTGCACCAAACATCTCAGGAACTTCAGTCAGAATGGCCGTTCCACCGGCAGCAACCAGCATATCCGCAACGGAACCAACCAGCGGATTAGCTGTTATGCCGGATAACCCGTCAGAGCCTCCACATTTCAAGCCAATTTTGAGTTTGCTGAGCGGAAGCGGCTGACGTTGTTCATGTTCAGCGATCTCCACAAGTTCTTCCATCAGTCGAAGGCCTTCCTCAAGCTCGTCATCCGTTTCCTGTGCTTTAAGAAACCGTACTTTGCTTCGGTATTCCGGAGCAATACATTCACGGAATTCATCAACCTGATTGTTCTCACAACCCAGACCGATGACCAGCACGCCTCCTGCATTCGGATGCTCCACCAAGGAAGCCAGTAACTGTTGTGTGTACTTCAGATCATCGCCAAGCTGTGAACACCCGAACGGATGCGGAAAGTGATATACACCATCTACCCGACTTCCAAATTGTGACTGTCCCATACGTGCCAACGCTTCACACACTTTATTGATACATCCGACCGTATTCACAATCCATATCTCGTTACGAATACCTGCCTCACCGTTAGGCCGCAAATATCCATCGAATGAACGCAGATGTTCCGGAGGCATGTCCGTCTGAACCTGGGTTGTCGGTTGGTACTCATATTCAAGCAATCCGTGCAGACCGGTCTTCAGGTTGTGACTATGAATCCAGCTTCCCTGCTCGATCTGCTCCTTGGCAATACCGATGGAGAAACCATATTTCATCACATCATCACCTGGCGCCAGGGTATGCACAGCAATCTTATGCCCCTTCGGCACGTCATCCAGCAGTGTAAAGGAAGCACCGTCCGGCAATGTAATACGTTCTCCTTTGGCATAATCCCGAAGCGCTATAATCACATCATCCTGTGGTTGAATGGCAATCCAGTCATTGATTGTACTTGTTGTGTTCATTCCCCTTCACCTTCCAACAAACTGATTTCACGAACAACTGCTGCACGCAGCCCTTCTCTTGCATCCAGATTTTCGCCCCATATCAGGGTATCCGACAACACGGCCGCCACTCGGTTACTCAATTGCTCCTGATTCCTATGAAGTGAATCATAACCCTCCCAATGTGCAGCTAAAGCAGCTAGAACATCCGGGTCATCCCGCAAAAGTACGGATTCCCCATTCAGTCGTTGTCCCTTGTAGCCTTCAGGCGTATTTACAGGACGATAAAGACACACTAATCCCGCAAATCCCTGGATTAAACGTTCAGGCCAGCTTCCCTGATTTTGCTCGTAGGCCAGAAGTGTAGGCAGCACACGAACTTTGAATTTTCCGATCGTATTTAATGCAATATCCTGCAATTTGTGATCAATATACGGGTTAAGAAAACGTTCAAATACTTCTTCCGCATATTGTTCCAGATGATGATCAGGCATATCAAGAGCAGGGACGATCTCCTGGTGCACAGCATCTCTAATCCATGGGCCAAAATGTGGATCTTCCATCGTTTCTCTCACATATTGCTTGCCTTGCAGAATACCAAGAGAAGACATCAGCGTATGTGCACCATTCAGAATCCGAACCTTGCGTACCTGAAAAGGCTTCAGATCTTTCACCCAGTGTACATTGAGGCCCGCCTGCTTGAGTGGCAGTTTTTTGTCCAGTGATTCATCGCCCTGAATGGCCCAGAAATGATATGGCTCTGCCGTATTGATCAATTGATCTTCGTACCCCCAGCGATTCGTCAGGGAATCGGCTTCCTCCTGGGTTGGCGCACCTGTGACAATTCGATCTACCAGATTATTCAGAAAGTCATTATAATTCTCAATCCATGAACGGAAGCCATCCGAATACCCATAATCTTCACTGTGACGGAGGACACAACTGCGCAGTACATCACCATTGCCTTCGAGCAACTCACATGGCAGATGAATCAAACCTCTGGATGGGTCACCATCAAATTTCAAGTATCGCTGATGCAGGAAAACCGTTAATTTCCCCGGAAATGATTGAACGGGTTCACCCTCGATATAGTCTGCATACGTATATTTCAATCCTGATTCAGTTGTATTGGAGATGACAAACTCAAGTGAAGGCAGTTCCGCCAAATTCAGAAAAGCCTCCCATTCTTCGTATGGATTGATACACTGTGAGAAAATGGAGATCAACTCTGTCCGCTCAACCGGCTTTCCTTGAGACAGTCCACGTGTAATCATCGTATATAAGCCATCCTGATCGCGAATCTGCTCCAGCTTGGCCTTGCCTCCTGGTCGTGGTTGAGTAACAGCTACACTTCCATGGAATTTGCCTTGTCTGGCACTCTCATGAAGCATCCAGTCTGCAAACCCCCGCAAGAAATTACCTTCTCCGATCTGCAAAACTTTCACAGGACGCTCCATAATCTCCTTGCACTTGCGCTGACCATCGCTTCCGAGCAGATTCAGCTTCAACATGGGACGTTTCGTGCTTGCCGACATGGACACTCACCTCATCGATTATTTGTACACTCTGAATGCCGCCCGAAGGCTTGCACCCTTATATTGTAAACGCTTTAAATTCATTGTATCATCAATAAAAGGAAATTAAATTGCTTATATTGCGGTAAATATACTCTCTCATGACTAGGTATAACATCTCGTTGAAGACGTTGGTTTGGAAAGGAGCCTCTATGGAGCGTTCACCTGTTCGTACAACTATCCAGGCAGAATCCGGTATTCCCTTTCGCCTGGTGTACAGTGACACAAAATCCCCCCAGAGCGAATTGCCGGATCACCTTCACGACTGGCATGAAATTATCTATGTATATCGAGGTCAGGGAAGCATTTTTATTGACACGGGTCTGGAGAATATGCAGGAAGGAGATCTGTTTATCATTCCAGGTAGCACGGTACACCGAGCCTTGCCTGATGCAGGCAACCCGGTCACATCTTCCGCAATATTCTTCAGTCCGGGATTACTGGCATCGACCGCCGGAGGTGCTGCTTCTTCCTTACTGAGCCTGTTTGAACGTTGTCGCAAACAACGGGTATATAAGAGACATCTGAACGAAGAGGAGCAAACCAAGGTGGCCTCGCTTATTGATGACATTCAGGAAGAATTTCAGCTTGGACATCATCTGAGTGCCCATGCGGCTCTATTAAGACTGCAACTGCTGCTCGTTTTTCTGGAACGTCTGGAAGCCGCGGGACCTGCGAGTCCAGGGAAGTCCGCTTCGGGTCCATCATGGCTCTCTTCCACGATCTCTCATATTGATGACAACCTTCGGAATGGCCTCTCCCTGCATGAACTGGCCCAGTATGCCGCGGTATCCCCTGCCCATTTTAGTCGTGCATTCAAAAGGTACACAGGGATGACTCTGACGGATTACGCATTAGCGCGACGGGTCATTATGGCGAAAGAGCATCTGGTGCAAGGAGATGAGACAATGGCCGCCGTAGCGGATGCTTGCGGATTTGACAGCCTGCCCCATTTTTATCGTCAATTCAAAAAATTAACCGGCACTACACCTGCAGCCTACCGCAGAACCATGAACAGTTCCCGTTAAAATAAAAATCGCCTGGAACATCGGTGTCCGGTCCTAATCATATATATCCACATATTCTTCTATATGGCAGATGTAGTATGATAATCTGTATTATTACTTGCCGGAAACATTGCGTTCCGTTGTCAGAGGAGCTTAACATTCCATGTTAAACGAATTGAATCGCAGGAACATTGGCATCTTCGCTCATGTTGATGCGGGGAAAACCACCACAACCGAGCATATGTTATACGAAAGTGGTGTCGTCCGCAGTCCCGGACGTGTGGATGATGGAACAACAGCCACAGACTCGCTCGATATCGAGAAAGAACGTGGCATATCCGTTCAGGCGGCGATGACCTCTCTGATCTGGAAGAATACCATCATTGACCTTATTGATACGCCTGGACATATTGATTTCAGCTCCGAAGTAGAGCGAACGCTGCGTGTGATGGATGGCGCTATTCTGATTCTCTCAGCAGTGGAGGGAGCTCAGTCCCAGAGCGAAGCCATCTGGCATGCGCTTCGTTCACTTCGCATCCCTACCATCATCTATATTAATAAAATGGATCGGATTGGCGCGTCTGCCTCTGTTGTAATGGAGCAGATTCGTTCCACCCTGTCCCCTTTCGCATGCGAAATCCAAACATGCCATATCCATGAAGATTCATTTCTTGGCATTGACTCCCTCTGGAATCTGAATCCAGTTTCTCTGTCAGGTTGCACACCATCCATTCCAGGTCTGGTCGAGATCCTTGCCGAGGTGGACGAAGAGGTCATGGAAGCCTACATTCAGGAGACTCCATTATCCCAAATGGATCTGAATGAAGCATTCCTGCGGTATGTGCATCAGGGTGAGATGTTCCCTGTCTGTTACGGTGCTTCCGGTAAAGGAATCGGCGTCACGGCATTGCTGGATGCGGTCCTTGCATTTCTGCCTCCCCCTGCACAGCCTGTGGACTCCCCTGTATCCGGTGTTGTGTTCAAAATTGAACGTGATCGCACGATGGGACGCACGGCCTATGTCCGCATGTATGGTGGTAGCCTGCACAATCGGGATACCATTCATAATTCGACGCGGGAGCTTGAAGAAAAAGTCACTCAGATTCGCCGCATGGACGGACGAAAATGGTCGGATACCGGTTCCGTTCACGCAGGACAGATTGCTGCACTCTACGGACTGAGCGACACACATGTGGGTGACATAATTGGTAATCCCGAGGGTGTACCTCCTCTGCCACAGATGGCTGTGCCGTTGTTGACGGTGCAAGTACATGGGAAAGACCCGGCACGTTACCCCGATCTGGTGGCAGCATTGCAGGAGTTGACGGACGAAGATCCCTTGCTCGACCTGCAATGGTTGCCAGAGGAACGAGAATTGCATCTCAAGGTCATGGGCACCATTCAGCTTGAGATTTTATCCAGCTTGTTACTGAGTCGTTTCGGACTGGAAGTCGTATTCGATCCGCCATCCGTCATCTATAAGGAGACCCCACGTGCAGCGGGAGAAGGTTACATTGCCTATACGATGCCAAAGCCCTGCTGGGCCATCCTCCGCTTCAGGATCGAACCTTTGCCTCGTGGAAGCGGTCTGATCTATACCTCGACCGTAAGGGCCGATCACCTGCTGGTACGATATCAGAACGAAGTCGAACGACGGATACCCGAAGCCTTGTCTCAAGGTATGCTCGGTTGGGAAGTCACCGATCTGCGCATCACGCTGGTAGAAGGGGAACATCATGTCTGGCATACCCATCCGCTGGATTTTGTCGTAGCCACGCCTATGGGAATCATGGATGGATTAGCAAAAACAGGTACCACGTTATTGGAACCCCTCCTTCAGTTCAGACTGACGGTCCCGGAGGAATATGGCGGAAAAGCCCTCAGTGATCTGGTACATATGCGGGCAACCTTCGAAGCCCCAGCCATCGGTAACGGGCGTTGTATTATTGAAGGGCTCATACCTCTTGCCACCTCAATGGATTATCCAGTGAAGCTGCGTTCCGAAACAAGCGGCCGCGGGGTACTCACGACTTCGTTTGCCGGGTACCAAGATTGTCCTGCCGATGTCACTCATGCTCGCAAACGGAGAGGGGTTAATCCCCTGGATCAATCGAAGTATATTTTAAGTGTACGAAACGCGATTACATCATAAATGGAGTTGACCTTGTGCTTATTAAATTTCTTATCTTTGGCCTTCTGTGGCGGATTGTAGGTAATCCGTTCATTGCCATCCTCATTTTACTCGTTATACTATATTTCCTGGATCGTCGTTACGTTGGGGTGTTCCCAAGCTTCACGAAACCTCTCAAGCGAATGCGTAACATCTCCCGGCTTCGGCAACAACTTGCGATGAGCCCCAATGAAGTGTCATCCAAGCTGGAGCTGGCTCGCCTGCTGATTGAGCGCAAGCGTTACAATGAGGCACATGCCTTATTGCTTGAACTGGAGCGCCCATACGAACAATCGGCTGAGTATTGGGAGGCACTGGGGACGACTGAGCTGCATTTGGGGAATATCGAAAAAGGCGAACGCCATATTTTGCAAGCCCTTGATATCAACCCTAGAGTCAAGTACGGACGCCCATATCTAACCCTCGCCGGAGCCTTCAAAGAAACACATCGGGACAAAGCGCTGGATTACGTGCATCAGTTTCAGGAGATTCATTCTTCATCCAGTGAAGCTTATTATTTGCTCGGCTCGGTACATCGTTCACTTGGCAACAATGCAGATGCTAAGCAAGCTTATGAGCAATCCTTAAACGTTTATCGCTCGTTGCCCAAATACAAGAAACGCCAGGAGCGCCGCTGGGCTGTCCGCAGTTTGCTCCGCAAGCGTGGATTGTAATGTCATCCGCCATACGCTGTAATATTCATATGTAACTCTTCTAACCAATAAAGTACACTGATCTCTGCCCTCGTTTGAGAAGCAGAGACAGTGCACTTCATTTATAACAACGATATTAATACACCAATATCTCATGCAGTCGTTCTTCATTCAGACGCATCCAGTCGATCCGCTGTTTGAGCTTCACAATCTGATCAACAGCCACTTCCGGTTCATCTGTCCCCTCGAACATCCGACTTATGAAATGCATGACCACATCCAGACTACGTAGCAGAATCAATCGCGGTATCGCTAACAGCTCTTCTGGTTCCAGGCTGACGTGTTCCCGAAATCCCTTAATCAAGCCCTCCTGTGCCTGCCACATCCAATCTTCACTCTTGTCCATGGTAAGGAGGTCAGACATCGGAACAGCCAGCTCCATTACCCGCAAATCCCATGTCGCAAATTCAAAATCCAAAATGGCACAGATTTCACCATTCTGCTGATCTATCAGTACATTCGAGGCATTCACGTCCCCATGAACCAATTGATGCGGCAGATGTTCCATACCACGCAGAGCTTCAAAAAGATCTGGCAGCGCATCTCTCAGTTGCTTCAGCTCATTTGTACATGCGGCCAATTGCTCCGGCGGCGATGTGCATAGCTGTAATAAACGTTCTGGTGAACAGAGCGGATACGCATCCTGAATTCGATAGTATGGTGGATACACAGGTTCAAGTGGTATATCCAACGTAGCCAGAACAGAAGACAAGGCCCCCGCCGCTTTACCGAGCTCTAGCAATTGATCTGGTGTATGCCAGATGGGATTGATGCCTTCCCTATAATGAAACAGAGTCACGATTTTGGTATGACCAGTGAGGGTATCTTTTACAGGAAGGAATGTACCGCCCTCACCAGATAACCGCCTTACAGGTGAAGGTGTATCAAGCTTAAAGTTCGAACGTTGGAGGGCTGCCAGCACCTCGTGTTCAAAGGTGATTTTCATCGGATCATTATGTGTTTCATATTGTCTCATGACGTAATTAGTCCCGTCTACATGGAGCATGTAAGTAGAATTATTCATCCCACCCTTTCCACGCTCGCCTTTCCAGTCCGATGTGAAACCATATAAGGCCAACACTTCGGATATACGCTGCTGCTCTGAAGGATGGAGGGAACCGGAATCGATATATTGCACCAAAATTAACCCCTTTATCTCACATAATGGAACGGTCATCTATTTATCTTAAAGGAAGTCCATCGCTTGGTCTAGTTCTGTTCCAAAGTGATCAAGAGAATGGATAATATCCCGTCCGATTAAGCTGCTCTGCAATGACACGATATCCTCTTGCATTGGGATGTACTCTGTCCCAGAACAACAGTTCACGCTCACGACCTTCAAACCTGTCATATACCTGAGCACATGCATAGTTGCCCGATCCCGCTCCATTCAGAAACGAATTATATTGGCGCACCCAGTACGCAGCTTCCGTCGCTTGTGGATACGGGTTGTACAATCCGATGGATCGGACCATATACTCACTGTTACCCTTTAACTGCCGAATGTGCCGCATGATCTGGGATACATTACTGCGGGTTTCTCCGAGCACCTGTGTCATTTTTCCGGCATTCGGAATGCCATTACTTGCTTTAAATGTACGAATCAGATCATTCCCACCAATGGATAATGTAATGATATCCGCTTCACGCAGCGATTGCCGCACTCGGGGATGCGATGAGATCATCTGTAACATTTCTCCCGACGTCAGTCCATTCACGCCCATATTTTCCATGGATACAAACGTACGGACATTCATTTCCGCCATTCGCCGATATAAAGGAACAAAGCCGGTGCCCAGCAACGCTCCTGTACCTACCGTTAATGAATCGCCTATAGCCACATATCGATATACCATCCCGTCGCCCCTCTCTGCTGTGGTTTCTCTGAACAATAATGAACTGCTCTATATCTTATGATGAGTGGGACGACAAAGCGCGGGATGGTGTCCTTAGGCATGTACCTTTCTTTTGCACAAGTTGCAGCTTTCCTGTAGAGGCAAAAAATAAAAAAAGCCCTGCCGCATAACGCGGCAGAGCCAGATACATTGCAATGCATTACATGCCTATGGTCCGATCCGAATCAACGGAATCTGATTGTTCCTTGTTCGGGAACGGCCACCAGTTGGCCCGGCCAAACATCTTCACCATCACTGGGACGAAGAATGGCAGGAACAGCAGAGAGTACAAGATCAATCCGCTAAGGACTACTGTGGCAATCTGCATCATCGAGAGAACACCGGATGGATACATCGCGGCAAATGTACCGCTCAGAATGACCGCGGCAGATAGAATAACGGTTCCCATGTTCTTCATCGCGTACAATATGGCATCCTGTACTTTCATGCCTTTGTTCTCATTGAAACGGTCCATCAGGAAGATGCTATAATCCACACCGAGTGCAATCAGCATGACAAATCCGAAGAACGGAGTAACCCAGCTGATGCCTGCGAATCCGAGGATATTAACAAAGATCACTTCGGTTAACGCCAGCGATGTGAAATAAGCCAGTAATAAGGAAACGATCAGATACAGCGGCATAATGACTGAGCGGAGCAGCACAACCAGAATAATAAATGTGCCTGCCAGCATCAGCATTACAGTACGTGTATAGTCGTTATTCGAGATCTCCTGCAGATCTGCAAACGTACTGGTAACTCCGCCAATGGCGATGTCTGCTTTTTCAAGCGTACTGCCTTGTACCGCACGATGTACTGCCGCCTCAATGTCAGGAACACGATCAATGGCTTCTGTTCCGTATGGATTTTCGGCGAAAATAACATCGATCGTCATCGTTTTCCGATCTTCAGACAGATACGTATCAAATACCTGTGTGAAATCTTTGCTGTTCAGTGCTTCTTCAGGAACGTACCAGCCTGCCAGATCGGAATCTGGTGAATTTTGCAATTGTGTCAGATAATCCTGCGCTGAATCCAGTCCCCCGGATACCTGTTTAATACCATCGACACTTTGATTCAAGCCATCCGTCAGTTGTGTCAGTTGACCACTCAGATCCGAGAAGCCTTGCTGAATTTTCTCCTGACCACCCTGAAGCTGACCAAGTCCGTTCTGAATGGAAGGTATCTCTTTAATGACTTTTCCTTGACCATCAGCGGCCTGTTTCAGACCTGTCTCAAGCTGACTGATTCCTGTTACAATTTGACCCAGGCCATCGGCAAGCGCTTTTTGTCCGGCTGCTGCGGAGGCAAACCCTTCATTGGCCTGATTGATTCCAGCAGCGGCTTCTCCCAGCTTGGTCTGAATCTGCCCCAAACCTTGAGCAAGCTGCGCTGTGCCAGAACCTGTTTCACCAATCGTACCTTTGATACGCTGGTAATCAGCATCTTGCTGCAATTCAGGATAACGCTCTTCAAGTGCTGTGAAGGATTCGGACAGACTGGTTAGAGCTGATGAAACCCCGTTCAGCTGTTGTTCCAGTTCGCGGGTTCCATCCCCCAGTGCTGCGACCCCTGCTCCCGCCTGACGATAGGCTTCAAGCAACTGATTGTTCGCCTGCGCAAGTTGATCTGCACTTGTTTTGGCTTGCTGGAGCCCTGCTTTCAGATCCCCTGCACCTGCCGAACCATCTCGAATGCCTTTTTCAATCTGCCCAAGTCCCTGACTGAGTTGCGTGATACCCGCTTGCAACTGGGAGGTTCCTTTGGTAAGTTCACCTGCTCCATCAGCAGCTTCTTTTAACTGAGGTTCATTTTTACTTAGCTGACTGCTGGCTTCACTCAGACCATCACGGATTTTGTCCAGACCCGTCTTGCCTTCACCCAGTCCATCCGATAATGTTCCCACTTGCTGTGTAACTTCAAAATCTTTAATCTCATCCCCCGTAGGTCGTGTCATACTGCGGACACCAGAGACTCCGGCTACTTTCTCTACTTCCCGGCTAATTTTCTCGGCAACGGCCATATACTTCGCATTATCCATCGCTTCATCGTTCTGAATAACGATCTGACCCGGCAGTGATTCCCCCGGACCGAAGCTGTCAGAGATAATATTGAATGCTTTTACGGAATCATATTTCTCACCAATCTCATCGAGACTATTGAACGACAGTTTGCCATCGTAGGTTGCCAGAAGAGGCACGCAGACAGCTGCAACGATGAGTAACGCAGCCCATGGACGTTTAAGTGAAAAGCGACCAGCTGCACCATAGATCTTGCTCTCGGCATGTTCAAGTGATCCCTTCGACGGCCAGAATAACTTCTTGCCCAGCACCGCCATGAAGAATGGCACAATGGTCACCAAGGCAAGCATCATCACTGCAATACCTACAGCTACGGCAACCGCAGAACGGTACAACATAAACTGGGCAAAGCCAATCGCAATGAATCCAACCAGCACAGCTAGTGCTGAGAAGAGTACCGTTTTACCGGCAGTACGATAGGTAGCAATGATGGCATCCCACGTATTCTCATGATGAGCCAGTTCTTCCTTGAACCGACTGATCAGCAGGATGCAGTAATCCGTACCAATCCCGAACATAACGGCGACCATAAAGATCTGTGTAAATGTGGATATCGGGAAGTCCAGCCCATCCACCAGGAATGCAACAATCTGTTGCGATACAATATAACTGATCCCCACCGTCAGCAGCGGGACAAACGGAGCTACAAACGAACGGAACACCAGGAACAGAATAAGTAAAATAAAGACAACGGTAATATATTCCGATTTCTTAAGCCCCTCTTGTGAACTTTCAATGGTGTCCTCATCAATCAGACCTTTACCGGTTATGTAGTGCTCCACATTGACGGACTTCAATGCTTCATTCAGGTCTTCCCGCATTTCCTTGACCGTGCGATCTCCCTGATCAATGGATAGCGATGTTAGAATCGTTTTGCCATCAGCTGAGATCATCTTCTCTGACAATTCAGGCTGAGAGAAAGGTTCCAGAATGGACAGAATGCCCAGCTTCTCCTTGTCGGCCTCCAAGTTTTTAACGGCCTTCTCTGCCTCTTGTTTCCCCGTGGTACCCAGACCTTCCGGATTATAAAATACAAGAGCGATCTGGCTGCCTTGCTGCTCTCCCTTTTGTGCTGCAGCTTCATTCAAAATCGCTGCGGCCTGGGTGGAAGAGTACCCTTCCGGAACCGAAAACTGTCCCTTTTCCCGAATCAGTTCACTCATGTTAGGGGCAGTAAACATCAACACGGCAGCTACAACAACCCATAGCCCCATTAACCACCATCTTGCTTTTAGTATCGCTCTCATTCGTTCTCCTGTCCTCCTTCATGCGTTAGCAAAGCTGCAAGCTTCTCAAAAGATTCAATGAAAATCCGAACCTCTTCCGGTTTAAAATGAACCAGATAAGGCTCCAGAATCTGCTGTATTTCCTGTTCTGTTTCCCTGTATACCTGTCGTCCGGTATCCGTCAGTGTCAGATATACAACGCGGCGGTCACGTTCATCCCCGGCCCGATGGACCAAATCGCGATCTACCAGCTTGTTGACCAAAGCAGTAATGCTGCTCTTACCTATACACAGAAGCTCTGCAAGATCAGAGGGCGTGCAGAAAGGTTTCTCTTCAATCAGACGAAGTGCGCAGAACTGATCGGTCGTTATGGTCTGCCCCACTTGTTCACGTATCCGCGTATCAAACCGCTTATTGACCATAAAGGAAGCATCCAAATAGCGGTTCACCAAACTTTTTGCATCCGGTGTACTCATTCTTCATTCTCCTTTCCCGAATCTATATAGTTCGCTTTACGAACTATTCTCTTGTGAAACTATTCTATAATGAAACAATCTCTTGAAGCAATACTTTTTTCCTGGTTTTATGATAAAAACAACAAAAAAACAGGACGTCCGACTCAGCTCATTGCTAAATCCAACATCCTGTAATGATTATGATCCATATATTTCTTAAAGTAATAAAATGCCTCTATGCTACTCTTCGTCTGTATCTTCCTCTTTTTCAAGCACACAACGGAATCGCTCCACACCTGGGTATAATTCACCCAGACTATATACCACGAACCCCGTATTCCGATAAAACTCGACGGCTTCCAGTTCTGTCTCAGCGATCAGTCTATCGGGATTGTATGTTGCCAACAGTTGTGAGATCATACCACGTCCATAATTTTTGAAGCGGTTTTCAGGCAAAACCGAGATATGATGAATGGTAATCTCACTTGTTCCTGTCTTCTCATATCCAATCAGACCGATCAACTGTCCTTCATCTTCGTAACCGGCCATTTGCAGTTCGTCCTTCTCTACATATTGTTGCAACGCACGGTTCAAGTGATCCGGATCAGGAAAGACCGAGTAGGACAACAGCTCCTGCACTTCCGGCTCCTGTATGCGTGATTTCAGATTAATTAACACCTTGATTCCTCCTATACCTTGCTTGTTTCCGTTATCGTATTGTAGTCGTTAGCCTCTAAAAGTTCAAGTCGTGTGCCGATTCAGCTCTGATTGAAGCACAGTGGAGATGTCGTCTGGACCCTTGATCACCGCCATCTGATATGCATCCAACAATGCACCTCCAACTGCTGGCAGATGGCTAGTCATGTATTGAATTGTTTTTGCATTGGGTTGATAGGCAGCATCCAGCCCTTTCTGAACAGCTTCCACCATATATGGTGAACTCAGACAACTTCCGGTAAGATTCAAGGACACTGTTGGATGTTCAAAGCAGGATGCAAGCATCAAGATGCCCACAACGGCCGTGTCAGCAGCCGAGTCACATACCCTAACTGCGAGGGGAATATTGCGAGCAGCAGCTTCCGTCACCATAGACGCCATCTGACCAAATTTCCGGTTGGTCGCCTGTTTATTTTCGGCAAAACCGGCTACCCCCAGCGCAGTGAGCTCTCGGACTGAGCTAACATTCCAATATGCCAACACCTGCTCAATCCAAGCTTGATCCTGCGGCCCATAACGTCCTGCAAGAATGGAATGCACCGTGTCGTAAGCTAAAAAGCGTGCTGCTGTCGGCGCGTAATGTCCGAACTGATCATTGCGTAGCCAAGCCCCCTGTTCCGTTCTGCCAAGGATTAAAGAGCCCGTCCCTCCAATAGCGACAATGCCTGGCTCACCGTCGAAGGCCGCTGTATGCGCGATGTGCGTATCGTTTACTGCACTGATCCTGCCTGTAATCCCCGTACGAGCGAGTAATGCTTCAGCCCAAACTGTATCTTCAGGCTCATTCAAGCCTGCCATCCCTGCCTGAATGGAGGCGATCTGACTCGGCTTGAGCCCGGCTTGATTTATCGCTTCGGCGATAGCCTCCAGCACATTTTGCTCAGCATTGGTATCGTGATAGCGGTTGCAACCATTCTTTTGCACATAGGATAAAATCTTCCCGTTCTGATCGGCGACAGCCACACGCGTGTGGCTCCCTCCTCCATCCATCCCTATTACATATGTATTCATCCTTAACGATCTCCCTTCCGACCACACATTAAGAGTGCCGGGTCCATTGTCAGGTCCCGGCAGAGAATTTATTGCTTTTGCACAGCGAAACGAAGCAGTTCACAACGAAACTGTGTCGGTTCATCATACTTTTCCTCTTCAATCGTCTGTGTAACATGTTCTTGAAGTAGAATATTCCAACCTTTGTAGGCATCCTCCAGCAAAGCAATCGCTTCAACTGTCGACAAGTTCAGTTCAATTAATGGTTCAATCTCCTTGCCTGTATTGATTTCTTTCTCCTCCACATTGGTGCTCATCGTAATACAATGAATGCCCCCTGAACGAGTTCCGGTCTGTAACCGGTCTATCGCTTCCATGAAGGCTTGCTTATTGGAGACATGTTCCAGACAAGAACAAGCAGCGATATAATCAAAATAGTTTGGCTCCACAGCATATTGTTCAACATCTGCTTTCACTGCCTGCACGATATGATCAACCTGATATTCTTTCGCATACTTGTGAAGTCCGTCTACTGCCTCATCCAGTAAATCCACACCGATGACTTCACTGTTGGTCTGGGCAAGACGCTGTGCAATCGGTATCGTATGTCTCCCGACTCCGCATCCAAGATCAAGAACACGCAGTTCCTCCTTGTGAGCAAGGAGACGTTCCAGCATATCCATAACCATAGGCATGGGCCTCGACATCCAGGTACCAGAGGCGAATAATTCATTATTCTGATAGAAATTGGAATGATAACCTGCCTCTGCTTTTCGCGCAGCCTCAAATTGTTCGTTTCCCATCAAGATACCCCCATCGTTTAGAAAATGATTTGCATCTTCTACTTAATACCCAGATTGCCACACAAAAATCAATTCAACGCCGACCCTCTTATTCGTGGGTATGCCTACAAACACAAGGTCATCGCCTTTACTTGGCCTCTGAACTTACTGGCATGAAGGACGAAGGGGATAGATTCTTCTTCATAAAGGATTCGAGTGCTGTCTCATATCGGGTGCGATCCACTTGAAACGCTGTGCCATGGCCTGCCCGGGGAATGGTTAGCAATTCTTTCTCGGTCGGGCAAGCTTCGTATAATCTGTACACCATTTCTGTTGGTACGAACGTATCGGCTTCACCGTGGATGAACAGCACAGGCACGTTGACTTTGGCAAGTTGATTCAGCGCGGATGCCTCCCTGAAAGAGTATCCTGCCTTCCATCTGGAGATCAGACTTGTGACGGGTATGAACGGAAATGCAGGAAGTTTGTATAATTGCTTCAACTGGAACGTCAGTTCTTCTTCTACGGAGGTGTACGCACAATCAGAGACAATCGCTTTAACTTGGCTTGGCAGAGCTTCACCACCAGTCATCAGTACGGTTGCTCCTCCCATGGATATACCGTGCAATAGGATTTCCCCTTGTGTACCCACCTTTTCCAGCACCAAGTTGGTCCACTGGACATAATCCTTCCGATCTAACCAGCCAAAACCGATGATATCACCTTCACTCTGTCCATGACCTCGATCATCTGGCATGAGTACGTTATAACCGTGCTTTTCCGCATAAAACCGGGCGAATCCAGCCATTTCTCTGCCTCTCCCCGAATAACCATGTGCCAGAATAACCGTATGATCAGACCTGCTATTGGAACCCAGCCATGTACCGTGCAGTTTTAATCCATCATGCGATTGAATAGATATCTCTTCTGTAGGCTGAGCATCCAGCCACTTCAGATCGGAAGCGCTGCTGATGATCTCATTGTCGGGTTCAGGCATCAGATTCGGATTATCCACCAAAAACGTTTTGGGCGTACGTCGAATGGCGGTTTTGAAAAAATAAAGCCCTCCTGCCCACAGAAGAGCAAGAACGATCAGAACCAGTGTCCCAAGTCCGTAGAATAACATGAACGTGTCCTACCTTTCATTCCTAATTAAAATGTGTTCAATCCTTACTTACTCGTTGCAGGGCCGCACATGCTTCTTGAAAAGCGGGCAACAAGGTATCTAGCAACGGTTCGGCTTTACGCGATTGCCCTTCCTTGGCAAACTGCTCTATCTGGGCAAACAAAGTCGATAAATAACGAATCCCCAGACTCAAACTGCCTGATTTCAGATCATGGGCTACCCCTGTTGCAGCTGCATGGTCTCCCGAAACAATATGTCTGCGCAGCACTTCGATCTTGCCAGGTGTTTCGGTACGATACATGTCCAATAACATACCCAGAAGTGTGCGATCACCATCAGTGTTTAATTCGGCAATCTCATGTACGATGCTCATATTCAGTACTTCTGTCGATTCAGACGATTGCTGCCATTTCTGGATCATCGTACTCAGGATCTCCAACGTGAACGGTTTGCCAATGAAGTCATTCATCCCGGCTTCCCTACACTTGTCTTTCTCCCCTTGCATAACATTCCCTGTCATCGCAATGATTGGGGTGGCATGACGCATTTCATCCATTTCGATCGCGCGAATTTTGCGTGTAGCTTCCAAGCCATCCATTAAAGGCATCATATAGTCCATTAGAATCAAACTGTATTTTTTGTTGAGAAAAGCAGCTACTGCCTCCTCCCCATTCAAGACAGCGTCCACTTGGGTGATTCCCAGCTTTTTGAGTTGCAACATAACAAGCTGCCGGTTGATCACATTATCATCGGCCAACAAGATAGATACGGGAGGAGCTTCATCCTCCACAGCCTGGCCTTGAATCTGCTCAGACAACTGCGGACCGGACTCGTGAACGGACGGATTACCTTGTTTCTTGTTAAGCCCAAGTTCGAACCAGAATGTTGATCCTTCACCCTCTTTGCTGTCTACTCCGATCTGACCTTCCATCAGTGTAACGAGCGATCTGCAGATCGATAATCCAAGCCCCGTTCCTTCATACTCGCTCGAACGGCCTCGTTCTGTCTGCATATAGGGTTGAAATAATTGGTTCTGATCTTCTTCCGAGATACCAATGCCCGTGTCTTCAACTTCAAATCGGATCATTTGAGTAGTCTCATCATCTTTAATAAGGGCAACTCGTATAGATACCGTACCTTCAGATGTGAATTTGTTTGCATTCTGAATCAGATTAATGAGCACTTGGGTAATTCTCGTTGAATCCCCTTCCAGAAGAGTTGATATTCCGGAGTCAAAGTCTACCGATAACTGATTGCGGTTCTCTCTGACTTGAGGTTCGAGTAAACGAACAATATAATGTATCGTTTCTTGCAGATCCACTTCCCCCAGTTCAAGTCGCATCTGCCCCGCCTCAAGTTTGGACAGATCCAGAAGATCCTGAATCAGCTTAAGCAACAGTCTGGCAGCATCCTGTATAACAGAAACAGAATTCTCCTGTTCTTCAGACAAAGGAGACAGCATCAGCATTTCAGCCATCCCCAATACTCCATTTAATGGCGTACGAAAATCATGACTGATTCCTGCAATAAATGCGCTTTTAGATTCACCTGCATCTACTGCTTTCTGGCGTGCTGCTTCAAGACTAATATTGTTCTTCGCAAGCAGACGCTGGAGTGTGACCAGTTCATTATTCATATCCGAGAATTCCGCAAGCGTCCGTTCCTCCTGCTCTCTGCTGCGGATCATCTGATCTGATAACTGCTCAATCGTTCTGCGCAGCCTCTGTATCTCTCCGTTCTCATTAGGCACCACACCACCCCTCTCCTAATCCCTAACTGTAATTGGCTGAGCCAGTAATTGTTCTGCGACGGCAACTGCTTCATCGGCTCCTGGAGCATAACCGTCAGCTCCTATCGTTCTCCACAGCTCCTGATCAATATTAAAGGGGTATCCCCCGACCATAATCTTCACATGTGCCGTTGCCGGATGATGACGAATTAGATGGATCAGCTCTTTGGCCAGATGAAGATGATACGTCATCGTAACTGAGATCGCAACAACATCGCTCTGATGGCGCTCTATGGCCTCTACTACACTTCCATTAGGAACATTCGCTCCCAGATAGTACGTATCCCAACCTTCCATCTCGAACACATCTGTGAGCATGCGTAGTCCGATCTCATGTTGTTCACTGCCTACACAGGTGGCAACCAGCTTTTTATCCTGACCGTTATCCATCAACCAACGTGAGTAGAGACGTGAGATGAATGACTGGGTCGCTGCCGTACAAAAGTGTTCCTGTCCCACACTGATCCGATTGCATTGCCACAATCGCCCTATTTCGTACTGGGTAGGCTGAAAGATATATCGATAAATATCACGAATTGTCGCCCCGGCTTCTAACTGAACTTCAATGATCTCGAAGGCTTCTTTTCGTTTATTATCTAGCAAACACTGCAAGTACGATTGAGCAGCCTCTCCATAAGGCATGGATTTATTCATGTAACCTGCAGGTGACTCCGTTAGTGTTGTTCTATATATTCCCATCTCAAGATATTCGACCAGAAGCGCCTTTGACGGATGGTCAAATTCCTCTTCTAATGTCTCTTTAATCAGATTGAGATTAATCGCCAGATCCTCTGCCGATACCTTGTAACCCTCAAGTAAAACTTTCAGCCACGCAATATAATGCGTAAAGAGTTCAGGGCTCTGTACGAGCGCACTTTCAGCCAAATAGTTCAAGCTATACTCCGAATCCTGTTTGGTTCGCATTTTTCCATTTTCGCCAAATCGTTCTAGTAAATCGGGCTGTCTGAGATACTGTTTCTCCGTTATTTTATCAGCCAAGTTACTGGCTTGTTGGAGTAAATGTTCTCCTGCTTCTCGATGACTCATGGACGCAGCCCTCCTCTACTCGGGAATGAGATCGACGTTAGCTAACTTGCAGTTTGGGATAGGTTCCTCTACGTGAAACTTTATTGCTATCCATCCATTCCGCCCTCCATATGTCTGTTCAATTATACATGAACTTTGGATAAGCATGCGTTTGCGCTATGCATGTATAGAACAATTTTCCTATATTATGTAGAACCATGCAAGCCACTCAGTCAGTATCTGCTATACTTTTCGAGCTCCACAAAAAAACTGACCTGCGTTATGAACGCAAGTCAGTTTTCCCTTCTGCAGCCAATCCCAGCTTCTTCAACATCCGTATCGCGTCGACTTTCTCTGAAGGGTCCAGTCCTTCCAAAGCATCAATGATAACCTGGTGATGTTGAGGAAATATCTCTGTGAACAATTGTCTTCCTTCCTCGGTTAATTCAGCGTAAATGACACGCCGATCTTCCTTGGATGGCCGACGAAACAGCAGATTTTTATTTTGTAACTTATCTACAACATACGTAATATTACCACTGGACATCAGTACCTTTTCACCAATCTTTTGCAATGCCTGTGGTCCCTTATGATATAACAAGTCAAGCACGCCAAATTCTGTTGTATTCAGTCCGTGACTCTGGATGTCCCGATTGGAACGTGAAGTCACAGAATTGTAGGCCCGAACAAGAACCACAAATAATTGTAAAGATAGTTCCCGGTTGTCCTCCGTGTTCAGCATTTCAATAATCCTCCATCAGTTGTTTACATTTCCGCTCGCATTAGACGAAAGCTTCTGCTCCCACTCCTCGCGAAGCATTCCCATACGAATTGAATCATAGTATTGTCCGCGAACGATACGACACTTCCGCATTCGCCCCTCCACCTGCAACCCGGCTTTTGCAGCAGCCCGCATCATTCGTTCATTGCCGGACCATGTGGTCAATCCAACCCGAACCAGAGGTAGTTGTTCAAACAAATGACTTGACCACATCACAAGCGACCGCGTACCCATTCCGCTTCCCCAGCGGGCAGATCGGTATATCACAATCCCCATTTCCAGCCACATGGATAACTCATCTTCTATATAATAGCTGATCGTACCCACGATTTGTCTGTCAAATTCTATGATACGGATCGACACAGGTTTGGAATCGCTCTGATCAACGTTCATACGTTTGAGCATACCTTGTTCAAAACTTTCATAGCTTTCGTGTTCGAGAGGATAATAGGGTGCATCCCACTGCTTCCATTCCGGAATGTCATCACTATAAATCAATTCATAGAGTTCGCGCAGATCCTTCTTCTCCACACACCGGAGAACAAGTTCACCATCCACTAGGGGTAGTTCTTTTATACCTATAGGAAGCACCCTCTTTCAAATTAAGAACGATGAAGCTCTTCGATACTACCGTCCGCATGGGCAAGAATGACTGTGCTCGCCATATCCACAAATAGTCCGTTATCAACAACACCCGGTAGCATGTTCAATTGAACATTAAGGTCCGCAGCATGATCGATGACTTCCATGTGGCAATCCGCGATCAGGTTTCCGTTGTCTGTCAGATAACGCTCCTGTCCATTCATCCGCCATTGTGGGTGACACCCCAGTTTTTCGAGAGCTTGGAAGGTCCACTCTGAAGCAAACGGAACCACCTCAACCGGTAGCGGAAATTTCCCCAACTTTTGTACGGCTTTGCTGCCATCTGCTACAATAATCAGTTTGTCACTATTGGCAGCGACGATTTTCTCACGCAAAAGAGCCCCGCCGCCACCTTTGATCAGGTTAAATTCGGGATCTACTTCATCTGCACCATCAATGGTCAGATCCAGACGTCCAATCTGGTCAAAGGGAACAATGGGGATACCCCATTCCCGGGCGAGCTTGTCCGAAGCTTCCGAAGTGGCCACCGCTTGAATATTCAATCCATCACGTACCCGCTCACCGATTCGGCAGATGGCATAATAAGCTGTTGAACCTGTCCCTAATCCAACCTTCATTCCATCTTCAACATATTCTGCCGCACGCTCTGCTGCTATCTGTTTAAGATTCATCTATAAACCCCCGCCTGCTCATAATTTGAGAAATGCATATGTAGTTATTATAGATAAAACCACTTCCGATGTATATCCGTGCCTTCTGTTGCATCTTGACCAATCTTTTTTCCAATGTTTGAGGATGTATTTTTACCCACCATGTTATAGAATACAGAATGAAGCTAAAAAATGGGAAATTTTAAAATAAACAGTTCTAAATACCTATATTTCGTCTGATATGTCCATAAATACGTAAAATATTAAAAAAGTTTTAACGGAACTATTCAATTTAACGACATTTCATACGACATATTAATTATAGATGTGTTTTAATAATTAGACACCTATGGTTCATACGGTACATAAGTCTCTACGAAAGCGACTGATAAACCAAGACCATTGTCGCATAAATTTCCTTTGGAGGGGATCACGGAATGATCTAGTTCACTGTACTAAAGCAACCTTAAAGTTTCTTAATTTAAAGAAGATCAGGAGTGGAATTTAGTGAAATCATTAAGTTGGAAAAGTATGTCATTTTTCTCCAAAAATCTGTTACTCTCATTTACCAATATCATTATCATCGGGGTAGCATTGATTGCAAGCAGTTACTATTTTCAGAAAACAGTTCTTGTTGATCAGCTGCATGGACAGGTGGAGCAAATTACTAAGAAGTGGGCTGAAGATATCAACCCCACCGAAGTACAAGCTGCTATTGCGGAAGGCAGCTATGATGGAGCAACACAAACAAAATTACGAGCATATTTCGATGAAATGCAGGAATATTATCCCAACATTGCACAAGCCTACATCTTCGGTGTTGAGCTCGGTGGCGACAACAAGAGATTAACATCACTTGTTGCGATGCCGACCAACCTAAGAGAGGCTTTTCAAAGTGAGAACGTAAATATTGGTGACATGTATGAGCAGCCCGTCGTTGTAGCCAATGCGCTGAAAGAAATGCTCAATACGGATCGCCCAACGTTCACAACGTTCTATTCCGATGATTTTGGAACCTGGACAACCATTGCTTATCCAATTAAAGATAGCAACGGCAAGATTTTCTCTTATTTCGCCGTTGATGCAGATGCATCAGCCGTACCCGCAGGACTGAACTCTTTGCTCAAGAACGGAATTATTATCCTTGTTGCTTTCTTACTGTTATTCCTGATTATCCAATACCTTGTGGTTAAAAACACACTTTCCCCTATCCGTCACTTGATCAAAGGAATTGATGACGTAAGTCGGGGTAATTTGAATGTCAACATTCCGACAGGTAAGGACGATCTGGGACTGGTTAACGAGAAGTTCAACACCATGGTTCGCAAAATCAACGATACGATCGTTAAAGTGCAAATCACATCACAAGAAGTGAATCAGTCTGCCAAAGAACTATATGAAGTTTCCGAAAGAAACAGCGAGAATGCAGATTCCATTAATAACAATGTTACACAAATCACTTCCAACATTCGTTCCCAGGAACAGGCAACCCGGGATAGTGCACGTGCCATGTCCGAGATGGCTACCGTGATTCAGACGATTGCCAGCAGCTCCGCAAGTGTAGCGGATGAAGCGTATGAAATGGAACGTCGCTCACAACAAGGAAACAGCGTTGTCCGTCAAGTATCCGAACAGATGAATCTGATTACCGAGTCGGTTAAGAATACCGCTTCTGCCATTGAGGTTCTGGAGAGTCGTTCACAGGAAATCGGCGATATTCTCAATATCATCTCGGGAATCTCCAGCCAGACGAACTTGCTTGCTCTCAATGCATCCATTGAAGCAGCACGTGTCGGTGAAGAAGGACGAGGATTTGCAGTTGTCGCAGGTGAAGTACGCAAACTTGCCGAGCAGTCTGAACAAGCGACCAGTCAGGTTGGCGTATTGATCCAGGAGATTCAAGCTGGAATTAAACAAGCAGTTCGTGCCATGGAGCAAGGTACATCCGAAGTAGATACAGGGCTCAGCGTAGCCGATCAAACGGGACAATTGTTCGAAGATATTCTGGAAGCAGCGAAAAAAGTGTCTAACCAGATTCAGGAAGTTTCAAGCGCTACGGAAGAAATCTCTGCAGGTACTGAAGAAATGACCGCTACAGCAGATGACTTGTCTTCAAGCGTAAGCAAGACAGCAGACAGCAGTGAACAAATCTCCTCATCAGTTGATGAGCAAAAAGCATCGTTGATTACATTGGTAGACTCTTCCACACGCCTTACCAGCATGTCAGAGGAACTGCAAGAACTGATCTCTCATTTCAATGTAAGCAAACAATAATTCAAATCCACCAAAATTCGGTTTGAACCAAGGAGGAATAACTGAAGTGATTGAACACCAATCATCATCTTCCCATTCCATGGAATCTGGCCTGCCGGTTCTTCAGATTCCACTGGATTTTGGGCGACGTCAACAATCATTCTCTTATCAATCTGCTCAATTAACATTACATGCTTCTCTGAGTCGTGAACTTAAACAGAAGTTTGGAGAACAGATGGTGTACCCGGTACTCCTCTCAGCTTATGCAGCCTTGTTATTCCGATTGTCAGCTGAACAGGAACTTGCCATAGGTGTACTTGCTCCCGATCAGGCAGCTTCCTATCTTTCACTACAGATTCAGGGCAAATTAACTTTTAACGAACTATGTCATCAGATTTCAGAGCAGCTCAAGATTGAATATACGCTTCAGTCGGGTGGATATCCTGAATCGTTTTTTATGCTGAACAGCGTACAGTTGCCCCAAGCTCCTCAAGTATTGAATTGGAACGTTCGAGATGATCAGAGCATGCTCATTCTCGATCTGTTCTATGACAGTTCATTGTTGAAAGAGTCTACTGTACTGAGATATGCAGAATACTATCAGACTCTTCTACTTGCCCTGGTGCGTGACAGTGACAAAGCAATCGGTGCAGTGGATATCCTTTCTGCCTCAGATCGATTGCTGTACCGTGAAATGAATGATACTGCCGTTCTCGAACCAGCGAATCAGACCATTCACGGCTGGTTTGAAGCAACTGCAGCAGCATATCCGGATTCACCGGCGATTACATCGCCATCCGCACGATATACGTACAGGGAATTAAACGAACGAGCCAATCAGGTTGCACGTGTTCTAATATCCAATGGATTGCAAAAAGGGGAATTCGTCAGTATCTTTATGAATCGAAGTCTGGAGACCATTATCTCCCTGCTCGGTATTCTCAAAGCAGGCGGTGCATATGTTCCGATCGACCCTGAGCATCCCCAAGAACGTAACAGCTATATTGTGGAAGATACGGCGTCACCATTCGTTCTAACAACAGAAGCTTCTTATGCCCAAGCATCCAGCTTATTCTCCAGTATAGCTACCGTCCGCCAGATTCTGGCTGTGGATGGTCGTCTAGCCGGCTTTGCAGCAAGCAACCCTAACTTGGATATTCACCCAGACGATCTTGCGTATATCATCTATACGTCAGGATCTACCGGTAAGCCCAAAGGTGCTCTGATTGCCCATCGGGGTGTCACTAATCTTGGTAGTGTGGTGCAGCGTGATTGTGACATTCAACCAGGTGATGTATTAACCCAGTTTGCTACATACAGCTTCGATGCATCCGTGTGGGATACCATTGGCGCCTTGTTCTATGGAGCAGAATTATATCTGTTGTCTGCGGAAGAACGTGTATCCGTTGAAGAATTCGCAAGTGCAATTGAACGTACAGGAACAACCATTATTACGATCCTGCCTACGATCTTCTTCAATCAGCTTGCAACCTATTTATCAGAAGAAGGTTTCCACAAGCTGGCCAAAGTCAGAATCATTACCGTAGCCGGAGAAGCGCTCTATGGCGAACAGGTTCGTGCCTTCCAGCGCAAATTTGGCAATCAGATTGACATTGTGAATGTGTACGGACCTACCGAATGTACAGTAGCCACAGCCACTCACCGCATCAGTGAGCAGGTTCCCGAACATGTGGTGAACATCCCTATCGGTAAACCGATTCATAACTACAAAGTATACATTGTGAATGAAGAACAACAGCTCTGCCCGGTAGGCGTGCCTGGTGAGGTATATATCGCTACTCCTGCACTGGCCAAAGGTTATCTGAATCAGCCAGAACGTACAGAGCAAGCATTCATTGAAAATCCGTTTGCGATAGGTGAGAAAATCTACAAGTCTGGCGATATTGCCAAATTGCTGGATACCGGGTTGCTGGAGTATGTCGGTCGCAGTGACTCGCAGCTAAAAATTCGTGGTCACCGGATTGAGATCGGGGAGATTGAAGATCACTTTGCCCGACTTGATCAGATCCAGAACGTTGCTGTCATTCCGAAGAAAGAATCGGACGGACAGAATATGCTGGTTGGGTATTTTACATCGAAAGATGGCCGTACCCTTTCTGTTTCGGACATCAAAGCAGATCTGGCGGAGAAACTCCCTTCTTATTTTGTGCCGAAGTGGATCTGTCAGCTGGATGAAATGCCGATCGCACCGACTGGGAAAATCAATCGCAAAGCGATGGTATCCCTACCTCATGTGGAACGACATGAAGATCGCCCTGACCTGGTCATGCCCGAGACGGAGACGGAATCCATTATCCTGGATGCGTGGAAAGAAATTCTTCAGCACGATGACTTTGGTGTCGAAGACAGCTTCTTCAACATCGGTGGTGATTCTCTCCGGGTTATTCATGTACTGGTCATTCTGAAGCCGCATTATCCTCAGCTGAAAATTGCCGACTTCTTTGCCGAGAAAACCATCCGCGCACTTGCGCGTCGTGTGGAAGTACTGTCTCACAGTGCAGCAGAAGTTACGGATTCAGTGGTGACCGATGGAATGATCACACAATTATCCGAACATCCTGTAGAACTGGCATCCCAGTTGGGATATCCGGTCATTCTTGAACCTGAGGATGTGTTACTTACCGGAGCGACTGGATATCTGGGTTCCCATGTACTGCAACAGTTAATTCTGAATTCAAGTACACGAATCTACGCGCTTGTTCGTCGCCCGACCAATGGAATAACTGCGATGGAACGTTTGACTAAAGTGCTGGAAGGATATTTCGGTAAACAACTGACTGATCAACTTTCAGCCCGCGTGGAGATCATTGAAGGGGATCTTGAACAGCCTAATCTCGGTCTTTCCGCTGAACAAACTGCCTATGTTAAGGAACGAATTGACCGTGTCATCCACTGTGCTGCAGATGTACGTCATTTCGGGGATGCCGAGCAGTTCGCCAAAACGAACGTGGAAGGCACAGTAGCATTGCTGGATCTGATTCGCAGCAAACCTGGGGCTTCCTTCCATCATGTATCCACGATGGGTATTCCGGAAGATCTAGCGCTCAGCGGGCAGTGGGAATCCTCATTGCAATATGATCGTTTCCCGGCCGACTTGCACGTGGACAACCTGTATTCGGACAGCAAGCTTGAAGCCGAGAAAGTGCTCATGATTGCCGCCGAGCAGGGTGTACCTGTCAGTATCTATCGTGCAGGTAATCTCACTTGCCACTCTGAAACTGGACGCTTCCAGTCCAATATTGATAGTAACGCCTTCTATCGTATGATCAAAGCAATGTTATTACTCGGCAAAGCTCCTGCCGCAGACTGGATGGTTGATTTCACACCGATCAACTATGCGAGTGAAGCCATTGTTCATCTGGCCTTACGTCAGGATACAGCCGGTCGTGTATTCCACATCTGTAATCCGGAACCAATCCGTTATGATGAACTGATCCGTTCAGTGAATCGGGCTGGCTATGAAGTCGAAACGCTACCTTTCGCGGATTACACACGTTGGTTGTTCGATGCCAGCATCAGCAAGGAACCTGAAGCTCTACAATTGGCCATTGCTCAGCTAGAAGGCGACGGTGCGAAGGATTCAGCTTATGTATACGCCTGCCCTATCACAACTGCTTATGTGGAACCTGCCGGAATCTCATGTGCGAAAACAGATGATCGCTTCATCTCTGCCATGTTAGACTACGCCGTTCAGATTGGATATTTCCCGGCTGCAATTCGGCGCCACAACGGTACTTCTACAGCAATGGAGTAAATGAGTACGTTCAATCTATCATCCGCATTTAATAATATTGGAATACAAAGAAGCCACCTTCATCGTCATTCACTGACGAGAAAGTGGCTTCTTTGCTTCACTTCGAATTGCTGGATCATTCTTTTATACCCATCGGATAATTGCAATAATAGCGAGATGAGCTGGATAGAAATAGCGCCAAACCCAACGTGGCCCCTTCATGCGGAAACCTGCTTGATAATATTGAGCAATGGCAATACCTACAGTTGCCATTACACTATACATTTGCACAGAGCTGTTATGCAGCAGAAGATATAGTGCATTTAACACGACATGTGCCACTACAAGTACAGGACCCTGGAAATAACGGAATAACAGGACCAATAATAACCCATACATCCCATAATCCATCTGGCTAATTTCCATAAACCAGCCTGCCCCAATTACGATCGGAATGGCCAGTAAGCGGGACGGCAGTTTATCGATAACTAACAGTACCAAAAGAGCTGACCACAACGTCCATACCACATTCAATGAGTAATGATTAAACGCAGCCATGAACGGCACCTGTGATATCATTGCAATCCAGAACAGCCGCCATATGTATTTTTGTACGTCTCGTGTATGTTTATAGCCGATATACACTGCAAAGGCATAGATTGGAAAAGCGATACGACCTATGATCCTCAGTTCTATCATATGTGGAAAAAAGACAGCTCCTATATGATCAATTAACATCGTGATCATGGCAATCCACTGCATCATATTGCGACTTCCCTCCCTCTTTCCCGACTTGACGGGTCTGCCATTCATTTATATAGTGCGTCTTTTTGAGCAACCTCTTATACATTAAGTTCATAATACATGAATTTGGTATCCTGTGCATATCCTTCGGATTCATATAGAACTTGCGCTTGCTTGTTACTTAACTCAGTCGAGAGTGATATACGAAGAACTCCACGCTCAGTTGCCAATCGCTTGGCTGCTTGCAGCAGCTTCCTTGCAATGCCTTGCTGACGATAATCCGGATGCACATATAGATCATTAAGCACCCAGATCGGCCCCATTGATACCGAGCTGAAGCTGGGATAAAGTTGAACGAATCCGTTACAAATTAAGCCATTCGAGAGTGGCAAGCCGTTGCTTCCATTTGCCCCACAATCACTATTCACATCTGTTTCTGCTACCAAAACCACCGATTCATCACGTTCCATTCGTTCTCTAATATATTGACGTGCTCCCTCAAGGTCAGCATTTTGGTTGTAAAACATTCTGTACTCATTAAATAGCCGTCCCACTTCATCAAGATCCGCAAGACCAGCCTGTCTGATTCGGTGCTGCAATCCATTCAACTCCTTAGGAAATGAAATAACCGCTCCATATGTATCCTTCTATTTTATAACAATCCCCTTGCTTTCCCCATTCATCATCTGTATCAAAGTTTGTAGTATCTTGGACATTGAATTGGCTATTTGTTCATACGCGCTTCCAGTGTACACCTTGCTTATCGAGTCCATGCCCATTCTGTACGTTCTGTTAGATTGGCTTCGCAATGGCAAAAATAAAAAGGCGACCAAAGCATCCGCTGCTCCGTCGCCTTGACTATTCAATTCGAACCAGTATTATGTTGCTGCTGACAAGAATCAGAATCAGGAAAAATGACGCCTTTCTTCAAAATCAGATTGGCATATTGCGCACGCTCACCCGTTGCAACAATGACATAGGCACGCGAAGCACGTTCATAAAATTCAAATCGCTCTTCATGATCCAATGCATCCGTAATGCCTTCGTATTCTTCAATTAATCGGCGGTACTCTTCCCATACAATTGGGATCACCGGATCCCCTTTTACAACCTGCATGACAGCAGCTGGACGTTCGGCATAGGTATCCAGTGGAAATAATTGCAGGATGGCTTCCAGCAGTTCGACGACTCCCAGTGCATCACAACGTACCAGGCGCTTGGCATGACTGGCTGCCGGGAAATTGCCATCTGCCAGAACCAGTTCATCTCCATGCCCCATTTCAGACATGATTTTGAGTAACTCCGGAGGGATTATCGCGGGAATGTTCTTCAGCATATACAGCTCTCCTTGGTCATCTCCAACATCGGTTAGAGTGAATTGATATTCACCAATCTTGAAATACCCTGGACATTCATTTACATTGAAGCGGTTTCATTCCTATTCTATCAGGATTATTTGATGTTTGCATAGCCTGGGCTTTGGCTTGTGTGTGAATATTTCATTTTGACAAAATTACTTGTTTGCCATATAGTTGTTATAACAACTAATTAATTTGGAACTTTTAATGATGGAAAGCGAGGCTGCACAATTACATGGACTATTCACTGGAACAATCAGTCGGATTCATGCTGGGTTTCACGCATCGCAGAGCAGTAGCCTTACTCGCAACGCGGTTCAAACCTTATGATATTACAACAGAGCAATTCTCTGTCTTATTTAATGTTGACCGAGGTGAAGGTGTCAATCAGAAAGAATTGGCCGCGCGTGTCTTCAAAGACCAACCCACCACTGCCCGGATTATTGATCTGGTGGAGAAAAAAGGCTGGGTAGAACGCCGGACTAGCGAACAAGATCGGAGAGCCTACCTGTTATATCTCACCAAGGAAGGCAAAGCATTAATCGATATTCTTGTTCCAATTGAAAGAGAAATGAATAAAGAACTTGCTGAAGGTATACCCGAAGACCAGATGGAAGCATTTAAACATACTCTTTCCCTCATAAATCGCAATCTGTAATGAATTACAACTCAGGGGGAATACGTCATCATGAAAGAACAATCTACACAAGTTAGGCTATGGACTACCGATTTTATTTTGCTAATGCTATGCAACTTTTTGTTATTCTTGCAATTGCACATGATCGTCTCTCCGCTTCCGTCCTATGTCCAAGAACGATTTCACGCCAATGCGTTTGAAGTGAGCTTATTTACCTGTCTGTTTGCGCTCAGCGCCATTGCCGCCCGACTCTATTCTGCGAAAGCACTGGAGAAGGGTCTTCGTAATGCCATGATCTACATTGGACTGTCGATAGCCCTGCTCGCAACGCTCGGTTATTATTTTGCTGCAGGTATAGCTGTGCTGTTATTGCTGAGAATGTTGTTTGGTATCGGGTTTGGTATGAGCAGCACCGCTTTTCCAACAATGGCATCGGACATTGTACCCGTCAAACGAATGGGTGAAGGAATGGGTTACTTTGGGCTATCTACGAGCTTGGCTATGTCCATGGGACCCATCATCGGTGTTACACTACTCCAGGGTGCAGGATTCGTAACCCTGATGTTATGTACTGCTGGTGTTATCGCAGTCATCTACCCACTGAGTTATACACTCACACGCAAAAAAGCAGTAAGAACCGAAAACAGTGCGAGCCCCAACGCCCAGGCAATAGCAACCGCTACGGTGTCGAACACGAAACAGAAAACGCCTTTCAACCGCAAGCTGATCCTGCCTAGTGTGCTGAATTGCCTGTTATCCATCACATATGGCGGGCTTGTCGGTTTCATTGTCTTGTACGGTAAGGAAGCTAATCTGGCTAATCCAGCACTGTTCTTCTTATTCAATGCACTTGCTGTGTTGCTGGTCAGACCATTTGCGGGGCGGATCTATGACAGCAAAGGTCCAAAAGCACTGCTCATCCCAGGGGCCATATTCATTGCTGGAGGACTCATTCTCCTCTCCTACGCAACTTCAATGTCCGTGCTGTTCGTTGCTGCCTTTATCTACGGGATTGGCTATGGTTCCATGCAGTCATCTCTGCAGACCTGGATGATTCAAGTTGTATCTCCTGCTCAGCGGGGTATGGCTAACGGCATGTTTCTAAACTCGCTCGATCTGGGTATTGCAACTGGCGCACTTCTGCTCGGTGCCATTGCGTCCATGACCAGTTATACCGATATGTATCGTTATTCTGTGATGTTCATGATTCTGTTCTTGCTTATCTATCTGATTCAGGGAAAACGAAGTGGAAGCTTCTCCATAGAAGCTCATCCTCTGCTTGTTCATACGCATATACCTGCAACAAATACAGATCAGCCCAAGGATTCGGAACATAATACGCAAGATACCAGAAATAAAGAATAAACACGTCAATGGAGTGGACACGATTACGAGGTTCATTCCTAATTTCAAGAAAACGCGTTTACACCGAGAGGAAGCATGCTTTCTCAGGCGTAAACGCGTTTTTTATGTGTTCATGGTATTCAATTAAAATAAGATTGAATTGTCGGCTAATACCATCCATCTAGAGTGGACTTTTCTTGCGCCGTACAGGAGCATAGCCTCGACTCGTCTCAATCCGATCGATATGCCGTTCATCCTGTTTCTGTCCGCTTCCTGAAGTAGGTTGGTTTCCCTTATCGGGTTTGACCGCAAATAAGGTGAGCAATGCCCCCACAGCTCCAGATGCGGCGAGCACACCAAAAAGCCAAAAATGTTGAGTGCCAATCAACAGGGACACAACGGGAGGACCAAGCGATACACCGATGAATCGCATGCTGCTGAACAAACCTGTAATTGTACCACGCTGTATCTTATCCACACCTTCAGTAATAAGAGCATCCAGACATGGTAAGGTTGCTCCTACTCCGGCACTTCCTAATGTGAACAGTCCCAACACAACGTAGATATTATCGAAAATCCCAATAACACCCAGCGAAACGGTTACAAGAACAAGTCCTGCGAATCCGAGCCATTTCATGCGAGGCTTACTCTTTCCAATCCACTTTCCTGCGAAAAAGGAAAAAAGACATAGGGCTGCCAACGGAATCGCAAGTACGAGACCTTTTACGACCCCTTTCATGGCGAACTCGCTCTCCAACGTCTCGGATAGATAATAAAGCACACCAAAAAGAATAAACATGCAAATTCCACCGATTGCAAACAAGGCGTACAACCATCGTCCTTTTTCTTTTAATACGTCCCGAATGGAAGCCACAAATTCCGTAAAGGTGGGTGGCTTTTCTTTTTTCTTGGGGGACTTCACCAGGAAAATAACCAGAATCACCGAGATTAAACACAATACAGGAATAGCCATGAATGGTAAAAACCATAGCCAAACAGCAAGTGCTGCACCCAGAATCGGGCTTAACACTTTACCAAACGTATTCGAGGTTTCAATGATTCCCAGGCTTTTACTAACCTGATCTTCATCATTGAACATGTCCCCAACCAATGGAATGACAATAGGGAATGCGCCGGCTGCTCCAACCCCCTGCAATAACCTGCCACCCAAAATGGTCCAGTAAGCTACATTTCCATCCAGAATCCATGCACCCACACCAGCTACAGCACCCCCGACGGCTGCAATAATGAGGCTGGGTATAATGACTGCTTTTCTGCCAAAACGATCAGACAAATACCCTGCGATTGGAATAAGCAGGATGGCAACTACAGCGTAGACTGTAATAAGCATACTGACCTTGAATGCAGATACCTTCAATTCACGTTCAATCTGTGGCAAGATCGGTATAAGCATGGAGTTACCCAAGGTCATAATTAAAGGGATGGAAGCAAGTGCGACGAGGTCCCACTTTTTATCATTCATACCACAACCACCTTTACAGGTTCTACACACAACAGCATTATTGTGGTTGTTTTCGAGCGTGATTATTCAGGCGCATGGAATGTATCACTAGTCAGCACGAAGAAGCTGTCGTCACGTATTCGTGCAAGACAGCTTCTTCGATTCATTGGGCACAACTACATCAACATAAAATGTCGTAACGCTGCTCCACCTTTGAAAATAATATATAGCTGATTCACCTTATTTGGCGCCTCAAGAGGACACTGGACAGTAGTCCACCGAATATCCTTCCCATTCACACTGCCTCCAGGTCCGGATACTTCACACACACCGAGTAGATCGCCCTCCGGTCCTCCGGAACGAATCTCCAGTCTGCCCTCTTCTCCAAAGGCCGTCACTCTGGCTTGGAATCCTTGCAATTCCTCAACAGCATTATGGGTGAAAGAGATCCAGGACGATTGATTCTCTTGATATAAGGGTTCATCCCGAGTAATTGCCCGTACTGCCGAACGTCCTTCCAGACATTCATCCAACAGAACACCTGCACTGGCATCGTAATTCTCGGCAAAGGTAAGCAAGTGCAGCGGACGATCCGGAATCGTCTCTCCTTCAATCTCAATGTCGGCCGACTGGTGGATATCTGCGGAAGAACGCCCTGCCAGAATGGCCCAAGTGGCTGTCTCCAGGCAATATCGATCCCGCGTAACATCCCACAGTGACAGCTTCTGAACAGGAACTTCGAAACGGATCGTAACACTCGTCCCTGCTTTCACATGAATACGCCGGAAAGCAAGCAGTTGCTTCTGAGCGCGTTTCACTCGTGAGGTATGTGCTGCTCCATAGATCTGAACTACTTCATCACTATCGTGTTCACCTTTATTGCTTACCTTCACTTCTATCTTCAAATGATCTCGATCGGCCTCTGTAGCACGACTTACATGAATCGCTTCGTACTCGAACTCCGAATAGGTTAGACCATGACCAAATGCATATTGAACCGGCCCTTCATGATACATATAGGTCATGCCACGCTGGATGATGTCATAGTCCATCATGTCAGGAAGCTGGGATTCATCTTCATACCACGTCATATTCAACCTGCCTGCCGGGGCATAATAACCTAACAGCACATCCGCCAGTGCATTCCCCAATTCCTGACCTGCATGTGTCATATAAACGATGGCCGAGGCAATCTCTTTCAACTCCTGCAAGGCAAATGGATAACTGCCCATAATGACAACCACCGTATTAGGATTGACCTTGCACACCGCCTTGACAAGCTCAACCTGATTCGGCGGAAGCAGAAGACTTGGGCGATCAATTTCTTCTTTGCCGTTGATATGTGGGCTATTGCCGACTACAACGACAGATGCCTGACTGCTGCGTGCAGCTTCTACAGCTTGTTCTATTCCACGCGTCACCATATCAATATCGAAGGCTACAGATTTTGGTGTGTTGCTTGGTGATGGACTTCGACGTCCAGAGTCACCCATATCACTCGGAGTTGTACCCTTAGCTTGTTCTCCTTGTGGCGAGAGTGGTGATAAAGCATAATGCCCCTCATATTTGCTCAGTCCAACGGGAATACCGTTCCACGTCCGCAAGGTGGTACTCCCATCCGTTTGCGGATCCATTCGAACAACTTCCTTCACGAACCAGCCACCAATCTCCGGGGCATTCGCCTGATAGATCCCATGCTCGGTTAAACTTACGTATCGATTGTTCATACTTCTCAGCGTGTGACTTTCCCAGCCCCAATCCTGATGTACGAACTCAGCTGAAGGTGAACTGCCCTCCGGTACAGCGAGTAGTGCACCTTCCTTACCCAGGGTTATAACCTGCCCGTCTGCTGTATTCAGCCGTATATGGTCGTTCCCATCGGCATATGTTATATCAGCTTGGGGTAGCCGATTACGCAGTCCATCGAGGACAGATACGCGATAAGGCAGTGTGCCACTATACCAATCGGTATAGACAACGTCCGCAAGCGGTCCAATGATACTTATCTTCTGCAACGCTTCTGGTTGTAAGGGGAGCAAGCCATCATTTTTAAGCAAAACAATCGATTCGGCAGCAGCACGATAACTAAGTTTCGCATGCTCTGGTGCACATAATACAGATTCAGGTATCGACGCATATGGATTGAGCCCAGACTGATCCAATTGTCCAAGTCGCATCCGAACACCGAAGATGTTGCGAATCGCTCGGTCCAAATCGGCTACCTTTAACAGACCCTGATCAAGAGCCTCCTCCAGAGCAGATACGACAAGATCCACTTCATCCGTAAGACAATCCACCCCTGCCTTTAACGCACCTGCTGCTGATTCGGCATGACTGGTGTGATAACCATGATAGTTCACCGTCTGTGACAGGTCTCCACCATCACATACAATAAACCCAGGCATCGACCATTCACCCTTAACCACATCATTCACATATGGACTTTCGATGGCAGGTGTACCATTAATGGAATTGTATGCTGTCATCATGGATAAGGCTCCGCCTTCCACAAATGGCGTTTCAAATGCTTTTAAATAGTATTCACGCAGATTGCGAGGGTCGATGCTGGATGAACAATTCAGACGATCTTTCTCATTATTATTGGCAAAAAAGTGCTTCAATGTAGCGACCATTTTCAGATAAAAAGGATCATTTCCCTGCATGCCTTTAACAAGGGCTGCCGACATTTCTCCCGTGAGGACCGGGTCTTCGCCATATCCCTCTTCCGTTCTTCCCCAGCGTGGATCACGTTCCAGGTCAACCGTCGGTGCCCACAATGTCAATCCATGAACCTCAGGATCACGGTGATGGTATGCCCTCGCTTCATCGCCAATAACGGAACCAATCTCCTGCATAAGTCTCGTATTCCAGGTACTCGATAGACCGAGAGGTTGCGGAAATACCGTCGCCTCCCCTTTCCATGCAACCCCGTGGGCGGCTTCACCCCCAACGTTATAGGCTGGAATACCCAGCCTTGGCACAGCTGCTTCACGCGTAGGAATTAGTCGGATTTTCTCCTCCGTTGTCAATCGTGCAATCAGATCATCCAAACGTTCCTCAAGTGAAAGTGACGCGTCCCACATCGGGTATTGATGATATTCCTTCATCCTGCATTCCTCCTACGAGTTAGTTGTATTCCAGTTGCTTCCATTGCTTCAATAAATCCAGAGTACGCTGTTGATACTTCTGTCCATCTTCGGGTTGATTGACCTGATGTTCATGGACATACGCATTAAAATAAGAAGAAAGTATTCGGTAGGCAAGCCTGCGTGCCTGTCCTTCAACGGATGAGTCCAGTGGACGATCATATCCTTCATGGAAAGCTGCCGACTCTGTCGACAATATGGCTTCAAACTCCCTGTCAGCAAACATGGATCGATCCCCGTCAATGATTGCCGCAATGTTTAGCTCACCTTGTTTCTCATGAACAAGTACATTCGCTTCCCAGAGGTCATTATGAACGAGTACCGGACGGGTCACCTGATCAAATAAGTCTTTATTTTTCATGAATATGGCCGCGATCTCTTCCCCTACACCTGGCATATAATTGGCTTGTGCCGCTTTAAGTGCCGTTTCTTCTGCAAAAGAGTACAGCACCTCGGACCAATAATCCGAGCCTTTAATCGTCCCATCCCCCTGCGGCCAGCCAAACGATGTACCTTCGATCTGATGCATGATGGCGGTATAAACGCCAAGCTGTTGGTACAATCGTCCTTTATCTGTTTCCGAAATCGATGAATGATCCAGCTGCTTGCTAGGGATAAATTCCATAAACATGTATGTTCTCGGAATGATAGATCCACTGTCATCACATGCAATAATGTTTGGGGCAGCAATGCCTGCCTTGCGATAATATTCATACACGACCGGTTCAGCCGCCATCATCGTACGCTCAAACGAAAAAAGTGGATCACGGACAGACGTATCCAAATGCTCTGTCCTCTCCGGGGCCAAACGTAAAATTACATCCGTATATGATGCATGCTCCAGTTGAATCCGATAGGTTGTATTAAACAGACCCCCTTGCAGGAGACCAAACCCCTTCACCATGGTATCGCTTCCAAAACTTTTCTCCACCAGATGATGCAGCATCTCTGATGATATCGTGCAGTGTAAACCCGAATTCATTGTACTCATTTCATTTAATCTCCTATCTTCGTAGACAAACAGACGGCACCTTACGGTACCGTCCTTTCGTCTACTATATCATGTTACAGTTGAATTGTAAGTGCAGTTGCGCCTGTTGCTGCCGCAATGACAACACCATTGGCACCAGACACTTGGGAACCACCCTCAACGCTGGATACACTCTCAATCCCGCGAAGCACGATGTTCCATGGTTTACCTGCGCCTTCAGCACGAACGTCCAGCACTGATCCATTACGCGTAACGTTAACTGTCAGTTCCTGTTCAGCTCCTTGGTTCACAACGACAGCTTGAGCCGTTTGACCGTCAGCCAGTTCGAACAAGTGCAAGGACACATCATTCGCAAAGTCATAATCCGGTTTGCTATCTACTGCACCGACAGCGATCAGGCTGTTTGGCTTAACCATCATTGGCAGTGTTTTGAAGTCATGGTTTTCACTGATCCAGCGTCCACCTTGTACTTTAGCTCCAGTCAGATAATTCGTCCAAGTTCCTTCAGGCAGGTAGTAACGAACATCACCCTCCTTGTTGAAGATCGGAGCCACCAGGATTGAATCACCAAACATATATTGAGTATCCAGGTTGTATGTTGTTGGATCCTCTGGGAAATCCAGCAGCATAGCGCGCATCATCGGAATACCTCTTACCGTCGACTCCACCGCAGAATTGTACAGATATGGCATCAGGCTGATTTTGAGTTTGGTAAAGTCACGAACAACGTCCACGGATTCCTCGTCAAACAACCAAGGCACACGATACGACGTGCTTCCGTGCAGGCGGCTGTGTGAAGATAAAAGTCCGAATTGTACCCAGCGTTTGTATACGTCAGGGCTCGCCGTGCTTTCAAAACCACTGATATCATGGCTCCAGAATCCGAAACCGGAAAGACCCAGCGACAAGCCGCCCCGAAGGGATTCAGCCATGGATTCATACGTAGAAGAGCAGTCTCCGCCCCAGTGAACTGGGAACTGTTGACCGCCTGCTGTTGCAGAGCGTGCAAACAGGGCAGCTTCGTTTTTGCCAATCTTCTCTTCGAGCAATTCAAATACAGCTTTGTTATAGAGCTGTGTATAGTAGTTGTGCATTTTAACCGGATCAGAGCCATCGAAGTACACGACATCTGTCGGAATTCTTTCACCGAAGTCGGTCTTGAAGGAATCCACACCTTGATCAAGCAGGACTTCCAGCTTACTCTTATACCAGTTCACAGCATCCGGATTCGTGAAATCAACCAGAGCCATACCTGCTTGCCACATATCCCATTGCCATACGCTGCCATCCGCTGTTTTTACCAGATAACCGTTCTCCATACCTTCATCGAACAAGTAGGATTTCTCTGCAATGTACGGATTGATCCAAGCACAGATTTTAAGCCCCTTTTCTTTCAGACGTGCAAGCATGCCTTCCGGATCCGGGAACATTGCTTCATCCCATACAAAATCAGACCATTGGTATTCCTTCATCCAGAAGCAGTCAAAATGGAATACAGAAAGCGGAAGATCACGTTCTGCCATGCCATCTACGAAATGGTTAACCGTTGCTTCATCATAATCCGTTGTGAATGATGTTGTCAGCCACAGACCAAATGTCCATGCCGGTGGAAGCGCTGGTTTACCTGTTAATTTCGTATAATTATCAAGTACATCCTTAGGATTGTCACCGCCGATAATGAAGTATTCCAACGTTTCTCCTTCTACGCTGAACTGCACTTTGGATACGTTCTCGGATGCAATCTCGTACGATACACGTTCAGGATGATTTACAAATACGCCATATCCTTTATTGGACAAATAGAACGGAATGTTCTTGTAGGACTGCTCACTGCTTGTACCGCCGTCCTCATTCCAGGTATCTACGATTTGGCCATTCTTAACAAACGGCGTGAAGCGCTCACCGAGTCCGTAAACGTATTCACCAATACCAAGATCAAGCTGCTCGCGGAAGTATGCTTCCTTGCTTGGACCTGTAATATAACCTGCGGCTCTTTGACCGCTACCTGTAATCCGTTTTCCACCATACAGGAAGCTGACGTCCCATCCGTTTGTTTTGTCGATTTGAACTTCCAGGTTGCCGCTTTTCAAAACAGCACCTTGTTCATTTTTTGTGATGTCCACGTTCGCATCTTGCGTGTTAAGCTCAAATACAGGCCCTTTTTTCACTCCACCCTTATGGTGGTTCAAGGTTACACGGATCACGTTAGGCATAGGTGAACTGTACGTTGCTTTAAGCAAAGTTCCGTTCAATGTGTCGCCTTTGGTGCGAATATATTTAGTTGCCGCATATACGGTCAAAGAATCCCCTTTTTGCACAATATCACGAATGTCAGTCGGGTTTTGAATGTGGTACCCTTCACGAGTCATCCAGAATCCATCAGTAAATTTCATGTTTTCTTTCCCCCTTCGGTTATACTATAATAATATTGATATTAATAATGAATTTCTTCTGATATTTTGACCAAATATATCACGATTTTGATATTAACCATCCGATTCTTGAACAACAACACCAAACTATGGAAACGATTACATTAATAATGAAATAAAAGGAGTCGTTGATATGGAACGTGAACGATTACGGGAAGACCGAATACACGGCAATGCCATGTATCCCGTCAGCGTATACCCGGATATTCAACAATTAAATGGCGACAGCATTCTGGATTGCCACTGGCATGATGAGATGGAGTTCACCATGGTGACCGAAGGCTGCGCGGTTTTTCAGATTGATATGAACACCGTTGAGGTGAAGGCAGGCGAGGCGATCTTTATTAATCGAGGGGAGATCCATGCGGGCTACCTGAAGGGTGAGGTTCCCTGTGTATTCTCTTCCATTGTGTTTAATCCGGAGCTGCTCGGCAGCCGCACCTTCGATGCGGTACAGGAGAAATACATCGGTCCACTGGTACGTAAAACAGTGATTCCCCCTTTTCATATCAAGGCAGATGGGGATTGGGGGCAAGAAATTCTGGATCATCTGAAACGTATATTTGCGGATCATGCTACCAGAACAGAAACGTGCGAAATGTCAACAAAAGCGTACCTGTACCTCATATTTGCCCGAATGTTCGAACACATGAGATCTGCTCCGCTCAAAGGCACCGTGACTACAGGGAGTCACGATAAGATCGAGCGACTGAAATCCGTACTCGGTTATATTCACAAACGGTATCCTGAACCTCTGAAACTAAAAGAACTGGCCGATGAGGCCAATATGAGCGAAGGACACTTCTGCCGTTTCTTCAAACAGATGGTGCAGAAAACCCCTGTTGATTACATTAACTATTACCGAGTTCAACAGGCCTGCGTTCAGCTTGAGAATACGGATCACAAGATTGTTGATATCGCCATGGATGTGGGTTTTGAGCATCTAAGCTACTTCATCACCACGTTTAAAAAGCATAAATCCACTACACCTTCACAGTATCGCAAAATGTTCTATGAGAACGTAGCTACAGCGTCTGCCCTAGTCTAGAAAGGCCACGCTCTGGGAGAGCGGTCAGATGGCATACTTGAGCATGAAATCGACCTGTGTCGCTACAATTCAGCAACAAAACGAAGAAGGTGCTCGCAGCTAATAGGCTGCAAGCACCTTCTACTTCCCTCGAACGAGTAAACGAACTGAGACATGTCGTCTCAATTAAAACCTCATACCTTCGCTGATACTCACTGTGCACTAAGGAGCTTAACAGAGGCTCAATTTTTCATTGTCTTCCATGAAGTGTACTCGTGAACGGAGAACCCATTAAAGGATGCATGTACTGAAGCCATTTTATCGACCAATGTCAATTGTGCTTCCATATAAGCAGATCCCTCTTCATAAAAAGTAATGAAGTCGCCTTCCTTACTTTGCTTAGTTTCCACGGCGATCGAGATCGTCTTGCCAAGCAGAGCTGCTTCTGCAAGTTCATCCTTCGCTACACTATAGATTGCAGCAGCTGTATCGCGGTAAGCCATAATGGTGATGGAGTCAAACTTTCGGATCATCCAGCTGCTAACGGCCATCGTTGAACCCGGGATTTTGTAGTTATCGAGCCAGAAAGGCAGATCAGCCGCTACCGGCATCTTCATCCGTGATGCTCGCTCAACAATGTACTCCACATTGCCTTGCCACTGGGTAATTACACTGGCCTGATTGATTTTCCACTGCGGGTGCACATGTGGCTCAATATCCAGATGGATACCAGCAAACTTCTCATTAGGCAACGCCTGCGCCTGATATGCCTCAATCCAGTCCAGGAAAGAAGCAATCTGCTCCCGGCTTTCCGTCAAACCCCAGGCTGATCTTCCGTCCATGACATCCACCGCAATATTCTTGGCTCTCGCCTGGCGGATAAAACTTTTATACTCAGGAATTTTTATATCCCGGTTCATCTGCAGATAGATCGTATTGATCTTGTTCGCTGTAGCGTAATTTAACACCTCTTGAGGATTACTTCGGATCTGGGTGGTATCCCATACCCAAGTCGCTCTCACTGGCACATCAAGTTCTCCATGAATCGTTGCATAACTGTCGACTGAACCATCCGCAATGGCTTTGGAAGAACAGGCTGTACTCGCACACAGGATCAAACAACTCAGTAATAAGATAAAACGGTAACCCCTTTTGCTTTTCATATTTGTACACTCCCTCTGAAGTTATCAGCTCTGACGTGCAAATCTGGATGAAATTGTGTCGTTTCATATTCATTTAATGGATACTTATTAGGTACGACGAATTTGGATTGCTTTTATATGCAATATCATCTTCAAGACTTACGACGAAAGAATCATATAACTATATTTCGGGAATTCACAGTTCTGTATGTATAGTTCTAAAGTCACAATTATCATGAATTTTCTAAATTTCTTCTTCTTTCATCACGACTTGAGTCATTATTTCCATATCAATACTTAGCCCCAGAAGACCTAGAAAGCGTTTTCTTCAGAAAAGCACAAAAAAACCGCCCTAAGGCGGCTTTGCATGTATTGTAGATTAATGATGCTCTACTCAAAATTTCCGTTTATTCATTACCCACTGGGGCTACCGGTGTACCGTCAACCACTTCATCGAAAAGGGACACCAGTTCAATGCCGTCTGCCGAGATCCGCACAAGCCCCTTGTCAGACAATCGCAGTTCTGGAATCACAACCAGCGCTAACAGCGAAAGCGTCATGAACGCATTATTTAACGTACATCCTGCGGACTGTAAGGCTTCACTGACTGCTGCTGATTGGGCTGCAACCACTTCAAACGATTCGGTTGACATCAAACCTGCAATCCGCAGCGGGAATTCAGTTACACCTGCTGTTGTTACCACAGCTACCCCACCTTGCATACGAATGACGCGGTTACCGGCTTCAGCCATTAGCGTATCATCATTACCGATAATCAACAGGTTATGACTGTCATGAGCAACTGTCATCGCAATCGCTGCCGGCGATGTGAAGCCGATACCTCCAACCAGCGCTACCGCCCGATTTCCGGTTTGTTTGTGACGCTCCAGTACCGCAATTTTGCATACTTCCCCTGAAGTTGAAATCACAACCTTGCCGTTCTGCACCGTGACAGGCAGGTGTTTCTCCTTCGTATCCACATGGTTCTCTGTCACATGAATGATTTTGGCACCAATCGTCCCCTCTGCAATCGGCGCAGCGAGTTCCAGATCCTCTGGTTGAATATTGGCTTCCAACTTCACCGTGTTCAATGCTTCCTCAGGATACGTGAAGCTATCCCAGACCGCCGTCATTTTCCCATTCTCGGCCACAACTTGCCCGGCAGCAATCGTCATGCCCACACGTACATCCGCCAGACGACCGTCCAACAGAATAATATCTGCAATATTACCCGGAATCACCGCACCGATGTCACGTGCAACACCGAAACGCTCAGCCGTGTTAATCGTTGCCATCTGGAAAGCTGTGACGGGCTTCACGCCTTGGGAGATCGCTAGACGAACCACAAAGTCCATATGCCCTTCTTTAAGCAGCGACTCAGAGCTTCGATCATCAGTAACCAGCATCATCCGGCGGGTATCCAGTCCAAGCTCGGTGCAAGCTTTGATCGTCTCTGCCACGTCATGCCATGCGGAACCTTGGCGCATCTTCGCATACATCCCGAGACGCAGACGTTCCACCACATCTTCCTTGGTCACACATTCATGATCCCCTGTAACTCCACTTGCCGCGTAAGCTGGCAGACGCCAGTCATCTGCTGCCCATGTAAAATGACCGTCTGCCACTTTGCCAGCACGGAGGGTCGCTTGTATCTCACCGATCATTGTCTCGTCCCCGTAAACGACCCCAGGGAAGTTCATTACTTCCCCAAGGCCAATCATGTCCGGGCCCCACGAAAGGGCTTCAGCGACCTCTTCAGGTCCTATATAAGCCCCCGTCGTCTCCAGTCCGGGGTGCGTTGAAGGCACACAGGAAGCAACCTGCATATAAGCAGCCATCGGTGTGGTCCGCGCTTCATCCAGCATTAGTCTCAGACCTTTGAGTCCGAGTACGTTCGAGATCTCATGCGGGTCAAAGAACCCCCCGGTCGTGCCTGAAGGCAGCACCGCTCTCGCAAATTCGGTTACTTTCATCTGTGTACTTTCGATATGGCAGTGTCCATCGAGCAGACCAGGAGCGATATATTTGCCGTTTGCTTCAATAATCCGGGTGTGTTCGCCGATGGTGTGGCTTACATCTTTACCGACATAAGCGATTCGAGCTCCCTGCACGGCTATCGACATTTCAGGTAAAATTTCACCCGATATCACGTTCACCAGCGTACCTCCGCGAATGACCAACGTCGCCGGCAAATCTCCCCGTGCTGTAGCGACCAGGTCCGGTACGCAATCGGCCATAAGTGGCCGTTCAAAAGATGGTTTGTTCATGTTCTGCCTCCTTCATTAATAAACGATCCCAAAAAAATATATTGTTTCGATTATATGAGTCCGGACCTCATGTGTAAAGAAAAATCACATCCATTGTGCCTGATTACAAAAGTTGAAGTCATATTTATCAATGGAACCTAATTCTTACGAACTCACGTCAGGAATTATTCAATTTACACAGAAAGACTCCCGTTCCAATGAACGGAAGTCTTCTTATTACCTATAAACAGTGAGTATGAGGTCAATCTACTTGAGCAGCAGACACCTTGCCAAGATCATACCATTCTTCCGACTGGGAGGTAATGAACGGGCTCGGTGTTCCCACACAATAGACATGCAGCAGATGCATCGCCCGCGTACAAGCTGTATAGAACAATTTGCGTTCATGCTCCTGTGCATACTGCTCTGCAGAACCGTCATAGATTAGAACAGCGTCAAATTCTACGCCTTTGGCCAGATAAGCTGGAATGACATGAACCCCCTGCTCAAAAGCCAGTGTCGTCTTCTTGATTAACTTCGGTGCTGTTGGCAGTTGCTTGCTCAGTGCAGCATGTACTTCTTTGCTCTCTTCCGCAGTCTTGCAGATGACTGCAACCGATTCATACCCCTCTTTAATCAAATGCTTGAGGTCGGTCGTAATGACGTTCATATGACGCTCTGAATCAGAAGAAACGATAACTTTCGGCTTCTCGCCACTACGATTAAAGGGAATGATCTCTTCCCCGCCAGGCACCATGCCGCGGGTAAACTCTACGATCTCCCGGGTAGATCGATAGCTCCTGGTCAACTCAATGACTTCCGTATTGTCTGGTCCGTACAGGTTAGTTAATGGTCCTGTTCCACTAAGCACTGAAGAGTGGGCATAGATGGCCTGGTTAAAGTCACCGAGTGCTGTGATCTTCGCCCGGGGGAACAATCTTTTCATAAAGGCCAGTTGAAACGCGGAATAGTCCTGAGCCTCATCAATAATGACATGACGAATATTGGAGTTAATATGGAATCCAAGCATAAGCTCGCGCAGGTACAAGTATGGCGTAATGTCTTCATATGCCAACTCCTGAAGCTTCAATCTGCGTAAAGTCATCTTACAGATTTCTTCCCATTGGGCAGGTAGCGCTTCTTCACCCAGCAGTCGCACCATCTGAGCCTGATCGTTGAACAGATGCGCATATAATTGTCGTATATCGACAAATCGCAATGACTTGATCCATTTTCGCAGCGGTTTGAGTCGGTCACTGACCACCATACGTGCCAGAATTTCTCTTTCCTGCTCAAAGTCATTAAACGTATGGGTCTTTCCTTTTTGCTTGCGCTTCAGGCGCTGATAGGCACGTTGCAGATCCTCCGGCTCCATCAGATCAAGCTGCTGATCGACCCAAGGCGCATCCAGTTCACCTTTACCAAAGGCAGACAGTTCTTTCAACATCCAGTCCCGCAGCATCTCCAGTCGACTCACCAGCTTGACGGATGACTCAAAACTGTAGAACTTCTCAGCCATAGCCTCTGACGTGACAATCGCTCGGCCCTGGAAGCGAACCGGCTTGAACTTCATACCACCTGACAGCATGCTTTCCTTGTAACGCGTAATGACCCCCAGGAAAGATTCGGACGACTTGAATCGTATGCTGGACATGCGAACATCGTAATCAGGATCTTCCGTGCCCGTTAACACATATTCGAGCTGAATGAACGGATCTTCCAGTTGATATTCCCGACCCAAACGGCGTTCCAGATACTCCTGGAAGGTCGTTTGCAACATGTTTTCCTCCCCAAGCTCAGGCAGTACCGTGGAGACATAACTGTTGAACATTGGATTCGGCGAAAAAAGAACCATCTGATCCGCTTGCAGATGCTCGCGGTATTTATAAAGAAGATACGCCACACGCTGGAGCGCTGCGGATGTTTTGCCACTGCCTGCTGCGCCTTGCACAATGAGCATGCGTGTCCGGTCATTGCGAATAATCCTATTCTGCTCCTTCTGAATGGTCGCTACAATACTCTTCATCTGTGCATCCGAAGTTCGACTGAGTACAGCCTGCAACAGCTCATCGCCAATCGTTACCCCTGTGTCAAACATGAAGCGGATACGTCCATCCCGAATGACGAACTGCCGCTTCATCTCTATATCACCGCTGATCTCCCCGCTTGGTGTGTGGTACGTAATTGGGCCCGGTGCCCCGTCATAATACAGGTTGGAGATTGGTGCACGCCAGTCGTAGACCAGGAAGGATTCTTCCTTCTCATCCAACAACGATGCAATACCCAGATAAATGCGTTCTGCATTGGGATATCCATCTTCTTTGAAGTCAATCCGGCCAAAGTACGGTGAATGATGCAGTCGTTTCATTTTGTCCAACGCGGCCGCTGTATTCAGATGGCTACGCTCCCGATCGGACAGTACCTGTGACTGTTGCCTCATGCTGGTTGAAGTCTCCCCGACATCATCCGCTTCACTGAAGTTCATCGTGACTTCGTCCCAGAAGTCTTTTCTCATCCCGACCACTTCGTCACGGAAGGAACCAACTTCATCTTCCAGCGTTGTAATCTTGCGTTCAATCTGATCGGTCACGGTGTTGACCCGTTGTTGTTCCTCATTCCATTGCTGATCTGTACTCATATGTTAATAGCCCCTCTTTCCCCGGATTGTGTCCTCAAAATCCCATTTGACAAGCCCGAAAAGGCAATGGTATAATTATTAGAAAGTAAACATTTTAATTTTATGTTAATTTGTTCTAATTTTCTGAAAACCATTTTTTATTCTACCAGTGACAGCGTCCCGATGCAAGCGGAGGCGTTTTTTGTTGTTTTCTCCTTCGATATTATTACCCAATCACTGGGTCCTCAACGATTAAGCTACCCATTCCTACTTTCGTAATTCTTCAATCGTCTCTTTCCAGCGTGTTATCGCTCCAAGTTCATCTTTTAATTGAAAGGTTATTCCTGAAGTAATCTCCGCATACGGCGCGTGGTCCACCCGTACATGAAGTACTTGAGCTTCAAAGCGATCTCTCGGATGAATGGCCTCTTTCATCTCAGGCAGGAGTTTTACTTCTATACGGATATGCAACAATCGTTGTCCTTGAACCGCAATCAAGGTAGCCTTGCCTGTTTTGCGCATGTTCATACCGGTCTGTGTACCCTGCCATAGAGCCAGTCTAAGCTGATGCGGATTGATCGCAATCACTTCCCCCATACTGATCATCGCCTGATGCGGCCACTGATCCTCAGATACGGTCAGCAGTTGCAATGCTTCATGCTGTTTATGCCCCAGATTAGTCCCATTCAACCATTCCATTAATTCAGCATCCAATTGCTCTATGATCATGTCCTATCCCTCAGTTCGTTAAATTTCATTCAACTTTTCTTCATGCCACTCAGCCGTATGTATGACAAAACAACCCGGACACGGTTGTCCGGGCTATGTTGTCATTCCATTGTATATGATCACGAAGCAGGTGCGCAATTCGTTATTAAGGCCACTTAAGCCAGTTTAAGATTTTGTCCTGTGATTCTTTGTCTTCACTGGAGCTATGCACATGTTCGGCAAGTCGATTCAGACGTTCCAGCTGATATCCGTAATCATAGATCGCAGCAGCCACGATGGATAATCGTAACATTCCGTCCTTGTCGATATCAAACTCGGTGATCGCCTGCTCCATGAAACGATCGTTATCTAATATAAATTGTGCAGCCTCTTCCCCATTTGGTTTCAGTTTATCCTCGAACTTGAGCAGTGCATGCTCATGGAATTTGATAACCAGTTCCAGATGGGAGTCAAAAAACAGGTCCATGGCTGGTGTCCGCGGTGCCTGGAAATAATGACGTTCCACCGAATCCAGCACCTCGTACCCTTTTTGCAGACTAAGCAGCATCTGTTTGTATACAACCATCTGCCGGGTTTCGCTGAATTTCGAGCGCTTCATCTTCTTCTGTTCCTCTTCGAACAAGTTATACTTATCGGACAGAGATTTAATGGAGCCACCCAGATTATTTTTCTCCTCCCGGAATACAACTTCCTTAATCTCATCTGAGATAGAAGTTCGCAATAGCAGCGACATCCCGCTGAAAACACTCTGAATTTGCTTGACGAACTGAAGCTTTGGTTTGGGAGGGAATACCGTGATGTTAATGAGAAATGCCGATACAATACCTACCAATGTCAGCAGAAACCGATTAAGTGCAAAGTGCCAGTCACCCGAAGCTTCCATAATCGACACGACCGTGACCAGTGTCAGTCCAACCGTCTCACCCATATTCAATTTAAGACAGATCATGATGACAAGTACAATAATTAATCCAACAGCGATTGGCTCATTGGACAACACCATGCCTCCCAACAGGGCCACAATGGCTCCGAGTGTCGTCGTTTGCAGCTGATCCAGGAAGTATTTCCAGGAACGATAGATGGAAGGCTGCATGGCAAATATAGCCGCGATTGCGGCAGGCACGGGAGATTGCGGGTTCAAGAACAGGCTGCTAAGGTACAAGGCAAGCGTGACCGCTATTCCCGTCTTAAGTACACGTGCACCAAATGACATGGTCACCCCTCCTCTTTACCGAACCTGAATTTTTACATTTGATAATCATGTTCATTATTACCCCATATTTCTTTTTTTGTCTGAATTCATTCAGGAGAACGATTTATTGTACCATGGAAGATCTTCCGTTGCCATGTCATAAGTCAGAAAGCGATCCTTCGTAGCGGGAGAGCGCAACAAAAAGCTATACAAACCTTATTTTATTCCATTTCATAAATCACTAAAAATAGAGTATTGATTCATTTATGTATGTTAATACACATTATTAACCCAAAAAGAAGCAAATCTTCAAAATGGATTTCTCCACTTCAAAGATTCGCCTCTGTTACTTATTATACCTCTGTGGAATACTCATGCTTATTATAACTGCCTAACGGTCCGTACCCTCCCACTCTCTTTTGAACTGTTCCACGAACTGCACCATATATTCATGACGCTGCTCCGCCAATTCCTTGCCATAGGACGTATTCATCAGATCCTTGAGCTTGAACAGTTTTTCGTAAAAGTGGTTTATCGTTGTGCTGCGCCCATTGCGATACTCCTCACGGGTCATCTGCTCCCGTGGGGGAAGGGACGGATCGTACATCTCGCGCCCTCTCGCTCCTGAAAAGGCAAAGGTGCGCGCGATCCCAATCGCACCCAATGCATCCAGACGATCCGCATCTTGTACAACCTGTGCTTCAAGCGAACTGACCGCAGGACGCTGGCCCCCCGCATACGAGATGGTGCTAATAATACCCACAACCGCTTCACGTATATCCGAATCAAGCGGCTGGGTATCCAGCCAGTCATTCAGTTTCGCCATCCCGGCTTCCAAGCTTTCATTCAGCTTCTCATCCGGAACATCATGTAATAAGGCAGCCAGTTCACAGACAAATGGATCTGCCCCCATTCGGTGAGCGAGTTCCACTGCAAGTGCAGTGACCCTTTCGATGTGCGGCCAGTCATGACCATCCGTATGCTTGGATGAGTCCCCTAGAACAAAAGATCGGGCAGCTCGCAGAACAGCCTCACCTTCCGTTGTTCCGTCCACATTTTGCATGTGTCCTGATCCTTGCACGCTCGCACTGGATGGTTGAAGAGGGTTCTCTTGCATCCTACGATTCCCCGCCTTCGCGGGCCTGTTCACGCGGTATACGCCGCGCCACACCTGTCTTAACAGCTGCTTCAATCACGCGATTGCGCATCGATTTGACGACTTTATCATTGAACACACTCGGAATAATGTAATAGCGTGTACGCTCTTCGTCCGTAATGGCCGAAGCAATGGCTTGAGCGGCCGCCAATTTCATTTCTTCATTAATTTCAGTAGCACGGCAATCCAGAACTGCTCTGAACATGCCCGGGAAACATAACACGTTGTTGATCTGATTCGGATAATCGGATCGCCCTGTCGCCATAACGGCCACAATGTCTTCCACCAAGGCAGGCATAATCTCAGGTACAGGGTTAGCCATCGCAAAAACGATTGGGTCTTCGGCCATGGTCTGCACGTCTTCACGAGTTAACAGATTGCCTCGTGACAAGCCAATGAACACATCGGCTCCACGAATGACTTCACGCAGCGAACCCGTTTCCAGTTCCGGGTTGGTACGGGCTGCATAGTCACTCCAGACTTCATTCTCATAGGTTTGTGTCCGTACAATCGCACCCTCACGATCAACACCAATAAGTCGACTGGCACCCGCAGACAATAATATGTTGCTGCAAGCTACACCTGCTGCTCCAATACCGCAGACCACGATCTTCACATCACGAATGGACTTGCCTACCAGTTTCAGCGCATTGATCAGACCGGCATACAACACAACCGCTGTACCATGCTGATCATCATGAAATACTGGAATATCAAGTTCCTCGTTCAGACGACGTTCAATCTCGAAACAACGTGGTGATGAAATATCCTCCAGATTAATACCGCCAAAACCAGGTGATATCGCTTTCACAGTACGAATGATTTCCTCGGTATCCTGTGTGTCCAGACAGATGGGAAAGGCGTCCACGCCTGCAAACTGTTTGAATAACATCGCTTTACCTTCCATGACCGGCATCGCTGCACGGGGACCAATGTTGCCCAGTCCAAGCACCGCACTGCCATCGGATACCACGGCTACTGTGTTCCGCTTGATTGTCAGCGAGAATGCTTTCCCCGGTTCTTCCGCAATCGCTGAACATACCCGGGCTACATCCGGAGTGTACACACGCGACAGGTCTTCCCGATTCTGAATCGGGGTCTTTGGGGTCACTTCGATCTTGCCGCCCAAATGCAGCAGGAACGTGCGATCCGATACATTAATAATGGACACACCTTTAAGCTGGCGCACCCCTTCTATAATTTTACTGTTATCTTGTGCATCTGTAACTGCGACCGTCAAATCGCGCACGCTTACATCCTGATTGGTGGAAATCACGTCGATGGCAATGATGTCTCCCCCAGCTTCCGAGATGGCCGAAGCCACTTCGCCAAACTTGATATCCTTAGTTGTCATTTCCAGTCGAATAATAATGCTGTTACCATCCAGATTTCTTTGATTCATTTCCATTCCTCCCAGACTGAAAGTCTTGAGTTACAAGTTACCTGTTTGTCTTCGCTGCGCGGACACGTTTATCCTTTATCTTGTCCAGAAAAAGTCGTTCAACAGCAATTACATAAAATAAAAAAGACACCCCGAACACCTTTAACAGGCGCTCAGGGCAATCTTTTGGTTAATACTAATTCCGTTTATTCGTAACGTATAGAATGGATATTATTTCCGATCAACCGCTCTACGCAGGACACGAATGTCATATGGTTGCAAGCTGAGACTGGCTTCCACAGCATCACCACTGAGCAGATCCGTATAGGACTGTGCATCTAATTCAACCAACTTCTCATCTGGTGTGTAGTTCTGTACAAACACATAATCAGCCGTACCATCTGTACGCGTATGTGCCGTAGTTCCAGCAGGCAGTTCTGTCTCAAGTCCACGTTCAATGTTCAGGTCAGCAATTAGCTGAGCATAGAAATCATCATAGAATGGTGCTTTCAGACGTGTCGCCACGTAATACGCTTTTCCTGATCCCAGTTGATTAACTGTCAATGCCGGACGTCCGGCATAAAAGTCGGAACGGTACGTAGCCAGAGACTTCGCGCCTTCCAGATGGATCAGATCACACAGTTCAATGGCATCATACGTTGTATTGAGCTGAAGCTCATTGCCCTTCTCAGGAATAATTCCGTTCAGGTCACGATCATGTAATCCGTCAATTTCCTCGGACCAGATGCCAAGCGTCTTGCGCAGTGGGCCCGGGAATCCACCCAGGAAGCACAGATCATTTTCGTCGACAATTCCAGACCAGTAGGTCGCTACAAACGTACCGCCTTGCTGCACAAACTTCTCGATGCGTTCGCCGACACCTTCACGCACCAGATAAAGCATTGGAGCGATCAGCAACTTGTACTTGGACAGATCTGCATCCATATCGATGACGTCTACAGCAACTCCCTTTTTCCAAAATGCTTCGTAATGCTCTTCCACCGTCTGCTCATATTTCACACCGATATTGCGCGGACCCTGGGAATCATTAACGGCCCAGCGGTTTTCCCAATCGAATATGATCGCAACTTCTGCCGGAACCGCTGTTCCTACAATAGCTTCCATGCCTTCAAGAGCCGTACCTACGTCCGTCACATCCTGGAACACGCGAGTGTGTTCCGTCCCAACATGGTCTATTACTGCGCCATGGAGCTTCTCACTGGACCCCCGGCTCTTTCTCCACTGGAAGTACTGTACACTATCTGAACCGTGTGCTACAGCCTGGAGAGAAGAGAGCAGATGCATGCCAGGTTTTTTCAGCTTGCTAACCTCTTGCCAGTTGGTTGAACTTGGCGTGCTTTCCATCAGCAGAAACGGTTGTCCACCTTTGATGGAACGAACGATGTCATGCATCATTGCGATCCGGGATGCCTGTTTTGCATCATCATCGGCATCATGCCAAGTCGGATAACTGTCCCAAGACAGGAAATCCAGGATATCAGCGAACTTCCAGTAGTTCAGACCACCATAGAACTCCATCAGGTTCGTTGTCACTGGCAGATCCGGATTCTGAGCTTTCAACGGTTTCGTTTCGTGCACGATAAAATCAGCTGTCTGATCCGTAACGAAACGACGCCAATCCAGATTCATTGCATGTACTTGTGTCTCACCGTGTGGAGCTGGCGACTCGACTTGACTCCAGTCTGTAACCGTGTGACTCCAGAATGTGGTCCACCACGAATGATTCAGTTCATCGAGTGTCTTATACTTTTTCTGAACCCAGCCACGGAACGCTTCCTGACAGTAATCACAATGACAGTCTCCACCGAACTCGTTGGAGATATGCCAGCCGATGATAGCTGGATGATCCGAATAACGTTCTGCCAGTTTCGTATTGATCGCAGTAACCTTCTCACGGTATACCGGGGAAGTATAACAATGATTATGACGAAAACCGTGGAGATTACGGACACGTTTCTCAGAGACACGAAGTACTTCTGGGTATTTGGCAGACATCCATGCTGGTCTCGCACCACTTGGTGTAGCCAGGAATGCATAGATGCCATTAGCTGCAAAACGATCCAACACCTGATCCAGCCATTCGAATGTATATACGCCTTCTTCCGGCTCAAGCGATACCCAAGAGAAGATACCAATGGACATCACGTTACACTTGGCAAGCTTCATCAAGCGAATATCCTCTTCCAAGACTTCAGGATAGCGGAGCCACTGCTCCGGGTTATAATCTGCGCCATGCAACATGTGCGGGGCTTTGGAACTTACAGGTGGATATTTGTATGTCATAAGGACAACTCCCTTGCTTTTGAATTACAATTTTAATTTGATACAACAATATTCACGGCTTATATGACCTGGCATCATCTGGCATTCTTTATGTCTTACGTCAGATGCAACTTGCGAACTTGTGAGTTATTACACGTATGTCTCTGCATCTGATTCTTCTACAGCAGCGAGCGCTGTAAACGATTCCAACTTACGACCTTTAAAATTAAACATCGTGAGGTTACCCCAGTTATTCGGATGTCCGACAGACCATTCTTCCTTACTTGGTATCCATGCAGGTTCCCAATAATAGAATCCATGACCCAAACCACCAGGAACATCACGGATAATCTGCAACAGATCCTTCAGATAGTTGGTCTGTCCCTCTACACTTGCAGGGTATCCCGGCAACAACAATTCTTCCTGATTCAAAATCCATTCCATACCTTCCGGCTGTTCCAGCGTCCACGGATAAGCGGTTTCAACCACATTGATGGGTTTGCCATAACGCTCAGCCAGATCATGCAGATTGTCACGTAAGGCATCGAGTGTGCCATGCCACCAAGGATAATACGAGAGCCCAATGATATCGAACTCCACACCCAGTGCTTCAAAGCGATCGTAAAACTTGCGGCTCTCGGCGTTATCTCCACCACGATCAATATGTATCATAATCTGAATATCCGCGTCAACGGATTTGACCGCAGCAACTCCGTACTTCACAAGGCCTGCAAAACGCTCCCACTGTTCATCCGTGTCATGTTCTTCTCCACCGACACGTCCTTCATTCCATAACATGCCTGGTGTAATCTCGTTTCCGACCTGCACCATGTCTGGAAGAGCATCATGTTCCTTCAACGTTCTCAGAACATCGGCGGTATACGTGCATACCGCACGTTGAAGTTCCTCATAGGAGAGATTCTCCCACGCCTTTGGTTTCCACTGATTGGCTGGATCGGCCCACCGATCAGAATAATGGAAATCAAGCAAAAACTGCAGGCCCTGTTCCTTGATCCGTTTGGCTACCGCCACCGTGCGCTCCAGATTGCAGAACCCACCTACAGGATCATTCCAGATCCGCAGCCGAATCGCGTTAGCATCATTGAGCTTCAGGATGGACAGCAAGTCTTGATCCTTGCCGTCCACATCACTGTAGGTTCCACCATGTTGTTCGATCTCGTCCATAAAAGATACATCCATTCCCAGAACGAATGTCTTTTCTCCCAAGTTACTCACTGTATCAGCCTCCATTTGAATTAGTAATACAGGCTCAGCCTTTAACTGAGCCCAACGTCATACCTTTGACAAAGAAGCGTTGCAGGAAAGGATACACGATCAAGATTGGAGCACTTCCGATGAAGATCTGAGCTGCTCTAACCGTCGTTTGAGATAGAGATTCCATTTCTTTTGGATTCATGCTCATGCTACTCATGTCACGTCCAATAATGACCGTTTGCATAAAGGTAGCAAGTGGATAATCCTTGGCATTATTCATATAGAGCAATCCATCAAACCAGGAATTCCAGTGAAACACCATGCTGAACAATGCAATAGTTGCAATCGACGGCAAGGAGATCGGCAGGAAGATACTGAACAGCGTTCTGAAATGGTTAGCCCCATCCATCAGCGCAGCTTCCTCCAGCTCTTTTGGAATACCACGGAAGAAGTTTAGCATCAGGATGACAAGGAATGTATTCACTGCCCCTGGGAGTACCAGTACCCAGAAGGAGTCCATCAACCCGATCTTCTGGATCACCATATAGAATGGAACCAATCCTCCATTGAAAATCATGCTGAATACGAAAATCCAGGAGTAGATCGTTCTGCCTTTGAACTCACTATTTTCTTTGGACAACGGATACGCTGCCAGGAATGTAATCAGCAAGGTGATCGCTGTACCAATCACTGTACGTAACAGTGAAATCCAGAGTGAGTTCAAGAAAATCGGATTATTCATCGTCTTTTTGTAGGCCTCAAGTGAAAAACCCACTGGCCAGAGATTAACCAGATTGGCATCGGCCGCAGCCTTCGTACTAAAGGATACAGCCAGTACGTGAACCATCGGTATGATACACATGATGGCAATCAGAATCAGAAAGCAGGTATTGACTATATTAAACACGCGATAAGGCAATGATTTATGATACATCGTGGTCCCTTCTTTCTCTGTTCATTCGATTAGAATATGCGGTATCCAGCGTATTTTTTGGCTAAGCTGTAAGATACGAGAATCAAGATCATACTAATGACTGATTTGAACAATCCAATCGCTGTGGCGAAGCCCATCTCACCATTTTGCATCGCAGAACGATATACGAATGTATCAATGATGTCTCCCGTTTGATATACGAGCGGGTTGTACAGGTTGAAAATCTGGTCAAATCCGGCATTCAGTACGTTACCAAGTGCCAGTGTTCCTACAACCATCAGCATCGGCACAAGCGATGGAATCGTAATGTGCAGTGTCTGTTTCCAACGTCCTGCTCCGTCAATTTCGGCTGCTTCGTACAACGCTGGATTAATTCCGGCAAGTGCAGCCAGAAAGACAATCATGTTATAGCCAAATTCCTTCCACACATCTGTCAGAATGACCGTAGAACGGAAGTAACTGTTATCTCCGAGGAAGAAGTAAGGTCCCAGTCCAAAGGTCCCCAGAACCCGGTTCACCAACCCTCCGGTTGACAGAAGATCTATCAAAATCCCGCCCAGAATGACCCAGGACAAGAAGTGAGGTAAATAGACAAGTGTCTGAATGGTTCGTTGTATCGCCATCTTGCGAATCTCATTCAACAGAATGGCAAAAACAAATGGAACAAATAAGTTAAAAATCAGTTTAAGTACAGCAATAATTAATGTGTTCCAGATAACCTGTAAGCTGTCTTCACGTTCAAACAAATATCTAAAGTTGTCCAGCCCGACCCATTCAGAGCCGCTAATCCCAAGCCATGGCTTGTAATTCTGAAATGCCATAATGATCCCGCCCATAGGCACATAACTGAAGATAATCAGAAAGATAATGGCTGGCAAAAGCATAACGTGGAATGGCCAATTGCGTTTCAAAGTTCTCATGATTGCTCCCCCTGTATTTCTTCCTACTCAAGTACTCCCTGAGTGGCTTATAATGCGATTATATCAACCTTTTACGGGGTCCAAACAGCACATAAAAGCAATATAAATGGCACAAAATCAACCACTTTGCTTCAGCTTGAATAAACCAAAAAAAAGCGCCCAGACGACGATCGTCTGGGCGTTGCTTAAAACTATTTTTTCACACTGTCATACCACTCGTTGACCTCTTGTGTGATCTGATCACCGCCACCGGATTTCCACGTTTGAACAAAGGTATCAAATGCATCAATCGGGTTTTTGCCATAGATAATTTCGTTAAATGCTTGATTCTCGATTTTGTTCAGATAATCCAGTTTAGATTTCATTGTAGCTGTTGTTGGACCTGTGAACATGTTTTTGAAGGAAATTTCTTCTTGGCTCAGTAACACTTTCGCTGCTGCAGGTGTTTCTGGCCCATAGTTTACGGCTACATCTTTTTCCAGCTTGCTTTCAGGCTCTTTGCCATCAGCTAGACTAAGCAGGGCTTTCATCTGTGCATCAGGGATACGCGCACCATCACGAACTAACAGATAACGCACAACGTTGACATATCCACCATCAATTTCGTCTGGTTTTTTCTGTTTTCCATTTGCGTCCAATTGGTAGTCATATCCATCAAATAAACCGTTGTCATAAGGACTACCTGGTGCTGGATCAGCATAATTGTCGAACAGGTAGTTCTGATACGTAAAGAAAGCTTCCGGGTGTTCCATATCTGCCTTGATCAACGTAACACCATTTACAAATTGTGTTCCATGACGCATCGCCTTACCTTCAGGGCCAGTTGGAATCTCAATTGGTTTCCATACTGCACTAGGTGCGTTCTTCACCGTGTCAGTTAATGGCCATCCGCTCATCCAGTAAGGACCCGGGATAATACCTGCTGTTCCTGCAACTGCAGGTTCTGCTGTTTTGTTCTCATCCCATAGAGCTGCTTCCTGTGGAATGTAGCCTTTGGTCAACCATTCACTTAATTTACCCAGTCCTTGTTTCATGCCTGGATTAATGGAGCCATACTCCAGCTTACCATCTGCTCCCACATTCCATTGGAACGGCAATGTTCCGTATGCGCCGAAGATCCAGGATGGGTCTCCCATCCATGTATTCATAGATGTTTTGAAACCAATGCTGAGCGGGATGACCTTATCCGGAGACAATCCATCCGGGTTTTGGTTTTTGAATGCATCCATTACGGTTTCAAGCTCATCAATTGTTTTTGGAGCTTCCAGCTTCAGCTTATCCAGCCAGTCCTGGCGAATCCAGAGCAAGTAATCATTGTTGTATGCATAGTCCAGAACAGGGATACCCATTCTTTTCCCATCACGACTATATTGGTTCCATACGTTAGGATCTTGCTCCATCGCTTTTTTCCATGTGTCTGAAGCATATTTGTCGAACAGTGGACCAACTTCCTGATACATACCGGAATCAATCAGGTCTTGAGCAAGCAAGTTGTCCCCCACCGTTACAATATCAGGCATATCTTGACCAGAAGACATCGCGAGGCGAAGTTTGGTTGCAAATGCCCCATTTGTATCCGTTACAGACCATAGTGAATTGATATTAATCCCGAATTTTTCCTTGGCCCACTTGGTTGCCACGTTATTTTCCATGGATTCGCCATTTTTAAACTTCAGCTCAGGATCGATTCCCCATGCCGTTGTAATGGTTACTTCCGGATCATACTTTTCTTTGTATTCGTTTTGAGTTCCAGATGTACTTGGTGTTGCACTATCTCCGCCCCCACTGCCTCCTGAACATCCTGCAAGAACGACAGTTAGACACAGCGTTGTAGCGAGAAGCGTCAAGAATCTCTTTTTCGTTGATTGCGCTCTCATGTTGTTCCCCCTTAAATCGTTTTGGTTACCCTTTCATTATAGGCTGACCAGGCCTTTGAGCCTATGATACGAAATCAAGATTTCTGCACCTTTGCCAACCTATATTCTGGAATGTTGTTGAAATTATGCCTGATCCCGAAATTCGTTGGGTGTCATGCCATAATGCTTTTTGAACATTTTGCTGAAATATTGCGGATTTTGATAGCCAAGTTCACTCGTAATCTCGTATATTTTTTTGTTGCTATTCTTAAGCAGATACAGAGCACGCTCCATGCGCATACGAATCATGTAGTCCCCAAGACCTTCCCCTGTCTCTGCCTTGTAAATTTTCGATAGATATACAGGGTGTAAATATACCTTGTCCGCAATCATCTTCACCGACAGATCCTGTCCTGTATCTCTTGTCACCAGCTCCTGAACCTGCTTGATCACATGTCTGCGGCTCTGCACACCTTCCTGATCCGACAATTCCTCCTGCAGCTTTGACAGCATCTCAGTGGCCCATCGCCGCAGCTTCTCGGGTGATTGAATCAACTGATGAGCAAGGAGCAGATCGAATCCTGCATGATCAATCTCATGTACCAAGTGCCCCTGCTTATGGGCGATATACATGAATGCATTCGTTACAGACAGATACATCTCATATACATGTTCCCTGGACAACCGTACCTGTTCTGCCGCGTCAAAGACCATGTTCAGCTTGCGTGCTGCCGCTTCCCATTGCTTGGTCTCAAGTAATTGCGGAAGTACAGGTGGCTTGTACAGCTCTTCAAGTGCCTGCACTGCATCATTCTCCGGGCGTTTACTAAGTGCCTTATCCAGATCCATATATATAATCTTGTGTTCTTCCGGCCCGGAAAGAACAAGTGAGCCCAGACTTTTTCGATAAGCTGCGGTCAACTCATTAAAGGGAAATGACGGTGTAACCACCATAGATAAATCTCCCTGCAAATACCGAATGACATGCTCACGGAAGGTTTCAGCGGATACTCTCAACGTATCCAAGTTCATCTGCGGGGCTTCGACCTGTCCCTGATTTTGCAGAAACATAACCAGACACTCATGCGGCCCACGACCAAACCACACGTTAAATTGCTCTCCGAGCACTTCTTCTGCAATATTACCTACCGCAAAATCCATCAAATCCAGCGATTGCTGGTCCATCGACGAGAAGCGTCCTGTGAGACGAATCAGCATCATCACAGCGGATTGCTCCGGGTTAATGTGAATCTCGTATTGTTCCAATTGTTCACGAAGTGCCCGCGCCGTGATCTCGCGCCCCAGCAGCAGATCCTGCATGAGATTTTCCCGTAAAATTTTATAGTCAGATTTCCGACTGTATAAGAGCCGGTGATATTTATCGAATTCATCCCATTGATCCCGAAGTGATGTAATGGCTGCCGAGACCGATCCCATGAACTCATCATCGTTTACAGGTTTGAGAATATAATCAGCGGCCTGCAATTGAATGGCTTTCTTGGCATAATCAAAGTCACTGTGACCGGTTAACAAAATACAGCGGATATGAGACCAGCGTTTGCTTACCTCTGCAATGAGATCCAGTCCCGACATGCCAGGCATTCGAATATCGGTAACTACGATGTCTACTGCATTTTCCTCCATAATCTCCAGCGCTTCCTTACCGGATGCGGCACGCAGCACGGTCGTTACTCCAAGCTCTCCCCAAGGGATCGTAAGTTCCAGACTTTCTGTTACGTATGTCTCATCATCTACCAGTAATATATCAATCAAGTGACTCACTCCCTATCGTTCATTCTGCCAATGGATACCATCGTTCATCATGCGTTACACATTCCAGGTGCTTATCCTTCATTCTCAAGAAGAAACTCCTGCTCTGCAGGCCACGACAGCGTAACGCGTAATCCACCAAGTTCCGATTCCGTTACATCCAACCCAGCCTGCTCCCCATATCGAAGCTGGAGTCTCTGATTCACATTCCACAGGCCACAGCCCATCTCCTGATCCATCGTTCCCCTGAGCTTATTCAGAAGCGCCTCACGTGCCTCCTGCGTCATGCCTTGCCCATCATCTTCTACCACAAGAACCATGACACCGCCCTGTTTTTCCCCGGATACTCTTATTTCTCCGGCTTCCGCATCCGCTTCGATCCCGTGAATCACCGCATTCTCCACTAGTGGTTGCACGATGAGTGGCGGTACCTCCTGTCTTAACATCTCATCAGTCAGATCAATCTTGTAATGAATGCGGTCCATACGCATCCGTTGAATCTCCAGATAACAGCTGACAAATTCAATCTCTTCTGTCAACGGTACCACGTCCCGCTCCTGTCTTGTCGTATACCGATAATATCGCGATAGATTATGCGACATCGCTACAACAGCGTCCATACGCTTGAGCTTCGCCATACTCGTAATGAAGGAGAAACAATTATAGAAGAAGTGCGGGTTAATCTGTGACTGCAGCTGCTTCAAGCGGGCTTCACGCACATGGATCTGTTCCAGATACACGTGTTCAAACAACTGCTGGATCTGCTCCACCATCAAGTTGAAACGTTCGGACAGAAAACTGAATTCATTGCGGCCCTTCGGCTTAATCCTCACTGAATAATCTTCCTGCTTCAATCGCTGGAAGCCTCGAATGAGTTGTTTCACAGGCACCTGCACCTGAACATATAACAAGTACGCTACACCAAAACTCATCAATAACAAACAAATCATGGATGAATAGAACAGCATATTCGATTGATGAATGGGCTTCAAAATATCGGATAAAGGCATATAGTCTACCAGATACCAGCCTGTCGTACTGGATTTGACCGTGTTAACCATGTAAGGCTCATTCCCAATGACAACGGTGCGATTATCGACATCCTGTAGATTATGCATGGACAGTTCTTCCATCAGCTGATTCGTTAGGGAACGATCTGAAGTCCGGTTATAGATGACCCCCGATTCTTCACGGAAATAGAAGGGGTCATGCCTGCCATCGTCCTTGAATTTGTCGAGCATGTCTCGAATATTGTCACTATCAAACTCGAGTTTAATAATCGTTTCCGCATTATCCACCGGATCTTTAATGCCATATGGAGATACTGTAATCCAGCTAAACATGAACCGATCATTTTCTCCATCCTGGATTTTGCGTACATCCCAGCCGGAAATTATATTCTCCCTTAGCGTTTGCTTATCGTAAGAACGGGCGTCCCTTTCGGAAACCACTCTGCCTAGCGAAGGAGAGTACAGATATAACTTTGTTGCCCAATTGGATGAACTTTCCTGAATACTCAGCTTATTTTGAATACGCTTAACCAAATTAATGGCATCGAGGTCAAAATATTTACTGTCCGCATAGATTCGCCGGAAGCTGGCAATATCAGGATCATGTATGAGCAGATTCGGCCATGAGGACAACAACTCAATGTGTGTGTTCACCTGATTTTGGAAAAATTCAAGCTGATTGCTATTCGATCGATTCAACTCATCTCTGAGAACGGCTGTCGTTTTGTGATTAGAGTACCAGTACAGGAGTACAACTGGAACTAGCATAATCAGAATTAGAATGACCATTTTGGAAAACAGGTTTGTCCGATATGACATCTTTTCATCTCACCTTGTCTTAATTTGTCGTGACATTAATTGTAATGATGTAAGCGGTAAAGACAAACTATTTTTTTTGAGACAAACCGAATCATTATCTAAGCGTAAGCGTTACCAATTCTAGGGGGAAGGTGATAAAACCAATATTTCTGCACTAATTGCAACTTCCATGCACAAAAAAAGAGCCAGCAATTAGCCAGCCCCTGCTGATCCGTATATGTTTTTGTCTTTCTATTAATATCAAATCTTAATCTACTTCTGTTTATGTAATCGTTCTGTTTCTTCTATTCAAATATCAACTATGGAATATCGTAATCAAACACCGTGTTCGCTCCATCCACGCCTACATCGAGCACAATATCACCAAGTTTTCCACTGACATGCAGAGGAGATTCCGCTTTCCCGTAAAACTCCAACGTGCCCACAAACGTTCCATGGCGTTCAAGCTCAATGTGTGCTGGCCTTAATTGGACAGACTTCAAAACCTCAAGTAACGGGTCGTCCTTAAGCTTGTAACTGCGGCCGAGATCAGGCAATAGCACCGCTGCTACGGGCTCTCTGCCGTAATTTTTGAGTGTTAGATCACAGGTTGCTCGGGTCTCGCCCGTCATAAGAACGTTAAATGTACAAGAACTTTTGTTTTGAACATAGGATATGCCGTCAATGCCGCTTGCTCCCCCCTTAGCTACATACATGAATTTATCCGTCATGGACGAATAACTAAGAACGATAGCGAGAACTACGATCCATAACCCTTTTGCAAGACCGGGGGACCATTTTACAATTTCTTTGCGTGTAAGATAGAAGCCACAGGCGAAGAACCCCATTCCCAGGAAAAGTGTGATATGTACACCACTTAAATAGGATGTAGTATACGGTGATATACCTATTGCTGACAGCATTGTATCTCCAACAGAAAAACCAAGATGGTGGTTAAATGTAAAGATGATAGCAAATAGCAATAAAGCCACGGAGAACACAAGTCTGGTTCTCGACACACGAACACCCCCAATCAACCACCTGATTATATCATATTTTTCCTAATTATGATTAACAATCCATATCAAAATAGAACAAAAAAAGAACGCCTTCGGTTGTTTACCGAAAACGTCCTCAATCTTTTAATTATTTCCCAGACAGGAATGCATCGAGCTGTTCCTGTTTGGCAGCAATAATTTTATCAATGCCCGCTGCTTTCAGTTTCTCCAGATATTTCGGGATCATCTCATTTGGATCAACGGCACCCGATGTCATACCCGGCTTGAACTGTTTGTTCACGTTGTTGACCGCAGCAATTTCATTTTTGACAGATTGGCTATTGAACGTAAAGCCCAATGCTGGTGACTTCACACCTTTGGCGTTAAACTCTTTGAACTTTTCCCATTTCTGCGGATCTTCATTATCCCAGAGGAAGTTCAGGAACTGGTTACCCAGCTGCCATTGTGCACCTGGATTGTAGGTACGACTGTTGGCATCAACGCCTTCAGGGAGAGCAATGATATTATCCTGTCCATCTTTTTTCACATAATGTGTACCTTCAATTCCGAAGTTCAACAGGTTGTTAATTTCCTTGTCGGAATGCAGCAGGTTAATGACCTGCATTGCTTTCTCTGGTTGCTCCGAAGAGCGGGAGATCGCGAGCATCGCTCCAGATGCATCACCCGTCGTAATTGTCGGCTGTGTCATCTCAATCTGAGTCAGTGGGAAACCCACATACCCTTCTTCTTCTTTATCTTTGCCCGGCTTCATGCCGTCCGTCCAGAGAAACGCTTTTCCAGCCTTCGCCTGGTCTTTCGGGAACACATTGGAAGTAGCAGCATCACTGTTGATATATCCCGCTTGATACCATTTGCGAGCGAGTTCAGCCGCTTCCTTGAATTCAGGGGTCTCCACTTCGTTCATAACCGTTGTTCCGCCTGCTGTTTTGGAGATTACTCCAGGTACGGAAGCATCACCGAGATAATCCCAATCCAGATTCTCCAGCAACCCGTTACCATTGGTGTTGGACATATAGAACGGTGTGATGGCTGGCTCGTTTTCCTTAATGGTTTTGAGCAATGGCTCCAGATCAGCCCATGTCTTAACTGCTGTCAGATCCAGGTTATACTTGTCAGCCAGATCTTTGCGTACCAGCACGCCACGTGTGGCAGCGAGTTCCTTATTCGTAGGAACACCATAGTTCACGCCGTCTACCTGGGAACCTTCCAGAAAGGCAGGATCCAGGTTTTTCTTGATATCTTGACCGTGTGCATCAAGCAGATCATTCAGTGGCAAGAATGCGCCTTTGGCTACATTCACCGTGTAGTTCTGCCAAGCTGCTGTGAAGATAATGTCTGATTTTTCACCCGAAGAGATCATGAGATTCAGCTTGTTATCCCACTGTCCCCAGTCAATCGCATTGATCTTGAGCGTGGCCCCGATCTTCGGTTCCATCTTCTTGTTAATCTCAGCTTCCACCAGAGCGACATCCTTCTGAGGTGTCCCCGGGTAGAATAGCGTCACTTCGTAGGGTTTACCTCCACCCTCACTTGCGCCTCCGCCTTCTGCTCCAGGTGTTGTTGTTCCACCTTTGTCTGATGAGCAAGCTGCCAGCACCAGGCTCAGCGTCATCACCGTTGCCATCATGCGTGACCATACCTTTAATGATCTAACCAATTGAACCCCTCCTGTCATGTGTTGAACCGTACAGCCCATTGCCCCAATTCACAATAAAACCCATAGCAACTTCTATATATGCCCTTTCAGTCCATCTTCATTTCCCATGCCCACTCCGCTAACCGGCCGGAGTTATCCCTTCACAGCGCCAACCGTAAGACCTTTGATGAAATACCGCTGGAAGAATGGATATGCCAGTACGATTGGACCAATACCGACCACAGCCATCGCCATTTGCAGTGTTTTGTTCGGCAGATTCAGCAATCCACCCTGTGACGAAATCTGTGAAGAGACATTGGAGTTGGTTGTTAAATATTGAATATCGAGCAGCGTCCGGTACATAAGGTACTGAAGGCTGATCGTCCGGTTATCCGATATAAAAATCATGCTAAGGTACCAGTCATTCCAGTAATTCAGTGTACTGAACAACGCCACGGTTGCCATTACCGGAAGGGAGAGTGGGAGCACAATACGTGTAAACGTTCTCAACTCTCCTGCACCATCAATCCGGGCCGATTCCAGAATGGATACCGGGATGGAGTTCGCGAAGAATGTACGCATGACCAGTACAAAGAATGGAGATAGCAGCAGCGGCATGATGAGTGCCAGTATCGAGTTTTTCAGATCCAATACGTTGACGTAGACCAGGTACCAAGGTACCAGTCCCCCATTGAACAACATTGTGAAGAAGATGAAAAAGGCGAACCACCCACGATAAGGCAAATCTCTCCGTGAGAGCGGATACGCGTACAGTGCAGTCAATGCTACACTTGTAATGGTACCTACAACGGTAACGATAAAGGATATACCGTATGAATGAAGGATCTGGTCCATATCCCTAAACAGGAACTCATAGGCCGTTAGGCTGAACTTTTCCGGAATAAGCTTATACCCATTTGCAATAACTGTTGTCTCGTCCGAGAATGAGATGGCGAAGACAAGCAGGATCGGCACGATACAGGCAATGGCATAGAATAGAAACATCGCATGAATAACAGATGCGGAACGCTTCGATACGGCTAGTGGATCACGTGATTTCACAGCTGACTTGCCTCCTCTCAAAATAATGCATTATCTTTGTCCATCCGCCTAACGATGGTATTGGATACAAGAACCAGTACGAATCCGACAATCGCCTGATACAGACCCGCTGCGGATGACATCCCGATGTCTCCACCGATAAGGAACGTTCGATATACATAGGTATCCAGTACATTCGTTACAGGGAACAGCGCTCCTGATTCCAGTGGAACCTGGTAGAACAGACTGAAGTCTGCATAGAATATACGGCCTATCTGCAATAACGTCATAATGACGATCAACGGAACGAGAAAGGGAACCGTGATGAAGCGTATCTGGTGCCATTTGGTTGCTCCATCAAGCACAGCAGCTTCATAATATTCTTCGTCGATACCCACGACAGCTGCCAGATAGATGACTGCATAATATCCGATATTCTTCCAGGTGTTCACCAGTGGCAAGATATACGGCCAATACTTCGGCTCGGAATACCAGTCAATCGGCTGACCGCCGAACATCTGTAGAATGGTGGAGTTCATGAAGCCTGAATCCTTGCCCAGGAAAGCAAGCACCAGGTAACTGACCACAATCATGGAGAGGAAATACGGCAATAACATGAGCGATTGATACAACTTGGACATCGCCTTGTTCTTCACTTCATTAAGCAGAATAGCAAGCCCGACACCTACAAAGAGATTGAGTGCAATAAACACGGTGTTGTACGCAAGTGTATTCCGGGTAATTTCCCATGCATCACTGGTGGAGAACAAATATTTAAAATTGTCCCAACCACTCCATGGACTCCCCCAAATACCATCAGCATAGTTTACATTTTTGAATGCGATCAGAACGCCGAACATCGGCATATAGTTATTCACCAGCAGAAACAGGACCCCTGGCAAGAACATGAGATACAGCACCTTGAATTTGCCAAGATTGTGCCAAACAGACTTGCGTTTTGGAACTGTTCCTCCCGATATTTCCGATATCCGTACTCCCTTACCCGCCTGGGGTTGTGTCTTCATAACTTGTTCTCCCTCACTCCTCTTGAATTCTTCCTCAGGATGAAGCTCCGTGCGTCTCCTGTGGTTCAAGTATACGGCGAGGCGAGTGAGACCTCTATCTGCTGTGGTGACCTGTTGACTTATCAAATTATGACTTTAGTGACAAAAAAAACAAAAACAAAAGACGCAGCATGCTGCGTCCTAAGCTATACTGTACGTGACTGTTTGCGGAACTCCTGCGGCGTAATACCTGTGCACTTTTTGAACATTTTGGTGAAATGCGAGTAATTGTAGTACCCCACTTTGCCAGCGATATCCGTCACCTTGACGGTGGACTGGGACAGCAATGTCTTCGCTTTGGCCACTCTGCCTTGCAGGATAAACTCGGACAGGGACATCCCCTTCTCCTTCCGAAACAAACGGGACAGGTAGGCTGGATTGAACCCGGCAAAAGCTGCAAGTTCCTCTCGCATGAGCTCTTCACCAATATGAGTTTCAATATAAATACACAACTGATCCACAATGGTCATGGGGCTGTGGTCGTCCGGGTATAACACCGGGATAACACGATCAATCAGATCAGATGTCCACTGCTTCAACTGCGGCAACGACCTTGTCACCACACTTTCTTCCGGCTCCCGTTCACCTGGATACAGAGTGCGTATGGACACATTTTTCTGATGAAGCAACGGATAGACCACATGCAACATTGCATGATAGTAGAGACGCAGCATTTCAGGCGACAATCCCTCCTGAGCAGCGAGTAACTCGAAAATCTCATCCACACGCTCGCGCAAATCCCCAACTTTACCCGTCTCAAACAGTATGGATAATTCTGAAAACCAAGGAATAGGCAGAAAGCGATCTTCCTGATCTCTCCCCTGCTCATCGTAGACAAAGACTTCTTCAAGCTCCTTAATATTGCGCCGCTCCATATCCATGAGTTCATTTAACATGCCTTGCAGCTCCGTTACAGCAACCGGGACCCCAACATAACAGGACAGACGACAGTAGAAATACGTGCCACATTCCCGAATATACCCCTGACAACGTTGTGCCACTTCGCTCGCACTCGGTACGATACCGTCTTGCTCGTAAGCAAGCACAATGTTCAGTCCACTATGATCCTGAAACACCTCACCCGGCTTGTCGCCCAGCAACATTTCTCTCGCTGCATTACGAAGGGCATACTCTAATACCTCTTCGTCACGCAAATCAAATTCTCGCACCCATTCCTCTACCGAAATCACAATTGGTAGTACACGAGCCTGCGAATCAATCTCGGCACCGTACAATTCTGCAAGTTCCTGCAGTCGTTGTTTGGTTAACGTGATACGTTGAGAGATGGCATCTTTCCAGAAACGTTCTGTCAGGAGTGGTTTGTGGGTTTTCCACCGTTTGTATACGGTCTCATAAACTTCGTTGGTGCGGGTACGCTGCTCTCCATCCTTGATCTTCTCTACCGCTTGGGTTACCACCTTGATCAATTGATCCGCCGGAGCCGGCTTCAATACATAATCAAAGCTGTTGAGCTTAATTGCGGTCTGAGCATAATCAAACAAAGCATGGCCTGTCAGGAAAATGGTCAACATGCCTGGATCATGCTTCAATACCCAGCTCTGCAGGTCAAGCCCTGTTTCACCAGGCATCTCAATATCACAGATCATGATATCGATAGCACTTGTCTTCAGGACCTTTCTTGCTTCTTCAGCATCACAAGCACTGAATACCTGATCAATGCCAGCTGCGCGCCAGTCAACGCCTTCCACCATCGCTTGTAATGCATACACTTCATCATCCACGATCAACAGGTTCCGCATGGGCTCCCCCTTCTTTCTCTTCGGTCTGAGCGGGTAAATCAATGATGACTGCGGCGCCGTTATCCGCCTCATTTCTGAACTGCAAACTGGCTTGATCACCATATTTCACTAACAGCCGGTGAGCTACGTTCCATATCCCGATATGCTGTCCACCCGGGTCTTCAGCGTATTGTCCCTGCTGCAGACGCTCCAGCAGTTCCTCATCAAATCCGACACCATTATCCACAATCATAAGCTGAAGCACGTTCTCATCGACTTGGCCCGATAACTTCTTCCCATGGCCCGCCACGATCCGAATGACAAAGGCTTGAGTCCGGCGCTGAAATCCGTGAATAATGGCATTCTCCACAAAGGGCTGAATCGTTAATGGCGGGATCACATACTGTCCCAGATCCGGTTCGATATCCAGTTCAAAATCCAATCGGCTTGGAAACCTCAACTTTTGAATCTCCAGATAATGACGAATGTGCTCCAGCTCTTCATCCAGACGAATAACACGTTTGCCTGCACGCAGGCTGAATCTAAAATAATCGGCCAGATGGCCAGCCATCTGCTGCACCAGCTCATGCTTTTGCAAGGAAGCCAGACTATGAATAATATTGAGTGAATTCAGGTAAAAGTGAGGATTGATTTGCATCTGCAGTTGTTTGAACTCCGCCTCTCGCGTCCGCAACTGTTCCTCATACACATCAATCTTCAGATGCCGGATCTCACTGGTCATCTGATTGAAACTTCGTGTCATGAATTCAAGTTCCGAGGAGGAGGGCGGCTCCAGCTTCACATCGAGATCTCCGCGGCTCACCCTTCTCATGCCTCGGATCAGTGAGTTCATCGGGCGGAATAACAGATGACGCAAAAAGATCAGTGCAGTAACGAGAATTACTGCCGCACCAATGGGAAGCAGACGAATGATCTGCTGGAAGAACGGGAGGTTACGCATCATGTCTTCCTCAGGCAGCAGCACAATATAATTCATCTCAGACATGGCCGAGGCCATCCCCAACATCAAATATTGACGTGCTTCTCCCTTGTTCACAACTTCAGAGATCACCTGATACGGATTCTTTAGACCGGGAAGATGAGCTGCAGCAAGCTGAATCTGTGCAGCATTCAATGTGGAATCCGATAATGCCCCACCGTCTGTTCCAACAATGACCGCACCTGCCCTGTCACCGGATTCTGTGAACTGCTGTGTGTGATTTAGCGCATTCATATCAACAAGCGCACCCGCATAGAACTGCTGATTGATTCGCACCGTTTTCACCAGCGCATTCCACGTCCCCCCACGTACGATACTCCATTCGGGCTTCTGGATATCCCCTTCCAATTGCTGCATCTGGACCGGCATACTCTCCTGCACAACCGACTTCTTGACATCATAGTTGCCCGAAGTAGCGAGCAGCAGATCATCATTCACGGCATCATATAGAAAAAAGGAATCAATCAGATTATAGAAACCAATATCTGTCATGAATTTATTCATAATGCGTTGCTTCGCAATGATATAATCGCCACTGCCGTATTCCAGAAAAAACAGCGAGATAATATCCGGGTCCCGCTCGCCCAGACTGTATAGATACCGATTCGTCTCCTGCAATATACGTTCATTCTGCTCTACACTCTTTGCGAGATGATTCATATTGGTGAGAGATACCTTGTCACGTACGACTTTCATGGCGTAGACGTTGTTGTAATATAGCAGCATGAATAATGGCAGCATGATCAGTGTAAGACCCACAATAAATTTAAAACGAAGTGAACGGATCACATTCATGGATTAAGGATTCCCGCCCTTTTAGAGGTAGTTCAAAAAGTCCGTTTTTGATTACGAATTATGCCTAGCGGCATCATCAGCATCGAATATGAAATTCAGCCGAAATGTCCGTTGCTCACGTAGTTTCCACTACGCTCCGCTACTCCATTTCTATCTTCATTCCATCTTCTCGGTACTGAAAACCATACTTTTTGAACACACACTTTTTAGTTCAACATAGCGTACTTTTTTTTCTAATTTCTTCCTTATGATGGCATGTTTAGTTTATTGTAGTCACCCCTGCTTGCCATTGTCTATGCGGTCTCGTGACCTCCATCCATCACTTCTGGTGACTTCCATCCGCTCCAAATTCGGATATCATACTTCTGTTGTAATAAATTCTCCAGTTGTAAAAAAAATCCTTCATTTATAGTTCAGAAGCCTCTCTCTAAAATAAATGCTGCGGCAAGCCCTGGACTCCACGAACGCCCGATCTTGACATGCATACGATATATCACTCCTTGGGTATATCACCGGGGATGTAGGGAGGCCTGTTCGATGAATATTCAACTTACTGTGTTACACTATGTCTATCTGGCATTTATTATCTTGATCATCGCTGTAATGATCCGGCGCAGGGACACCACCATCATCTGTGTCGCGGGTATTATGACCATTGGACTTCTGGCAACGGAAACCTTAAGCGGGTCAGTCGCTGGAATCTTCAGCAGTTTTATCTATGCTACAAAAGAATTACTCAGCACGATCTTCATCATCTCTATTATTGTGGCGATGAGCCGTGTTCTGATCAGAACAGGCATTAATGAGGTTATGGTGACACCTGTCACCCGGTTTATCCGTTCTCCTCAGGTCGCATATTGGGGTATTGGATTGATTATGATGGTTGTATCGCTATTCTTCTGGCCATCACCGGCTGTAGCTCTGGTTGGTGCTGTACTCCTTCCTGTAGCGGTGCGTGTGGGACTCCCTCCAATTGGGGCTGCCATTGCGATGAACCTGTTCGGACATGGGATTGCATTGTCGGGGGATTACATTATTCAAGGGGCTCCTAAACTTACGGCTGATGCGGCTGGTATACCGGTTACTTCCGTCATGACGGCCAGCATACCTCTGGTCATTGTCATGGGAACCGTATCTACACTTACAGCTTTCTGGATGCTGCGCAAAGAGATGAAATCAGGTACAGTGGGCACGGAACCTTCATCCTCATCCGAGGTTGTGTCTACCTCTCCACCCGCCAATCTGCCTGTTCAGCGTCAAGCCATGTCACCTCGTTTGCAAAAAGCATTCGCTCTGCTTATCCCTCTGTTATTTGCAGTTGATGTGATGCTGATGTTTGTACTGAAGCTGCAAGGCGGTGACGCAACAGCTCTGATTGGCGGGACCGCTGTGGTCATATTGATCGCTGTTACCCTTGCTGCACATCGGTATGCTGGACCGGAGGAAACGACCAACTATTTAATAGAAGGATTTCAGTTCGGATTCAAAGTATTCGGCCCGGTTATTCCGATAGCTGCGTTCTTTTATCTGGGGGATGCTGCAATTACAGAGTTGTTCCACAATCCGCTTCCTGAAGGTTCACACGGGATTGTGAATGATCTCGGGGTTGCACTTGCTGGACTGGTGCCACTGAATGATACGGTGGGAGCCATTACGATGACAGTGACCGGAGCAGTCACGGGAATGGATGGTTCGGGATTCTCGGGCATTTCCCTGGTTGGCTCGATTGCGTCCATGTTCGCAGGGTCGGCAGATTCAGCTCCTGTACTGACAGCACTCGGTCAGGTTGCAGCCATATGGGTAGGTGGCGGAACCTTGATTCCATGGGCATTGATTCCTGCTGCTGCGATCTGCGGAGTCAGTCCTTTTGAACTGGCAAGACGCAACCTGAAGCCTGTACTGCTGGGACTCGCGGTAACGACGATTGTAGCCATTTTTTTGATCTGACAAAAGGTTATTTACACTGACACTACGATGACAGAAGCACCTTCCAATCGCTGTTATTCCCAGATTTTTTTGATAAGACATTTTAAAAGACGTGCGTGAACGTGCCCAGTTCCAGAGATCTTCTCGCTTCATCTCTGCCAGATGCAGCATGTCCACATATGGATCTCCCTGTAGTCCGAGTACAGAAGCGAAGGCAGGCTCCGTCTTCCACCCTGCCCGTTTCAGTCTGCGGATCTCACGATGTCCCGCGTCTCCCCACAGTTGTAACAATCTCCACTCCACGAGCATATGTAGGTATGCATTCTGCCTATTAATCGGCACGGATTGGGCAAAAATCTCCACAGGCCAATGTCCCACCTGCAAATTACAAGTCACATAAGGACGTTGGTCTGGAAGATCCCCACCACCACGTACGCATTGAAAATCAGCAACGTATCCGATTCGATTGTGTATCTCAGTTTCAAACGCATCCAGATCCTCTGCATAACACAGCAGATCCAGATCACTGCCCGGAATATCAATATCAATCGGTACCGTTCCCGCTGGATATGTGTGGTAGTCAGCTAATATTTTGAGTAGTCCACTGCTCTGTAACACGCGGTATGCATCCTGCTGACGTTCATTACCCGTAGCCAGATGTGCCATTACCTCTGCGGTAGTACTCATCTCCCTGCCTAGAACCACAGTTAGTTTGACCCTCCTGTAATGACCTGTTTCACACGTCCCACTTGGCCGCTCGTCAGTCTTACTTTGATTCCATGTGGATGTGTAGGTGACTTGGTCAATAGATCCTTCACAATGCCACGTGTCAGCTTGCCTGTAGCCTGATCCTGCTTCAGCACAATGTCCACTTCCAGACCTGGCTTAATATTTACACGTTGTTGTCCATTCATTATGTTCACTCTCCTCTATATCGTAATTCATACCATGTATACGAAATAACCTTAATCACAAAGCTCCATCTATTGTAGACGTTTTGGTCTCAAAACAAAAGGGACACGGCAATAACCTCCTGCTCCCAGTTCCATGTTTTATATGATGACCAAGATAAAGAAACCGCAGGTCTCATCATCTGAGACTTACGGTTTCTAAATTGGATTACCATGCTTAGGGCTGCACGTGCTTCAATATTGACGAAGGTGAAGTGTTGTCCTTCGCAGCTTCGCGTGCCTTCACAGCAAGTAGCTCAGACACTGTTACGAACCGATATCCCTGCTGCTGCAGCTTCGGCAGGATCGTTTTGAGTGCTGCAACGGTATGGGACTTGCCTTCGACCTTATCGTGAAAAAGTACAATATCCCCATTACGTACGTTGTTTAGCACCTTGTTAACGATGGCCGATACGCCTGGAGAAGCCCAGTCCCGTGTATCCTGATGCCAGGACCAGAGTACAATGGTATACCCTTTTTGTTTGGCAGCCTGAATGACCATGTCATTGTAGTAGCCGCCTGGTGGTCTGAACAACAAGGGACGCTCCGCACCCGCTTCAATAATGGTACTTTCCGCTGCGTTCATATCTTTCATGTACTTGTCCGCAGCTGTAGATCGAACTGCATACGTATGAGCATACGTATGATTGGCGATTTCATGCCCTTCGAGCTGTTCCTGCTTAATCAGTTCAGGGAACTTCTCTGCCCATTTGCCAAGTACAAAAAAGGTTCCTTTGGCTTGATATTGCTGAAGCAACGCCAAAATCTGCGGGGTCTGAATCGGATCCGGTCCATCATCAAAGGTCAGGGCGATGAGTTTGTCCTGTGTGGGAACCTCCCACACGATTTCTCCTCGTTCCTCATAATACTGACGGTTCTTCTGTACAGGCTTTGCATAGGCAGAACTGCTACCCAGCAAGATGATTAGCGCGAACAATCCGATGAATCGGGTTGCCTTCAGGTTCATGTTGTGTCCTCACTTTGTCTTCATACGTAAACTCCCTGTTAGCATTTCCCGATTCACCCGAACTAATTAACGAAAGATCTGATCCACAACAGCAATTTCCTCAGCGGTTAGCTCCACATTCAATGTTTTCAGATTATTAATCACCTGCTCCGGTTTCTTCGCGCCCGGAATCAATGCATCAATAGAAGGCTGAGTCAGGTACCAGGCCAGAACCAAATGAGCGACCTCAACATCCTTGGATTGTGCGATGCTGCGCAGCTGCTCTACTTTATCCAAATTTTGAATGAATGCCTCACCTGTAAACAGTGGGTTCTTCGCCCGTCCATCCTGGAATGTAGTGTCACGATTATATTTACCGCCCAGCAGTCCAGTTGCCAGAGGGAAGTAAGGAACAAAAGAAATGTGATGCTCGGCCGTATATGGCAACAGCTCTTTCTCCGCTTCTCTTTTGAACAGATTATATTCAGATTGCAGTACGTCTACATGCCCGTCACTATTGGCTTCACGTAACTGATCGATGGAAAAATTGGATACACCAATGGCACGAATTTTGCCAGTGTCTTTCAGTCGTTTTAACGTGTCTACGGCTTCATCCTTGGGTGTATGTTCATCCGGAAAGTGGATGTAGAACAGATCAATATAATCGGTTTGCAGGCGGTTCAACGCCTCATCTACGGCTGTTTTCAGGAAAGCAGGTGAATTATCCATGACGAACTTGCCATCCACAGATGTATGGGCTGCCTTGGTCGCAATAATCGTATTCTGACGTTGACCGGTTTCCTTCAACACTTCACCAATCAATCGTTCGGAATGCTCAGGTCCATAGATATATGCCGTATCCAGAAAGTTAATACCTTGATTTAAAGCCGTTCGTACAACTTCCTTGCCTGTTTCATCATTCAGCATACCCGGATAGATATTATGTCCGCCTACTGCATTTGCACCCAGTCCAATAGGATTCACGATCAGATCCGTCTTGCCCAACCGAACTTGTTGTTCTGCCATCTTTCATCTCTCCTTCACTGATCGAATAAGTACAATTTGGTTGTGACGTCTTGCTTGTCACATATTATATCAAACCGTTTAGCATATTTAAAATATCGGATTTATCGGATTAGGTATTTTTCAGCGCAGTCGCTTCCACGTCGTTGATAAATCGGCGCAGCTTGGCAGCCACATCACGGGTAATTTCGCCGTTTTCATACAGTTGCTGAACCGTATTGCGCTGTTCCTGAATGGCCACCATCTGCAACTCCAGTTTCTCCTGATTAAACGGATCTTCCGTTTTACCCTGGTTCCAGGTGCGCAATTTGGCAATAACTCGCTCATACTTGGCAATGACCGACAGTGCCACGACACGATTTCCATCATTCATATGAGCACGAATGGCCTTAATGGCTGCTTCAGAGGTGCGCAGCTTCACCTGACGGAACAGTTCTGCATTTTCAAGCATGAAAGGTTGACTCGGCTTCTGGGACCGGTTGGAGAACAGATGTCCTAACACACGCCCGATCTCGCTGATCGAGGTCATGAACTGAGTATTTGTGCGATTCGCCAGCATCATTTCCTTGCGATCGAGCCAGCTGTCACATTTGAAGGCCGCATCAGAGGCAATTGCATTTTCGTCCAGCATCGTTTCAATTTCTTTACGCTCCGCACGGGTGGCAATCAGATTGATGGCCGTTTCTTGTTTTTGAATATCTTTGCGTTTACCGGCGGTAAGCTGGCCTGCGGCCTGCCTGATGTATTTGGACAGATCTGAGACGACCGCGAGTGCCGCAGCTTTGTTCTCATCGTTCATTTCGGATTTGACAGCTCGTATTGCCGCATTCAGCATAATGTCATGTGCCTTGCGTTCTGACTTCTGCGGTGTTTCTTCTGTGGATTTACCATCATCCTTGGCCAGAACCGGAAGAAACACGCTCGCGGCAATCAGGGAGAAGAGGATAACCCCTGCCGCCAGGAAAATAATCAGATCCCGTTCAGGGAAAGGTGATCCATCCTGAAGCACGTAAGGAATGGAGAAGGCACCCGCCAATGTCACAGCCCCCCGCACCCCAGAGAGGGAAATGATCGTAATATCCTTAAATCTGGGCCTGCCAATAGAGGATTTGGTCCGCAGCAATTCATTCCCTCGCCAGAACAGATAGATCCAGAGAAAGCGGAGAACCAGCAGTAACATCGAGATCAAGCCCACATATCCCAACACCTGCAGATTATTAAACGAAACATTTTCAAAAATGGTACTCAGCACATCCGGGACCTGTACACCCAAAATCACGAACACCAGGCCATTTAGTATAAATAAAATGACTGACCATGTGCTCGCAGATACGACCTGCATCTTCAACTGAACCGATTCTGCGCGGTCACGCTCAATGGCGTGAATGATCCCACCTGCAACGACCGCCAAGATACCCGACACCCCAATTTCTTCACTCACCAGGTAGATGACAAATGGAGTCAGGATCTGCAGCAGCATGTGAATCGTCACATCTTCCATGCCCAGTCTACGAATCCACACCCCGAGCCTGATTAACAGAAACGATAACAAGGCACCGACGAGAAGTCCACCAATCGCAATCAGAATAAAACTGAAGGTTGCCTGCGCCAGGGAAAACACACCTGTAACCGTGGCTGCAATCGCGAATTTGAAGGCGACCAAGCCGGATGCATCATTCATTAATGCTTCACCTTCAAGAAGCCTATGTATGCCTTTGGGCAAATGTACCCGCCCTGCCATGGCGCCAACGGCCACTGCATCTGTCGGGGACAATATGGCTGCAAGAGCAAAAGCAGCAGGTAACGGAATCGAAGGAATCAGCCAGTGAATGGCATATCCCGCCACGACTACTGTTACGAATACAAGCCCTAGTGCAAGCAGAAGTATCGGTGCACGCAGATTCCATAATTCATTCCTTGGTGTTCGCTTACCATCGTTGTATAACAAAGGTGCGATGAAGAGTACAAAAAACAATTCAGGATTCAAAGGCAGGTGAACACCTGCAGGAAGCAAAGCTATAGCTACACCAAGCACGATTTGAATAAGCGGAACGGGAATAAAGGGTACAAACCGGTTTAAAATATTGGATAAACCGATCAGGACCAGTAACACAAGTACGGCAATAAATATCTCCATGATGATAATCCCTTTCCGCTATAGAAGTGGTGAAACCTTTGTTGTATAGGTTTATTTTAACATAATCCAGACTTTGTTATAAAAATATTGTCATATTCATATACCCATTCAACTAGCCTCAGACCAGTCTGAATAAAAGAATTCTGATGGATTCTGTATATAAGATGTTACAATATGCTCAGGACAATACCCGTTTGGAAAGGAACTTGCATCTATGGCATTTGGAATTAAACGACAGGAGCTTGCTGCGTGGAAGGAACAAGTGGCTCGTGGTGAGATTGCCTACCTTACTCATTTCTGGATTGACAATCGATTTCCCGGTGTCACCAGCGTCACTAAAGTCGGCTGCGCAGATCTGGAACGTCTGGAGCGTTGGTGTAACGATCATGGACTGGCCCCGCGATACATTCATCGGCGGCAGCCATTTCCCCACTTCGACCTGATGGGCAGCAAGCAAAAGGAGATTTTGATCCAGGAAGGCATGACGGATCATGTGGATCGCTTTCATATGTAAAACCAACTCAAAAACGCCAGTCTTCAAGGTTCATCCCCCCGCAACTAGGGACGAACTCATGAGGACTGACGTCTTTAAGTGATCAAGTTATATATGGACTACCGATGAATCTGCTCAAACGACTTCATGTTCTCCAGCAGTTTCAACTCAATTTTCTTCAGCATACCGAACATCTGCTGTTGCTCTTCCTCGGAAAGTGCTTGCAACAATTCCCACGTCATTCGGCCGCGATTCGCATTAAGTGTCTTGGCAAGCTGTGTTCCCTCATCCGTTAAGGACAGCCACACAATTCTTCGATCTTCTTCACTGCGCACACGCTGGATCAACCCTTCTGTTTCCAGTTGATTCAGAACAATGGTGGTTGCACCGGAAGACAAACTGAGTTGTCTGGCTACATCAACCGCCATGCAGCGTTTTTCGCGTAAAATCATGCCCAATATATGACTTTTTGTCGGATTCAGTTTGCAGTTGGTTTCGCTCTTCTGCTGCTGATCCAATACTTTATTTTTATATCTGAAGAAGGCCTCCAACAATTGATCTACATTTGCCAATTGAGAGTTTCGCTCCGTATCCGGGCTCATAAACGTTCCTCCTGCCTTTCATCATAACCTGCCTTTTATTGTAACATATTTACACTATTTTGTTTGTGAAAAAAACGCTTGTATTGGACACCCTTTATTTGACGGAAGACCTATGTTTTATTATGGCATACACCTATTGCTTTCTTGCAATGGGTTTGTTTATAATAATCTATATCACTAAGTTACTTTTAGTTACTTAATGATTTAAATAAATTTGTTGTCATAAAGTAAATAAAGCGTCATCATTATATTGCAAGGGACTTATGCACATGAACCAGAATATACAATCTCAACTTAAAACAGATGTTTGCATCGTCGGTGCCGGCCCTGGCGGTGCTTTACTTTCTTATCTACTGAATCAAAAAGGGATCTCCACAATTCTCATTGAGCGGCAACCGCACCTGCACAAGTCGTTTCGTGGGGAGCTACTCAATGTGGACGGCGAAGCGATTTTGAATAAACATGGCCTCTATTCGCTCATTCAGGAACGGGGAGCCCTGCTCTTGGAACAGATTCAATATTGGGAAAATGGGAAGATTATTCACACCGTTTCGCCAGGCAATGGAGAATCTCATGTTGGTATTCATGTACCCCAAGATCACCTCCTGGAAGCCATCGTATCGCATGCTCGGCAGCACAATTCTAATGAACAAGTGCTGTTTAATACCATCATGACTGGCTTGCTACGAGATAAAAACAGCCAGACCGTTGGTATTAACATTCGCCAGAACGGCGTTCCTGCTTCCATCGAAGCATCTGTTATTGTCGGTGCAGATGGCAGATACTCTGCTGTACGCAAACATTCCGGCTTGACCCCCGAGATTCGCAAGCACGGGTATGACCTGTTGTGGGCACGTATTCCGGCACCTTCAGGATGGGAACCGGCTGTTCGGATGGCAAGCATGGATGGTCAACAGCTTGCTCTGTTCTCACAGTTCGGCGGTTATGTTCAGATTGGATGGAACATCCCTGTGGGGGCATACACCAAACTGCGTGAGCAACCGATTGCTCCTTTTGTAGATAAACTTGTATCTGCCTTTCCTTGTCTGGCTGATTCAGTAGCAGCCAACATTCAGAGCTGGAGTGATTTTGTTCTGTTATCTGTCGAAAGCAGCTATTGTCAATCATGGACAAAGGACAATGTTGTGCTCATCGGTGATGCCGCCCATACCATGACACCAACTGGTGCATTTGGACTTAATGCGGCGCTGGAAGATGCGGACACACTCTCGGATCTGCTTATTCGGATGGCCGCAGATCAATTCCAATCCACTGAACTGCTTCAGGAACTTCAGACGATTCGCGGAGCAAAGGTACAGCAGCAACTTGCTCGGCAAGTGGAGATGGAGTCCTCTTTCCAGCAGCGCTATGAATCCTTTCTCTAAACCCAGTTAATTCTGGTATCTGCCAAAATGCCCAAACAGCCGATCACTTCCTCGTGCAGAAGAATCGGCTGTTTGGGCTTTCTTATTTATCTTCTTTATGTAATCTCTGTCCATCTTCATTTTCGTTTACGTGGAGCAAATGTGTCCTCTCGGGAATCCTCTGCTTGACGAGTCTCAACGTCCTTCGGATAGGACGACATGCTTTCTTTTTCATATATCGCTTTCTCCAGATTGCTTATGCGGCGCAGTACTTGTTTGCTTTTACGAACAATATATACAATACCAATAATCAGCAGGATCAACATCAAAGTGAATATAAATATCCCGGGGAAAAAGACAAATGACATGAATCCACCTCCTTATGAAAACGTTTTCTCTCTATCATTCTAACCCGAATGTCCCACAATGTGAACCCTGACTGAAAGCTATCGTTTATGAAATAGGGATAAATAGCCTGACCTAGCGAAGTTGTCTTACCTAGTCTCAACAAAAAAGGCGGCATCCCTGATCAGGAATACCACCTTAAGCCTCGAATAATAATCGAAGTCTGTTATCTCACCCTTCTCTGCCGTTCATGGCACTGACACGAAGTTCGGTCAGAGGCAGAGACGTTTGCTCCGGATGACGAAGTCTTACCGTCCGGCTCTCACCGGGGAGCAGATCAAAATAGTTGTCACTGAATCGGACACGTCCAAGGGGAAGCTCCAGCTTCACCAATCGTGCAATCGCACCACTGGCCGTAACCGTTACAGACTGCTCCTCTTCGTTCACATGCACGCTCAATTGAGACTCCGGCAATGTCACATCCTTCGGATCACGCAAGAAGTATCGATTGCTCGGTGCCGCAAACCCTTCGGATACCAACTCAACCATTACTTCCTCCGCACGTCTACCCTGTAGCACCTCTACTTCATTTAGTTCGGCAATACACAGTGAGGATTGGGATGTTACTTCAACAGCATGTGAGCATGAGTAGATCTTCTCTCCATTCAATGCATAGACATTGAGTTGAAGCTCGCCTTTCAAGACGTCCTGCGTATCGTTCACGACCCACAACGCAAGCGGCTCACCCGGTTCATGCTCCAGTGACAATAGGACAGGATGAAAGAATATTTTCCCGTAATAAAAGGATGCCTTCGGCAACAGCTCATAGTCAATCATGGACCAGCTTGTTCCTGGCCAACTATCGTTCAATTGCCACACAAGTGCTCCGCTGTTGCGATGATTGATGCGCCGGAAATGTTCAATTCCATATCGCAGCCCTTCTGCTTGAGTGAGCATGGAGTAGTTCATATACTCTTCTATATCTTGCGGAATGCCTGTATAACCCTCCATTAGCAGAATCCCTTTTTGATGATTGGTATCCTTGTTACGGTAGGCCATCTCCGGGCTGCCCCAGTAAAACTGACCTGCGGGCATATTTTTCTCCAGCGTGTAGCGGTTAGCTGAGGCGTGCATACCGAATTCACTGCTGAACAGCGCATAATCCTTTTTATAATTTTTGAACGTTACACCTTCAATACTGTAGTCCAGCAGCGGTGGCTCTCCATGCTTCCTTGGATAGACAGAGCCGTGCCATACCTGCCAGTTGTGGCGATCCCCAACATCGGGATCATTGGCGTCCTGACCGTTGCTGTCCCCGAACGGCGAAGAAGGCCAGTATGGACGGGACAGATCCAAGCGCTCCAACACTTCAGGGATCAGCTCATGATAGATCAGTTCACCGTAGAACGGGCTGGTAATATCTCCACTTGCAGACTTCATATCATAGAGCCAATCTATTTCATTATTCCCACACCAGAGGGCAAGCGAGGCACGGTTCCGAAGGCGCAGCACGTTGTTTTCTACCTCTTGCCGTACGTTGTCCATGAAATCACGATTGAAATCCGGGAACAATGCATTCGCGAATGCAAAATCCTGCCACACCAACACCCCTTGCCGATCACACTCATCGTAGAAGACATCCTTCTCATATATACCACCCGCCCAGACTCGCAACATGTTCATATGCCCTTCCACCGACAGCTCGACAAGCTCACGATATCGGGAGTTCGGGATGGCTCCAATCAGATGATCAGCCGGAATCCAGTTGGCTCCCTTGGCGTAGATCTTGACTCCGTTCAGGATAAAAGCAAATGCATCCTCACCCCGTTCATTGTGAAGAGCCAGTTCAATCGTTCGTATCCCATAATGTTCGCTATAACGATCCACCTCAACGCCATCTGCGTACAATGTAACCTCCAGTGTGTACAGATAAGGGTCACCCAGATCATGAGTCCACCATAACTGAGGTGACGTTACGTTCAATGTGATATCTGCCTTACCACCTTCTACAGGCAGTACAGTGGCACCTGCCACCTCGTTTCCGCTGCGATCCTGCAGACGAACATGACAGGACATAACCACAGCTTGCTCCCGTTTCTGTCTGTTACGGAAAGACAAGACGGACTTCACATCCGCCGTGACATGTAAGACAGCCAGCTCTGTACTGACTGATTCCGTTCGAGCATACACACTTTCAAGCTTGGCGATTGTTCGTTTTTCCAGCCGTACTGCACCCCAGATGCCTACCGTAACCATGCGTGGACCCCAATCCCATCCAAAGTTCATCGCCGCCTTGCGCAGCCACGGCCGTTCCTTCGTATACGAGGACCAGTCGAAGGTCTCTTTGTCTCGGTGATGCAGGTGGAGTGGATCAAACTTGACAGCAATCGCATTCCAGCCGTTGCGCACCAGAGATGTGACATTAAACGTATGTGACATGAGCATATTGGCCGTTTTTCCAACTTCATGGCCATTGACGTAGACCGTTGCAAACGTATCCAACCCTTCAAACACCAGTTCAAAGTGCTCCTCCGTCTCTGCATCTCTCACGACATTGAAGGTTGTACGGTACCACCATTCCTTTTGCTCAATCCAGCGACTTTTGGCATCATTATGTCCGTAATAGGGTGGATCAATGATACTTCGCTCAACCAATGCAGCGTGTACATCTCCGGGCACTTCAGCCCCAATCCAGAAGCGATCATCCAGTGCAGCAGCTGCCACATCCATTGCCCGCTTCTCCCCAACATCAAAATGCTGTATCTTCCATTGTCCCGATATATCCTGACTTGAACTAAGGTTCTTCATAATTACGCCCTCGCTCCCCAAGATCCCTGAGTTATGCCACATCGAAAACGTTTGCAGAAATACAAAACATGCTTCGTAATCTGCTCACTTTAACTTCCTGAAGGCTTGAACGACATTGCCTCCTCGCGATATTCACTCGGGGTCTTGCCCGTATGTTTTTTGAAAAGCCTGCTAAAATATTTCACATCTTCGTAGCCACTGATGGCAGCGACCTCACTGACCTTCGCTGGAGACACCGCCAGCATATCCATTGCCCTTCGTATACGCGTGTCGGTGACAAAATCACCGAAAGTCACACCCATTTCTTTTTTAAACAACTCACTGAGGTGGCCCGGATGCAAATGAACATGTCCAGCTACCTGCTGCAGATTAATATCCTGAGCCAATGAAGACTCAATATAACCTATCGCCTTTTGCACATGTGCAGCCTGCCCCTGACCCATGCGACTATGATAGGCATGCATCACACCATACAGATGATGGAACAGCATATCCCCAAGTTCCACAGCATCTGCATCCGGTTCTGGCAACCAGGGTTCCAGCCTTGCGGATTCTTCACGTCCTATAGCTCGCATCGTACGAGTCAGCCAGCGATGACCTGCAATAACGGCAGATTGCAGACAGGCACCGAACGATTCTGGTGTGACTTCCGGTTCTGCTATAAGATTGGCCACAAGTTCTCGTGTCCATGTCGTTAACGTGACCGAATCATTATCCAGCAGCAGTGTGCCGAGTACGGTCTCCTCTTCTTGCGTAAGTACGGTTTTGCCACCTTGACGGTCCTGAATGTGCTGATAATGCCATATTTTATAATCAATCAAACTCCGATATCGGAATGCCGCTGAAGCGGTTCTATAGCTCTCGTGCAGATCTGCAGATCTATGAACTGGCAGACCTATTGCTGCACGCAAGGTGCACTTCAATAATTGCTCCACCCGACGTAATGCACTCTCCAGCCTGAATGGATATTCCTGTTCCACCAGCGGCCATGAGACAACACAGATAATTTGCTGCTTCTCTACATGCGCAATGGCTCCTGGCAGCAGATCCTCCAGTGTGTTTTGCACCGCAAATCGTAATAGTGCATCCGAAGAACGATCCCAGCCCTCTGCTCGTAGAACCATGACTTGTCTGAGAATCTGTTCATCGTTCAAACCATTGACCGCTTCCTTCTGTACACCAGACTGCAAGAACGATGGACAAGGACCAGAAGAGATATCACCATCAATAATCCATCCGGCAAACAACCGCTCCCGATTCTCCCGCAAGAGCTGTCCCTCTCTGGACTTCTCTGCCCAACGTTCTGTTATTCGCTGTTTGGCCTGTAATACGGTCTTGATAATCTCCTCCGGCTTGCTTGTTTTGAGCAAATAATCGGTAACACCTTGGCGAATCGCCTGCTGTGCATAAGAAAAGTCATCGTATCCGGATAAAATAATAACCTCCAGCTCAGGTAGCAATCGCAGTCCCTCTTCTGCCAGTTCCAGACCCGATCTGCCTGTCATCCGGATATCCGTCATCAGGATATGTGGACGTTCCTCCGCCATGCGCATTAACGCCTCCTCTGCCGAGGCAGCAGGTTGAAGTAATTCAATTCCAAGTTCATGCCATGCGATTACACTGGCAAGTCCTGTCCGAATAATGACTTCATCATCAACAATTAATAGTCTCATGGCGCTCCCTCCAAGATTGGAATGGAAAACGAAATGCGGGTACCGCCACCAACCCTGCTATCCACTTCGAGCTGCGCTTCCGGTCCATAATGAAGCAGCAGTCTCTCGTTCACATTACAGAGCCCATAACCCCCTTGGGTTAGTTGCCTTTCCGTCTGTTTTCCCGTCTGAACAATGCTTATCCTTAATTGCTCCAGCTTGCTCGGCTCCATGCCGACACCATCATCCAGCACCAGCACATTCATCTGTTCATTCTCTGGATCCTTGCGAATCATAATGGTGATGGTTCCCATAGCCGCTTTGGGCTGAATGCCGTGAATCATGGCATTCTCGACGAGCGGCTGCAGGAGCAATTTCAGCATCATAAGCTGCTCTAATGCCGGATCTACGATATAATGCAAGACAAATTGATCCGGGAAACGAATGGACTGCACACGCACATAATGACGAATATGAGCAATCTCCTGTTCCACAGGGCAGTAATCCTGACCATTGTTCAAGCTGATACGCAGAAAATCACTCAAGCCCTCCACCATATCCGCAATTCTCTTCTCTTCAGACATTAAGGCAATCCAGTGAATCGAAGAGAGCGTGTTATAGAGAAAGTGCGGGTTAATCTGCGCCTGAAGCACTCGAAGATCCGCTTCTTTTTTGCGGGCTTCGCCCCGAATAACCTCTTCCTTCAACAACTGAATATGTGCACCGAGCAGATTGTAACTCTCCCCAAGCCTGCCGATCTCGTCATCACTTTCAGACCGAAACAAAGGAAGCGGGCGTTCCGGATCAATTCGAGACAGATGCCGGGTAAGTACACGAAGCGGCCTCGTCACACGCCGCACCGTGAACCAGACCAATCCAGCACTAATCACAGCAGACATCGCAACAGCACACCCGGTTAGAATAAGGATATACCGATTCTCCGACTTGTACTGGTCATAAGGAACCGTTCCAACCAACGTCCAACCGGTCAGTTCTTCTGGATAATAGAGCAACGTCCGTTTATCCTCACCACTGCCATATGTGGTTGTTCCGTTACCGCCACCCTGAATTAACGTTGTGACTCCTGGTTCGACCTGTTCCAGCTTAAGTCCAAGCCGGGATTTGTCCATGGAAGACAAGATCTCTCCCGAACTGCCGATGAGTTCCAGTCTGCCCTGCCCTCTGCCTAATCCCAGAGCAGCCCATCCCTTGGATATGGCCTTCTCATCCAGACTGATCGCCAGCCAGCCGATGGGTCGATAATCATGGATACTGCGGATCGGTCGAACCAATGTGATCACATTTTGTATACCCGCATAATTCTGGACCGGATATACCCCCGTCCATTTTTTCACTGCTTCTCCGCTCGGTACCGGTGGATAAGATAAGCTTGAATTATTGGATTCATACCAGGTAGCCGTAGACAATGTGGCATCGAATCGACTTGGATATATGGCGATGTTCGCAATATATTTCTTGGAAGCCGCCAGATTGGTCATCCTGCCCAGAATATCCACCCGGTCCAGCTCATGATCTTCATTGTGGCTAAGATACTGCTGGATGTCCCGTTCTCCAATCAGGAAAATGGAGAGATTCTCGGCATCCTGCAACATATAACGAAGATTGGCTTCTACCTGTTTCAGCGTATCCATGCCGGACAGCTTTGTTTTTTGCTCTGTGATGCGGGAAGAGATCAGAAAGGCGAACAGGCCCAAGGCCAGCAAAGGCACAATCATTGAAGCCGTCACAACGACGGATAGCTTCCTTTGTAACGAAGATGTGAGCCAGCGTGCCAAACGTTTCTCCTCCTCTGGATGCGCTTTCGCTTACCCTTTGACAGCTCCTGCGGTCATGCCTTTCATAACCTGTTCCTGGAATATAAGATACAGAATAATGGTTGGAATGACCGAAAGGGTCATGGCAGCAAGCGTTAATCCGTAATCCGTCTGATATCCATCCGCAAAGTTCGCAATCGCCAGCGGTAACGTTTTCAATCCGGTTTTGTTGATGAACACAAGCGCAAATGAAAAGTCATTCCACGCATGCAGGAAACTCAGGATCGTCACCGTGGACAACGCAGGGACAGACATCGGCAGCATAATTCGGGTAAACAGCCCCCAGAGGCCTGTTCCATCAATAAAAGCCGCCTCTTCAATGTCACGTGGAACACTTGTTAAATAGGCAGTAAGCACGAAAATAGCCGTAGGTAATGCAAAGGCCGTATACGGTAAGATTAATGCCCAGTACGTATTCAGCAATGACATCTGTTTCATCAGAATGAATAAAGGGACAAGTGTACTATGGATCGGTATGAGCATGCCTACAACAAAGAAAGTCATGATCAACCCTTTCCAGCGAAACTGGAAGCGGGCCAGGATGAATGAAGCCAGCGCTGCAATAAACAGCGTCAGAATTAATGATCCAACTGATACAATGAGTGAATTGTTAAAAGCGGTCCCTAGCTTGGAGCTTTCCCATGCATTGCTGAAATTGGCTACGTTCCAGTTTTCAGGCAGACCGAAAGGCCTGCTATAGAAATCTTCATTCGTTTTGAACGCACTAATCACGAGCCAGTAGAACGGATACAATGTTAAAATACCATAGACCGTCAGCAGCGTCCAAACAATTCCGCTGCGAAGACGTCGAATCGGATGACCCGAGCCACTTCGTGGTGATGGCATGGATACAGGTGTCACGCGCATTATAGCTCCCCCTCTCTAATGGTTCTCTCTTCGTTTGCGACTGGTTACCCACTGGCTTGTTCCGATCAGCAGTAACGAGATCAGTACGATGGTCGTCGAGATGGCACTTCCGAAGCCATAACGGTATGTGGTAAACGTGGAATTGTACATATACGTAGCGAGTAGTTCTGTGGCATGCGCCGGACCACCCTTGGTCATGATGTAGACCAGATCGAATGATTTGAGGCTACCCGAAATACATAGAATGATGGCAACCTGAACTGTTCCCCAGATCATGGGTAAAGAGACCGATACCAGCTTCCGGATTCCTGAAGCACCGTCTATTTTGGCAGCATCATGAATCTCACCGGGAATATTCTGCAGCGCTGAGATAAAGATAATCAGATACAACCCAACAAAGCTCCAGAGCAACGGCGGTACCAATGAGAAAATTGCAATCTTGTCATCAGACAGCCATTGCAGCTTCCAACTCTCCAGCCCCAGTGCATCCAGCAGAAAGTTCAATATCCCGATCTGTGGATGATAAATATACTGCCAGATCATTCCGATAACGACAGTGGATAACACCATCGGCAGAAATACCGCTGAACGCAGAAACCGCTGCAATGGATTACTTTTGTGTAATATGACCGCCAACATCAGCGCTAACGGAATTTGTCCAAATACAGATGCCAGCACGAAGATAACGTTATTTTTCAGTGCCCGCCAAAATACAGGATCATGCCAGATCTCAATGTAATTATCCACACCAATATATTTGGATGCCCCAATGCCGGACCAATTGAAGAAACCGTAGTACGCTGACCACACGACCGGTACAAATACAAACAATGCATAAATGATGACTGCCGGGGCCAGCCCCAGCATAATAAAACGCCGACTTCGCAGTGCGTTCATCTGTTCACTTCCCCTCCTTGAATGCCTTTCTCAACTTGCAACTGACTATCTCATCCATACTTAAAACCCCTCCCCTGCCGGGAAGGGGTTCTAACGGATAACCAGCTAATATGTGATGTGATAAGTTCATTGGTTCTTCATCGTCAAGCTGTACAATCGTAATCGCTGTCTAGTTCGACGAATCGTTACTGACTAACGGCATTGGCTTGAGCCGCCTGAATCTTAGCTGCAATGTCTTCGGCCTTGCCGCCCATAAGCAACTCTTGCAACGCATTATTAATTACCTCAACCGTTGCCGATCCCAGCTTGGAATCGTATACTGGCGTGATCTTCACTTCCTGCATCAGATCATATAATTCAACGAACAATGGATGTGCCTTGGTTTTGTCCAGATCAATCTTGTAACTCACCAATGTACTGCTATCCAATGTGGCCTTCTGACCGTCAGGTCCTGCCAGTGCGTAGAACAACTCCATCGCTGCCTCTTTTTGTGCACCGCTCAGCTTCTTACTTACACCCAACCCGGTTCCCACAACACCGGATGTTGTTCTTGGTTCACCCTGACCTCCGTCCACTGGAGGAAGAATCGTAATATGCGTGTTGTTCAATACCTCTTCAGGTGCATTGTTCACCAGATTTGCCAAGGCCCATCCGCCGTTCATGACCATCGCTGCCTTACCTTGGAAATATAGCTGCATCATCTGCGTCTCATCGATACTGTTGAATCCATCCTGGAATGCTTTGGTGTTGCCTAACTCCTGCATCTTGTTCAGGGCTTCAATAAATTGTGGATCGGTAAAGCTTGCACCCTCTTGTGCTGCCGCTTTCAGGAACCAGTCTGTGCCGGTAATCCGATCAGCCAGTGTACTGAATATCGTTGATTGAGCTACCCAGTTAGCCTTGTTGCCAAGTGCCATGGGAATGACTTTATTTTGATTAAATGTAGCAATTGCCTGTTCTAATTCCGCCCACGTCTCAGGCACTTTCACATTGTACTGTTTGAAGAGAGCTTCATTGTAATAAATGAAGGAACTTGGCGCCAGATTCATCGGCACGGAGTAGATATTCCCGTCCACAGTGTATCCATCCAGTGCATTCGGGATAAAGTTGTCTTTCCACTCCGGCTTCGCGTCCAGCTCTGCATTAATGGGCTGTAACAGGTCACCTTTCACAAATTCCTTGGTCATGGCATCCGGCCACATCACGAATAGGTCTGGCATCTCGTTGGCAGCTGCCACCGTGCGAAGCCGGGTTTTGAGACCATCTGTTGGCAAGCCTTCATCCACAACTTCAATATCTGGATGCGCCGCGCGGAAATCTTCAATAATTTTGCGCATCGCAACCGCCTTCGCATCCTGTCCGGTCCAGTTGTGCCAAAGTGTGACGGTTACTTTGTCATTGCCGCTGCCTCCTTCTGAAGTGTCCCCGCCAGCACAGCCAGCAAGAATAATGGAGAACAACGCTATTGCCAGGAAACCCGAAAGCCATTTTTTCAACATCTCTATAATCCCCCTCGGCGATTTGAATACACTTATTGTAATTGGTAACGCTATCATACCGTAAGGTGACGATCCACGGATGCAGGGGTGAAAAATATCGGTTACCCTCTCCGGAGCGTACTTTGCTGAACCATTATTAACAACATATAAAAAGAGCTCTCATCATGAGAGCTCTTTCTTGTACCCGCCATGGGTGGCTTAACCCAAGCTATATATGAAACGAATAAGTGCTAAATCTTATTAGATACGGATTGAATATTATTTGATACTGTTTTTCACCAGTTCTGCAAAAGCTTCCGATCCTTCCGTAGTAAGATGTACACCATCTTTTTCAAAATATTCGTCATGTCCTTCACTTGCACTATTCCAATCAATCAACGAGACATTGCTGTAGCTGGATGCTGCCTCATTCAATGCCCTGTTAACCGTTCGCTCCCATGGGCGAGGTACACGCACAGTAACCAGATATACCTGATCCTCATCCTTAAGGTAATCAAGCACAGCATTCAAGTTTTTGGAGTTAAATGAACCATTCGTCCCAAGCTCCAGCACCACTTTGCTGCCCATTTGGTTGTTTCGCTTCAAGCCTTCCAATACATCGGCTGCCTCCCACATCTGACGGCCGACATGTCCGTCCACGTACACTCCCGATATACTTTGTTCCAAATACGGTTTTGCATCCAAAATTACCGAATCTCCAATAATGGAATAATGAACCTTGCCATCTTGGGCAGGAGGCGCTGTTTCTTCATTTTCCTGAGATGCATCAGGTATATCATCCGTACTATCGGATGGTTTCGCTTCAGCGTCTCCCGCAGCATCATTCTCGGAAGTCACGGAGTCATCAGCCGGCTTATCTTCAGACTGATCATCCTTGCCAGTATCCACTGAAGTATCCTGATCGCCTGGTTTGGAGTCTGGGGCAGACTCTCCTGTCGGCTTCTCATTTTTGTCCAGATCATGCTTCGGGCTAGGTTCCGGTTGATGACGAAGAGAATCGTTCGTTTGACCTGAGTCTGACGTTGCTGTTGTAGCTGGTACAACATCCTGTCCCTGTTCCTCCGCTACGGAATTCTCTCCATTCAATATATTGGACATCGACATCGCATGGGAATCAGAATTCGCTGCATGCGAGACCATCATCTGAGATACCGTATAGGTTAGAAGCAGAATCGTCATCAACAGACCCGCCCGCTTCCACCATACGTTTCGTATGCTGATTGATGGTCGTCCTCTTCCCCATAACCGGGACCAAGAATCACGGAATCCATTGTACCGAATCGGATTTTCAATATATTTTAGGGACAATGAAGCCAGCACAACCGTTGCAGCAACCTGTAAAATAATTCGTACAGGATGCGCTCCTCCCGTATCCACCGCGGGATTGGTTAGAATAATAACGGGATAATGCCACAGATATAATCCGTAGGATCGCTCTCCGATCCAGCGTAGTGGCTTCGCTCCAATGATGCGGGCCAGGGAAGACGAAGGATGCGCTAGTACCGCTACCAGTAACGTCGTTGCAATGGCCTGAAGCACCATTCCTCCTTGATACAGAAACGGATCATATTCACTGCTATTCAGCATCATATAGATCAACCATGCAAGTGCAGCGAGTCCTAACACGTCGAGCACAAGTCGGTTCATGCTAGGCAGAGAGTTCGACAGCTTGCGACTAGGCCAAACCACAGCAAGAGCAGAACCTGCTAACAGGGCAAATGCCCGCGTGTCTGTTCCATAATATACACGGCTCGGGTCCAGATCCGGATTATACATGATGGCCATTGCTCCCGCAGACAATTCAGCTGCAACGACAATGAACACGACCAGCCATCCCTTTCTCTTGAACACTACGATTGCTGCGATCAGCAGAAGAGGCCATATCAGATAAAATTGCTCTTCCACAGCCAGCGACCAGAAATGTCCAAACGGTGATGGCGGTCCAAAACTTTCGAAATAGGAAACGTTGTGAAAGATATACCACCAATTGCTTATGTATAATACGCCCGATACGATATCGCCACGAAGCGCAGCAAGTCGGGATGGATCTGTGCAGACCAGCCAGATCATCACTCCAGCTGTCATGGTCAACATGCCTGGAAGCAGGCGTCTTACCCGCCTTACCCAGAAATCACCGAGTGAAATGCGTCCATGCTCCTGCCACTGTGACACGAGAATATCTGTAATTAAGTATCCTGAGAGAACAAAAAATATACCTACACCGAGCAGTCCGCCCGGAATAAAATCCAAATTCAGATGATATGCGATTACCGCAAGTACAGCGATGGCTCGCAAGCCATCCAGTCCGTTCATATGTCGTTTGTTATTAGACGATTGTGACATGCATGCCCCTCCTTGTTACTGTGAGTCAACAACTTCGGTGTTTGGGGCAAAAGGAAACTCCTGATCGTTCTGGTTGTCATTAACATACGTATTGCACCTTCCATCTTTCATTTACAACATAAGGACAGCTTCTGATCGAAGCACTATCCGATGATGCTACATTCTGGGTAAATTCTATTATCTTAAAGAAGACGTGTTGCCTGTCCATTAAGTTCTAATCATGACGATATTCTTTATATTCATCGTGGGTTCACGTTTAAACCGATGTAACCTTTCCTGCCAGCTCATACAGCTGTAAAATCATACTCTAATTTTGTCGTGAAATATAGTACTTTTCATCGAGTGGATAAAATTACCTGACCCATTTGCGCATACCAGCATACCCACGCACACATCCATTGAAACAATTGAATTCATAGCAAAAGGCTGCCGACTTGCTCAGCAGCCACTATCCATTATAAACCTATGTCAGACCGGATTGAAAGTTTTGCTCATAATTGCTTCTTCTTGCCTAGGACCCTAGAGGTGGAACAATGAGTATCATGTTATAATGAGAGGAATCAATGTCTAAAAATACGATACTGGGAATGTGATAGGATATGGTCAAATCAGTGAAATACACCTCCTAAATGAAGGAATCATTCAAATTTAGGAGGTTATAACGATATGTTTAATGCAATCGTGTTAGATCAGTGGGATCGAAAGCCATACTTTGACCACTACTTGAATCAGGTCAGATGTACCTACAGCATAACTGCCAATCTGGATATCACTCTATTGATCACCAAACTCAAGCTTAAAGGGTTGAAGTTCTATCCGGCTCTTATTCACATGATCTCTACGGTCGTCAATGCACACAGGGAATTCCGAACCTGTTTTGATGCTGAGGGAAGATTGGGCTACTGGGACGAGATGTCTCCGAGCTATACGATTTTTCATGAGGATGACAAGAGTTTCTCAACGATCTGGACGGCATTTCATAAAGATTTCGAGACGTTCCATATTCGTTATCTGGAAGATATGAAGAATTACAAGATCACAAACAGTTTGCCGCCAAACCCAATGAACCACTGAATACGTTTCCGGTTTCCAGTATTCCCTGGGTGAACTTCACTGGATTTAATCTGAATATTTATAATGAGGGAACCTACCTGTTGCCCATTTTCACAATGGGGAAATATGTTCAACAAGAGGATAAAGTCTATCTCCCCTTGTCCATTCAGTTACATCACGCCGTGTGCGACGGTTATCACGCTGGCGTTCTATTTAACGAATTGCAATCACGTGCAGATCGTTGCCATGAATGGTGTTAATTAACTAAATGACGAAAAGGCATTCCTGACTTCATGATGGAGTCATGGAATGCCTTTTCTTTTTCTTTTTTTTCAAATACGATTTAATTACACTTACTATACCCACAGTTACTGCATGTTTTGCATCCTTCCACATTCATCAGAGATGCCGAGCCGCATGAAGGACATAAATCTCTCGATTCGATAAAGGTTTTCTGATCCTCCACTTTTGGATATGCGCTCTCCACTTGATTCTGTTCTTGTGTGGCTCCAGATACGTTCTGTATATGACTTTCCAATGCTTTGGCAACCGCATCTGCAATGGACTCCACACGATTAGCTCCAAATCCAATTGCTCCCGAACCGCCGATTCCTTTAAGATGTTTAATCAGAAGTTGAACCTTGTGCCCATGATCTCCGTATCGCAGGAACAGGGAGCATACCCGACCGAGTGCCTCTGCCATGGCGAACACATCCGATCCCGCTTTGCCCACGTTCAGGAATATCTCACCTGGTGTTCCCTCCAGATCATTGATTGTGATGTAGGCCATACCGAATGGTGTATTGATTTTGTATGTCGCACCTCGCAGTACCTGAGGACGGCTTCTATATTGTTTATCGAGCACTGTAGCAGAGGAATGGCTTTCTTCAGATGTTTCAACACCTGCCTGCACTTCCGCATTATTCGTCAATTCACTAACCGATACATCAGGAAGTGTCTCCGAGTTAGTATTTAATGACGAATCTACATGTTCGGACTTGGCACTATCCTTTTTCGAAGTGGATAGCACCTGCACATCCCTGCTGCCATCGCGGTATATCGTTACTCCCTTGCAGCCAAGGTCGAAGGCCAGTTCGTACAGCTCAGCCGTATCCTCCACCGTAAAATCAGCCGGACAATTGGCCGTCTTCGAGATCGAACTATCCACCCATTGCTGAATCGCAGCCTGCACCCGGATGTGATTCTCAGCCGACAGATCCATCGCCGTCACATAATAGTCCGGCAAAGCTTCACCCGGATGCTCATCCAGCCAATCTTGTGCAATCGGTACGAACTGTTCATCATAACCTAGACGGCTTTGACGGAAATACTTGAAAGCGAAATACGGCTCAATGCCTGTCGAGGTGCCTACCATCGTACCTGTACTTCCCGTCGGCGCTTGTGTGATCAGTGTGACATTTCGAATGCCCTGTTTGCGAATGGCCTCTCCCACTTCAGGATAGGTTGCAACCATGTTTTTCATGAATCCACTCTGTAAATAAGGTTCCGCTTCAAAAGCCGGGAAAGCCCCCTTCTCTGCTGCAATCTCCGCCGATGCCAGATAAGCCTCTTTTGCCATGAATCCATACAGTTTATCCAGAAATTTAAGGGATTCCGGGCTGCCGTATCGAATACGCAGCTTAATCATCAGCTCTGCCAGTCCCATCGTGCCAAGACCAACTCGGCGTTCACGTTGCTGATTCAGTCTGTTTTCCTCAAAATGATAAGGTGTTGCATCGATGACATTGTCCAAAAACCTCGCCGAGATGCGAGTGGTTTCCGCCAGTTCGTCCCATGCCACATCATGATTCGTTTCATCGTAGAATTTGGACAGATTGATCGCTGACAAGTTACATACCCCCCATCCAGGCAAGCCCTGTTCCCCGCAAGGATTAGTACAGATGATCGGATTGAAGTACCAGCTATTGGACATCTGGTTATAGTACTCCATGAACACAACACCGGGCTCTGCTGACTTCCATGCTGATTCAATAATGGTATGCCAGATTTCGCGCGCCTTCAGCGTCCGATAGTGCACCACCGAATGACCTGCGGCTTTCCACTGCTGCATATCCCCATTCCACTCGGTGTCATAGTCCGGATCATTCGTATCGGGGAAAACCAGATCCCAATCTCCGTCCTGCTTGACAGCCTCCATAAATGCGTTGCTCACACATACAGACAGATTGGCATTCGTCACCTGCCCCATGGTTTGTTTTACGGTAATAAAATCAAGTACATCCGGATGCCAGTCATTCATCATCAGCATGAGTGCACCCCTGCGACTTCCGCCCTGTTCAATCAATCCGGTCGTATAACTGAACAAGCCACCCCAGGATACGGAACCGCTGGATGACCCATTAACACCTTTGACCATCGCCCGGCGAGGACGCAAAGAGGACAGATTAATACCTACACCTCCCCCGCGTGCCATAATCTCGGTCATCTCGGTCAGGGTTCTCATGATGCCACCCCGACTGTCTTGCGGAGACGGAATGACATAACAATTGAAGAGTGTCAGCTCATCGCTTGCCCCCGCGCCCGCAGCAATGCGGCCACCGGGCACTAATTTCCAGTCTTCCAACACGGAGCGGAACTTGGACTCCCACGTTGCCTGCTGATTCGCTGTGGATTCGACAGAAGCCATCGCTTTGGCAAGACGGTCCCACATCTCTTCCGGTGTTTTTTCTATATTGAGTGTCAATTTCTCTACGTTCGTCTCGATGATCTCTCCACTTCGAGTCCTTACTTGTACAAGCTGACCCTGACGTTCTATAATTTCACCCACTTCCTTGGTTGGGAACTTGGGATCATCCTTCGTTAATACCAATACAACATCCCCGACCTTGGCATGATTCGAGTCCGCGTCCTTCCAAGCGTATCGGTCCAGAAATATTTTTTCGCTAAGTCCTTCTAATTTGTACGATCGTTGGTTCGATTTCATCATCACGTTCAACCTCCCCGGAATAACAGCTACATGGTTCACTATACGAATAAAATATGATTTAACACTACATATAGTGATATAATTTAAGTATAATACACCATATATTGATTTTCCATGCGACTTTTATCACAGATCTTATTTTATAGACTCCCCTGCTCGGACAAACTCTTTCACACACCCTCATACACATGAATACGACATCTGTGAATTTTTTGGGACAGAAAATATCTGGGGATAACAGCGATTGGATGGTTGTTCTGTCATCGTAGTGTTCGTGCAAATAAACTGTAGTTCAACTTATATAGTTATGAACTGCCTCTCATTCGTCCATACTATTACCTACGAATAGAACGTCATCACGTATGGCAGGGGAGGAAGTACCATGAACCGGAAAAACCCGCACCACACGAATCAACCTGTAGCCGAACTGCCCGTTCCGTTGGAATTCGATCGGAGCTGGATTAATCAATTGGAATCACGACTGGATAAAGGAGGCCCTTGGGGGGATTACAGACTCTTTCAACTTGGCATTCAGGCCGAAGAGACCAACCTGATTCCCAATTTTGATGAGATCCAATGTTTGAAGCATCTACAAGGCCTTACCCCACTCCCTCACCAGATGGACACTGCACGCAGAGTATTATTTGAAATGTCAGGCCGGGCCATTCTCGCCGACGAGGTGGGGCTTGGAAAAACCATTGAAGCCGGTCTCATTCTGAAAGAATATATGGTTCGAGGTCTCGTATCCAAGGTGCTTATTCTCGTGCCCGCCTCTCTTGTGTTGCAATGGGTAAGAGAGTTGAATTCAAAGTTTGGCATCCCTGCTATTGCCCAGAAAAAGGCTTATTCCTGGCAGAATGAAGTGGTCGTTGCTTCCATGGATACAGCCAAACGTGACCCGCATAAAGATATGCTGCTGAATACCGATTACGACATGATCATTATTGACGAGGCCCATAAGCTCAAAAACAAGAAAACAACCAACTATCAATTCATGCTGAAATTGCGCAAAAAGTATTGTCTCTTGCTTACAGCTACACCTGTGCAGAACGATATGAGTGAGCTATTCAATCTGATCAACCTGCTGAAACCCGGTCAACTGGGTCGTCAGGGTGATTTTGCAGCCAACTTTGTCGTCGACAAACGCGTTCCAAAAAATCAGGAACAGCTTAAGAACGAACTTTCCAAAGTCATGATTCGCAACCGCCGCGGTGAAGGCCCCGTTCAATTTACCAAACGGAATGTCTCCAATGTGAATCTGCAACTATCGCCTGAAGAACAGGCGTTGTACGATGGCGTGACTTCCTTTGTGAAGGACCAATATCAGGAAGCTGGCGGCAACCTGAGCAGCATGCTCTCCCTTGTCACATTGCAACGGGAAGTGTGCAGCAGTCGGGATGCTGTATTCGTAACACTCGTTAATCTGTCGAAGAAACTTCCGCTGGACTCTCCCCTTCGGGACAAGATATGGGAACTCGTTGCCCATATTAAAGCGATCAAGGAGAACACCAAAGCGGAGAAAACGATGGAACTGGTTCGAAACATGAATGAAAAAGTAATTATCTTCACCGAGTACCGGGCTACGCAGGAGTATCTGCTGAACTACTTCCGTAACAACGGGCTTACGGCTGTCCCTTATCGGGGTGGCATGAATCGAGGCAAAAAAGACTGGATGATGGACTTGTTCCGCGGGCGTGTGCAAGCCATGATTGCAACCGAAGCAGGTGGCGAGGGCATTAATCTGCAATTTTGTCACCATATGATTAACTTCGATCTGCCCTGGAACCCCATGCGGGTGGAGCAGCGGATCGGTCGTGTACATCGGCTGGGACAGCAGAATGACGTGAACATTTTCAATCTGTCCACAACCGGAACCATCGAGGAGCACATTCTGAATCTGCTGCATGAGAAGATTAATATGTTCGAGATGGTCATCGGTGGATTGGATGTCATACTGGAACGGCTGGAGAAGAAAGAATCTATTGAGAAAAGTTTGTACAAAATCATGCTGGAATCACAAAATGAAGAAGATATTCGTCGCAAAATGGATTCTCTCGGACAATCGCTGAACTCCATTCAGCGTGAGGTTGCAGATGAAGGACCTCCCTTGTCCAGTGTGGATCTTCGCAAAGGAGGTAGCTGACCGATGACCATGTCTCCGCATGAAGTTCAAGCTTATGTTCTCACCTACCTGGAAGCACTCGATTGTCAGATCATGGAGCGATCCCCTGCCCATGTGACGGTCAAACTCTCACCTGAGGCGGACAAAGCGTTGACTAATCGACCTTATTATTGGGGGTTTGTGGAGCGAACTGGAGCACCCGCTGAGACAATGTCTTTTACATTTATATTCGATCCCGACAGCTATCAGCAAGCCATGGAAGCCGCAGAAGCCAAAGCTGCACAGGCTTCACCTCCGGTTACACCTGATCCTGCCGGAACGAATGGTATCACTAACGGGAGTCCCCCAGTTGAGCCACCGAAAGAAACCATTTTGGGCCGATACTTCGGCATTACTCCATCCATGCCACTGCTGGGACCCGGACGAATATTGCGTGAAGATGTCGTGTACGGAAGCCGCAGATTACAACAGATTTTTGGCGCTGCCCGTGAAGGCGGTGCCTTCGTGAACCTGTTCGAGCAGGCAGCCAAACGACAATTACGCGCTACAGCGCCGGCCGTATATGAGCCTTGGCTCGGTGTCTGTTTCAAGGTGGAATTCGCCTGTGACTTGAAACGGGAGGAATTACATTTTCTTGGCATCTCCCTTCGTTCGGGTGAAATTATAGAGAAGTTCGGGACCAAGCTGAATCGACGCGACCTCAGTCCGAGGCTCGCGGAGAACATGCATGTGCAGGCAGCTAAAGTTTCGTTATTGGATGCCGGAGCTGCTTTGGAATCTCATTTGACGAACCGCTTACTGGAACTTGATTATAGCTGGGCAGAGAAAGCCCAAGAGCGACTTGATCTGGAGCTGGACGTGTTGGACACATACTATGAAGCTGTACTTCGAGAAGATACGCCTGAGGTAGAAACAACGGACAACTTGGCATCAGGCACGGAGAATGTCCAACCTAATCGTAAGCCACCTGTACCATCGAAGCCACTTATCGGTATAACCAACGCTGAATCCATTGGAGCCGATGTAGAACTGGCGGCAGAGGCCGCAGTACAGGTCGATTCCGAGACAGATGCCGAGGAAGAGAAAGCAAAACAGGCGGTAATGGATCGTGAAGCCATGAAATTGCAATACGAGACACGTCGAACGGAAATGATCTGGCAATATGAGCCCAAAGTGAAAGTGACTGCCATTAGTAGCGGCATGTTTCACTTAAGATAGACGAAGACACTACTTTTCCTGCAAATGCTGGCAAAAGTAGTGTTTATTCATGATCAGCCGCCCGACATGTTGCAGCATCCTTTGCATAGCCTGTCCCCTAGAATGAAATTAGAACCAATTAGGTAACGGATACTTGAAAAGAAGGTGTTTAATTGAAACAATTCTTTCATTTAAGGTGGAACAGTGCCCGAAGAACAACATGCATGACCTTGGTCTTACTCAGTTGTGTTGCCCTGCTTCCCTTCTGGTCGATTGCAGATGCAGAAGATAAAACAATCTCTTCACCAACGCTTGCACAATCAACAGAGTATGACTCTGAAACTCGTACAGCTCAGAATAATAAGTCAGCTCCCGTTGAAGTACAGCAGTTTGCAGAGTACCAAGCTGCTGCACTCGGCACAGCTAACGCCGAATCCAATTGGAAGAACGCCGATCTGCACTTCTACCCTCTTGGCCCCGGTACACATAGCTGGCTCGTACAAGCTACATTTGAAGGAAAACCCATCGGATATATGATTATTACAGCAACAGAACAGGGACAGATGAAGCTTAGTGAATACGGTCAAGGAGAGCAGTCACCGTACAACAGCGTACTTCTTGGACAAGCCTTAAATAGACAACATGTGAATCTTGATGCATTACTTGCCAGCGGAGGAGAGCTTCATTCTAATTATGCTCTCCCTCTGCTGGCGTACTGGAAATTGGAGCGACCGAATCAACCCGCACTTTATATTGATGCTACGAATGGCGATTTACTACCATCAGAATTCTTGAATCGACTGGAGTCTAACGCCAACCAGGTCTCAGCCAGCGTTACTGTTACTGATTTATCCACTACTTCACCTTTATCGGTCGATCCGCTTCATCTGCGACCTGTCTTCAATCCGGCGGACAATCTGTTGTGGATTACATCCAAGCCTGTTGATGCCAACCTGGCACAAGATGTGATACAGCACGGGGAAAATCAGGAGATTGTCTTCTCAGCAGATGATCGTAACGTCGTATACGGCGGACCTCTCCCCGTTAGCGGTTATCAGCTATGGCATACAGATCAGGAAGACGGGTCCATTCTATATGTAGCTCTAGGCGGAAAACCATTCATTCAACGCTTTGTCCCATTAAGCACTTTGCAACAAGATGGTCAATTTTACATCGTGAAGCGTTGACCATAACAAATAAGACGCCTTCCCATCTTTCAAAGGGGTTGCGTCTTTTGGTTTTACATTCGCGAAATTAAGTTAACGGTAGTCACCCTTTGCCCGAAGAACTTCGTTTATGAGACTCTGTATCCAATTTTTTTTCCTTTTTGCCTATCCACAGGGATACAGCGAATGGAATCATACCGAACCACTTCATGGCCCACGGCTCTTTCTTTTTGGCGCGACCTTTCCGCTCATCCTTCGGCGTGTCAATATAATGAACTACACGCTGCGTAATGTATTTTACCAATTCATCACTTTTGGCCATAACCTATGCCCCCTTCGCTCCTGTACATTCGCGGAGCTTACGATAGTTCTAGTGTGTGCAGGATGTACCATGGTTAAACATTTCTTATTGAAAGGGGTATGAAAACCCTCAAAATGCACAGTCTAATGCCAAAGGTATCCATACAGTCATTAATCTGCATCCGATGCCTATTTCATGAAGGAGTGTGTATTCCCATGTATAAGCTGCTGACCGCTTCGTTAGCCTTGCTGATCAGCTTCCAGTTCCTTCCCATCCTGCCACATAGCGCTCATGGAAAAGCAGCCTATCTTGATCTTGCCGCAACACAAAGTTCAGATCATTCCACCCCAGCTCAGAACAGTCCATCCATGCTACCAGTGACCGATGGAGATGCTTATCGCTCAAGTCATCATGCCTTTGCAGCACCTGTCATCCTGCTCGATGTGGGCCATGGCGGTATTGACGGTGGTACATCAGCCCAAGGTGTGCTGGAGAAAGACGTTAACCTCGCCATTAGCCAAAAGGTGTATCTCCTGCTTCGCAGCAAAGGTTATGCCGTCATTATTAACCGACTTGGTGATTATGCACTTAGTGATGAGAACCGCTGGCTGAATAGCCGCTCCCGTCATACCAGGGATCTTGCCCAACGTAAAAGCCTCAGCGAAGAAGTGAGTACAGATATCGTAGTCAGCATCCACGCGAACTGGAGTCCCAGATCCACTACACACGGCCCAGTGATACTGCACCAGAAGGAGGGCAGGAGCTATCTACTGGCCCAATCCATTCAGGATGCGATGAACGATTTGTGCGGTACTAGGCGCGGAGTTGTGTGGGGTAAGCCCTTCTATATGTTGAATTACGTGAAGCAACCTGCTGTCATCGTCGAAACCGGCTTTTTGAGTAATGCCGAAGATCGAGCCAGAATGAGTGATCCAACGGAGCAAAAACGAATCGCCCAATCCATCGCTAATGGCATTATTTATTACCTGTCGGTAGTGTAGGAGCAGCATGCCAGTTCCACACTTCGCGCACCAGATCACCAATACCTACAAACTCAACCTGACCCTGAAGACGGGAGATCGATTCACGAACTACAGCAGATGTGTTCAACCCCGTATGGCCGACATGACCAATGACGACACATATATTCTTGTCAATCGCACGCTGAGCTGCCAGATCCATTTGCTTGCGAATGTGCTGCTTCGAGTTTTGATCATCCAGGAAAATGTCATTGCCCACAGGTGGCATATGTTTGGATATCGCGAGTTGACCCGCTACGGAGCGAAAATTCGTACGGCTGTCCACAAAGAAAAGGCCTCGTTCCCTGCATACGTCGAGCACAATCGACATGATGCGTTTGTCAGAAGTGATTTTGGAGCCCATATGATTGTTCATTCCAATCGCGTGGGGCACATCATCTATCGCTTTCTCTACGTGTTCGCGGACTTCTTCATCCGTAAGCTTGGATGTGATTGCGCCTGGGCCTAGCCACTCAGGTTTTCCTTTCTTGGGTTCCATGGGCATGTGCACAATCACATCCATTCCCTTTTCATGTGCTGCAATCGCATCTTTCTTCGTTGTTGGCAGAAAAGGCATTACGGCCACAGTCAGTTTGATTGGCATCGCCAGAATTTCATCCGTTCCCTTCATGTTGTTACCCACGTCATCAATGATAATTGCCATTCGTTTAGGCTGCGATTTGTCTGCCAGAGTTTGTAATAAATGACCTGAAGTTGAACTAGGTACTTTTATTGAGGTCTGCTCCGTTGTAATTTGTTCTGGTGTCTGCCCAGAAGGAATCCGTGGTTCCGCACTGCTGGCAGAGAGGCCTACACCGTACACCATGAATACCGTACTTGTGAGTACCATTGACATTTTATATTTCCAGGTGCAGGACCATCCTTTTCGACCGGCATTATTCATCCATCGTTCCCTCCTTTGTTCTGTCCCATCATTATTTGAACAATGAAGGGGGAATATGTAGACAAATAAAGCCTGTTCATTCCAGCAATGTGCCCATAAATAAGAAGCGTCCCTAACCACTGCCAGGACGCTTCTTATTACCAAAATTATCCTTCAATTATTTGGTAGACCATAGCTCCATACGCTGACCATATTTCTCGTTGATGATATCTTCCACTTTCTCATCGCCAGCCTTTTTCATATCCTCCAGCATCTTGTCGAATACGGAATTGGCTTCGGCCTCACTTGGGGCAATAATAGCTCTCGTAATACTCTGATCCATAATATCCTTCACTTTCTGTGCCGTCAGAGCTTGAGGTGTTCCCCCATCTGGATTCAGGTTGTCATACTGCGCCGTGTCCCATACGGAGTCCCCAAGACTCTTAATGGCCAGTTCATCCACTTCACTTCGCTGGAATTTAACCGCCATGTCATACGGCTGTCCGTTCGGGTCCAGACCATTTTTGATAAACCATAACCATTTACGAACGCCGCTTTTCTTCACCGTATCATCCCAATTATCCTTGAAGCTTTGCAGGAATTCAGGTTTCGGTTGTCGCTTGCCATCCACCATGGTGTACTGTTCGCCTTCCTTGCCCCACAGCAGCAAATGCTGTCCTTCATCACTCGCCAGATAATTAAACAGCTTTATCGTTTCTTCCGGGTGTTTGTTGTTTTTGGTAATCGCGATCGCGTCCCATCCAAGCGAACTTCTTGGGCCAAACGTTGTTTGAGCTGGATCTACACCTGGAGCAACAACTTTGTAAGCAAAGAGTTGATTCTTTTCCCCGCCATCCTTCTTCAAGGCCGCATTGCCGTTCCCCGGGTCCCAGTATGCACCTGGGGTAGCAAATACCGCACCAGTCGTCAGCTTTTGAATCCAGGTCTGTGTTTTGCTAATCGCAAATTCCTTTTCAATCAGACCTTCTCTATATAAGCGATTCATGTATAACAGCATCTCGCGATATTTGGGGTCCTTTACATCATATTGCAGACGTCCGTTGTTGTCATAATATGTCTTTAAACCCCACATGCCTTTGAATGTTCCGAGATTCGCGCCCATGTTCTCCCCGTTCATCGTCATCGGAATGGACTCTTTGCCATCAATCGTGCTATATTTCTCTTTAAAGTTTTTCAGGAGTGCTTCGAATTCGTCTGTTGTGAGGTGCTGTGAACCATCTGCTTTGTCCGGAAGAAACTCTTCCAACAGGCTTTGTCTCATCAGCATACCGAAGACCGGATCACTGTCGAGTCCATACCAGTTGGCCAGATAGTAGTTCTTGCCGTCGGTATTACGTGTTTTGGTCAAGGTATCTCCGTACATTTCTTTCAGATCAGAACCATATTTCTCAATTAACTCATCCAGTGGAATGAATGCCCCACTTGAAATGTATTTGTCGAGGGAAGCATCTCCCCGGCTCATGACTACCACATCCGGATAGTCACCACTCGCGAGCATCAGGCTCAGTTTTTCTGTTGGATTCCCCGTTGGCTGTTGGATGGAAATCTCTATGCCCGTCTTTTTGGTAATTTCCTGGGCAACTGCATCGGTAAATGGTTCTCCTTTGGTATTGCCATCAAACCAGGTCAGCGTAATCGGGCCTTGTTCCCCATCTTTACCTGCTGTTTTGTTCTCTCCATCGTTAGAGGAGCAGCCCGCTAACAAACCAACGACTAATGCAGCAGTCATACCCATAGTAATCCATTTTTTTGTCTTTATCATTGACACCCTAATTCCTCCCAATGAATAAATTCCTAAAGTGCATGATCGAGCAATTACAAAACAATCTTGGCCCACCCCCTTTCAGGAGAGGTCGCAGGACGAGTCCGTCCCACAACCGGATCATGGAATCGCTTAACTCTTTACCGCTCCCAAAGTCATACCTTTAACAAAGTACTTTTGCAGGAACGGATACACCATCACGATTGGTAATGTGGCTACCATCGTAGCAGCCATTCGAATGGTATCGCTGGAAACCGCATTTCGTTTGGCCGAGTTGGCCAGCATTTGCGTTTGCGAAATCATGCCACCGGTCTGAAATTGATTTAATATTTTCACGAGCACGGCTTGCAGAGTCTTCAGATCCGAACTATAGGTGAACGCATAGGAATCAAACCACGCATTCCAATGCCCTATCGCTTGAAAAAGTCCCACTGTTGCAAGTACAGGTGTTGTCAGCGGCATCACAATTCGGAAGAAAATGGTCAGATCGTTAGCACCGTCTACCCTCGCCGATTCTTCAATCTCATGGGGGAGCTGTTCCATGAAAGTACGAACAATGATCATATAGAAGACATTCATCAAACTTGGCAAAATGAACACCGAAAAGGTATCGATCATATTCAGCGCCTTAAGCACCATGTAGAACGGAATCAGTCCGCCACTGAAATACATGGTAAAGATAAAGTACAGGTTCCAGCCTTTGCGACCAATTAGATTCCGCCGACTTAGCGGATACGCAAGCATCGTAATGACGAGAACCGATAGCGGTGCACCAATCAGCGTTCGTTTGACGGTTACCCACAGCCCGCTTAAAATCTCGCTATCTTTCAAAATCTGCTGATAGCTGTCCAAGGTCAGATCTCTGGGCCACAGATAAACGCCGCCTCGCACCGTATCCTCCGCGCTGTTCAATGAAAGAACGAGTATATTCCAAAACGGAAGAAATGTAACCAGTAATACGAGAATAAGAATGAAATATACAATAATTTTGAAAATACGATCCCCGAATCGGTTCAGAATCATTACAAGCGCTCCCCTCTGTCTTTTGTAGTTAGAACAACGCCTGGTCGTTCACTTTTCTGGAAATCCGGTTCACGATAAGGACAAGAATGAAGGCAACAACGGATTTGAACATTCCCACAGCAGCACCATAAGAGAACATGCTGTTTTGTAGTCCGTATTTGTAAGCATAAATATCAATAACTTCGGAGTATTCAAGCACAGTATTATTTTGCAGCAGGTATTGCTGTTCAAATCCTGCATTCAAAATGCCTCCGACCGCGAGAATAGCCAATATGACAATTGTAGGGCGCATGGATGGCAGCGTTATATGCCACATTTGCTTGAATCGGCTGGCTCCGTCCACCCTGGCCGCTTCGTAGAGCTCCGGATTAATGGAAGCGATTGCAGCAAGATACATAATGGCACTGAACCCCATCTCTTTCCACATGTTCGACAATGCGATAATCCACCAGAACAGAGGCCCGTTTTGCAAAAACGCAACTGGTTCTTTGACAATGCCCAGCAGAACCAGAATATTGTTAAGCATTCCATCCGAAGCCAGCAGCGTAATCACAATGTTGGCTGCAATAACCCATGAGATAAAATGCGGCAGATAAGAAACCGTCTGTACAAAACGTTTGAAAAATCCCTGTCTCGCTTCATTCAGTACAAGCGCAAGGATGATTGGCGCAGGAAATCCGAAGAACAATGTCAGCAAGCTTGTCGCTAGCGTATTACGCATAACCCGATAGAAATCCCCTGTAGTAAAGAAATACTCAAACCACTGGAAACCTACAAATTCGGCATGGAAGAACTGATGTAAGAACGATCCCCCACCCGGCTGATAATTTGTAAACGCCATATATAGTCCAAACATCGGACCATAGGAAAATAGCAATGTCGCAATGAAGGCAGGAAGCATAAGCACGAATAACCATTTTTGCTCTTTTAGTCTGCTTATCAGATTATTGCTCCTGACTATTTTGATAGCGCTTACCTTATGCATTAAGTACCCTCCCTTTTTCTATACAGCAGCATGGCCGGCCATATCTGGATTCATCTTCTCTCCTATTATCATAAATTTGACACGGTTCACTCGCTATAGTCGAATTCTCCGAAAGATACCGCTTTTTAAAGATGTTTTTGTGCAAAAGAGAGGATTGGATTTCCATATTCACTCTGCTATGATGAACTGTGCAACGAACTTTCAGTCAAGAGAGGGCTTTCAGATGCGCCAATTGTATAGAAGATATATGTACATGCCTTTTGTAAACCTGAGTTTTCGTTCCAAACTGTTTATGGTATTTGTACTAGTTACCATCATCCCGATGATGCTGTTGGTTTATTTTTCCTATGAGCTCACCAAAACGAAGCTTACTGAGCAGATCTACATCAATATGACGAACTCAACGGCTCAAATCACTAAAAATCTGGAGAACAAACTGGATAGCTACGAACACATTTCCGCCTCCATTTATTTGGATAACCGCCTTGCCAATTACCTTACAAACGAGTATCAGGATGATCCATCTTATCTGGATGTCTATAATTATATTGGCAATCGAATCGACACCGTGATGGCTGCCTACCCTGATTTTGATAGCGCATTCATTTATTCGGATAATCCGTCGCTGCCCAAAGACAATTATTATATCCGGCCGATCACACCGGAAGTTCAGGACACGGAACTGTTTCACAAGCTGCAGCAATCCTATGGGAACATTATTCATCTCTCCACGCCGCAGACAGAGAACGGTCCTGCCATGTTTACACTCGCCCGGCTGCTGAACAACAATAGTAATCAGTACCCCTACGGGATGCTGGTCTTTCAAATTTCGGAGTCGGTCATCTATTCTCTCATGGAAAAAGAAGCAGGTGGCAAAGATATTTTTATTATCAATGACAAGGGTATGATTCTGTCTTCAGCGGACAAACAGTTAATCAATACAAGCCTGCCCGAATTGCTTCATCAGAATTTTGACGAGACGCCTTCAGGCAGATTTGATACAACATATCAAGGCGTGAAGGCTCTAGCCGTCTATAACACGCTCAAAAATGGCTGGAGAACGGTGTCCATCTTCCCGTATGACAGTATTATCAAGGATGCTAAGTCCCTCTCTCAGCTCATTATCAAAATTTCTCTGGGCTTCATCGGCGTGGCGCTGCTGCTCATCTATATTACTGCTTCGCTGTTTAGCAATCGCATCAGGACGTTAATTCGGATGATTCGGCGGATTGAGCGGGGGGATTTCAACCCTACTCATGAGGAGCAAATGGGCAGTGATGAGATCGGACAGCTTCACTTTGCATTCGAACAGATGACAACCCGGTTGAAAAGTCTGGTTACCGAAGTATATCAGAAGGAACTACAGAGCAAGGAAGCCGAACTGGACCTGCTTCAAGCTCAGATCAATCCTCATTTTCTGTATAATACACTCGGTTCGATCTCTTCTCTGGCTGTGAAGCATCAGGATCCACAGATTCAGGATATGGTTCTTCACCTGGCCAAGTTTTATCGGATATCCCTGAACAAAGGAAAGAGCATCCTGACCATCAATGAGGAGCTGAAACTGACCCAGAGTTATAATGCCATTCAACTTATTCGGTTTAAGGGCAAGCTGAACATCATCTACACGATAGATCAATCGATCCTGCCCTACTCGACCGTAAAGCTTGCGTTACAGCCTTTTGTGGAGAATGCAGTCATTCACGCTCTTTGGAATCAGGATCGGCCTCTAAATATCCATATCAAGGGTGTCATCGAGAACAATAGTATCATCTTATCGGTTATAGACGACGGAATGGGCATGCGGCGAGAGAAGCTTGAGGCTTTGTTTGAAGAGAAAGAAGGACGGGGGTATGGCATTTCAAATGTGGATCGGCGGATTAAACTGAAATTTGGTGAATACTACGGTGTTAAAGTGTATAGCAAGCTAGGTATGGGAACTACCGTACAGATCCGTCTGCCGCAAAAAGAGATCCAATAAAAAAGGAGTGCGATGCAGCCGTTACCGGCCTACAAAGCACTCCTTTTAAACCGTTCTACAACATCCTATTATACCTGCTCACGAATACGATACACCAGGCTGTCGAAATCGCCGCGCAGAGGCAGCTCCACCCCGATGTTCATCAGAGCACGGCCACTGACCGTTAACCCCAGTTCTTCAATGAGATAGGTCTTGTCAGCCTGAAGGCCTGCCAAACGGAGTCTAGGCAACGCTTCACCCAGCTTCTGCGAGTGAAGAAAAGCGAACAGCACTTGGTCACTTGCGGCAGCATCACTGTACTGGACAGCAGTAACCCCCTTATGGCGAAGCGAAGTCAGGCGGAATTGTCTGCCGAATTGCACTAGGTGACGAATGGCTTTGTACTGACCGATGAATTCCCCGGACTGTTCAATCCATTCATCACTCCACTCGTTCAGATTGAAGCCAATGCCAAGTGTGCCCATCATTGCACTGTGGAAACGATACTTCAACGAGACGTTTCGACCATTCATTCCTGTAGGTGACTCGGTTACCCAACAGGTCATCATTCGTGGTACGTACGTATACGAGAAGCCTTCCTGAATGCTCAAACGGTCGAACGCATCCGTATTGTCACTCGGCCAGGACTGGTCGGCATAACGGAAGATGCCCAGATCAATCCGCGAGCCACCTCCTGCGCAAGTCTCAAACTCCACATGCGGGAACTTGGCTCGCAGCTGTGACCAGATATCATACAGACTGTGGACATGCCTTACCCATACTTCTTTCTGGCGGTTAATGGGGTGACCCTTCATGCCCGGCTCCGTGATGGTCCGGTTCATGTCCCATTTAATGAACTTAATCTCATGATTGCCAAGCAGTTCGGTCATAAAATTGATAATGTATCGCTTGACCTCCGGCTTGGAAATGTTCAGCAGCAGCTGATTGCGAAGCTCCGTACGTCCCCGGGTCTCAAAATGATATACCCAGTCCGGATGTGCTCTATAGAGATCACTATCCGGGTTAACCGACTCCGGCTCCACCCATATGCCGAACTCCATCCCCAGTCCGTGAACCCGGTCAATCAGCTCAACAAGTCCGTTCGGGAACTTCTCTTTGTTCACGTTCCAGTCGCCCAACCCCGCACGGTCGGAATGCCGCTGCCCAAACCAGCCATCATCCACAACGAATAGTTCCACACCCATTTTGGCTGCTCTTTCGGCAAGCGCCATTTGGTCCTGGGCATTAACATCGAAATAGGTAGCTTCCCAGGAGTTGTACAGCACTTTACCGATTTCACTGCGCGGCAGTATGTAATTGTATTGGTACTGATGCAAGCGCTGGCTCATGCCGCCAAAGCCTTCTGGGCTGAATCCGCCGACAAAGACAGGCGTCTCAAACGTTTCGCCCGCACCCAGCAACCATTCATTGTCAAAATCATGGATGCCACCTGTTACCCGTACATGCGTGAATGGGGTCTTCTCCGCAACAATCTTCCAGTTGCCGCTCCAGGCAAGGGCACCAAACCATACCCCACTGCCGCTTTCTGTGGAAAGACCATCATCAATCGCAAACCATGGGTTGGCATGACCGTCAGTGAAACCTCTCCGCGATTCAAGTACCTTTTTTCCCTCTGTCAAAATGGTATTGCGCAGTTGGAATTCACCCGACCATTTCCCCGTAACATGCGTCAGGCGGTAATCCTGGAGATATGGCAAAGTCCAGGCTGCGGATTGCATGCTTTCCAGCACAATATCCTCCTGCCCCGTATTTATGATATTGGCATAACGCTCCACCAGGTCGAATTCCGGGATGACCCGATAGACCAGCTGCGTTTCAAGTGCATACACCTGATCCTTCAACGTAATAATCAGCGTCTGTCTGCCATCCTGTTCAATAACCTCGTGACGGTCATACCTAACCTGAAGATCGCGGACACCATCAGGCATGCGCAGTTTCAGAGATGGCTCTGTATAAGATGCGCCTCCCCAGAAGCTGTACTCCTCCGCCTCTCCTTCCACTTCCGCGTCAAAAGAGCTGTGGGATTGTAGATGGAGCAAAGGAGCGCTGTCCTCGATACTCACTGGATCTCCCCAATACAGATGCTGTAGGTGTTCTCTCTCATTAATTCCGAAAATATAGGATGAATGTTGTGTCTGTATTGCAAATATACGCAATTGTTCATGATATTGAATCGTCATGTTTACCCCTTTCAGGTTCCGTGTTTTGGTACCTATATGCTGTGTGTTGTGAACATACATATTATTGTAGGAAGCAGCAGGCGGATTAGCCATATCGCAATCTTACAATCCATAGGGGAAATCATCTGTCATCTCAAAATTGTGAAAATAAGGCTGCGATATAATTCGCAGCCTTAAAGCTTACTTCAAAATCAGGTTATAGATGACCTGAGCCGCTTCTGCCCGGGAAGCAATCCCTTTAGGCACAAACTGTCCCTGTCTTTGGCCTTGGACCAGTCCCAATTGGGCTGCATGCTTCACCGAATCCGTTGCCCATGAAGAAACCTGAGCCATATCTGTAAACAAGATGTCTGTAGAACCTACAGGCGGTACTTTCCCAACATTCCGCTCATAGGCTTTCATCAGCATCACCGTGATTTCCTCTCGGGTAATCTGTGCGTCCGGCTGGAAACGGGTTGCGCTTCGGCCGTTTACAATACCGGCTTGGGTCGCAATCGAGATGGGTTCCGCGTACCAGTCATCTGTCGCTACATCTGTAAAGTGTACTTCCCCTGCTACAGTCAGCCCCAGGGAATGCACGAGCATAGTGGTGAATTCAGCACGGGTGACAGCACGACCTGGCTCAAATTGATCTACATGTGTGCCTTCAACATAGCCCTTTGCTGCCAACTCCTTGATTACAGTGCTGGCCCAATGATTGGCCGGAACATCGGTAAACGTCCGATCCAGTTCCAGAACGGCATACTTGCTGAAGTGGCTCACTTTAGTCGTTAATAAGCCATTCACGTAATCTGATTTGAGAAATTCCAATGTCCCATTTTTGTTAATATAATATATTCCTCCCTGTGAAGGGTCGAAGCCTTCAGCCGCTGCCAGGCTCAGCGTAACCGGGTGATCAAACGCAGCGAGTGTTTCGGTTGTACCTGATTTAGTTGTTGCCGAAAGGCTAAATTCAACGATTTCTCCCTTAAGGGTAACCGTTGCCCGGGAAGATGATTCTACTGCAGCAATGACCTCCTTGGCCTTGCTGCCAAGCGGGACCATTTTCAGGGAAATCGTACTATCTTCCTGCTGCCCCGCTGGTAGCTTGCTCAGTAGCTGCTGGAACAAACTCGCAGGTACTTGCAAAGTTAACTTGCCTGATTTCACTTTCAGTGTATGGTTGCCGAGTTGGCGTAAGACAGCTGATGACAGTTGCAGCTCCTGAGTACTAGCCTTGATGTCTATAACGACTTTCCCTGCCTCACTGTCCACCTTCAGCATATCGGCTGTGATGACCCGTGTTGTTGTATCGTTCTCCTGAGCCGTGCTGTTTCCGGAGTTCCCGCTAGTATTACTGTTATTACCATTGTTACCATTGTTGCCATTGTTGCCAGGATGGCTTGGGTTTCCTGGGTTTCCTGGATTGACTGGTTTCTCGGTCAATTTAACCAATTTCGATTCAGCCGGTCCCAGCGAGATGGACCATGCACCCGTGGCAGACGAAGACTCATCTGTCCACAAGTCTTTTAACGTGTAGGTTTTGGATTCATTCAATCCGGCACGACCTAGATTAATCGTTTTGTTTGCTGAACTATTGGCGCTGTAATTAAATACGGCGAGGTAATAATCATTGCCGTCTTTCAGAACAAACGTATCTGCGGCATTTGCATTCGTATTTCCTTCAAGCGGCTTGAATACTTTGCCTTTCAGCGCCACCTGAAGAACATCCGTATTATTGTACAATGCTGTCATGTATTCCTGTGCCTTGGGATCGTTCACATCATCGGAATCCATCATCACCGTGCCGGCAATTACACCGGAATTCACCCGGCTACGCGCTTCCTCCAAGCTTGAAGCACGGCTTAATACCAAATGATCCGGATCTGTATAAGAATAGATCGTCCCATTTTGCCAGAAACCATATGTCAATGAATTGAGCATGTACTCCGTCTCATTGATTTTGCCATAGGTGTCACAAGAGATCCGTCTGCTATGCGCATATTGACTTGGAAAGATCGGTGCAATGGACGCACTAATGAACATTTTCCCATCCAATCGCTCTTCGACATAACGCATCCCTTCATTGTAAGCCTGGATTCCTGTCGTCACGGTTGTATCATAATGCCGACCTTCCAGTGAGCCGTGGGTTAGGAAATCCAGTTTGATGAATGTGAATCCAAGTGATTTAAACTTATCCAGAAAATAATTCATGCGCATTTGACTCCCCGGATGTGTCACATCCAGTGCATATGCTCCATCCAGTGTCGGCAGAGGTTTACCCTCAGCATCCTTGAGAACAATATCACCATACGTATATTGCCCGTTGGTACCATCTACTTTTTGGCTCATATCGTTGCCCCAATACACAAATGGTCCCCAATAGATGCCTGCATGCTGACCATTGTCCTTAATGACAGATACGGCTTGGGCAAGCTCAGCATCACTTAGATTGTCCCAGTAGGAATCCATATTAATGAATACATTGCCGTTATTGTTGAACTTCTTAAGATTGTTCTTGAAATAATTGGATACATCCACTACGTTCTGATACGAAAGCCCGCTATCATAAGCTCCCCAGCTATTCCAACCTACTGGAACACCTTGTGGCAGCTCTGGATTCAACGCCAGCGGAGGAGTAATAATCGCATTGGCTTTACCGTATTCTTCAAGTCCTGTACGGTAGTCACTGAAACCACCTATCATAATCAGTGGTGAGGACAGTTCAGTACCAGTCAGGCTGCCATGTGGCTGAGTATCGCGAGTAACGTCACTCGCTGCACCACCATACACAGCAAATTCATTCAGACGATTAGCTGAGCCTTTCCAGTCAATACCGGTCTTCCAGGTGTCATGGGTTACTGAACCGATCACCAGACCGTTACGTGTCGAGTTATTGAATACTGTTGTCATCTCATAGCTGATATCCGCACGGTTCATGGTTTGAGATTTGTAGCGAATCCAGGCGTCGTTGTCAAAAGGCACCGTAAGTACACGATTATCCGAGCTGACGCCGATATCCACACCGCCCGTATTTTTAACCGTAATTGGTGACATGTAATTACTCTGGATCTCTGAATCACTGAAGGCATCAAGACGGTTGAGGAAATACAATTTATCTTCATAAAACCGATAGACCTGCTTCAGGGTTGGTTTGCCAGTCGACGTATGAACAAAGTTCAACTCAATGCCTTTGCCGAATCCATCCTGAATCTCCACAGGTGTTCCACCGCTCGTATGACTCTCATAACCTTTGGTTTCCACAAGGCTCTCACCAAGTTTAATGCTGCTGAAAATCCCCCGCATCTTCTGCCCTTCTGCCCAGCTATATCCGACGAATCCAGTCTGGGTATTATAAGACACTTCGTATTGTCCGTTCGATACCAGAAGGCCATACGTGTAATCAGTCACCGTGATATCCCCGTATCGTTGCGAGTCACCCGGTGTTCCCAGATCGTCATTTTCTTCACCTGGATTTTCGGGTTCTGTTTCTATCGCAGGCTCTACGATAATCCTGTCAAGATCGGGAGAATAGCCATTGTTGTCTGAAAAAGTAATTGTATTCTCGCCTTCCGTTAATGGGAGCGTAAGATCATAGGTACCTAACGTATCCCAGTCCGATGTTTTGGGCAGGTCATGAAACTGCTCTTCCCCGTTATTTGCGCGGACATAGAAACTGCGCGGATCACCGGAAAAATAGGCAACCGTAACACGGTAATTACCTGTCATCGGGGCTATAATCTTATTGAACGTCAAGGAGCTCCCACCATTCAGATATCCGACCTTTTTGCCACCTGATGCTGTGGGGCTATCCGTTATACGCGCTTCACCAGTCAGCGTATTGTCCGAATCTTCGGCTTCATAACTAATTGTATACGGAATCACCTCAATTCGGTCCAAATCAGGGGAGTACCAGTCATGATCCGAGAACGTGATGGTATTGACACCCTTATCGAGAGATACCTCCACATCATACGTGCCAATCGTGTCCCAACTTGCCGTTTTGGGCAGATCAATCATCTCATCCGTGTCATTGTTCACCTGCATATAGACAGGTCGCTGATCACCGGAAATATAAGATATTCGGATCAAATATGTACCATCTGCCGGTACGTTGACATTCGTAAATTGCAGTGAACTGTTTTTGTTCAGGTCGGTTACTTTCTTCCCGCCTGAACTGATACTGCTGTCCACCACCTTTGCATTGCCTTTCAATATATTGTCGGCTGCTTCTGCCTCAATAACTGCACCATGCAAATTTTTCTTCCAGTCGTCTCCGCCTCCTTCCCCTGGAGGACTACTGTCCAAACCGCGGATCACGATCTTGTCGATGTCGGGAGAATACCAGTTGTTGTCATCAATCAGGATCGTGTTCGACCCGGCATTCAGCGGAAGGGTCACATCATACATACCCACCGTATCCCAGTCGACTGTCTTGGGCGGTTCTTCAAATTGCTTCTCCCCGCCGTTCACACTAATATTGAATGGCCGCGAATCACCTGAAATGTAGTAAACGGAAATCTTATAATTACCTGTCTCACTTACAGTGACATTGTTAAATTGCAAGGAACTGCCTTGGTACATGCCTCCGACCTTTTTGCCGCCTGAAGCCGTCGGGCTATCAGAGATTTTCGCGTTGCCAAGCAAAATATTCCCCTCGGCTTCAGCTTCATAGGTATTCATATCATCGGCGTGAGCTGTCCAGACAAACTGGCCCCCGCCTGTTATCAAACAAAACATGATTAAGAACACAAATCCCTTTTTCATCATCCGTCCCAACATAACATGCCTCCATTTTTTTAATGACTGAGTTAGATCTCCCTATGCCTATTCCTGCAGTGGTTCACAGCCAATGCTTGTAATCGCTTTCATAAAAAGCGGTTAAAACAAATCCCCTCTCTCCTCCTTCCTTTCCTATATGCCTAATTGTAAAAAGGAGGAGGGGGATGTTCCATACCACAATGTTACTATTCATACAGGAAAGCCTCTTTCATTTGCCATATCACAGGTTAGTAAGAGGGAGCCTATCCACATCATGTTCAAGGAAAACAGGAGGATCAATATCAGCATTACCAGACAGCCTCTATCGTCACATACTTTTCCTGTATTCGTTGGGTGTTACGCCCTGTGTCTTCAGGAATAGAGAAATAAAATAGGATGTACTCTCATAGCCCACGGTCTGCGCGATATCGTGAATCTTGAGCGAGCCATCTGCCAGCAGTTCCCTGGCTTTATCCAATCTGATGCGTGTCAGATAATCGTGAATTGTCATTCCTGTTTTTTCCTTAAATATGGATCTTAAATAGTTCGGTGACAAATAGACCTGATCAGACAGACTGTTGATGGTAATCGGCTGATTGTAATTCTGATCAATGAGGGTGCGGACCTTGTGAATCAGTTTTGCATTTTTGTCCATAAACCGCTCACCTAACATGCTCACCGCATCCTCCGCAGTACCGAGAATCAGATCCTCGATCTCATGTAGAGTCAGCGAATTATAGATGGAATGATACAACTCAGCCCGCTTCGGAACAGGTTTATGAAGCTGCTCCAGCAGCTCATTAACGAGATCTATCGACCAATCACAGATGATTTTCTTCTTGACTCGCAGTGATGCCAATCCCTCAATATACCCGTGCAGCTTCTGTGCCGCCCACTCAAAATCCAGTCGGTTAATGGCCTCAAACCATTCCTTTTGTTCAAAAGGGGGCATATGCTCCGTATACAATTGATTCGAAAGCGTCTCCGCATGAATAATCGTGCCTGTACCTTCATAGAAACGCTCGTTCAAAACGATACGTGTCTGTTCGTACAGACAGTGAATATTGGCTAACTCGGTCTCTTGTGCTCCTACCGCTGCCGTTACCGTAAAATCCAGAGCACTACGAATAGCCTCAGCCAAGTCCTCCCACGCATAATGTCCTGGCTGGTGCGCCGCTTCCATAAATACACCGGTCTCTCCTTCCTTGTAATCCACAAAGATCGCTTTCATGTTCTTCGCCTTGAAGAGATGGTCGAGAAAAGACACCAGCCGACCTGTACATTCCTCCAGACTTTGCTGCTCCTCTTCAGCCTCCTTGGGATCAATACTGAACAAGGCCATTGCATATCGGGTGGTCTCCGATTTTCGGGTTAGACGGCTGTAACTAAAAGCAAGATCAGTAGCACGTGCCTCGTTTTTTTCGTAAGATAACTCCTTCAGGATATTGGCTTTAGCCGCCTCCATGGAACGGTTCTTCATTGCAACTTCGTCACAACGCTGTTTAACTTTACTGATAACGCTTTCAATTTCTTTTAAATCCAAAGGTTTTAGCATATATCCCACGGCCCCTACGTTGATGGCCGATTTTACATATTGAAATTCATCGTGTCCGGTCAGAAACATCACCTGGATCGAGTCGTAGCTCTCATGTATCTTTCTCGCCAGATCAATACCGTTCATGATCGGCATCTGAACATCGGTAAGAACGATATCAGGCTGGGTGGCCTCAATCTTCTCCAAGGCCTCCCTGCCGTTACTCGCCGTTCCCATGATATAGATCCCCATCTCTTCCCACCGGATATAATCCCTCATCATCTCAAGTCCCAGTTCTTCATCGTCTACCAAAAAAATACTGTACATCAACGTCCCCTCCCTTTGTATCTTTCTGTCTCTATTATATGTTTTTCCCTCCGTGGGACCATGGTCCATATATATAAAAGTTATTTTCAAGTATAGATCGTTATTTTACCAACTCCAGGTCGCTATTGAAATAGTAACTTTCGCCTGCTTCGGCATGAAGGATCGTTCTATGTTTGCCCCAACAAATGGTGAACATCCCCGGCGAGAACGTGTGAATGTTCGTAGAAATTAACTGTCCGTTCTCCCAGACGATGTCAACCTCGGCATTCCCTTTTGCTCTCAGCCCGGTTATCGAGCCTGTGCTCCATGCCTGTGGCAACGCTGGGAGCAGGTGAATTTCGCCATCATAACTTTGCAGCAGCATCTCCGCTAAGACAGCTGTACCGCCGAAATTTCCATCAACGACAAAAATATTACTCTCTGCACCAGCAATTCCGGATTTGGAATAGGTGAACAGATTATCGAAGCACAGGCCGCCGATCAAATGTGAGAGGTGTTTATATGCCATCTCCCCATCGTGCAGTCTCGCAAAACCCAGTCCAAACAAAGCGGCTGTAAATTCAACATCCTCCAGCTCTTCCTGGACCATGCGGTTCTCCAGCGTTACTCGTGCTGCCGCACTGAGTTCCGGTGTACGGTCAGGTGTAATCTGATTGTCAGGATACAGCGCATACATATGAGACAAATGTCTATGCTCCGGATGCACCTCCTCATAATCCTCCAGCCACTCCTGTAACTGGCCTTTCTTGCCGATCTGTAGAGGCGGGAGCTTGCTAATTGCTTCTTCCAGTCTGAGTCCGAGTTCCTCGTCTTTATTCAAAAGTTCAACTGAATCAAGGCAAAATTCGAAGAGCCTGCGCACCAGCATCTGGTCCATTGTTGTTCCCATGGACAGCTGCTGTGCCCCCTCTCTCGAATTACCAGGATAGAAATGATTCTCCGGCGAATTGGAAGGACCCGTCACCAACCAACCGTTCCGAGGATGCTCACACATATAGTCCAGATAGAAGGCTGCAGATTCTTTAAGTACAGGATAGGCCACATTCTCAAGGAAAACACGATCCAGACTATACTCATAATGCTCAATCAAATGTGTAGCTAGCCACAATCCGCCTGTAACGTTCAACCCCCAAGACGTCTCCCACCCAGGCAACGTAAAGTCCCATACATTGGAGAAGACATGAGCGACCCATCCTTCGCATCCATACACATGACGAGCCGTTTTCCTGCCCGCCTGTGCCAGATTCTCAACATACCGAAATAACGGAAGATGACTCTTCCCCAGGTTCGTACTCTCTGTAGGGAAATAATTCATCTGAGTATTCACGTCAAGGTGATAATCACAGCTCCACCCCATTTGGCATGCTTCACCGTCGTTCCAGATTCCCTGGAGATGGAGTGGCAACGGAGAGTTCTCGCGAGATCCCGCAATGGTCAGATACCGTCCATATTGGAAAAACAAGGCGAACAGCTGCGGATCTTCATCCCCACCACTCTGTTCCAACAAACGAATACGCTGATCTGTAGTCAAGCTGGATTTCTCCTTGATTCCGAGCTGAATATCTACCTTGTCATATTGCTGGCTGTAATCGCGGATATGATCCTCCCTCAGGGAGGCATAACCTTTATTTAAAGCTTTCACCAGCGTATAATTGCTCTCTGTTTTCCAATCCGAATCTGTACGACGATGATCTGTGCTTACACTAAAATAAATCCATGCCTCATCCGCTCCAGTCACGGTTAATCGGTTTCCATCTTTCCTAGCGATGGTCCCCCCGGATACAACCAACTTCAACAGGCCCTTGGCCCATACGCCGCAAGTTCCATCACTATGTACATTCTCCGTTGCCTGTCCTTGGAATTCAAGCGTGTTGTCATCTAAGACTGCAACCTTGAATGATTCCGTTCCCCCTTCCAAACCTAGCGTAAAGGATACGTCACCAGGAGCTTCGCTCCAAATTCGAGAGGCCACTATATCATCGGCGTGAGAAGCGAAAACTTCACGTCGAATCGGGGTGTCGTCATCTTTCCAGAACGCCCCAGCCAGTGCATGAGTCAGATCCAGCTCACGTTGGAAGCTTCCAGCTTCATCAGAACCCGGATTCCTCTTCTCAAAATCAATAACAACTTCACATAATCCAAGATGGGTACCGAAATTACGCTTCTTTGGCTGCAGATGCTGTTTGGCAAGACGATCTCCCTCATCATAGTCGCCCGAGAAAAAATAGCTACGCATATCTTCCAGTGCAGCCTTGCCTCCCGCCGGAGGATACTCCGGGTCAATCTGTCCAGACCAGTAGGTAACCTCGCTCATAGTCCACACCTCACGATGCGAAGATGCCATAACCACTGCTCCGATTCTTCCATTGCCCAGCGGCAGGCCTTGAGACCAATCCGCTGCAGGAGTTGAATACCATAAAGTAAATTCGGTCATATCATGTCCTCCAGTCCAAAGTAATTATTTTAGAAATAGACTCTTTACCACAAATAGACAAACGCGCGATCTGCGAGATACAAAAGCGCGCGTTTAACTTTATTTTTATATTCTTATACCGATCACAGCTCTGGGTTGTCATTTCGCCCAGTCAGTTTCCCTTCACGGTCAATCTGAAGATTTTGGATTCCGCCGGTTCCAGTGAGACCGTAAGCTCTACAGACGTTTCGCCATGTGAGCCTTCCCAGAGATCCTGCAAGCTGTATATGGTGTTGGCGTTTAGCCGGGCCCGCTCCAGCGAGATTGATTTAACCACAGTTTGTTCAGCATTAAAATTGAAAACGGCGAGATAGAAACTCTTCTCTTGCGGCGATTCAAGGACAAACACGTCAGAAGACAGCTTCCCAAAATCACCTTCAACTGGTCGGAAAGTTCTGCCCATACGAGCAACGTTCAAAATATCCGTGTTACCAAGCCAAGCTCTTGCCCGTTCGGCAGCTTCCTCTTTGCGGAAGTCATCCCCGAGCAGGAGCACCGTTCCGGCAATAACTGAAGCGGTCAGGCGGCTGCGTCCTTCATGCCAGCCGGTAGCTTCCTGGTTGAAGCTCTTGTATAACACGGAATGATCCGGATCATTGTAACGATAAAGCGTATTGCTCATCCACCAGCCGTGTGTCAACGAGTTCAACAGATATTCCGTATCCGCAAGTGTACCGAAGACATCACAGGAAATACGGCGGCTGTGGGCAAATGCATAGGGGAATAATGGCGCGATGGACAAGTTAATGAAAAATGGCCGTCCAATTACTTCTGGCGAGAGCTTATGCTGCAAATAAGACATGCCATAATGATAAGCCGCGATCCCTGTTGAAATATCAGAATTGTGGTGCTGTCCTTCCAGGGCGCCATGTGCCAAGAAATCCAGTTTGATATATTCGAAACCTTCCGAGATGAATTTGTCCGTGAACCAGTCAATTCTTTGCAGGTTGCCAGGATGTGTCGGGTCTATCGCCAGACCACCGTCTACATCTGGCAAAATTTCGCCCTCACTGTCACGCAGCAGAATGTCTCCATAGGTGTATTTTCCACTCGTTCCTTCGACCGCCTGACCGAATTGATCAGGCCCTCCCCAGAAGGCAAATGGAGTCCAGTACGTCCCTGCTCTATGACCATTTTGCCGTACCCGGTCCAGCGCATTCTTCATTTCTTCCGGCGTAAAATTGTCCCAGAAAGCATCAAAGTTGATATATAACGTATCCTCATTCTCGAATCCAAGTAACTGTACTTCATTTTTCAGAAAATCGCTGGTCGCTGTATACAGATCATAGTCCAGATCACTCATGGCCGCAGACCAACTGTTCCATCCAATCGGGACACCGCCCTCCCAAGGTAATGGAGCCTCAATCCAGCTATTAGCCTGACCGTAGGCTTCAAGACCTTCGCGGTAGTCTTCATAGAACCCGACGAATACCAACGGGGATTCAACTCTCTTTCCCTTCACATAACCATGAGGCTGGGAATCGCGAGTCAGTTCACTCACGGCACCGCCGTACAGATCAAGACCTTCGATATGTCCGCTTTTTTCGCTTTGCATACGAATCCCTGTTTTCCATACCTGATGCGTAAGGGAACCCATCACAATTCCCCGGCGGCTGTCAGGCGCGAACAAGGCTGTCGCCTCGTAACTCTCCACATCAAGCGGCGGCTTAACCACCGTATATCTGACCCATTTATCGTTGTCAAACGGAATACGCAGAATGCTTGGTTCATCCTGATCGAATTCTCCGCCGATCGATATGGTTTTGGATTGGATGACAGCCATTCGGTTCGCCTTAAGCTCTTTATCACCGACTATAACGGTCTGCACCAGTACATACGGTGAGGATTCATATATATAGAAATGCTGCTCCAGCTGCGGCAGCAACGATGCTTTATGCAGAATGACCAAGCGGATGCCTTTTCCAAAACCTTCTCGAACAATATATTCCTGTGCCGTCAGCTCATGGTTCTGATAATGATCCGTGCTGTATTCCCGGCCCTGCCAGCGAAAAGCACTACGAATGCCCTTCACATGGGAAGATTGGTTGCCGATGCAGGACACTTCACCATTTTCAAGATTGATCTCCAGGCTAACGTGCCCATTTGTAACGCTTACAAGATTAACATTCTGTTGCTGCACGTGTACGGCTGTATCACTAGTTAGCACATCATATGCCTCCTTATTGTTGCATGCTGTGACCTGAGCGGAGCTGGTTATGTCTCATCCACCCAAGTCTGCCCTCATTATAAAGACCGAATAGAGCATTTTCCATGCAACGATCTTCCGATCCATAACGCGATTTAACTCAACTTGACCCTGTAGGTACGTCCTGGAGATATAGAGAAACTTATGATATGTGAATCGGTGTCCTACTCCCAGTTACCTGTGTTATAATCGTGGTCGAGCCCTGAGTTCCATAGTTGACCTCTGCGGTCTCAACGCCCGTCTTTATTATCTCTACCCCCTCTGAAATAAAGGTGCAAACCATCGCAAAACAAAAATTTATCCATTAATGGATAAATAAAATAAACAAAGAAAAAAGGTTCCTAGAGTGGCAATATACCATTCTAGGAACCTTCTTGTATTACATATGATGCGGTCGAGAGGACTCGAACCTCCACGGGGGGTTAGCCCACACGGACCTGAACCGTGCGCGTCTGCCAATTCCGCCACGACCGCATATTATATCTCCGTAGGCAATCTCGGCGACAAGAAATAATATATCATGCGGAATCTATCGTGTCAACAATGAAAATAATAACAATAAAGCCCGAACCAGAGGTCTATGTCTGAGTCGGGCTTTACTTATAGTTACCAGGAATTGACGCAATGAAACCTTCGACTCCTTACTATTTACAGCTTGGAAGGCCAGTTACCGTACCAAGCATAACCGCCTCTTCTTTCTTTATCAATATCACTTAGTTTGTATTTAACGACCCCGTCACGACCGATAAAGATGGGTTTATCCGTTCCCACTTCGTAGAAACGAGCCCAGATCGGTGCAGCTTTGGAATCAGCGATAATTTTGCTGTCTCCGTTTGCTCTTTCATACTTGTAACCGGTAATCTTCACTTTGTTAAACCATGCCTCAGCTCCGTTAATGGATGCCGTAATTTTAGCGTTAGCAGGTCTGGTTTTCAGGAATTTAACAATCGTTACACTCTCTCCAGCCGTCAGTGATGGTACTTCATAGATTCTTGCACTTGCCGGTTTAAGGGAACTGGAATCATGTTGTTGTCCCCATGCTGTCAGCTTACCGCCTGAAACGACCTGTGTATTCAGAATCGCATCTACACCTTTAGCAACAGAGTTCTTACTGCGATTGGCAAGGGCACTATCGATAAACGAGAAGTCACCTTTACGCGTTGCTACTTCATCCAGCATGTACATAACGTTAATCATGGCATCATCATTATAAGTGATGTGTTTGTGATATCCGGAGCTTTGGTACACTTGCGGCCATCCACCGTTCGAATACTGCATATTGATCAAAAAGTTGATTCCTTTAATTGCAGCCGCTGAGTAACGCGGATCATTCGTCTTTTTGAATTCTTTCGCCAATCTTCTAATTTCTGAGTATGTAGCCTTGTTGTCAATCGTGGACTTCGCCCATTCTCCACTGGTTTGTTTATAATCTTTTCTCCAACCTCCATCTGGCAGCTGGTTCTTCAAAACATCGGAAATACTTGCTGTTGTACCTGATGCATCGGCAGCAGATACCGTTACTACAGGGAGAACTGCCATTCCAACGGCTGAGAATACCATGGTACATGCTAGAACAAAAGTTACTATTTTTTTTGCTTTCAAAGATAACACTCTCCTATGTTTGTTTTAATAAATCTTCCACTTCTACCTTACTTAAGATACGAATCCCCAAACCTCCTTTATTTGAATTTATCGCACAATAAAATCAATTTTCATCCAATATGTGGATTGGATAAGACGATAATATGCAAAAAATAGATTTTTGTCAATATATGCAACTTAAAGAATATAATCTCTTAAATTCTACATAACGGAATAGTTCTTTTAACTCATGACAAACCTATTCATTTATCCAAAATCACCTTCAACGAATCAATAATGACGTTTTTGTCATGAATGATACCCAAACTTGATGCCCTCTTTCATATAAAAACCGTAATTCCGATAACATTGGGGTACTACGAAGGGTTTTAAATGGGTTTGACAATTACGCATTTATGCAATATAGTTTCAAATAGTTACAAAAACTTAATTATTCATTGCCGAGTTTCATGTTTGAAAACGGGGGAACCAATTTGGGTGAATTATTCTTATACATAGGAAATATAGGGAACCTTCTACCGAACCCTTAGCTAACTCCGTAGGCATCGAAGGGAGAACATTGATTTTGAAAAAACTGATTATCTCCATTTTTGGAGCAGCCGTACTATTTACATCCGGGGCAACAAGCACAGAGGCAAGCAGTATTAACTCCGTAGTGAACAACATGACAGGTATACCTTACAAGTGGGGTGGCACGACGCTGGCCGGCTTCGACTGTTCCGGGTTTATGAGATATCTTTTCAACAAATACAGCATTGAATTGCCACGTACTTCGCAGCAGCAAGCCAAAGCAGGTACTCCGGTATCCAAAAGTAACATTCGCACAGGTGATCTGGTATTCTTCAATACGATGGGCAAAGGCATTTCACATACAGGTGTATATATCGGCGGAGGCCAATTCGCTCATGCTTCCAGCAGTAAAGGGGTAAGCATCACCAAGTTGTCCAATCCATATTTCAATGATCGTTACGTAACAGCACGTCGGGTAACTGGACAGTTTATGTACGATAAGATGTTAGGGAAAATATAGGTATGATATAGAAAGAGGAGGCTCCGGATCACCCGGAACCTCCTCTTTTGTTTAGCTAGTCATGTATGGACCTATCCTTGTACTACCTTACCTGTATTTAATGTAAAGCCTTTTGTACTCTCATCGCACCCTGAGACAGAGCATGTCCGCCTCCAACAGCTCCAGCCACTGCAACGGTCTCCATAATCTCCTGATCTGTAGCACCTTTGGCACGAGCTTCTTCTACATGGTAGAAGGTACATACCTCATTGTTAGCGAATAGTCCAATCCCGAGCGCAATCAGCTGTTTTGTCTTCGCATCAATCACACCTGGCTGAAAACATTCTCCGGTAAACTCATGATACGACTTCACCACACCTGGCAGCACATCGCTTAATGCTCCAATCTGATCCTTGTAGGCATGAACTTTATCATTCATCAATGTCATTTGCAGCACACCCTCTCGGCTATAGTTACAGATCATCCTCACTGTACCTATCTTCTCACCCGAGTGAGTCATTTATGCCAAGAAATCATGGTAATTGCAAACAATTAAACGTTCATGTTCTAGCGTTACTCACTAAGTAAACTTTGGCGCGGCTCGCTGAACAACTGATATCGGTAATTACGATCCAGCTTAACGACACGTCGATTCTGACGACGGATAAGTACCTGCTCGCCATCCCAGGCAACTACAATTCCTGTGACATCGTTAGATTCCAGCTCGTCCCTCACTACTCTTACTTTCTCACCTGACAGACGCAGAGCGTCCAGTTCTGTATCACTGATCATGTTCATGGCTCCTATAATCCAAATTTATTTACAAAAAGAGACCTAAATGAAAAGTCATTTAGGTCTCACGTGACTGTATTGGACTGTCATGTCATTCGAAATTATGTCCCGACTGAAAGTTACCGCTGCGCGTGCTCTTTGCTGTCGTTCTTCTCGAACCAAAAATCAAGCACTTTGGCGGACATCACACGTTCTTCAAGGTACTCCACTTGATGCGGTGTAAATTGTTCTTTCCAAGAGAAGGACAACTCTTCGCACAAGCCTACAATCGTCAGTAATTCTGACCAGGCAACATAGCGTTTGTACCAGAAAAATTGAGGATGTTCAATCATATAGGGATAAAGGTCATCGAATTCCGTATGTTTACAATCCAGGGCACGTTCAAAATGAACTTTCGATTCCGCCAGCTTATCAATAAAAAATTGTTCTGTTGCCGGTTGGTTCCCCATGGTGTTGCCTCCTCTCCCTAACATAACCCCATTATAAATGAAATCCGCGGTCATGCAAAGGCATAGTTCAAAAAATAGGCCCTATTCCTTTAAAATGTCACATTTCGTTATCGTCAAATTGTACCGTTCCATCGTTCAGGGAACGAATGCGTACCAAGGCTTCCACCGGAATACCCTGTTCACGAATCGTACGCGCTCCCGCCTGAAAACATTTCTCGACCACAACGCCGAAACCGACGAGCTCCGCACCGGAACGTTCAATAATTTTGATCACTCCACGAGCGGCATCTCCATTGGCAATGATGTCATCAATGAACAAAATGCGGTCATTCTCATGAATGAACTCGCGAGAAACCATAATGTCCGTTACGATTCCCTTGGTAAAAGACGGTACGCGTTCACAGTAAGCATCAGGATCAGCCAGAAGCGTTTTTTTGCGACGGGCGAATACAAGTGGTACTCCAAGTTCATGGGCTGCGGCAAAAGCAACAGGAATCCCTGAGGATTCTACCGTGATTACCCGAGTCACTCCACTTTCACGAAACCGGGCAGCAAACTCCCGTCCCATCTCCATCGTTAGTGCAGGATCGATCTGGTGGTTCAACAGACCATCCAGCTTCAACACCTGATCCGAGATGACGACACCTTCTTGTAAAATTCGTTGTTTCAATACTTCCATGATTTGACCTCCCAAGCCTATCCTATGAGGTAAAAGTATCATATATCTATCTATAAGTTCAAGCGAAATTGCCTGGGTGCTGTCCTTAAGGTGCAATTCAAGCCAGAGCTTGCTTTCCATTGTCATGACTTTCGTGGGTCAAGCATACCTTGTACCATGGTACCCGCATGTCCAAACTATACAGGGGCCTGAGAGGGGAAACACATGAAACAGGCATTTCGGGTGCTGCAGATCGCATTTACATACATTGGAACGGTGGTCGGAGCCGGCTTCGCAACAGGGCAGGAAATCTTGCAGTTTTTTACCCAGTATGGCAAATGGGCCACCATCACCATAGGCTTATCCACCATGCTCTTTGTCTGGTTAGGTACCAAAATGATGCTCATAGCTCACGATACCGGTTCCCGCTCTTATGAGGATTTGAACAAACATTTATTTGGCCAAAAAGCGGGCAAATGGATCACATGGGTTACCCTTCTCATTCTCATTGGCGTGAACAGTGTCATGCTTGCCGGAGCAGGTTCCGTTTTTGTTGAACATCTGGGTTTGCATTATCAGACGGGTCTGATCGTCACACTTGTAGGTTCATATCTGCTTCTTGGTCGTGGCATTCAGGCCATCCTTCAGATGAATAGTATCGTCGTGCCCATGATGCTCCTGTTATCTCTGCTCATGATAACTAGCACCCTGCATCATCCTGGTGCATCCCGATTCATAACGCTGACGACAGACTCAAGCCCTTTTCAGGTGTGGTTGTCTCCACTGCTGTATACTTCGTTTAATCTGGTATTGGCCCAAGCCGTTCTCGTACCCTTGGGTAACCAGATTCACAGTCGGAGTGTTCTTAAATGGGGCGGTGTAGTCGGCGGAATTGGTGTAGGTTTCATGTTGATGGCAGCTCATTTCGCCATGTCAGCGCAGATGCCAGGCATCATCCAATTCGAAATCCCGATGGGCAGCATTGCGTTTCAACTCGGGTGGGCAGTGCAATCTGTATATGTATCCCTTATTTTTATGGAGATATTTAGTACATTTGTAGCAGACATCTATGGAATGACTCTGCAACTCAGACAACATATACGTGTGCATCCCCGTTTCATTACATTAACCATTATGCTGTTGTGTTACTCACTCAGTCAGTTTGGATTCAGTTCTCTGCTATCCATCCTTTACCCCATCTTCGGAAGTATGGCACTATTCTGGGCTGCCAAATTGGTACTTAATCGCTGGGGCGCTTTTCGTGGACGCAACAATACTTAAGACTTCAATTATGTATATCACGATGTTGATGAACATCAATTGATTCATGGCCATAACTCATCCCGCATACTATTTCCTTGAAGATGACAAAAAGCCGCTGTTTTGCACAGCGGCTTGCACTTTTTGCTCTTTTTTTCCTAGGCTTGACTGGGAAACTGCAAGTACATCTTTTTCAACTCATTCACCGACCTGCCGAGAGAGTAATGCGTTTTGGCTTTTTCACACGCTGAACGTGCAAGCTCATAACGGTAAGCCGGGTCCAGCATCACTTTTTCAAGTGCTTCAGCCAGCGCAGAAGGATCTTCTGCAGGTACGAGCAACCCATTGCTGCCATTCTCGATCTGTTCGGGTATACCACCTACATCCGTGCCGACAAGTGCCAGGCAACTCAGAGCCGCTTCTGCAAAGACAGAGCCAAATGCTTCTGCCCGTGAAGGCAATACAAAAATATCGAAGAATGGCATGAATTCCTCAGGGTGAAGTGTATACCCATAGAAAATGGTTTCATTATAAATGCCCAACCGCTGCGCCAGTTCTTCCAGGTCAGGACGAATCGGTCCGTCTCCAATAATGTGTAACACATAATCATGACCTCGACCCTTCAGTTCTGCACAAGCCTTGAAAAGAATATCCAACCCTTTTGCGGGAACAAGCCGACATACCGTGACCAGTTGCGGTATGGCATTATCATGGGGAATTGGCTTAAACCGCTTCTCATCGAATCCATTGGGGATCACTCCAATAACATCAGGGTTCTTCACGTAAGGGCCCAAATAACGACGGAACGAATCCGAGACCGTCAAGAGGCGCTCCGCCTGATGCTCCAGCTCACCATATATCGCAAGCAGGAATCGATGCTCAGGCCCATCTGTTTCAATGCGTCCATTCAGAATTAATTCTCGTTCATAACTGGAGTGAATCGTCTGAATGAGGGGTGTTTCCGGGAAAACCGTTTTCATTGCAAGTCCCGCAATCGGGTGGTGAGCATGAATTAGATCATAGGGCTTCTGAATACGCAGTTTGGTCCACCATAGGTAATCACGATAAGTTTGAATATATTTTTGGACAACAGGACTGTCCTGATATTCGGTCCAATCAAATGTTTCGAACTGAACTTCCTCTCTGCCCTTGTTGCGAATACGCTTCGGCAACGAGAACAGATCCATTTCCCACCTCGGGGTTGTAAACCTCTCTTGCATATACGGAATCATAGAGGATACACCTCCGGGCTGCTCCGGAGGAAAGAAAAGCGCCTGCAGCAATTTCACCGTTAGTTTCCCCCTTTCTAGCTTACGTTCTTTCAATGCATATACCATTCATGATATATCAGAACATATGTTCAGTAAAGATACAAAATGAGAATCCCTCTCAATTGTTCACCCTTGAATGAATGAACATCTTTTTCTTGTCTGCGTAATGCTCTACTGTCCATTATGACATAGACTGATTAAACTGATCCAGCTGTTTGTTCAACAAGTCGTATATACAACATATTCACCTACTTCACCCCTCAGAAGTAAAAGACACGATCCTTCACTCTCCAATGGTTGTCCGCAACGTGTTTTTAGATAGCCCAAATTTTCAGCTGAGCAGCTCCACGGGCTTCTCATATGTACTGTAACCATCTGTCTCTCCCAAAAAGGTATACCCATTCCGCGCATAAAAAGTATTCAGCGTCACGTTGCTCGCACCGCAGTCCAACCGAACCGTATGTTTGCCTTCAAACTGAATGCCATTGCTGGACCATTGCAAAATAGACCGCCCCAGACCGCTCTGAGCATATTTTCTTCGAATCGCCAAACGATGCAGATAGATTGCGCCATCCTCGGCGTGAGCTTTGGTACCCCAGAGATGAATATCCCATGGGCTTGGCTGAACCATAAGGATAACCATTCCCGCTACGTCCGCACCTTTTTTGAAAACAAAAACATCCCCACGCCGAATTGCCCCTGCCGTATCATGTGAATCTTCACCTTTAAGCAATGCGTTCCATTGAGAAGAACCTTGGCTTTGTAACCATTCGGCTGTTTCCACCAGCAGCGACATCACATCCTCCGTATCTTCCGGCTTCGCCTGAACCGCTTGAAAACCATCATTAATATATTCGCTAATTATTCTGAATGAGTGCATCATGGGTATCCTCCGCCTCCTGATCTCTTTTAAACTAATGGTACTATACCGGGAAATGGATTTTTCGTCAAAATGAGAACAAAAAAAGGTAAAAGGCAACTGCCTTTTACCCGTCTATTCTGGCCTCATCAATAATCTGGTTTCGATATAACATCGTCAGGTGCAAGGTGTCGAACTCCATTTCCTTGTCCAACTCCTGCATGAGCACCTCGACCAGGCTCTTTCGCTGCATGCTGGTTCCAGGAACCTCGTAATCAATGTATCCCGTCAGATCGGAATGAGAAGTGTCTATGGTTGCTGTACCCACAGGCAATCCACCTCGCTCCTGAAGAAAAAGCTCATATACCCTGAACTCCCGATCCTTACGCTTCAGCATGACATAACAAGTTTCTTCGGGAGCTTCCAACTCATCCAAATCCGATTCATGACTATCTTCAAACTCCTCGGAAAAATCGCGATGTATCCACTCTAACGCCTCAAGTTCATTGCCCTGATGCCACATGCGGATTGTAATCGTATCAATGTTGTCCTCATCCAGTTCCCTGACCAGCAACTCTGCCGCGGCTTCCAATTGATTCTCATCAGGCTCATCGTACCAGTGTATTTCACCTTGTGCATCAGCACCATATTGTTTTAAGGAAGCTTCCGCAAGTTCCTGTCCATCAACATCATTAAATAGATATGTTGAGATGCTGCGTCCTGCGCTGATCATTTCCATCTCCAGGACATGATCCCGATCTTCATATGTAAACGATTCGGCTTGTGAACCAGGAATGACCTTCGTTTCAATACTGGATATATCGTCATCGCTCTCTTCATCATAGATCATATCCTCGGATGACCATAACGACTCTGACTCAGGCATGTGCAAAACCGAATGTAATGAGCCACAACTGACCAGCACTTCATAATATGCAGCCTCCAACGCGTCCGCAAGAGATCGGACATAGGCATGTACTTTTTCCACGATATATTCTTCAGTATCATCTGGAAGTAACCCTTCATCGATCTGAAGACTACCGGATAAGCGATCCCCTTCTCTGTATACCACAAAAAGTGATCCTGCATATTGTCCATTGACCATTACATCCTGTACTTCACCACCTGATGTACGCAGGTCAGCAACCAATTCCACCTCATGTTTCATAACCTGTCCTCCATTCCTAACGTTATTATCATAGGATGCCCCTGAAGACGGTAGATTATGAGGCAGACATTCATTTCAGAACGAATATTAGAACTAGACAGAACGGTTAGACGGATAACACATATTTTTGGATTGCGTGTGCCACACCCTGTTCGTTATTGGAGAGTGTCACCTCATCTGCAGCAGCTTTCACCTCATCCGGTGAGTTATCCATGGCAACGCCTTTGCCTGCAAAGGTCAGCATCGTAATATCATTGAAATAGTTACCGATCGCCATGATCTCCGAAGGCAAGATTCCCTTCGATTCGGCAAGCCTTTTGAGCGCAGCGCCTTTGGATGCTTCGGGATGCATCAAATCTATAAAAAAGTCACCACTCCGTGTCATATAATAAGGCAGATTCCAGGTAGACCACTCCTGCAGTACAGCATCCATCTGTTCAATAGGACCAAATGCAGTGAATTTGGCCAGCGGCTCTGTCATGTCAACCCACTTGGGCAGCTTCATCGGTTCTGCCATGAAGTTGTAGTACATCTCACGCACTTGTAGCCCCAAACCTTCCGGTTGATCGACATACAGCCCAAAAGCCGTATTGATGTCGAAATGCACTCCATTGGTCCGGCAGTAGGTAATGATGCGCTCCAGCCCCTGTCCATCTAATGCAAAATGATGAACCACTTCACGTGTATCTACCCGTGCTGTTACTGCACCATTATGTGTAATTACATATCCATCCAGTCCCATCTGTTCCATAAAAGGAATCGTGTTGGCCGGACCTCTACCCGAACACAGAACGATCTCCGCTCCCTGACGGGAAGCTTGGATCAAGGTCTCCTGAGTCCATTCAGTAAGTTCATGATGATCATTGAGCAGTGTTCCATCTACATCAAGTGCAATTAATTTAATGGTCATTTTGGTTTCATCCTCATCTGTTAGTAGTCGCACCCACCCAAACCCTCCCTTCCGAGGGAGGGCCCCAGAGGGCTCTGCCCTCTGGACTCCCGTCTTGCTCACCGGCGGGAGGTCGGGTCTTGCTATGTCACGGTTGGCGTAGGAACGCTTGTTGCCGGGCACACCGCTGGTCAGCGGCGGTCCCGCCCAAGCTTAACCGGGACCATTACGGGCAGGGCTCCGCTTTCTGCCCGGCTCCCTGCTCCGCTTCGCGAAGGGCGGGAGCTTTCTCGCCTTCGGCGGTTAGTTTCGGAGCTTCGCTTCCCTCCACGACTCCCTGCTTCACTTCGCGAAGGGCGGGAGCTTTCTCGCCTGCGGCGGTTAGTTTCGGGGCTTCGCTTCCCTTCACGACTCCCTGCTTCACTTCACGAAGAGCGGGAGCTTTCTCGCCTTCGGCGGTTAGTTTCGGGGCTTCGCTCCCCTCCACGACTCCCTGCTCCGCTTCGCGAAGGTCGGGAGCTTTCTCGCCTTCGGCGGTTAGTTTCGGGGCTTCGCTTCCCTCACGACTCCCTGCTTCACTTCGTGAAGGGCGGGAGCTTTACTTCCGCAGAAGGTTCAACTCGTCTGCGGTTAGTTCACGATAGCTTCCGATAGCAAGATCGGAAGCCAGTTTCAGGTTACCCATGGCTACGCGTTTCAGATAGATCACTCGCTTGCCTACCGCCTGGAACATACGTTTCACCTGATGAAATTTCCCTTCGTGGATAACAAGCGAGATCAACGATATCGTGCCTTCTTCCGTCTCTTCCTGACCAAGTATTGTCAGCTCGGCAGGCAATGTCTCGTATCCATCATCCAGTTGAATCCCGGCTTTGAAACGTTGCACATCCTCTTCATCCACGTTCCCCAGTACACGGGCTTCATAGGTTTTGGGCACATGCTTGCGTGGAGATAACAGATCATGGGCAAGTGGACCGTCATTCGTGAGAATGAGCAGTCCTTCCGTATCCTTATCCAATCGTCCGACAGGAAACGGATTGAAGACCCGATCCTCTTTCCGGAGCAAGTCCAACACCGTCTTATCTCTGTTATCCTCGGTAGCAGACACGACACCTGGAGGTTTATGCAGCATCAGATAGATCATCTCCCGATACACAATTCGCTCCCCATCAGCCTCGATGACGTTGACCTCCGGATTCACCTGTACACCGCTGTCCTTCACCGCTTTGCCATCTACACGGATTCTGCCTTGCTTCACCATCTTTTTGAGTTCACTCCGTGTTCCCACACCCATATGACTCAATATCTTATCCAGACGCAGCGTTTGTTTGCCTTTTCCACTCATACCGATGTCCACCTCCAGCCTGCCGGATATTCATTCTTCAGTACACCATCCAGCCATTTTCCCCAGCCAGCAGCATAACCATCTACACATACAAGAACGTACCCTTTGGCAACCGTATCCGCCTTGAGCACCACTCGTTCTTCTTCAATATTTAACGTTTCACCCTTGAGGTACCTCACGGCTTCGCCGTCAGCAGATGACAGACTCACACTTCGCCGTGCCTCAGATGCATTCAGAGCACACGCAAGCGGGTGCGACGGAACAAATCGACCATTCTTGATCGTGCCCATGAACCAGCCTGGACGAATGACTTTGAGTCCTTCCAAACGGGCTGCCCCAACTGACGATTGATACACACGATCTCCGTAACATACCGTTTCTCCGACGAGCTCAACCTCCAGTTGTTCTTTCATAAACTGAGTGTAGATCTCGATCGGGTCAACACTCGCCTGATCCGCTCCGCGTCCCTTACCCCGTTCCGACTTGCGACCACTGTGATCTTTACCTTTCTTGCCCTGTTTACCCGGATTCTTGCCGCCACCGGTCTGTCTGTCATGGGACTCTCTCGATTCGATTCGCATCAAACGCTCTTTTTTACGATCAGCCTTGGTCATAGCAATTGAAGAAGCAGCAATAGAGTGATCCTTCTTCCCCTCTACTTCAATCCTGGACACATCCACGACCTGTCCATACTCCATTGCTCCTTCTTTAACTACTCCTGGTTGATCTGTTGGTAATCCTTGCCCTACACGATGCTGCAACACAGCGACATAATGCCCCTCTCCTTCCAAAAGGTGAGGCCACAATCTTGCGGTACCACGCGTATGATCCAGTACAGCTTCCGTCTCTTCTGCCTTCTCAGGCATCATCTGACGCACCCATTCCGGACGTCCTGGAGCGAATCCTGCCTCTTCTAGAATGTCCATGACAACGAAATCACGGTTTACATTCAGGAACTCCGCAATCATCGCTTCATTTTCCTCCGGCGCAAAGGTACATGTCGAATATACGATTGTTCCTCCCGGGGCCAGCAATCGTGCCGCAGTCTCAAGAATATCACGCTGCATTAGCACACATTTATCCACCGAATGATGTTCCCACGATTTCACCATGTCTTCATCCTTGCGGAACATACCTTCACCTGAGCAAGGCGCATCAATTAATACTTTGTCAAAATAATGAGAAAATGCATTCGCGATCCGCTCGGGCGACTCATTCAACACAACGGCGTTCCTTACCCCGTACAATTCCACGTTCTTGGCCAGCGCTTTCGTACGTTCGACATGGATATCATTCGTGACAAGCACGCCCTTGCCTTGCAGCTTTGCTGCAATCTGTGTCGTCTTGCCTCCCGGAGCTGCACACAGATCAAGCACGCGATCTCCAGGTTGCACTTGCAATAGTTCAACCGGAGCCATAGCACTTGGTTCCTGTATATAATACAGACCTGCATGATAATAAGGGTGCAGACCCGGTTTAACACCATGTGGTACATAGAATCCTGTCTCACACCACGGAATTGATCTTAGATCAAATGGAGCAATCTCATCGAATTGTTCCAACGATATTTTCAACGTATTCACTCTCAGCCCCGCATGGGGAGACTGCTCATAAGATTTCATAAATTGTTCAAACTCATCGCCAAGCAAACTTTTCATTCGCTCTGCAAATATCAAAGGTAGCTTTACACCCATATTCCCACTCATCCTGTCTTGGTAAGATTGCATTATCGTTTTATTTTATCATATCCAGACTGTGCTTTCCTATCATATCGTATCTATTCCACTACAGCGTGTAATGTAGTATAATGGCAAGTAGATTGATTCCTGAGCAAAAATTCGGGTGTTTATGCATATTATCCCAACCTCTATTTTTGCCAAAACTATATTTCGATATGATCGATGGGGGATGTCCAATGAAATCCAAGAAGAAAAAGAAAAGTGCTGCCATCCTGATTTTCCTGGGTATTTTAGTCATTATGATTGCAGCACTGGTTGTCGTAGACCAGCAATCCAAGAAACAGATGGATACGGTTGAGAATGCTTATGGCATCGCTGCTTCCAAGCTTAATCCAGCTACACGGGAATTGCTTAGTGATCCTAACTATCAACAAATTATTGTGCCAGCTGATCTCAAAGCCAAAATCGATAACAAAGATAGCTTCTTTGTTTACTTCTTCGCTTCCGACTGTTCACACTGCCGTGCCACTACACCTCAGTTGATGCCGCTGGTTGACAGCGAAGGCATCGAGCTTCCGCAGTTCAACCTGCGCGAATTCGAAGCTGGATGGACTGATTACAACATCGAGTTCACGCCTACTCTGGTTTACTATGAGGCTGGTGTCGAGAAAGACCGTATGGTTGGCGGACTGCAAGAGAATGGCAGTGACCAAGGCTATACGCTGGACGATTACAAACAATTTTTCCAAAAATATAAAGGCAGTGCCACTCCTTCGGCAAGCTAACGGATAGTTCAATATCGACACTAACCGCAGTAAGATACTTGTGTCACCCGGTATTACTCCGATAACGGACAGGCATACCATCTGCAATGATCTGAATATGACGCAACATTCAAAAAACACCCCGATCTTTCCTTCACAGGAATTGTCGGGGTGTTTCATATACATGGAACTTCATGTCCATGGAATGCTCATTTTGACGCTAACGTGATTATGTTCAACTTTTACCCTGATCCATCGCCTTCATCTTCTCTTCGTAAATTCGTCCTCTAGTGGGACTCCGGCGCTGTGGAATATTAGGCTTCAGCTCAAGCGATCTCCTAAGTATCTCCTCTTCCAGTACCTCATCAACAATCCGTATGGACAAATCCCTGTAAGTCACAGATCGAGCGTTGGATTCAGACAGTTCCTTCACGAGTTCCTTTACTTCCTGTACCAAGACCCCGAGATTAATGCCCAGCGTTGTATCAGGATAAGGTTCCAGAAGGTCAACTGAACTCTGTAACATCATGCTGCCCCCGCGGAGATTGCCATTCCGGAAGTGGTACAAACCAACAGCAATCTGCAACAATCCCTTATAAAGAGAATCCCGGTCCCGTTCGAGCCATAATTCTTCCAGCACCTCATGGCACTCGAAATAATCCTGATCCCGATTGAAGTAGATTAAGTAGTCAATGTACAGTGACTCATAGATGCTCATCCGGATTTTCGCCCTTTCTGGCGTTGTTCAGAAGTTCTTTCACGTCATCGAGCAAGTCTTTGAGTCCTTCCATGTCGTGTTGTTCCCAGCAATCGTTAAAGCGCTTCTGTGCCTCAATTGCTTCACTGACAAGGTGGTAGAAGTATAATTGATGAATAATATTCAATGTTCTTGACACGATATTGGAATCATCCTCAAAGGCCTTCTGTGCCTCCAGGATCTGCAAACGAATCGCTGACATCTCGTTATCCAGTACAAAAGCGGCCTCAGCCGTCTTTTTCAGCCTGGCACGCATATCATCCGGTAAGCTCTCCCGAAACTTGTAACTCAGAGAATGTTCAATGGTAGCCCAGAAATTCATGGCAAGTGTCCGGATCTGAATCTCGGCCAATACTTTCTTTTGTCCCAGAGCCGTCTGAACGGGATACTCAATAATCATATGGAAGCTGCGATAGCCGCTCTCTTTGAAATTCGTAATATAATCTTTCTCAATTAATACCGTGAGATCCTTGCGGCCCCGAATGTACTCGGCAACCCGACGGATATCATCTACGAACTGGCACATGATGCGGATACCTGCAATATCCTCAATGCCTGTTTCCACGTCATCAAGCGACACATTCAGTCGTCTGGATTTCTCCAGAATACTGGATATTTTTTTGACACGACCGGTAACGAATTCAATCGGAGCATACTCTTCCCGTTTCTTCAGTTCCGCCCGCATTGTCTTAAACTTGACTTTCAATTCCTCTACCGCTTGTTCATAAGGAAGTAAAAATGTACCCCAGTCTCTACCGTCCATGCTTATGCCTCCTGTCTCTATAGCGTCCCCTGTTCTATTCCATTATACATGATGTTTGGTGGGGGGAAGAGTCCCGAACCATTTTACGCTCTTCCATGCTTCTATATTTTCATTCCGGGGATTCACAATCCTTCTTAACGATGCTCCGCTCCAACCGCTTCAGAGATATGACGGTAACCGTCTTTGCGCAGTAACTCGCGCAGTCCGGCATGAATACGCCGATTCACCTCAGGTCCTTCATAGATCAATGCTGTATATATTTCGACCAGGCTTGCTCCGGCTTTAATTTTCTCGTAGGCATCCTCACTTGTGAAAATGCCACCTGAACCGATAATCGGAAGTTTCCCTTCGGTCTGACGATAGATCTGGCGAATAATTTCCGTTGAACGCTCACGCAGAGGTTTACCGCTCAACCCCCCAGTTTCTTTCGCATGTTGGTGAGAAAGTCCTGTACGACTGATCGTTGTGTTCGTTGCGATAATGCCCGCAACGCCACTATCCGCAATCGTGCGAACCATATATTCAAGCTCCTGATCATTCACATCCGGTGCGATCTTCACCAGTACTGATTTGACCGCCCCGCCCGCTCGTGCATGCTGCACGTTCATCTCGTTCATGACCGCAGCGAGCAGTTCCTTCAATTCATTCCCATGTTGCAGATTACGCAGATCCGGTGTATTTGGTGAACTAATATTAACCACGAACAGGTCAGCATAATCGTATAGCGCCTGAATGCACTTCGCATAGTCCAGATGAGCCTCTTCATTAGAAGTGGCTTTATTCTTGCCGATGTTAACCGCCACTGGAATGCGACGATCCTGCAGTCGGGACAATTCACCTGCCATCGCTTCTGCACCGAGGTTGTTGAAGCCCATCCGATTCACCAAAGCCTCATCTGGAGGCAAGCGGAACAGACGTGGCTGATCATTACCTGGTTGCGCAAGTGGTGTCACAGTTCCCACTTCCATGAATCCAAATCCGATGGAAGAAAAGCCCGTTACAGCCTGTCCGTTTTTGTCCAGACCCGCAGCCAGACCAACAGGTGTAGGGAAATGACAACCAAACATGTCTACAGCCAGATCCGACGTTTCACGAACACCATACATCACACGCAGTCCGGAAGGAACTGGACGGATGTTGCCCATGCCACTAAGGCCGCCAATAATCAGATGATGGGCCTGTTCAGGGTCCATTTTGAATAACAAAGGTTTAGCAAGACTTCTGTATAACAAATCACTCACTCCGTTCTGGTCCGGTACGCCAAAAGGCCGTTTGCCGTCTTTTCATATGTAAAAAAACACTCTACACTCAAGTCTATCCGTTTCTTATTAAAAAGGAAAGTAGTTTGCGCATAGACAGCACAATCGAATAATGCAAAATGCTCACAAGAAATCCACCCGCCTACTGGAAATGACGAGTTGAATTCTTTACAATGAGAGCATGGTTACTCTACACCAGTTCTATTCCAATAAGGAGGAATAACTCATGGCTCCCAAACGTAAACCACCTGCGCTACAGCAAAAGAAAGAAGAAGTGAATCGCAAAGCCATTGCATGGACAGCAGCCAGTGTAGGCGGCTTGATCATCATCATTGGAGCTCTTATCATTATTGCCAACATGTAGATGATTCAGGCTGATTGCATCTGATTCTACATATCAAGCAGATCAGTTCAGCCAGTGATACGTTTTGTTCGGATTATTTTGTTTCGGAACAAGTGTATGTTGATAACGCTGTTTCGCTTCTGGAACAAGCGTTAGATCTGGCAGCACATCTTCTCCGATGCGTACTGGAGTGCCTTGCGGAGCAAGAGCGAATAACTCTTCTACATCTCCTGTACGCATTCTCACACATCCAAGGGACTCATCCAGTCCGATACTGTCCGGCTCGTTGGTCCCATGGATGGCATAATTCGTATCCGAGAGCTGCATGCCCCTGCTTCCGAACTCACCGTTCGAACGACCATTCGGATTGACCACTTTATCAGTAATGACAAATGCTCCCTCCGGTGTTCGATTACCACCAAGTCCCACGTCATACATACGAACTATGGTGTTCCCACTGATCAAAGCAAGTTTATGTTTATCCTTATCAATGACAATCTCAAGCGGTTCCTGCAAAAAAGGCTTACCACCAAGCGTATCCGCAAAAGCGGCATTGTTGCCTTGAGGCGAATTTGAAGTTGTCGGACCACTCTCTTTCCCACTCGCATCGCCTTTTCCTGTCTGCGCCTTTCCTTGATGCAGGGCTAACAGTTTTGGAAACATCTCTGTCATACCCGGTGCAGTTTCTCCCAAAATATTATTCGGAAATGGCTGGGCCAATTGCGTTACACTCTTGGGCCAAGTGCCCTTTTGTTTGCGATAGGCAACGATTGCGCTCGATAATGATGCAGCGGCTTCCTGCTTGGCGGTCCACGCCAAGGCCATCTTTTTGATTTTCGGCGTGACTTCAGGAGGTTCACAGTTACACTGCTTGGCATCATAACTCTGTGCGGTTAATTTCCCGCTCGTATTGGTCTGTACGATGTATTTCACAGGCATATTGCGCTTCCATAAAGACCAGTCGTCCGAGGTTTGCATCCCCATTACAGCCGATGTCTCTATTTTCGGGCCTGACCCGGACCAGGCAGCTGCGAGCGCAGCCTCGCCATGGTTGCCTCCACCAAATGCTGCAGCGGTGAAGACATTACTTGGTGGAATCGATGCAGTCCCAGCCTGTTGATCCGCTCCTGCAGGGTCAGGGATCTCATCCGTGGATTCCAGTGCAGATGACAGTGCGTCGGAAGCTTCACGACTGAAACCCGGAGCGTCCGCAGGTGGCAGACCTGCCAGCACAAGCAGCATGAACAACGTAAGCCACATTTTGCGTCTACGTTGTTTTTTCTCCTTTTGCTCAGACATCTCCACCAATTTCTCCTGATAGTCCACCCAGATGTCAGCAGGAGCTTTACTACGTTCAAATGCTTCGTAAACCTCGCCCGCTTGCTGAAAACAATAATTGGCTTTGGCCTCCTGTCCCTCGCCCAAGTACTCCTTTCCAAGCAGATACCAGGCCATTTTATTGTCGGGATGTTTCTTGACATATGTTCTTAGATGAGTATTTTGCATCCGATCCTCCACTATTTCGCCTTTTTCCGTATATCATTATATATCGGCATAACCAGGCAATGAATCCATAGGACTTCAGTACCCGGTGGAAAAAGGGGTTTCGACAATAATCGTCCTTGATCCGCAGGTCATAAGATCACAGTTGAATGGAGACAAAAAAAAGCACCTACCTTTGTCGTAAAGACAAAAGAAAGTGCTTTGTGTTCATAGGAGAAATACTTAGCCTTCTTTATTGAAAGGCTCGTCCGCTACTTTGATGGAATCTGTAGGGCAGCCGTCGCATGCATCCTGCATATCGTCAAACAAGTCTTCTGGAATAGCTTTGACACCATGGTTAGCATCGCCGTCAAAGATAACTTCAGCCAAACCTTCATCATCATAATCGTAGATGTCTGGAGCCGTTGCTCCACAAGCGCCACATGCGATGCATGTGTCTTTTTCAACCCAAGTATATTTACTCATTTACATTCTCTCCTCCTAAAATTCAAAACGTACAGTGTTTTTATCTAGAAACATATTAATACAAAGTAAGGATAATTACAAACATTTTGCAACCACAAGTCTCTATTATCCCTTATTTAATCAAGACTTTGCAAGTTATCTTTTTGCAGGGAAGTACCGCGCACTTTATGATTACGAAGCAGCACGGAAGGATCGTCTCCAAGCATGCCTGCGGTCACAACAGCATTCTCACCAAACTTATCACGTAACTGATCCATTATCCGAATCAGATTGTCTTTCTTGGGCTTCTGCTCATATTCGAACAAGTCCATCTGCACAGCGGATTCCTCTCTTGGAATCAGGTTTTGAAGTGTCACACCCAGCATGCGTACAGGCTTTCCACTGCCCCAATGCTTCTCAAATAGTTTACAGGCTTCCCGATAGATGACCGCTGCATCCTCCGTAGGAACTTCCATTAGACGTGATCGGGTGATCGTCTTCATATCTGGTGTCCGAATGGTGATCTGAATACCCTGGCTGAACATTTCGTGCTTGCGCAATCTTCTGGCTACCTGGTCACTTATATTGAGGAATACCCGATGAATATCATTCATATCCGATACATCTGCTGGTAAAGTGGTCGTATGTCCAATGGATTTATTGGCCTCACGTTCAGCGTGCACCGCGGAATGGTTAATGCCATTCGCAGAATTTTTGAGCCATGCTCCATTGACTCCGAATAGTTCGGTCAGCATGTTCTCATCCGACTTGGCCAATTGACCAATCGTTTCAATTCCCAGTTTTTTCAACTTTTCAGCCGTTTTTTTGCCAATGCCAAACATCTCGTTGCATGGTCTGTGCCAAAGAATCCTGGGTACATCCCTCATGCGTAAAATGGAGATACCGTTCGGTTTTTTCAGATCCGAAGCCATCTTCGCCAATAGTTTGTTGGGTGCAATGCCAATGGAACAAGGCAGCCCCAATTCATCCTTGATTCTTCGCTGAATGCTCTCCGCAATCTCCATCGGATTCCCGAATTGCCTTGAGCCTGTAATATCAAGATAACACTCATCAATGGACGTCGCCTCAAGTTGAGGCGTATAACTATACGCAATTTGCATAAATTCTCTTGAATATTTGCGATAGAGATGAAAATCAGGACGAATCACAATGAGATCAGGGCACTTTTTCATCGCTTGGTGTACAACCATGCCTGTTGAGATGCCCCGGTTACGAGCGGCATATGAGCAGGTTACGATTACACCCTTGCGCAGTTCACTGCTACCCGCAACGGCCGTTGCTTTTCCTTTATATAGATCCGGTTCCTCGGCTTCATGTACAGAGCAGTAGAAAGCATTCATATCCACATGCAGAATCACCCGTCCGGCTGCAGGGTAATATTGATCCACATTCGCTGGAGGATTGCCGTCTGAAGACATCATGAACTCCCGCCCTTTCATGCACACTAATTAATGAAACAAATTTCTTTCTTCTATAGTATATCAAAACCACTATGTAAATTCAGTCAAGTGCTTTTATTTTCTGTGAGATCTGATCAGAGACCGAATAATCAGCCAACCTACACTCACAACAAGAGCCAAAGTGATCAGAGTAATAATCGTATTTTCCCATAAAAAAGTCAAAATAAATCCTCCTTTTCTTCCATATATTCCAATTAAAACTCAATAATAGATTATAACATACCTCCGATTCTGAATAACATCCTTCTGTTTGCTCTAAAATCCGATAATTGTTACATGAAACTGCGATTTCTATGTAGCATTTGGCTATAATGGTGCTATAATAATTAATTATACAAATTGACGACTTTAGGACAAATCAGCGCATCGAGTTTAACACAGTGTAGCGTTGCCGAATCGAAGGATTTGTCCACTAACGTACTTAACAGCTTTTTCAACTTACAATCTAAACTTATAAAAAAGCGCTTCATCTCAAAGGAGGATCTTCATGTCAAAGGCCATTTCCATCTTCGATACGACTTTACGTGACGGCACACAAGGAGAGGGTGTCAGCTTATCGGCAGACGACAAACTCAAAATTGCCAAGAAGCTTGATGACCTGGGTGTCCATTATATTGAAGGCGGAATTCCCGGCAGCAATACCAAGGACATTGAGTTTTTCAAAAGAGTCAAGGAATTGAACCTGAACGCAAAGGTTGTTGCTTTTGGTAGCACACGCCGTAAAGGCAGCATCGCTAGTGAAGACGCCAACCTGAAGCGCATGATCGAATCCGGTGCACAGGCAGCTACCTTGGTCGGTAAATCATGGGACTTCCATGTGCATACCGCTTTGCAGACTACACTGGAAGAGAATTTGTCCATGATCTATGATTCCATTGCCTACCTGAAACAGAATGGTATGGAAGTAATCTTCGATGCAGAACACTTCTTTGACGGATTCAAACATAACCCGGAGTATGCTCAAGCGGTTTTGACCAAGGCTCACGAGGCCGGAGCGGACTGGCTCGTCATGTGTGATACGAACGGTGGAACCATGCCGAACGAGGTACACGAGATCGTGTCTGCACTGCACAGAAGCCTGCCTCATGCACATTTTGGTATTCATACACATAATGATTGTGAACTTGCTGTTGCCAACACACTAAGCGCTGTACAAGCCGGAGCCCGTCAGGTTCAAGGAACGATGAACGGTTATGGAGAGCGTTGCGGTAACGCAAATCTTGCGTCCATCATTCCGAACTTGCAGCTCAAGCTTGGCTATGAATGTGTTACGGAAGATTCCATGAGACAACTTACGAACGTGGCCAGATATGTCAGTGAGATTGCCAATGTAAATATGCCGATTAATCAGCCATATGTCGGTAATGCTGCTTTTGCTCACAAAGGCGGTATTCACGTCTCTGCGATCCTGAGGGATTCTCGTACCTACGAACACATTGTGCCTGAACTTGTCGGTAACAAACAGCGTGTGCTGGTTTCGGAGCTTGCTGGACAGAGTAACATTGTGTCCAAAGCACAGGAATTGGGTCTTGAGTTCGATCCAAGCAGTGCCAATTCACGTCAGATTATTGAGAAGATCAAAGACTTGGAGCATCAGGGTTACCAATTCGAAGGTGCAGATGCTTCGCTCGAATTGTTGATTCGTGAAGCAAACGGCGACATGAAAGAATTATTTACTTTTGAATCATTCAAAATGCTTGTGGAGAAAACGGCGGGGAAATCCGTTGTTTCTGAAGCTTTTGTCAAGCTTAACGTGGCTGGAACAAGTGTCTATACCGCTGCTGAAGGGAACGGTCCGGTCAACGCACTCGATAACGCGCTTCGTAAAGCGCTGGTCCAATACTTCCCTTCACTTGCCAACATGCACCTCTCAGACTACAAAGTACGTGTACTGGATGAGAAGGATGCCACGGCTGCCAAAGTTCGTGTACTGATTGAATCCAAAAACACCGAAAACACATGGAACACTGTTGGTGTATCCGAGAACGTGATTGAAGCAAGTTGGGAAGCTCTTGTGCACAGTTTCCGCTATGCGTTGCTTCAGGAAAAATTGCAGGATGAGCCGGGCATACTCCCTATTCCTGCTCACGGGTTAAGCAACCACTAAAGTGCATGTTCAAAGAAAGTGGAATTTTTGAACAACCTCTTAACGCTTATTTCCCGGAAAATAAAAAGGAGGCCTCTGCACCCATGAATCATGGGTAAAGGAGGCTTCCTTTTTATTTGAAATTAATTTGCAACAAGCTCTTTAATTTTACGTTCCAACTCTTTTTCGGGCAAAATGCCCAGGATAATCTCCTGTATAACTCCTCTGGAGTCAATCAGAACATTCGTTGGAAAAGCTACTCCATTGTACTGAGCATATACAGTCCCCTTCTCGTCCAAGGGAATAGGGAACGTCAGTTGGTACTCATCCACAAAAGCTTTGGCATCCTTGAGTTTATCGTAAGATGTTACATTAACGCCATACAGGTCAAGCTTATCCTTGTATTTCGCAGCCATTCTATTCAGCTCTGGAGCTTCCTGTTTACACGGCTCACACCAGGATGCCCAGAAACTGACAAACGTGGCCTTATCTTTGGCACCGCCCACACTGTACGTCTTCCCATCCATTGCTGTCAGAGAAAAAGCAGGCGCCAGAAGACCCGCACGCGGTCCCGTCTCTGTAGGCATGGGTTCTTCCTGCTTAAAGACGGCAGCAATACCGTCATCCGCATTCTGGGCCAGTGCAATACCAACCAGCAAGACAACACCAAGGAGTATGTATATGTTTCGTTTCATAACCCGCCACCCTTTTATATAATTAGCATATTGAAACTGAAACCGTAATTTTTGTGCATGCTAAATGTTCTCTTTAATATTGTACCCTTTTCCTTCAAAATTTTACAATCCGGATCACACAAAATAAAATGAAAAAGGACTCCTGCCTAAGCAGGAGCCAAAGAGAGAGGGGTGAATACAAATGGCAGCACTTCACGGACAGCAAAACGTCTTCTACATCCCTTCTTCCGTAGAACAAGAGATGTCAAAGCACATGTTCCTTTCGCTGCCGCAAGAAGCCTGCGGGGTTATGCTGGGTGAAACCGCAGCGGGCGGCATACGAATTAGTCGGTTTCAGCCCATTCGTAACGTAGCACCTGACCCGCTGCACCATTTTGCACTGGACGATGCCGAATGGATTCGGTGCATATTCTCCGAACCTAAGCTCATTGGCATCTTTCATTCTCATCCTCATACAAAGCCTGTTCCTTCCTTAGAGGACATGCAAGCCCTTCCGGCCTTCGCCGGTTTGCTTCAAATGTACCTCATCGGCTCACCTGAGCTTGCAACCGGATCTCACATGCAACTGAACGGTTATCAGATTGAATCCTCGAAGGTACAACACGACCAGTCTCAAGACATTATCCCTTCGTACAATTTGCTTCCCGTTCCATTATGCGTGACTTAACTGGGTATACAGATCACCCAAGGTTTCCACATTTTTACGAGTCATGTCCTCCAGATAGCAAGACCATAATTGTGCAGTCATTTTTGAATCTTCCAACGCGTGATGACGTCCATGGATTGGAATACCTCTGGATTCCAGCAATTCATCCAGACCATATCCCGGCCTGCTTGGTTCAAGCCAGCGCGCCAGCATCATCGTATCGATTAAACGATGCGTCAGCCTTACTTTTGAAGTCCGCCAAAGTGCTGCATTCAGAAAGGCCCGGTCATGCGCACTCGCGTGTGCAATCAGAACATTTCCACCTACAAAAGACATGAAATCATGCAATCCCTCTAACAAGGTTGGTGCGTCCAGCGTCATCTGCTGTGTAATACCTGTAAGTTCAGTAATATGTTCCGGAACCGCAGTCTTGGACTGCACCACCGTATAGAACTGTTCTCCTTCCAGCACGACACCACCATGTATACGAACTGCACCAAATGAGATAATCTCATCCCCATGCTGAGGAGAGAACCCCGTCGTTTCTAGATCAAATACAACGGCATCCAGCTCATTAAGAGGAGTATGCAGCACCTCGGGTCTGCGCTGTTCTCTCATCATCGAACGGATAAACGCCATGTGTTGCGCAGTAGGGGCTCCCATAATGGAAGCGATGGCGGAAGGAACCCCTCCCTGACGCAGCGAATTCCAGAATCCTGTATTGCCCCTTACCGGCTCTCTCATGGACGTCTCCTTTCTGCAAAACGCAACTGTCTTTGCAAAGCACGATGCACTCGTCGGACCAACCCCAGCGTATCCCTGAGCTCATAATGAATCTGTTTTTGTTTCATCTGTTTCTCATCCAGGAATCCACTGCTCTGCTGCAAGCCCTGCCGGATGACAACCGGCGTACTTCTCCGAAGCTTCAGAGCGGCTGTGAATGCCCGCTGACAGGCATCCAGTAATGTAAACGGAACAGCTTCAAGCGAAGTCAATCTCTCCATTCTTTTTAATGTAGATGACTCCTTGATCCCATGTTGCAAAGCCAAATAACGGGCACTGTTTACCAGCGGAATGTACAAGCCATACTTGACATCAAATCCGCCTGCATGTTCACCGAATCGCTCTGTAACCACTCGTCCAAGTACATTTAGTGTAGCTTTATGTTTAACCGTATTGCGAAGAACTGCATCCGAAAGTTCAGGAACCAGTCTAAACTGTTCATAAAAACTCGTGATCCATTCCTCTGCCAGACTACGCTCCCCTGCAACAAAACGCATGTCTGAAGCGATGATCAGATTACGAACTGGCTCCCAATTCAGATCCGAGCTCCAACCTGCTAATTGTTGCTTCCATGATTCCAGCGTCTTTCTCCAGAGTGGCTCCGAGCACATCACTTTGCCTTCACACTTGGCGTAACCAACTTCTTCCAACATACCCGTAATTCGCTGTCCAAGCTCGGCAAAATATGCCTCTTTGCCTTCATGCGGATTATCGCTAATGATCATGCCATTATCCTGATCACTCCATAACGTTGCTTCTTCCCTGCCGGAACTGCCAAATACGATAAAGGCATAGGGGACGGGAGGTTGGCCGAAGCCTTCCTCAACCATCCCCTGAATGCATAACTCTACTGCTTTCCGTGCAATCCGGTCATGCAGTTCATTTACCGTTTGGTACCACTCGATCGGCGACAAGGAAGCGGACAACAATTCCTGGAGCTCGTTCTGTAATATCACACGTGCCTGGCGCAGTCCTTGAGAAGACATCGCACCATCGATTCCCTCATAAGACCAGGAATAGTTTGTATACGAGATGGGTTCCATCATGTCCAGCCTCCTTGAAGCATGTTTCAGCATTATTCACCTCAGGAGCTGAACGTACCACCATTGGATTTAGAATCTACATTTTTCATTTGTTCAGGGTATCCGTAAGTGCCGTGCTCACTGATATCCAGACCCATTGTTTCTTCTTCTTCAGTAACACGGATGCCCATGATCGCTTTCATTCCGCCCAGAATAATGAAGGACATCACCAGTACGAAGGCAAAAGCACCTGCCAGACCTAGAAGTTGTACGCCCAATTGATGGAAGCCACCGCCATAGAACAGACCCGCTTGACCTACACCAGCATTCTCCGCAAGTTCAGGAGTAGCGAACAATCCTGTGGAGATCGCCCCCCACATACCAGCAATACCATGCACGGAGAAAGCGTAGATTGGATCGTCAATTCCTTTACGATCGAAGTACTGTGCTGTGAAGAATGTGATGATACCCGCCAAAGCACCGATAACCAGAGCTGCCCAAGGTTCAACGAATGCACATGCTCCTGTAATCGCAACGAGTGCCGCAAGCACACCGTTTAACATGCTAGGAATATCGGACTTACCAAGAACTGCCCAAGAAATCAACAGTGCAGCAACACCACCAGCTGCAGCAGCTACGTTAGTAGTCAATGCAACATAACCGAAGAATCCATCCCCCATGGCAGATAATGTACTACCTGGGTTGAATCCGAACCAACCGATCCAGAGGATAATAACCCCGAGTACGGAATACACTTGGTTGTGACCCGGAATGATGTTAGGTTTGCCATCTTTGTTGTATTTACCAATACGTGGTTTCAACAAAATGGTAGCTACCAATGCTGCAGTCGCACCAGTCAAGTGAACAACCGTCGATCCTGCAAAGTCTTGCATACCCAGCTCAGCCAACCAGCCGCCGCCCCATACCCAGTGAGCAACAACCGGATACATGATAATGGTATAAAGTGTACCGAAAACAATATATACGCTCATCTTTGCACGTTCAGCCATACCACCGCAGGCAATGGCCAGAGATACCGCCGCAAAGGCGAGATGGAATACAAATTTAATAGTCAGTGGAACATCGGAGAAAGCCAGTGACTCAAAGGAAGCAGCCATCTTGTCACCACTCAGGAAGAATCCTGTTGTTCCAAAGAAGCTGTTACCATTACCGAAACCAAGACCGAAGCCCAAAGCCCAGAAGGCAATAACTGAAATACCCAATGTCAGGATGGTCTTACCCGCAATGTGTCCTGCATTCTTCATTCGTGTTGAACCTGCTTCAAGTAAAGCAAATCCCCCTTGCATCAAGAACACAAGCACTACAGCCAGAAACGTAAAGGCTGAGTTCAAACCACTTTGAAGTTCAATGTTAGTTGGCCCCTCCGCAGCTGCGAATGCACTGACCGGAAAAGCGAACAAAGTAAGCATTACTAACACCGAAACTAACCATTTCTTTCTCATGTACCCCACTCCCTCTTATGTTAAGTTTCTTCACATATCGTGAAACTCTTAATGTCATTATAAGCAGAAGAGAGGAAAGTTGACAAGAGTATTTTCATCAAAACTGAAAATTATTTCTGGGAATAAAGTCATGCGTCTTTTTCTTGCACTTAAGTACATATTCACATTATATGAGTACATAGATATAGAAATGAAACATGCTGATTACTAAAGCATAACGTTTGACTGTACGGTTAAAGATCATGTATCATACTTATTAGTAAGAAAAATTGGGCGTAGTATATAAATTCGCAGTTGGAAACTACAATTCCCTACATTTGAACTTGCAAGCGAGGTGAATATCATTGGGGATATGAAACTTTTTCGGATTGGCGAACTTGCCAAGACCGCTGGTGTTAGTGAACGGACGATTGATTATTACACAAAGCTTGGACTGATCTCTCCCGAAGAACGTACACAAAAAAATTATCGTCTCTATAGTAATGAAACTTTAACCAGGCTTGAACGTATTGTACAGATGAAACAAGAGAAGTATAGTCTCGACGAGATTAAGCAATCTCTTGAGAAGTGGCGTCTGGTTAGCACGGAAGAACAAGTTGCCAGCAAATTGACAACTTTGGAGCTTCACGTGCAACAACTTGAGCGAGAGGTTAATGAACTCAAACCGCTACTTGGGGAGATGAAACCTGTACAAGCACGCAAGATGATGGCAGGACTACTTACCAAAAGTGCCGCGACAATGGAGGCACTGAAAATCTTGCTTGAGAACACCATGATGTAGCTTATTATTAGAAAGCGGAGGAATGAATATGAGTTTTAATAACGGTATGTTCGTATTGGTCATTATCGCCTTTTTGCTCTCTTTGTGGGCGCAATTTCGCGTTAAAGGTACTTTTAAACGCTGGTCCAATGTACCGAACCAGAACGGAATCACCGGCTACGATGCCGCTCGCCAAATGCTTGACGCTAACGGCCTGCATGATGTCCCTATTGAGCCTGTACGCGGCGCGCTCTCTGATCATTATGATCCGATCAACCGCGTTGTACGCTTATCGGAACCAGTATATTATGAAAACTCAATCTCAGCTGTTTCGGTAGCGTGTCACGAAGTTGGTCATGCCATTCAGCATAAAGAAAGTTATCCCATGCTGGCACTGCGTCACCGGATCTTCCCAATTGTGAACTTTGCATCCGGATTAGCTCCGTTCCTGTTGATTGCAGGATTCATGTTCAACGCCATGAACCTCGCCGGGCTCGGTATCCTCTTCTTCTCTGCTACAGTTGCATTCCAACTCATCACATTGCCGGTTGAGTTCAACGCCAGTAATCGAGCAAGAGAGATTATGGTATCCGAAGGTTACATCCGCAATGAAGAAGAAAAAGGCGTTGCTAAAGTTCTGAATGCCGCAGCCTTGACTTACGTCGCTGCAGCGCTGATCTCACTGCTTGAACTGATTCGTTACATCGGAATCTTCAACAGCCGCGATTAATTTAATAAAAACAAAAACAATACCCCACCGTTAATCGGATGGGGTATTGTTTTGTTGTAAACCGAAGTAATGAAGTAAAAATGAACGAAAGGACTGGGCAACCAGCGGCAGTTTGTCATCCGCGCGGTGAATTAACCCGATGGTTCGTGTTACTTTGGGATGAGAGATGGCCACATGTGCCGGTTGCAACGGGTTGGTCTGGAATAACGCCATTTCAGGCAACAGACTGACCCCCATGCCCGCAGCGACCAATCCACGGATGGTATCGGTCTCTTCACCTTCAAAAGCGATCTTCGGTGTAAAACCAGCTTCCAGACAAGCATGCCACACAATAGGACGAAGAGAATATCCTTTACTGAACAACACGAACTTGTCATCCTTGAGTTGTTCGAGTGCAATCGTCTCCTCACCAGCTAACGGATGATTTGGAGGAAGGATGGCATGTAACTCTTCCGTGAGTACAATATCGCCATCCACTTGATCGTGTTTCTCCGGAAAAGGAGAAATGAATGCCAAGTCTACCTCTCCTGATAACACATCACGAATGAGTGTAGGAAACATCCCCTGCTTGAATCTGAATTTCACGTTGGGGTAGCGCTGACGGAAAGCAGCCACAACGGAAGGAATGAGATGAATCCCCAGGCTATGCGGAAATCCAATTCGAATCTCCCCGTGCTCCGGGTCAAGAAACTCATGAACTTCCCCCACTGCCTTGTCCAAATCTTTTAATATACCTTCAATTCGTTTACAAAAAAGCTGTCCCACTGCAGTCAACTGCAGGTTTCGTCCCTTTTGCATAAAAAGGTCCACGCCCAGTTCTTCTTCCAATTGATGAATCTGACGACTCACCGCTGACTGCGCCACATGCAACTCTTCAGCAGCTTGTGTTACATGTTCCTTCTGTGCCACTTTCAAAAAGTAATGCAACTGTCTTAATTCCACTCGCCTGATCGCTCCAATCTGTTATACCCTACTTATCCTTGATTGCATTCCATCTTGAGAACGTTCTGACTACCGCTTTAAGCTGCGGGGTTTCCACAATCTGATCAACAGTCCATAAATAAAGAATCCACCCAACAATCCGCCGAGATGAGCCATCCAGTTGATGCCCGACATGGCGAAGGAGAATATAATCCCGAACAGCAGCAAGGTGTACATCGTTTTGCGCGAAGCCTCATCCATCATGGTGCGCTGGAACAGAGCCACATACAGGAACGCACCATAGACGGCATATATCGCTCCTGAAGCACCAACAGAGATGGTAATGCTGCCAACCGAGTTGTACCACGCAACAGCAAGAATATTGCCCAACACGCCACCGCCCAGGTACAACACACCATATCTTACCGACCCGAGCAACCGTTCCATCGGTGGTGCGAATACGATTAACGCAAAGCTGTTGAACAATAAATGACTGAAGCCCGCATGCAGGAAGATGGATGTAATGTAGCGCCACCACTCCGAAGCGAACAGTTCATAATTCGTAAGTGCTCCGAATTTCAGCAGCACCATATTGTTCGTTGAACCACCATTTACCGTTAACACAATAAACATCACTACATTGGCAATTAAAAAAATCGACGTCAAAGGGAAATACTTCAGATAACCTTTCCAGTTCTCATAGCGAATAAATATCATAAATTTCTTCTTTCACTCCACCCTGTTCAGATCGGACTTACATCTCTGATCCATCGTAATGGTACATGCCCGAATTGGACAATGCCTTTCATAAAAGATTATAATGGATTTTGGCACGGATCACCAATTTATAAGGAGGAACATTATTATGGCACAAGAACGTACAGGCGCAGGCACATTTAAAGGCAGCCCTATTACATTGATCGGACCCGAACTGAAGGTGGGCGATCAAGCACCTGATTTCACACTAAGCAAAAACCTGGTTGAAGATGCATCCTTGAAAGACTTCGCAGGCAAAATCAAGTTAATCAGCGTTGTTCCTTCCCTGGACACTGGCGTATGCGATGCGCAAACTCGTCGTTTCAATGTTGAAGCTGGAGAGCTCGGAGACAATGTTGTTGTCTTGACAGTAAGCGTTGACCTTCCGTTCGCTCAAGCACGTTGGTGCGGAGCAGCTGGTGTTGACCGCGTAGTAACACTGTCCGATTACAAAACACGTTCTTTCGGTGAAGACTACGGCGTTCTGATCAAAGAATTCCAGTTGGACATGCGCTCCATTTTTGTTTTGGATGCCGAAGACCGGATTACATATGTGGAGTATCTGCCTGAAATGACAGACTCCCCTAACTTCGAGCAAGCGATTGCAGCTGTAAAAGCTTTGCTGTAGAAGTAATCATACGTTCAGAACAAAAGCGAGGAAGGTTAACCTTCTCTCGCTTTTTGTTATTTCATCATCTATTTCAATCATTTGCTTTATACTTGCTTAGCTTCTTATCCAGTACAGAGAATAAGTTCATGATCGTGCGATAGTTAGAGCCCAAGTCTCCAAGTGAACCACGGGAAGCTGAATACATATCCACTGCACTACGAACAGGACTTACCGAGATAATGGAAACTGTAATGTCCATCGTCCGTCCAAAGGTAGTCCGCTTCTCCAGTATAACTTCTCCGACAGAAGGCACTTCGTGCAGTACTTTATAACCCGGAATCTTTTTGAGTGTCGAAGAAACCTCTTCCCAGGCTCTGTCTTTGGATAAGTTATAATACCGTGTTTTTAATTTGGGATCCTTGGCTCGATCGCTGGTCCCCTCCATGCTGCGGATGATACCGACGAGCGTTCTCTTTAAGGTCAAGACCCTTCCTCCTTTGAATGTAACCGTTCCATTTATGTATCTTAGTGTAACATTGTTCAAGTAGTAACAAAAGGATAAGCATCATATTTATCGCAAAACCAATCAAATACATTCACTACAACATAAAAACACCCTGAAATTCCTTCAAAAGAGGAAAAGTCAGGGTGCTGTACATGAAAATTTAGGAACCCGCCTATGCCGTCCGGCTACATTGTCTTATGAACCTGCTTGGCAGGTGGGTGACCGCAAAAATGCTTTTTGAAGTCCCCATGTCGTATAGACAGGGCTTTTCAGCAACATTCTGTGTTGATCTCCCGAAGACGTCATCATTGGTTCAAAACAACGAATAACCGAAACGTACATCGCAGGATGTACAATTATTATATCCCTAACTGTGTAAAAAGTAAATGGCGATCCATGATGTTTTATTTTTGCAGTGTAATGTTTTTGTCGTCTGATGGTTCAGATGCTTCACCGTTATCTTCTGATTTCTCAGCCAGCGCAGCAGCTTCCTCTTCTTCCTTCTTCAACTGCATCTTCTCCATTTGCTCCTGCATTTTGTTGAAGGTTGCATAGAAGTTAAAGAAAGCAAACCAGGCGATGATACTGATGATGAAGAAGATGAACAAGACCGGATAACGGAAACCGATGTAGAACAGCAATCCGCTTCCCAGCAATGTGGAGAACACACGGAAAGGTCTGATCAACGTAAGCAATACCGCGTTTTTGATAATGAGTCCGATGGACATATGATAGTGTACAACCATCGAGAAAAAGTTAAAGAGCGATACAAATAACAAGAGAAGCAGTACTAGCATGATGATTCCCACGAGCTGCATATTGCGGAATTGCGTCATGTACACCGTATAATCCAGATACATAATCGCGAACAGCAGTGTGTAAAAAATGCCCCCAATTAAACTTTGCTTGTAGTTTTCCTTGTAACCTACAAAGAAAGTACGGAAGATCGGTACATCCGTATCGCCCATATTCCATTTACGAACAACCGTAAACAGCGCCGAAGTCGCCGGGAACAGTGTAAGCGGTGCCACAATGGCTATAGCCCAGTTCATTTGCAATGATTCGTTTGCGAGGTTCTGCTGCATTACGAGCAGTTTCATAATCAAGAAAAACAAGAACGGAGACGAACAAATAGCCCACAACAGATTGGTTGCGGCCAGCCTCGTAATCCACTCTGTAAGCCGGTAGATCCCACCCATAGCTCCTTTAAATTCCAAACATTTCTCCTCCTCTGCAGCCTTGCGTATTACCTGAAGTCTAATATTAATATACCTTATTATAGATAGGAAAAGCCAGTACTTCCCGAAAAGAGATCGTCATTGTCGTTAACTAGCGCTTCTGATAGTGAACAAAAAATGACGCAGTAATTTTGAAAATAAAAAAATGGAGCGGTCACCCGCTCCATTTTCCAGTTCACACGTTTATATTACTCGAAAGAAGAATCTTTCGCTGGACGACGTCCTTCGTTATTGCTTGGACGCGGTTTGCGGTCACGGTTGTAACCACCTTCTCTGCTTCCACCGCCAGTGCTGCTGCCGCTGTTACGATCACGGTTGTAACCGCCACGTCCGCCGCCACTGCTGTTGCGATCACGGTTGTAACCACCACCGCTGCCGCCGCTACCACTTGTGCGGTTACCGCTGTAACCCGATGGTTTACGTCCGCCTGAGCGAACATCTGGTTTACGACGCTTCGCACGGATTGGATCTTCAGGAGTCAGGTCAACTTGAGCATCTTTCTTGTCACCTGTCAGGAGCTTCAGAGCAGCCGACAACAGTTGAACAGAATCATATTGCTCAAGCATTTGAATCGCAATACCTTTGTATTCGTTCAGTTCGCCTGATTGTACGATTTCCAGCAAACGCTCTGCTGTCAAACGTTGTTTGCCTTCAACCGCTTCTGCCATTGTTGGCAGTGGTTTACGTGGAATACGGTGACGTGTTACACGCTCGATGAAGTGCAAGTGATCAATCTCACGCGGTGTAACGAAGGACCAAGCAGCACCCTCTTTACCCGCACGACCTGTACGACCAATACGGTGAACATAGCTCTCCGGATCTTGCGGAAGGTCAAAGTTAACAACGTGAGTTACGCCAGATACATCGAGACCACGTGCAGCAACGTCTGTTGCAACGAGTACGTCAATGCTGCCGTCACGGAACTTACGCATTACCGCATCACGTTGGTTCTGGGAAAGGTCACCATGAAGACCGTCTGCAGAATATCCACGTTTCTGCAAAGCTTCAGCCAATTCGTCAACACGACGTTTTGTACGTCCGAATACGATCGCCAGTTCAGGAGATTCCATATCCAACAAACGGCTCAACGCTTCGAATTTTTGACGCTCAGGTACTTCGATATAGGATTGGTCAATCAATGGTGCACTAACATGTTTCGGAATCACAGAAATGTGCTCAGGATTGTTCAAGAATTGTTGTGCCAATTTTTGAATGTTAGGAGGCATTGTTGCTGAGAACAGCATGGTTTGGCGCTCGTCTGGTACTTGTTTCAGGATGGATTGAATATCCTCCATGAAACCCATGTCGAGCATTTCATCTGCTTCATCCAGTACAACAGTTTGTACATCATCTAGTTTGATTGTTTTGCGGTTGATGTGGTCAAGGAGACGTCCAGGTGTACCAATGATGATCTGTGGTTTTCTTTTCAGTGCACGGATTTGACGAACGATATCTTGTCCGCCGTAGATTGGCAGGGAGCGCAGACCTTTGAAGCGAGTGAGTTTTTCGATCTCTTCAGCAACTTGAATTGCAAGTTCACGTGTAGGTGCCATAATGAGGGCGCGGATTTTCTCATCACTTTTCGTGATTTTGCTGATCAACGGAATACCGAATGCAGCTGTTTTACCCGTACCTGTTTGAGCTTGACCAATCAAATCTCTGCCTTCGAGTGCCAAAGGAATCGCTTTGGATTGGATCGGTGTTGCTTCTTCAAACCCGAGCTCAGTGATGGCTTGCAGCACCAGTGGTTCAAGATTGAAATCTGTGAAATTTAAATTTGTCAAAATTATTCATGCTCCTTTTATATGGTGGACATGGTGGACAATCCACTTTGTTGTCTGTATTCTTAAGTAGCGTTAATATTTATAGGGTATCCCAACGGGACGAATTATTTTCACTATCGAATATAATTCCATGAATGGGTCCCCAACATAAGACTAAAACTACATACATGTGTTTGAAACATTTCAAAATTTTATTGCTCCATTTAGGAAAAGTTTCCTACTCAAGAATATCCACAAATTATTATATCACAAAACAATTCAAGATTACCAGCAATCTGGTTTTAAATATAAATGAGGTGATTAAATTGCCCAAAATAATTTGGCACTCTTTAGTGATCATTTTGGGTGCTGCAGCTATTGCCTGCGGCTTTAACTGGTTTTTGGTTCCCCATCAGCTTTTAAGCGGCGGGGTATCCGGTATTTCAATGCTTCTGGGTTATTTTACGACTTTGAATCTTAGTATAATGTATTTTGTTCTCAACATTCCCCTGCTTATTGCAGGTTGGTTTATTCTTGGACGACGCTTCATTACATTAAGTATTCTCTCGGTAGCAGCCACTTCCTGGTTCATTGCGCTTCTGCCGGTTTTTGCTGTGGCTACAGATCCTTTGTTAAGCTCAGTATTCGGTGGTGTGCTTATTGGACTGGGCACCGGTGTCTCCTTCAGAGTCGGCGGCTCCACAGGTGGGCTGGACATTGTCGGCTCCATTTTTACGCGTAAACGAGACTTTCCGATCGGTACGGTAATGGCTGGCATGAACGGTACCATCATTATGCTCGCGGGATACCTGAGTGACAACTGGAATACTGCCTTGGCCTCTATGGTGTCCATCTACATTACAGGCAAAGTGCTTGATCTGATTCATATCAGTCACGTCAAAGTAACCCTATACATCATTACAAACGAAACCGAATCCATGTTGAAGAAATTGCTTGTTCGACCACGTGGGGTTACCAAAATTAAGACTCAGGGCGCGTATACGGATATTGAAAAGGACATGCTCATGACAGTTACCACCCGTTACGAGTTGGTTGAAATCAAACGCATTATCAAGGAGACTGATCCAAACGCTTTTGTTAACATTGTGGAAACGGTTGGTGTTATGGGCTCATTCCGCAGAAGTTAAGGCACCTGTACGGTTAACAATTCACAACATTGTGGTATAATAACGGTGTACGGCTCCTAAATATGTTGTATAGCAGGTTCAACCCTTCAATTTCACAGGCCATATGCTTTCCCGAATCGCGCCGAATGACTTACCATTTTGGAATTCGAGTAGGAAAGGGTGATTAATGTGGATATGGAAACGGTAAAACTGTTTGAGATTGTCAACAGATGGTGCCCGGAAATGCTCCCTTTCTTGAAACCGAATGAACTCGACTCGCTGATTGTCCTCCGGGATGGGCTGGGCATCCTGGAACAGGGAGATGCAATGGAAATCATTCAGTACAGTATTTGTGAGCATCAAAATGAGATTTACATTCAATAATTTTTTTCAGATTGATTACGCCGCTTCTTGCAGGGGGATTTCCTCCGCAGGAAGCGGTTTTCATTTTTTCCATGTGTTTCATTACTTGATTAATATGGTTAAAAGCCCAGAGGCTTTAATGTATAATTCATACATGGAATGCACATAAGGGAGTGGAAATGAATGAACATGTTTTGGGCTTTACTGGCTATGGCCTTTGGAGGCTTTGGTGTTGCCCCGGCAGTGGCAGATCAGGAAAATCCTCAATTCCAATCGTTAACCAACAGTTTTAACACCGCAATTATCCAATCTCAAAAAGATCAGGTTGTTATCGATGCCGATAAACCACCTGCTAAAATCGACCCACAACCTGATGCCCCCGTGGTCAAAGGTATCTATGTAACGGCCTACAGTGCCGGCGGCGCACGAATGAAAGAATTACTTGATCTGACGGATAATACGGAATTGAATGCCATGGTTATTGATATCAAAGACGATCTTGGATACATAACTTATCCCACAGAAAACAAAGCACTGCAGAAAATGGGCAAGTCCCAACCTTTTATTCGGGATATTGATGCCTTGATGAAACGATTGCAAAAACACGAGGTCTACCCGATTGCACGTGTCGTTGTATTCAAAGACACAATTCTTGCGAAGAAGAATCCGGAGCTTTCTTTCCGCAACAAGGATGGATCGGTTTGGGCGAATGGCAAAGGCGACAGCTTCGTGAATCCGTACAGCAAGGAAGTATGGGACTATAATATCGAAATCGCCAAGGAAGCGGCCAAACTTGGATTCAAAGAGATTCAATTTGACTATGTTCGTTTCCCGGAAGGTTTCGAAACTCGTGCTGATGTACTCAAATACACCAAATCTGACAAGTCCCGGGTCGATGTTGTAGCTGAATTCGTGCAATATGCGCGCAAAGAGCTGGCACCGTTAGGTGTGCGTGTCTCCGTTGATATTTTCGGTTATGCAGCTTCCGTACCTGCGGCTGAAGGCATTGGACAGGATTTTGTTAAAATATCCGAAAATGTGGATGTCATCTCACCGATGGTATACCCTAGTCACTATTCAACTGGGTGGTATGGGGTCAAGGACCCTGACAAAGATCCTTACACGACCATTAAGGGTTCGATGGAAGACACGCATAAGAAACTGGACCCCACTAAGGAGCTTAAACCCGTCATACGCCCGTGGATCCAGGATTTCACAGCAAGCTGGCTGGGTAGTGGACATTATATCAAGTATGGAAAGAAACAAGTCGAAGACCAGATCAGAGCGATGAAGGACATGGATGTACATGAATATCTGCTCTGGAATGCCTCCAACCGATATACCTCAGGTGTACAATATAAGTAATCCGCACTCTTGCATATTTTGAATTCATCCAACCTCGTTCTGCCTGAAGCGGAGCGAGGTTTTTTGGTGCTCATTTTTCTCGGTGCGCCTCTCCTCTGTATCTGTCCCTATCCAAAACGGACAAAATCCACTACAATGTATAGCTGTCCATATATGACACTTGGATGACATCTCTTTAGAATAGCGAGGCACTGCCAGTGAACATGAACACAACAAGCTTTTCACAAAAGGTGAAGCAATTCCTGATTATATTTTTGCCCATTTTCACCACTCAAATTGCCCTCTCTGCCATGTCGTTCTTCGACACCAATATGTCAGGCAAGTTTTCCCCGGCCGACCTTGCAGGAGTCGCGATCGGTACAAGTCTGTGGATGCCAGTCCAAACTGGACTAAGCGGGATTCTGATCGGTATTACGCCAGTCGTGTCCCATCTGTTAGGTTCCAAACGTAATGATCAGATCGGGTATAACGTTATCCAGGCGTTGTATCTCGGGATTGCGGTCAGTCTCGTCGTTATTGGAGCCGGGGCGTTGTTACTTGGCCCTATACTGAATGGAATGCCTCTGGAACCCCTGGTTGCCCAAGTTGCCTTCTATTTTTTGTGTGCACTTGCTTTTGGCATTATCCCACTCTTCGGATATACGGTGCTGCGCAGCTTCATGGATGCACTTGGCCAGACGCGGACTACGATGTTCATTACATTGGTTTCCCTGCCCGTTAACATCTTACTGAATTATCTGCTGATATTCGGCCGCTGGGGTTTCCCCCAATTGGGCGGTGTTGGCGCTGGTGTTGCTACAGCATGTACATACTGGCTGATCTTTCTTATTAGTCTCTTTTTTGTCCATCGGGTCGAACCTTTCGCCCAATATGGCATTTTCCGTCAATGGACCCGTGTATCATTGTCCAAATGGAAAGAGTTACTCAAAATCGGGGTTCCGATTGGATTCGCGACTTTTTTCGAAACGTCCATCTTCGCTGCTGTGACTTTAATGATGAGCCGTTTCGATACCACAACAATTGCTGCCCATCAGGCGGCGCTGAATTTCGCTTCTACGCTCTACATGTTACCTGTGAGCATATGTATGGCTCTTACCATCCTTGTGGGCTATGAGGCAGGTGCAGGACGTCTGAGAGACGCCAAACAATACAGCCTGCTCGGGATTGGTGGTGCCATTGGGCTATCACTACTGACAGCGATCGTGTTGATTGTGTTCGGCGAACAGATTGCAGGCGTATACTCTAACGATCGAGAGGTCATTGCACTTACGCAACATTTCCTGATCTACGCCATTTTCTTTCAGATCTCGGATGCGATTGCCACACCGACTCAAGGAGCATTACGTGGCTACAAAGATGTTAATCCGGCATTGATCATTACGTTTGTAGCTTACTGGATCATTGGTCTGCCTGTAGGTTACCTAACAGCTACGTATACTTCACTTGGCGCCTTTGGATATTGGATCGGACTTATTGCCGGCCTTGCTGTAGGAGCAACTGCACTTCTCTGGAGACTCTTTCTGGTACAAAAACAAGCGGCACTCCGTAAGGCATAGCATCGGAACACTCACTTACTTTGGAAAACAACAAAAAGAGCACAATCCTCGTTCATGCGGAATTGTGCTCTTTGTTTTTGAATCGAATTATTGGGACAAACGTTGTGCAAGCTGGTACGTTTCCATATCAAAATCTTTTTTCGTATTAACCACTTTATCAATATCTGTCAGGGTAAGTTCACCCTTGATAATGCCACAACCTTTGTCTGTTTCGCCTGCAATCAGACTGCGAACAGCAAAGTCGCCCAGACGACTTGCCAGGTTACGGTCGAAAGGTGTAGGCGTACCCCCACGCTGAATGTGACCCAGAACGGTTACACGCGGCTCATACGTCGGGCAACGTTCCATCAGTTCTTTTGCTACATCCTCACCCTTGCCCACACCTTCAGCAACAATGATAATACTGTGACGTTTGCCGTGTGCAAAGTTAGCTTTCATACGATCTGCCACTTCGTCCATGTCAAACGGAACTTCCGGCACAAGAATCGTCTCAGCACCTGAAGCAAGTCCGGCATGCAGGGCGATATCCCCACAGTGGCGACCCATAACCTCAACGATGGAAGAACGTTCGTGTGAAGACATCGTGTCACGCAATTTGTTCACGGCATCCACCACTACACTTACAGCTGTATCGAATCCGATGGTGTAATCGGTGAACGAAACGTCGTTATCAATCGTTCCAGGCAGACCCATGGTGTTAATGCCGAGTTTGCTCAGTTTGTTCGCTCCGTTGTATGAACCATCCCCACCGATAACAACCAGACCGTCAATGCCACGTGCACGCAGAATGTCCGCACCCTTTTGCTGACCCTCAGCAGTGTAGAACTCCTTACAACGTGCCGATTGAAGAACAGTTCCCCCACGTTGGATGATATCCCCTACACTCCGCAAATCCATTGGGAAAATGTCATTATTCAAAAGACCTTGGTATCCACGTTGAACTCCGTATACTTCGAGACCGTGAAACAGTCCGCTGCGAACAACCGCACGAACAGCCGCGTTCATCCCCTGTGAATCACCACCGCTCGTTAATACTGCGATTTTCTTTACTGCTGTCATGATGTTTCTTCCTCCTCTAGTTTCACTTCAGGCTCCGCAATCATACACCTGACTTACATATTCTTCCGTATCCAGCGACTGAAAATGAAGAAAAATATTCTTGTCATCGGACTATTCTTCATCAGACGTTTGGATACTACGCGAACTTCCTGCTGTTCGCTGACTTTGGGATCAGACAGGTAAATGGCAATCAGTCCTTCGATGATCATCCGGTGAAAGGAGCTTCCCGGGATCTTCTGCACATCACTGCGTGCCATCTCCACAATAAAAGCAATTCGGTCCAGCATTGTCTCTACATTCTCATAATAGTTGCAGAAGTTGAGATCTCCCCCGATGCGGTCCTCATCCTGATCAATTAAATAATCGAGCATAATGTGCAATGCGCATACATGTGGGAAATAGGCCGTGTGGATCGAGGCCGCTTGCTCTTCAGTCAACTGATCGTCACTCGCAGCCAGAAACAGCATGAAAACGCCCAGTGTAGAGCCAGTTGCAGCAGCGAATTCGTTCCAACGAAACTGAGGTGTGCGATGACGATGCTCCGACCACCATTCGAGCAGTGCCGTTTCTCTCAGTTCCGGCTTGATATGCTTATATACCTGCAGGTCCGTGTATAGGCCTGCCAGATCCTGAATTTGGGGCTTGGCGGACGCATAGCCTGGTAACTGACGGGTCAGTTCCTGACATGTGGTCACCAGATTCCGCAGATATCCACCGTCATCCTGCTCCTCACGGAGGGCATAATAATTGACGGGAGTTGCTTCGGGATCTACCGCATCAAGCATAGATTGATGGAGAAGACGAAAGTCATTCGGGTCCATCGAGGTGCTGCGGTCACACAGATTGTCCAAATAATCACTAATAGTTTGATATGAAACGATCAGAGGAATCAGAATGTGCCTGTTGGGCAAATCAGCTAAAGCGTAGACGGTTCCGCCTTCACAGTGAAACTGCTTATCCCTCAGACTGGCAAGTGCTTGCGTACGCAATTCCTCATTTGGAATCGCCTCAGCTTGTGCACGCCATCCACTCAGCGCCTTCCGTGTTTCCGGAATGGTGTATTTGTACACCCCTCTCATCAATGCCAGCGGTCCACGCGGATACTGATGACGTTTTCGATTTGATTGGCTCAAAATAAATGTGCCTCCACTTGGTTGAATACGTATTAGAGCGATTTTTAACCATTCCTATTATAATATGATCCCCTTAATTGTACAAATAATCTGCCGCATATTCCGCACAAAAAATCGCATCCGCGGCCAAAGCTTTGTGATATACTAGGCATATTTCATCCATCAAAGGAGTCGTTGACATGTCGTCAAGTGAATCACTTTCGTGGAGACGGTTATTTTCTTTTTTTGTGCCACTTGGCATTTCCGCCTCTCTCGTTACCATCTCTCACGTCATTATAAACAGCACATTAGCACGCTCCGCTCATCCCGAGACGGTTATTGCCAGCTATGCCATCGCAGGTAGCTTGTTAACCCTCACGGAGCGTCCCTCCACCCTGCTGCGGCAAACCTGCTCTGCACTGGTTCGCGATCGCCTTTCCTTTCAGGCCCTCACGTTTGTGACCAAAATATTTCTTGCCTGTGTACTTCTCATCGGTTTTCTCATCGTATATTCTCCCGTGGGTACCGGGGTATTCAAATACCTGTTTGGCGTAAGTCCGGATCTGTTGAACAAAGTTATCGACGTATATGAAATTCTCATGTATGTAAGTATCTTTTCAGTGATTCGCAACATCTATCAGGGGATCATTATTACGAATAACCGAACCAAGTGGTTAACCATCGGTATGGTATTCCGTCTAGCCGGCATGTATGGACTATCCCTGTATTTCATATATACAGACAGCATTGACAGTGGACGTGTAGGCGCTATCATTTTTGCTGCGGGCATGATGATTGAAGCGCTGGTCAGCTTTTTGGAAGGAAATAGCATCAAACGCAAGATGCCAGCCAAACTTGAACATCATCCCGTCGAGAGCAAGGGAGACGTATTTCGCTTTTATAAGCCGCTGCTGTTATCCAGCTTTGTAGCGCTGTTTATAGGACCGGTCATCAACATCGTTCTTGGCAAAACGACCGGGATCGCACTAGCCATTTCTTCTTTTGCCATAGCAAGCAGTCTGATGCAGTTGATGCTAAGCTTCTTTACATACATCCATCAGATCGTGCTTAATTTCTACCTTGTGGACGCCAAACTGGTACGAAAATTCGCGCTTGTCACCGGATTTATTCCGTTTGCGATGACGGTGTCTATTGCCTATACTCCCTTAGGACCATGGGTATTCGAGAATGTCATGAGCGTTCAGGGCGAACTGTTGGAACAAAGTCTCTGGACACTGCGTGCGTTCGTCTTATTTCCGTTGATCTTCCCTTTTCTGGATTTCAGCAACGGCCTTATTCTTCTTCGTGGGCAGACGAAAACGATGTTTCGTTCGCAAACCGCGAATGCAATCTGCACGGTAATTGTTCTGCTTATACTCGTTAGTATTTTCCCTGCGTGGAACGGCATGATCGGAGCTGTAGCCCAATCCCTCGGTCTGCTCGCCGAACTCGTCATTGTCTGGCTCGTCATCCGGCGTACGCAGCAAGAACCTACGATGTCCGTACCGAAAGCCGGTAAATCATCATCCCTGAAAGGGTAATAAATTCACTGAACTGTTATACAAGATTGGAGTATTCATCATGAAATTAAGTCAAAACGCCCGCCCGGATCAGAACTGGCTGCGGGCTCTCATGTTCACCATCTTCGGTTCCACCGTTCTGGTGGTATCCTACTTCCAGCTTTACTTTAGTCATCTTGGCTTTAGCCGGGCGGAGATCGGTTACCTTTACGGGATCGGCCCCCTCATCTCCGTGTTCTCCAATATGTTCTGGAGCATGGCCAGCGACCGCTACCAGACGGTACGCAAAGTGATGATCATTCTGCTTGGGGGTCAATTGATCACAGGTATCATGCTCGCCAATGCAACGACTTTCGGTCAGGTATTTGTACTCGTGACCCTGTTTTACTTTTTCTATTATCCGGTCTATCCGCTCTCTGATACGATGGCCATTACAACGGCCAGCAAGTACGGCCGAAATTTCACTTCCATTCGAGTCTTCGGATCGATCGGGTATGCCTTCTTCGCTTTAAGTATCGGGTATTTCCTTGGATCTTTCGGTCCAGGATGGACGATATGGCTTTGCGTCGGTCTTGCTGCTACTACATTATTGATCAGTTTTCAATTAAAAGATCAGCCTTCTGGGAGTAGTAGCAAAATGGATCTATCAGGGCTATGGGCTATTTTGAAACGCAGAGATGTACTCACCTTTTTCGGTTGTGTATTTTTGCTTGCCATGGGACATCGGATGAACGAAGCGTTTCTTACCATCACACTGAAAGAGCTGGGTGCCAGTGAGGGGCTGATTGGCTGGTCTTTGCTGATTTCTTCTGTAAGTGAAATTCCCATTTTCCTGCTGCTTAGCAAGTATGGAAACCGTTATAAAGAATTACCGCTAATTGCTTTTGCTGCACTCATGTATACGGTTCGCTTGCTTCTCATGTCCATATCCGATACACCTGCAGCCGTCGTTGCGATTCAGACGATGCACAGTGTTACCTTCGGTATTTTCTACGTTACGGCAGTCCGTTATATCATTCGCCTTGTTCCAGACAGTTACAGAGCTACGGGTATGGCTTTGTTCACCATCGTCTGGTCCAGTGCTTCAGGGCTGCTTAGTGGTACGTTGGGCGGTCTGCTCCTGGAACATGCAGGCAGACAAACCTTCTATCTCACCGCGATGGCTTTCTCCCTGGCTGCCCTAATCGGTTTTGGATTGAAGTTATGGTCCAGTATGATCAATCGTGTATCTTGAACACACAGGGAAACATACACCGTATTCAACCGTTATTTACACTGAAAATTTTAGAATCAAAAAAAGCACAGCCTCCCTTGGGGGACTGTGCTTAGGTTCTTAATATTCAGCTATAAATTTATCATGTATAAGAAATCCGTTGACCGGAACAATTCTTACAGTTTGTTTACGTTAGCTGCTTGAGGACCACGGTTTCCATCAGTGATTTCGAATTCTACCGCTTGACCTTCTTCCAATGTTTTGAAGCCGTCTCCTTGGATTGCGGAGAAATGTACGAATACGTCCTCGCCGCCTTCAACTGAAATAAAGCCATAGCCTTTTTCTGCGTTAAACCATTTAACTGTACCTTTCAAATGAAAAACCTCCTAAAAATATCGCCATCTATGGCGAATACCCTTATTATACTGTATGGGCTTCCATTTTGCAATTTATCTTTCCATAAATGTCGAAAAAATTTGCTTTGAATCGTAGGGTACGGTATCATTTTACCAAAACCGTTAGTTTGGAGACTACCTATGATAAAAAAACATGAAATATACAAAACAGACAAGTGGAATATGATGACCGTAGAAGTTCAGGGCAAATATCTCGTACTGCGAGAAATTTCGGAAGAGTGGGGCGAAGAATGCCATACTTTCCTTAGCCGCCCTGCGTTAATGCACTGGGCAGAACGCCGTTTCCCAAAAGCAGATTTTGAGAACCGTGAGGATGAATGGCGTCAATTGATGGCTGCCTTCAAAGGGGTCTAACCCATGCAGCTTGACTCAAGCAATGTCGTCATCTTTATTATCCTCGCCTTTTCCCTTGGTATTGTGCTTATTCTGGGACGCAACTCCATCCCGGATCGCCTAAGACGGGGAATGGCGCTTATTGCTACCTTGCTCATTTGTTTTGCCTTTTTCCTGATCGTTTATTTTCTGTATAACATGGGAACCTAATCTCGGGGACCCAAGTGCTCAAATATTTCAACGTGCCTGAGGTCATACTATACGAGATTATTCGTATCGTAAGGAGGAAGGCCGTTGAAATATCAGAAATCGCTATCTGTTATCCTGGTACTTAGTCTGATTCCTTCGTCTCTCTCCGCACAGGCGAGCACGACGAAGGCAGCTTCGTCCATACATTCATCAGATAATCAAAGGAGGATTTCCATGAGTCAATTATTGAAACGTTCCGAGGTGCCAGCCGAGCATAGCTGGAAACTGGAAGATTTATTTGCCGATCAGAAAGCCTGGGATCAAGAATATGAAGAAGTATCGTCTTTGACCAAGAAGGCCTCCGAATTTCAAGGCAAACTGGGTCAACCTGATGTACTCAAATCTTGCTTCGAATTCGAAGATGAGATCAGCCTCAAAATAGAACGCCTCTTTGTATACGCACGTATGCATCAAGATGAAGACACAGCTAATCCTACATATCAAAATCTATCTCAAAAAGCCCAGAAATTAGGCGTACGGGTTGGTGAAGCACTTTCTTTTGTCACACCAGAGATTCTCTCCCTGCCAGATGACGAGTTGGATGCATTCATTGCTGATGAAAAACTCTCTGCTTATACATTTACGCTGGAAGAGATGAAGCGGGAAAAAGCCCATGTTCTTAGCCAAACGGAAGAAGCTCTGCTTGCACAAGTTGGCAACCTTTCACAAGCACCACAGACGATCTTTAGCATGCTGAATAACGCTGATCTCAAGTTCCCTCGAATCAAGGATGAACACGGGAACGAAGTCGAGCTGACACATGGTAGCTACATACAGTTCCTGGAGAACCCTAATCGTGAAGTTCGCGAACGTGCCTTCAAAGCCGTATACGAAACCTATGCCAAACAGAAGAACACAATTGCGGCTGCACTGAATGCAAATGTAACCAAAAATATGTTCTATGCTAATGTTCGTAAATACCCTTCCGTGATGGAGATGTCTCTCTATGGAGATAACATTCCAACGGACGTGTATACGAATCTGGTTGATACCATTCACGAGAGCCTTCCGTTGTTACATCGTTATATGGACCTGCGCAAAAAGTTGCTTGGTGTGGATCAATTGCATATGTATGACCTGTTCGCTCCACTCGTAGATGAATATAAAATGGATATTACTTATGAAGAAGCCAAACAAACGGTCAAAGAAGGCCTGAAGCCTCTCGGCAAAGACTATGCGGACGCATTGCAGACAGGATATGATAACCGCTGGATCGATATATATGAGAACGAAAATAAACGTTCAGGTGCATACGCGTGGGGCGCTTACGGTACTCACCCATATGTCTTATTGAATCACAAAGACAACCTGAACAGTATGTTCACACTGGCACATGAAATGGGTCACGCTCTGCATTCACATTATTCGGATACAACACTTCCTTATCGTGATGCACAGTACACCATCTTCCTGGCTGAGGTTGCATCCACAACCAACGAAGCATTGCTGATGGATTATCTGCTTAACAAATCAACAGATCCAAAGGAAAAATTGTATCTGTTGACCTATTATGCCGATCAATTCCGTACTACCGTATTCCGTCAAACCATGTTTGCTGAATTCGAGAAAATTATTCATGAGCGTGCAGAACAAGGTGACGCATTAACACCACAATTGTTATCCGAGATCTATTATGATCTGAACGTGAAATATCACGGAGAAGGCATGGCTGTCGACAAAGATATTGAGATGGAATGGGCTCGTATTCCCCACTTCTATAACAGCTTCTACGTTTACAAGTATGCTACAGGCTTCTCCGCAGCCACCAGCTTCTCCAAGCAAATCCTGGAAGAAGGTCAACCGGCTGTTGACCGTTATCTTGGTTTCCTGAAGAGCGGTGGCAGTGATTACTCCATCAACATTCTGAAAAAAGCCGGTGTGGATATGTCTACACCACAGCCAATTCGTGAAGCGATGAGTGTGTTCAAGGAATTGATTGAACAGATGGAGCAACTAACCAAATAAGGTTGTCTTCCCATGTGACCTCCATCCCTTGCCCGTTTGGGCAAGGGATTTTATCATCATTGCAAGATGCAACATACCCGAATATGGGTAATGCATATCTAGTTCTCAATTGTTCAACAAGGAGGCAACACCATGAAAATGCAATGGGCACTCATAGCAGGTCTTGTTTTTGCACTGCTCACGGGAATCTTTGCGGTCATTAATGTGGATTCCGTACAAGTCAACCTGTTATTTAACACAGTACAAATCCCGCTGATCTTGCTGATTCTCGGCTGTACCCTGATCGGTGGAATTATTGTAGGGTCATATGGCATCTATCGCCAATACAGACTGCAACGCGAGAACAAACAATTGAAACTGCGCGTATCTGAATTGGAAACTTCCGCGACAAGCAAATCTACGTTGGATTCTTTCAAAACGATGGATTCACTTGACTCAAATGAACCGGACAGCCTGTTGAAGAATGATTCGATCCAGAGTCAGCGCAAAGGAAACCCTACGGGAACACTGTAACCAATCAGAGACAGCCTGCTGGCGAGTCAGGAATGGTAGTATCACATTCTCTCCCCCAGACAGGCTGTATTTTGTTTAACACCATACCCACGATCCGAGGAGGAAATTACACAATGAGTTTTACAATTGATGAATCATACGTTCTGTCTTTTCTGAAAAAATTGCTGGATACACCAAGCCCAAGTGGTTACACACATCATATTATCGAGATGATCCGCAAGGAAGCAGCAGCACTGGACATCGCTTGTGAGCTGAACAACAAGGGCGGTGCAATGCTTACATTGCCCGGACAGGATTCGTCCAAGACAATTGCTTTAAGCGCTCACGTGGATACGCTAGGGGCCATGGTACGCTCGATTACATCCTATGGCACATTGAAGCTGACCTCTGTCGGTGGATTTTCCATGCAAAGTATCGAAAACGAATATTGCAGCATCCATACTCGGGATGGAAAGACATACACAGGCACTATTCTCTCCCTTCATCCGTCTGTACACGTCTATCCGGATGCACGCACCTTTGAACGGACCGAAAGCCATATGGAAGTTCGAATTGACGAAGTCGTCTCTTCCAAGGAGGATGTATTGAAGCTCGGGATCTCTGTGGGCGACTTTATCTCCTTCGATGCTCGCGCCGTCATCACGCCGAGTGGTTATATCAAATCACGTCATCTGGACGACAAAGCCAGTGTGGCTGCCCTCTTCGGTATCCTGGAGTCTGCACATCGCGAAGGCTGGAAACCATTACATAACGTCTCCCTACTCATCTCGAACTATGAAGAAGTTGGCCATGGCGCATCGTATATCCCTGCGGAAATCAGTGAAATGATCGCTGTAGATATGGGAGCCATGGGTGACGATCTCAGTTGCAAAGAAACTGACGTGTCCATATGTGCCAAAGACTCTTCTGGTCCTTATGACTATGATATGACTAGCCGTCTCATCGAGCTGGCCAAACAAGATGGGTTGGATTACGTCGTCGACATATATCCCCAATACGGCTCAGATGGTAGTGCAGCACTACGCGGAGGAAACAATATCCGAGCAGCACTGATCGGTCCGGGAGTTCATGCATCTCATTCCATGGAACGTACGCATAAAGACGCTGTCCTGAATACGGCACGATTGCTCGCTGCCTACATTACAACCAAGTAAAACAGCATCATTTATCTACAAAATTATCATAGAGACATGCATTGTCTTCCATAACAACAAAGGACACTTCCAAAGCACAGCAATTCGGTGTGCGATCGGAAGTGTCCTTTGTTAAATCATATTTATTAATCCGCCTGTTCCACATATGCATGATATTGACGATCCAATATCTCTAACTCTGCCTTATGATCACGCATTTCAGTTCTCAACACATGCATAGTCTTTTGAACCGCGCTCAGTCCATCCTTCACCTGTCGTTCGGCTTTGCGAATTTTGTCCTGAACCATCCAGTCCACGAAGAGGTTATCGAAGAAATAGTCTGCAAATGAAAGCAGACCTCCGAGATGCAGATCCGCGTGTACTGCCATCTCTACATCCTCCAACTCCTTCTGAAAACGTCGTAGACGCTTACCTGCATCCATAATGGCGACCTGAGCGTCATCCATTCGTCCTCGCTTGATATGTGTGGAGATGACCCCACCGCCCATCATGTCATACACACCCCAATTACCTGCCGAAGCCAAAGCCTCCTCCGCACGTTCAAGAGCATGAACCAGATATTCTCCCTCCCGGAATGCTTCATCCAGTTCCTGAAGTTCACTGGCAAGATGCTCCCGATTCTCCGCCATATGCTGTAATTCTGCATCCTGGTCCAGCAGACGACCTTCCTTCTTCCCCCACAGAGCGTTGTAGTCACTCTGCCAGTACTGATATTGCCGTTGGCCCTCCAACTCCTGCTCCACATGGATTCGTTGCTCCTGCACGTCTTGTAGCATGCGACAAGCAGTGTCGTAAGCAGCCTTGCTTTCCATCAGTTCAAGTTCTTCCTTTTCCAGACGTTCCGTCTTCTTGCCAATCAGTTGATAGAAAAATGCTGACAATGTCATACTGTTCAGTTGATCAACATCCTTCTGCTCCTTCTGGAGATGCTCCAGACGACGTTTTACCTTTGCTTCCCATTCGGTTTCCTCCGTTTGAAGCTTCTCCAAGCGCTTGGTCCATTTCTCGTAAATTCTCCCCTTTTCCTTGAGCACTGCCAACTGTTCATTCATTTCTTTATACATAAATGTGGTGTTCTCTCCCTTCTATGGAATTCTTTACTTATACAACGTAATGAACATACAGAACGTTTCACATTTGAGTTCAAGTATTCAGACAAAAAATCGCCCTCTCCTCCTAATACGACTTAAAGTCACTATAGGAGAAAGGGCGATCTATTAATTATAAATCAAGACTTACTCTGCTCAATTTGCTCTGCAAGTTCATTCAGAACAGTCCAGCGTTCCATCAATTCGTCCAGATGGCGCTCAGCCTCAGCTTGCTCTGCCATCAATTCCTGCAGACGGGCAGAATCACTAAATGACTCTTCCATCTCTTTGTTAATCCGGACGAGATTGGCTTCAGCCTTCTCAATATTTTCATCAATCTGGTCGTATTCGCGCTGCTCTTTGAAGCTGAATTTCAACTTCGGTTTAGCGGCTGAGACAGCAGGAGTCGGTTTCTCCGATGACTGTTTCACCTTCGCTGCGCCCGTGTCACTATCTTGGGTAGTCCCAGGTGCATTTTTCAGCATCCATTCCGCATACTCACTGTAGTCGCCGACGTGCACACGTACAGCACCGTTACCCTCAAAAGACAGCACTTTATCCACAGTACGATCAAGGAAATAACGGTCATGGGATACAACAAAAACAACACCCGGAAAATCATCCAGATAGTCTTCAAGTACAGCGAGTGTCTGGATATCCAGATCATTTGTCGGCTCATCCAGCAGCAATACATTCGGAGCAGCCATCAGAACACGCAGCAGATACAGACGACGCTTCTCTCCACCAGACAGGCGGGAGATTGGCGTCCATTGGGAAGCCGGGGTAAACAGGAAGCGCTCCAGCATCTGGGATGCTGTAATCAGAGAGCCATCGGCCGTTTTCACATTCTCGGCCACTTCCTTGATGTACTCAATCACACGAAGTGATTCATCCATCTCTTGATGTTCCTGTGTGAAATAACCCAGATTGACTGTAGGGCCGACGTCAACCACTCCAGCATCGGGTTCCAACTTGCCAGATATCATCTGTAACAGCGTGGACTTACCACTACCATTCGGTCCGACAATGCCAACCCGATCACCAGGTACGGCAATATAACTCAGATCTTCGATCAGTATGCGACCACCGACGGATTTGGTAAGATGCTCGATCTCCAGTATCTTTTTACCCAAACGAGTGGAACCGACCGATACTTCCAATGAGCCCGAGCGCTGAATACCTTGTTGGTCTTTGAGTTGTTCGAAGCGATCAATTCTCGCTTTTTGTTTCGTCGTCCGCGCCTTGGCACCGCGACGAATCCACGCAAGCTCCGTCCGAAGCAGGTTCTTGCGCTTCTGTTCAGAAGAAGCTTCACGTTCTTCCCGCTCCGCCTTCAGTTCCAGGAAACGTGTATAGTTGGCTTCATATCGGAACAAACGACCATGATCCAATTCGAGCATGACATTCGCCACACGATCCAGGAAATACCGATCATGCGTAATCATAAGCAGTGCGCCGCGGCGCTTCTGCAAGTACTGCTCAAGCCATACTACCGAATCATTATCAATATGGTTCGTCGGCTCATCCAGAATAAGCAGTTCACAAGGATGAATCAGCGCAGCCGCTAGCGCTACCCTTTTGCGTTGTCCACCCGACAATGTGCCCATCAGTGCATCGAATTGACGAATACCCAATTTGGACAAAATACTCTTCGCTTCACTCTCCATCTGCCAGAGTTGAAGCTGCTCCATTTGCTGATTCAAACGTAATAGTCGCTCTTGCAACGCTGGATCAGATGACTGGAGCTCCAATAACTCCATCGTTTCCGTATATTCACGCACGGTTTTCATTTCCATGCTGTCACCTTCGAATACTTGTTGCAGTACCGTATTATCCGGATTGAAGTCCGGATTTTGCGCCAGAAACTGAATGCGTACATCATTACCAATGGAGATCTGTCCCTCATCTGCAGGTTCCATACCAGAAATCACACGCAGAAATGTGGATTTTCCGGTTCCATTTACCCCAACGACACCAATCTTGTCCTGATCAGCCATACCAAATGAAGCGTCCTTGAACAATATTTTCTCGCCATAACTTTTTGCAATTTGTTCTACCGTCATTATGTTCATTGCGCGTACCCACTTCTCTGTAAAATAGAATTCAATATTACTCGTACCCACACAAGCACTTACGTTTTCAAAAAGGACCGACACCCGTCCAGAAATAATGCTGCCGAGAAGGCAATTCGTTTGTTCAGATCTTCTTCGTTGAACTCTGGATTAAGCATAATATCCATCTTCAGACGATCCAGAATCCCAATGTACGATTTGGCTAATAAGACTGGCTCAGGTACACTTGCACTTTCCAGCACCTCGCACACCATGCTCATATATTGATTCATAAATTCTTTCATAAATTGCATCAGATCCGGATCATTATTAGGTGCCATAAAAAAGAGCTTGGTATGATTGCGACGCTCATAATAATACGTAAGGTGGGTCTTGGCTATTGCGCCAAGTTTATCACCTGTGTTCTCATGCGAGTTCAAAGCATATTCAAGACGACTGATAAAACTGTTACAGTCACGCTTGGATACTGCTACGAATAATTGTTCCTTACTTTTGAAATATAAATAAATGGTGCCTTTTGCGATGCCAGCTTCGTCTGCAATATCAGACATCTTCGTCTCATAAAAACCCTTCGAGCCAAAAATACCATAGGCTGCATCCAAAATAGCCTCCGATTTGTCTCCATGTACAGTGTTCAAATGTTACTCCCTCCTACAACGCCAAAATGTTACCCAATCCAATCGCCACACATCCGCCAATGACCGAGCTAAGCACGTTCACCAGGTCGTTACTCATCCATGACCAGCCACGAGCCCGAACCGTTGGATGCCCGCAATGTTCATGCACCTCAACTTCACGACCACACACGGTACAACGATACATCATCTGCACCGTTGCGCCCAGATAGGAATCGGCAAAAGCCCCTGCCAATCCGCCTACAAGGCCGACAAAAATCCAACTAAGCAGACCAAGCCCTTCTACCCCGGCGATCCAGGAAAAGAAAAATGCTCCTGCACCAATCAGAGCCCCGCCTACAGCTGCAGCCAGGGTACCGAGAAGTGAAACGCCTCCTGAGGCACCTGGAGTAAGTACTTTCCACGTGAGAACAGAGCGCGGCGGCTTGCGACTAAGACTCCCGAGTTCGGTTGCCCATGTATCCGATGTAACGGTAGCCATTACGCCAATGAAAGCATATATCCATGCCGGATGTGGAAATATCCAGTATCCGAGACAGAGGAACATGCCCATCCCACCATTAGCCATCACTTGTCCGGCATCCCGATTTCCTGACTTGGCATAGGATTTCTCCAGCTCCTGCTTCCGATCTTTACGAAACCTGGAGAGCAACGTTGAAGTGATGAAAAACAACAATAACGTGCCAAACCAGAACAGGTTGCCTGCTCCGTAATATATCGTTCCCATCATAATTGCTGCCAGGCAGCCAGACAGGGTTAGCGACTTTTTCGCATAGGCAGCACCTGCCACCATAGAAGCGCATACGGCGCCAATAATCCAATCCATAATGTCTCCTGCATGCAGCGTATACACAACCCGCATGACGTTTATTGTATTTTTGAAACTCAATTATACCACGGTTTGATGTCAATGCCGAAACTCCAGAGGCCAGCACGCAAAAAACCTGTTTCGGCCTCGTTTAGAAGTGCCAAAACAGGTTATTGATAATACGTTAAAACAAGATAAATTCCCTTTTGCGTAACGTCTGTTATTCAGTGATCCTATCTTTTCATTCAGACCCGCTTCGCTCCGCCAATGACCCCATATCGGTAGAGTACTCTGCGACCAAACCAGTTGAACAATCGATCCGTCAGGAAGCCCATAAAACCCAGGGAAATTAGCCCGACAAAGATCCAATCCGTCCGGAAAAAGAGTCTGGAATTCCAGATCAAGTAACCGACTCCCTCATTCGAGGCAATCATCTCAGCACCGATTATGGCCATATAAGAAGTTCCCATCGCCAGTCGTACACCCGTGAAGATATACGCGGTTGTCGCCGGAACAATCACATGCAGCAGAATCTGCCGTTCATTGGCTCCCATACTGCGGGCCGAACGGATTTTGTCTTCTTCAACGGAGAGTACACCTGTCAGTGTATTCAGCACAACAATGAAGAAGGTAGCGTACATGATGAGCGCGATCTTGGATTGCTCTCCAATTCCGAACCACACCAGAAATAAGGTAATAAAAGCAATCGGCGGGATAAAGCGTATAAAGTTAAGGAATGGCTCGGCGAACAGCCGGATGATATGCACCTTGCCAATAATCAGTCCTACCGGAATAGCAATGATACTTCCGAGTACCCAGCCCGCCAGCACACGAGTGAAACTGATTCCGATATACTGCATCAGCGTACCGTCAGCAATCAATTCACGTGCTCCTAGGATCGTGTGCCACGGACCAGGGATTACGTCAGGCCCATAGATGAGGGCACCAAGCTGCCAGATCAAGACGACCGTTACCCATAGAAGCGGGATAGATACCCATTTTTTCTCCAACCATTTCATCTTACATATCACCTCAGTTATTCTTCAAAGTGGCCTTGAATTCGGTCATACAGGGTGTTGAACTCAGACGAGGCGATGTTCCTAGGGTAAGGTAAAGTGTTGTGGTAAATATCCGTTATATTTGATGATGGACCTACGGACATAATGCCTATGCGCTCACCAAGCAATAACGCTTCCTGAATATCGTGTGTGACAAAGATAACGGTTTTATGTGTTTCTTTCCAAATATTCACCAGTTCCTTCTGCATGGTTCGTCTCGTCATCGCGTCCAGCGCACCGAATGGCTCATCCATCAACAAGATCGCTGAGTCATTCGCAAGTACCCGAGCCAATTGAACCCGCTGCTTCATGCCACCCGAAAGTTCTTTCGGAAATTTCCCCTCATGAGCACTCAGTCCAACAAGCTGGATGTAACGATCAGAGATCTCACGCCGTTGTGTCTTAGGCACCTTGGACATTCGAAGCCCGAATTCAACATTGTCCCTCACCGTTAGCCATGGAAAGAGAGAAGAATCCGCCTGCTGGAACACCATTGCCCGATCCCTGCCCGGCCTGTCGATCTCCTTGTTGTCTACCTTGAGCTGTCCACCCGACTTGGAGATAAAACCCGCGATCATGTTCAGCAGCGTTGACTTCCCGCATCCACTGGGTCCAAGCAGGACAAAGAATTCTCCTCCTTTGATTACCAGATCGACATCCTTAATGATATAATGCACATCCCCATTGGTCGCGGCATGATATGTTTTTCGAAGCTGTTCAATATGAATGGTATGCTGAGTTGCAGGTAAGGACATAACGGACACCTCCCATTTCAATATGAATTATTTACGGTATGCCACTTTTTCCGGCAGAGCCTGTTGGAGAGAGGTCAGATTGAGTTTGGTGTCGAGATCAAAATCCTGTTCAATGATTCCGGTGTCCACCATATATTGTTTCTGACCTGCCAAACTATCATAAGCGGCCTGCGTAAATCCAACGTTCCATGGATTGATCGGAAGGTCTTTTAACGTGGCATCTTTAGGTTGTTTGGTCTCTTTATACATCAGATCCGCAACCTCTTCAGGATGCGCTTGGGCATACGTGGACGCCTCATCAAGCGCCGCAAGAAAATCACTTATCTTTTCGGGGTTTGCCTGGATGAATTCATTACTCGATACCAGTCCCATACCAAGGCGTATAGGCGTCTGGGACATATCAGTCAGCTGATGTACCCCTTCGAGGGCATCGAATTTATCGGTTAATGCGGAACCTATGACCCAAGTTGCATCAAGGTCTCCCTGTTTCAGCGCGATGTAGGACTCATCAAAAGCCCCCTGACCAATCTGTGTCACATCACTTAGCGCCAATCCCTGATCTTTCAAATATTCATCCCATAGATACGGAATGAATGTGCCTCGAATGAAGCTCACTTTCTTGCCCTTCAAATCCGCTCCACTCTGAATATCCTCTTTTGCATACAGCTTCCAGGCGGCTGCCGCTTCATCCGTAGCCTGACCTGCGGAAGCGATGACCGAATATTCCCCTTTAGCCAGCGCATTTAATACAGGGAAGTCTGCCCCGTACGCAATATCTACCTGTTTAATAAATAGTGCATTTACACCTTCAGCCGGTGAGCCAAACGTAATACTCTCTGCATCAATGCCCCGTTTTTCAAAGAAACCTTTGGCAATGGCTACCCTGAACGTTGGATTGGTACTTGTATCTGCAATTCGAATTTTTACATTATCGGCATTTTTGCCGGTAGCGTCTTTTGCTCCAGATCCTACTGCATTTGAACTGCATCCGGATAATATGAGTGTCGTGGCCAGGAATAATATCAATACGCCGGTAATTATGGATGGTTTTCTCACAATATACACCCCATTCGATCTAGTCATAATTCTTGACGCTTAACCGCCTGACTTGCCTTCATCCGACGTTGCCACACAGGCTGCACCCTCCACAAATGGAAGAGTTGTCTCCACGCTCACGATGGATGCAGAACCTTTGGGTGCTGCTCCCGGCACCCTGTAGTTGGAGACATCAATTGCTTCAATGGCAACTTCCTGCGGCTTCTCCAACTGCGGAACCCACTGATAAGGAACGCGATACGAGCGATAGACCATATTGGTATTGCGCCGATCGGTGTAAGGGGAGACATACTCCCAGACCAGCTCATGCTCCGCTGTGACTTCGAACAATCTGCCATTGGAACCTTCGGTTATCAGGGTGTTACCGTTAGGTAAACGCTGGGCAGAACTGATGTATGGGCTATAAAATTTATAGGAGTCCGTTGGGACGGAAAACCCAGCCTCTGCCGATGTATACTGCCAAACAATTTCCAGGGTGACCGGGTTAATCTCCAACACACGGGAGTGATCCCGAATCGCATGTTTCAATCCAAATGGGGAAGCCGGATTCGGAAGGCCGTAACCTGCCCAGCCGCCATTGTCGAATACGAGCAAGTTCCCTTCTCCCGGTAGACCTTGGGGAATGATATGTGCATGATGCTGCCCGATAATCGTGCCGATGTGCTTCGCTTCAGGTGAAGTATAGTCTGGCCCTAGTCTCCACACGATCTTTCCGCTCTGTCTGTCTGTAATGGCGATAATGTTGGCCTCTCTGGCATCCCAGATAATATTGTCGGGGTGAAACCGTTCGTCTCCATCATCATAGAAACGGTTGGGTCCAACATAAGAAGCAGAATTAATATGTAACCAGTCACCGACTCCACCGCCCAGATGACCGAAAGAACGTGTATTCGGATCACGGAACAGGACATTTCGAGCAGCTTCATCAAAACCTAATTCTTCAAAGTGCTCGTTAGGCAGCCACTCCCAGATTACGTTCCCCTCCCAATCCACTTCGATAATGGCATCATCAAGCAATGGCTTATCTGAAATTTGAGGATTACTCACATTTTTGTGTGCCAGGATGAGCGTTTTACCACTCTTCGTCTTCGGCGCAAGGCCAGGTGCATAGTAACCTACCGGATTACCCTCACGCTGATAATCATGATGCTGGCGGGCATACCATAGTGGCTCATACCCCGGATCTTCAATATGTTCGTAGCTATTGTATTTCCATACAATGTTGCCGTCCCAATCCACTTGCACCAGATCGACATTGTCCTGAATACCGAACTTCGGATCTCTCCGACCCGTGCTGCCCAGCACGTAGCCGCCAGGCAATATTTTGGCCGGAAACCCTAACAGCCCTTTCCACAGGTGAACCTCCTTGCCATTCATATCGATCAACACTACGCCTTCCTCACCTGCCTGATAGACGGTATATCCGTCCCAAGCCTTATCCGGATTGTATAACGTTGCTCCAGTTGGATATATTGTTGAGTGTCCCATTGATCATCTCTCCCCTAGAATGTTTGTGGAATGTCGAATATCACTACTTGATTCAACCTCAATAACTGAGATAGTTCCCCTTCCCGGTATTGTCCCGCTGCTTCTGCTCAAGGTCACTTGTAGAGGACTGCTCATGTTCCTGTATCCCGTTATTCTCCGCCAACTCCAGCACCGTGTCTGAGAACCCCTCCAGATTCGCTACCACCCGCTCATAGAATTGACTTTGTTGCTCCAGTTCCTCCGTGGTAAACCCCTCAAACAGAAGCGTGATACATCGGGCACCGATGTTGCTGTTTCTTGCATACATCTCTCGCCCGCTGGATGTGATGTCCAGTAAAACCGTCCGGCGATCGTCTTCCTTTCGCCTGCGGATGGTGAGTCCCTTTTTCTCCAGCTTATCGGTTAGCGCTGTAATGGCACCTGATGTGAAGTCCAATTGTTCTGCCAAATCCCCAAGCCGTTGTTCTCCCTCACGAATGATCTTGTGCAGGATGAGCATGCCCGGCAGGCTAATGCCTTCTACAGAGATGCGATCCCGCTCTTTGACAAATCGCCTGACCATTTTGCGAAATAACCAATCCGTCCGCTCCAACGCTTCCCAATCTCTATCGCTCATTCCATATCCTCCTTGTTCGTCTGAAGCCTCAATAGCATACGAAAAAAGGCCCCCGTGGACATTCCATAGTGGAGTAGTCCCGGGAGCCTTTGGTGGTCCAATCAGCTCAGTTCCGTTTTCAGTTCAAATTATTTCACTGTTCATTTAATGAGTATTAAAATAATTGAGATCATCATATAACCAACTAACCCAACCTGTCAAATATGAATTATGTTAGTAATTTTACTTTCACGTTTATTGCCCGCTGATTTGAAATTACTTATCCTGTTTTAAGTTTCAATTCAGGTTTCCCGTTTACACTATTCTTAGGTCAAAACATCAACGACAAGCTACGATTCAGTTCGTACTCAACTACAGAAATGAGGATTATCCCTATGAACATGAAAAGAGTCATTATTATAGGCACAATGATTGTCACTATGTCCTTCGCCGGAACAGCATGGGGTCAATCTGCCATCTCCCCTATACCTACTGCTAAATGGTCCATCGTTGACCTGGATACTCGTGAGGGAAGCGGCGACGAGCTGCTCAGCGCTCTGAATCAGCCTTCAGAAGCGGATTTGTACGAGGAATTGTATAGCAGCAAATCACTGAGGACGATCACGGAAGAAAACAACGGAAACTTGAATGAGGTCATTGCTATACAGGTTAGGCAGCTCAAGGAACAGTTGGATGAACGTCTCGCAAGTGGAAGTATCCGTTCGGAGCAATATGCTGCACAACAAGCTGAACTGGAAGAGTTGCTCACACAGAGTGCGAATACTGCATACAACTTAGCGTAATTAGCGTCGAATCCGTACGATAGAAATTTTGAAGATCTTTCTTATTTCACGACAAAAAGGAGCGTATGCACGCCCCTTTCTTGTACCCTATCCATCCCAAGCAGGTGTGATGTGTAATCCTTATTGTGCTGCCCCAATCGTACATGCACCCAAGGATTCGCCGTCCCATGCCAGTTCGAGCACATCTCCTGCTTGTGTTGGTCCAACACCCTCGGGTGTTCCTGTAAAAATGACATCGCCCGGCCCCAGGCCGTAATGGTTACCTACATAATCCACAATATCCTGTAAACTGAAGATCATGTTACGAATGTTGCCACGCTGGACTTCCTCACCATTTTTGGACAATGTAAAGTCTTTCTCCAGTAATGCTGCCGCACCTGGAAATGCCTGAAATGCAGTAACCGGAGCGGAATTTTTGAACCCTTTTGCCGCTGTCCAAGGGTGTCCCTTTTTCTTAATCACGGTCTGTACATCCCGTAACGTAAAATCAATACCAAACGCATATGCATCCACCAGCTCATCTACCGCCATACCTGGCTCATAACTCCGGCCGATATGTACCACCAGTTCAGCTTCATAGTGAACTTCACCCTTGGTAGCAGGCAATTCAAGAGTAGCTCCATTCAGGGGTACGACTGCGTGAGATGGTTTCATAAAAATCATCGGCTCATCCGGAACCGCGTTGCCCAATTCTTCCGCGTGAAGTTTATAATTGCGTCCTACACAGTATACATTGCGAATGTTAGTCAACATGGGAATATAACCACCTTCATTAGTGTAAATAGAGTAAATTACGGTCTGAAGAATCGGCTGCTCGTCTCCTGAAATGCATGTTCCCATACGTCAGGCCGGTTTGTACACAACATGAGCTCTGGATCTACTGCCGCTAGTCTCTTCATAATGTTCTTGTCATCCACTGTCCAAGCCATCACACGAATGCCTGCACTCCGCATTTCGTTCATTAAGGATTTGTCTACATTGGTATATCCAATCGAGAGGAACGTGCAATTCATTTGTCGCAATGCGGTTAACAGATCACCCGGTCGCGCATCAATAATTAGCCCCGTCTGAATCTCCGGTGCAAGTTTTTTCACTTCAATCAGAGCGGCTGGTTCAAACGAAGTGATCACTACATCATTCTGCATATGTCGTTTTCTTAGTTCATATACCACCGCTGCCGGTAAACCAGGGTACATATCACCCTGCGTTTTCAGTTCGATGTTCAAACGCACTTTCCCGCACGAACGATCTAACAATTCACTTAGAGCCGGAATCCGTTCGCCTTTGTAAGACTTATTTTTCCATGATCCGGCATCCAGTCGTTGCAGATCAGCCCAATCGGTTTCCCGAACCAGTCCCTTGCCATTCGTCGTGCGATCCACTGTAAAATCATGAATGATCACTGGTACACCATCACGTGATAACTGCACATCCAGCTCCATCCACTGAACTTCAGGCCGTTCCATAGCCATTAAGAATGCAGCCATCGTATTCTCTGGTGCAATGGAAGAAAATCCACGGTGCGCTACACAAAGGTTGTTCATTTGATGTCCTCCTCAACAATGGTTCTCAATTTGGCGAAGCCACTCCATTCGCATCATATCGAATGCCTGGGGATAGCTGTGCCATCTGCTGCAGCAGAAGTCTGTTCGCCTCATCAATCATCGGGATGGCCTGACCAAGCCCCGCCTCATAAGGAATAACTTTCATGCTGCAAGCAGCTTCGCGACTACAGCGTGCCTGAAACACAGCCGTTTTCCACGTTTCTTCGGTTGTGGATCTGGAGAAAATAAAATTCCCCGTACTGTATGCAATCCACTTCCCTTTGTAGTACTCCAACCCTTGCAATACATGGGGATGTCCACCTATGACCAGATCCGCACCAGCATCTACAAACTCATGAGCCAATCGGGTCTGGTCACTATTCGGAGTACTTACCCGTTCCTCTCCCCAGTGTGCAACCACAATGACCAGATCCGCCTTCTTACGGGCCTCCTGGATCGCAGTAACTGCTCCTGTGAAATCATAGGCTTCAGCCACGCCAGCCCGATTACCCTCAGCCTTCCAACTCGTTTCCGGTACAACTCGGGAGAACCCAAGCAATGCGATCTTCATGCCTTTGCGTTCCAGATACGCTGGTGCATAGGCCTCATCCCTGTTCATGCCAGCCCCGGTGTGGGCTATGCCATACTCCTTGAGATAGGTTAGCGTATCCACCAAGCCCTCTACACCTTGATCCAGGATATGATTGTTAGCCAAATTCACAGCATCAAAACCAGCAGAGGCCATTGCCGCCAAAGCTTTGGGCGAAGATTTATATACATATGTTTTGTCAGCTGCACCAGTACCCCCCAGAGTTATGGGTGTCTCCAGGTTACCGATAGTAAGATCATCGTCCTTGAATAATCTGCCGAGCTTGGCAAAGGGATAATCATAACCGTTCCTATCCAACAGTTCAGCAACTTTGCCCGAGAATTGAATATCCCCAACAAAGTTAATCGTAACATCCTCCGCTGAGTTGGAGGGTTTTGACGTCTCAGATCCCTTATCCACACCTGCATTTCCCTTGGTGCTGGATGGTGTCGAAACCGCCGCAGGTTTTTTCGTTCCGGACTCCGTCTTCCCACTATTGGTGTTGCCTGAAGTGTCAGGTGTCGCTATGCCGGATGTTTTTTCTGCATCCTCTGATGTCTCTTCATCCGCAGCTCCGGGGTCTTCTTCCGAAGTCTCATCGGACTCCGAGTCCGGTGAACTTACTTGATCGCCGCCTTTGGCATCGTCTCCAATGGAAGGCTGATTCTGATCGACAATTTCTTGTTGCACCGGCTGGTCTGCCTGTTGCTGACGTGAATGGATGACATAAAAAATGCCGACTAGACCAATTGCCATGATCAATACAATATTAACTGTCCAGATAACTGTATTGCGGGTACGTTTACCTTTTTTCTTCTGTACACTTCGCTCTGATCTTGGGGGATACATAAGCAGCTCCTCTTCTTCTTCACAGCCATACATACCATTATATCAGGCATATTCTGGATTTCCATCATTCCTTGGAACTGTATCGATTGGAAGGGTATGAACTCGGTTAACTTTCAGATCTTCATGTAAAAAAAGCCGTCTCTCCTGTAGATAATTCTACGTTTGAGACAGCTCTCTTGCTGCACTTATTCTACCGCAAACTCTTTTGTAGCCTGGACAGACATTTCCTTCGCTTGTCTGATGCAATCTGGCAAACCTACGCCTTCATAACCTGCACCTGCAATGTACACACCCGGTAATTTACTGCCTAACTCCTCACGAAGAGCGGCAATATGTTGGAGGTGTCCCACGGGATACTGTGGCATTGATTTGCGAAGCCTTGTAATCTCAGAGAAGATCGGTACCGCTTCGATGCCCATGGTCTCTCTCAGATCCTTGAGAACCAGATCGGTCAGTGCTTCATCCGGAAGCTCTACGTTCTGTTCATCCCCAGAGCGACCAACATAACAACGGAGCAAGACTTTATCGTCCGGGCTGGTATGCAGCCATTTCGTCGATGTCCACGTGCAAGCCGTAATATTCCGGCCCTCTTTTCGCGGAACGAGGAAACCTGATCCGTCGAATACATGCTCCACCTCTTTTTTCTCAAAAGCGAGCACCACATTAGCTACAGACACGTAGTTAATTGCGTCCAGAGCCGCTGTATCCACGTGTGGCTTCAACAGCTCCGACGCGACATACGTCGGCACGGTAACCACTACATCATCGGCTTCAAGCATTTCGCCATTACCCAGTTCAACACGGTATCGGGTCTGCGCCCCATCAATAGGTTGCAGCGACTTCACCGCGGTATTCAGACGTTGATCCACATCCTGCAACTCATGGACGAGGGCATGAACAAGACTTTGAAGCCCCTGCCGGAAATTCAAAAAGGCACTTCGTTTTGTTCCAGTATGCGTCTCGGCAGGTTTGCGACCAGTCATCATGCCCCGGATCAAGCTGCCGTAATCGCGCTCTACTTCTCCGAATTGCGGGAAAGTAGCCTGGAGACTCAATCGCCGCATATCCCCTGCATAGATTCCTGCAAGCAGCGGTTCGGTCAAGTTCTCCAGCACTTCTGCTCCAAGACGTCGCTCAATCATATAACCGAGCGATTCATCCTCTGTTGTGCGACGCGGCGGGATGACAAAGTCCATCAACGCCCGCAGTTTACCAGCCGGAGAGACCAGACCACTTCTCAAGAATGGTCTTAATTCTGTCGGAATACCGAGAACGAGTCCTGCTGGCATAGGATGAAGCTTGCCACGCTGCATGATATACGTTTTCTTTGATTCCGGATTCTGACTTACCAGCTCATGATCGATCTCCAATTCTTTGGCCAGATCAATCATTGCTGTTTTGCGAGCCAGGAAAGAATCCGGCCCTTTTTCAATCACAAATCCATCCCGGTGCAGCGTCTCAATCATGCCTCCCATGGACGAGCTTTTCTCGACCAAGGTAATCACAGGTTCAACTCCTGCTTCCCGGTAATGCTTGCGGATATAAAATGCCGCGCTAAGGCCGGTGAGGCCACCGCCGACAACAACAACGCGGCGTTTCTTGTCATCCATTACTCATCCGACCCTTGCTGCCATTGGCTTATAATAACGTCGCTTAACGTCTCCATATATAGAGGATCGCTATTGAGAGAATCAATACGCATCAGGCGCATATCGATCTCTTTGGCAATCGATTTGGCCTCAATATCGAGATCATAGAGCACTTCGAGATGATCCGAAACGAACCCGATCGGTGCCACAAGAACATCCTCTACTTGCTCACGGGAAAGTTCCTGTAACGTATCGAGGATATCTGGCCCAAGCCATGGTTCAGCTGTTCTTCCGGCACTTTGCCAAGTGAATTGCCAATTGGTAATGCCTACACGTGAGGCAATCACTTCCGAAGTCTCCAGCAATTGTTGCGGGTATGGATCACCCATCTCCACAATACGTGCTGGCAAGCTGTGGGCACTAAACAACACTTTCACATCTCCGCGTTTTGCTCCGGCTTCCTCGAACGCATCCAACTTGGCACTGACACGTGTGGACAAGGCCTGAATTAACTTCGGATGCAGATGATAGCTCTCGATAAAGGACATATGAACGCCCAGTTCTTCTGCTTTTTCCCGCGCTCGCTTGATATAACTGCCTACACTCATCGTTGAGAAATGGGGAGCCAGCACAATACCAATTGCTGTCTGAATTCCATCCTTCGCCATCTGTTCCACACCATCCTCAATAAACGGATAGGCATGCTTCAGTCCTTGATAACAACGGAATTCCACGTCACTCCCACGCTCATCGCGGTTTAACGTCTCCTGAAGAGCCTTGACCTGATTGTCCGTGTTCTCCCGAAGTGGAAACACACCGCCAACAATGGCTTCATATCGATCCGTCAGTTCCTTCAATTGCTCCGGTTCAGGCGGACGCCCTCTGCGGATATGTGTGTAATACGCTTCAACACTTTCCATATTTTCTGGTGTGCCATATGACATCACCAGTACACCTACAGTTTTAGTCATTAGTTATCGTCACCCCAGTCTTCAATGCTTCCGCAGAATATTCATGAATATATGCCGTTAGTTCTCTGAGCTTATCAAGAGATGCCTCAGGAAATAGTCCGTGACCCAGGTTGAATATATACCCCGGCTCCTTGATTCCTTCGTCGATAATCACTTTGGCTTGTTCCTTGATCAGTTCCATCGGTGCTGTCAGCACATAAGGGTCCAGATTACCCTGGACTGCAAATTTACCACCTAGTCGTTGGCGCCCTTCCGCAATCGATACTCTCCAGTCCAATCCAATCACATTGGCTTGCAGATTATGCAGCGTTGGCAACAATTCGCCCGAAGCGACACCAGGGAAATAAATCTTCGGTACATTCAAATCCGATAATTCGGTAAAGATACGGGTAATCGTAGGCAACACATATGTTCTGAAGTCTTTGGGAGAAAGTGCTCCAACCCAGCTGTCAAACAACTGGAATGCCTTACCGCCATTCGCAATATGCGCACGGATATATGTAATTACCATATCACCAAGCTTCTGCATCAGCTTGTGCCACACTTCAGGCTCGCTGTACATCATCGTTTTGGTGCGGATGTAACCTTTCGAAGGTTGTCCTTCGATCAGATAACTCGCAATCGTGAAAGGTGCGCCCGCAAACGTAATCAGAGGCACGTTAAGTTCCTTATCCAGAATTCGAATGGTCTCCAGAATATGTGACAGATCTCCTTCGACGTCAATGGGACGCAAACGATCCACATCTGCAGCGGATCGAATAGGATTATCGATAACTGGACCAATATTTTTTACAATGTCAAAATCAATGCCCAGTGAGGCAACCGGATTCATAATATCGGAATACAAAATAGCCGCATCTACACCAAGCTTGCGTACGGGCATGAGTGTAACTTCAGCCGCCAGCTCGGGTTGTTGGCAGATTTCTAGTAAGGAGTACTTTTCTTTAATCTTGCGATATTCAGGATCGTAACGTCCAGCCTGACGCATGTACCATACCGGAACACGGTCGACCTGTTGCTTGAAACTTGCCCGAATCAGTCGATCATTATAGCTCATGTAAGAAGCCTCCAATAGTTTTTGGACTCATAATTACCATTATGCCCTTTTTAAACAGCCGTAACAACCACATGCAGATGCGTTCTACGTGACAATACTATGACATTCCTTACACCCCTCCTCCATATGCCAATTATGTTATAATGAAAGAATGGTGTTTTTTTGAGAATTACAGAAATATCTTTGAAAGGAAGTGAAAGCACTTTGAAAACGTGGAAAGTAAACCTCATTGTGCTTTGGTTCGGACAATTTTTGGTCAATTCGGGCATGACCATGATTACCCCATTTTTGTCCCTGTATCTCGCAAGAGATCTTGGCGTTGTTGGCGAACATGAAATTGGCATTTGGGCCGGATTTATATTTGCAGCCAATTTCCTGACCTCATTTTTGTTCCAACCGCTCTGGGGCAAATTATCTGACAAGTATGGTCGAAAAGTTATGTTGCTGCGCTCAGGATTCGGAATGGCCATCGTGATCGCCCTTATGGGTCTGGCACAGAATCCCTGGCAGCTTCTCTTATTGCGTTTGCTTAACGGTACAATTTCCGGTTTCAATCCTGCTGCTGTTGCGCTGATATCGGGTACCACTCCGAAGGACCGAATGGGTTTCGCCATGGGAATCAGTCAGTCCGGGCAGGTTGCCGGCACGATTCTGGGTCCGCTCATTGGTGGCTTGCTAGCTGATGCGGTAGGCTTCCGTCCCATTTTCTACATTACAGGCGGACTGATCTTCGTCGCTTCCATGCTCGCCATGTTCTTGGTGAGAGAGAAATTCGACCGCAAAGAAGCAGCCAAACTGCCGGCACAATCCGTATTGTCCGGTCTGAAGGAGTTGAACAAATCACCTCAACTGCCCGCACTTTTTGCAGTGACGTTCCTGTTGCAATTTGCGATGATAAGCCCCATGTCACTCTTGCCGCTGTATGTACAAAAATTGCATGCTTCGGATGTAAATGTGGCCTTCTGGGCAGGACTTGTCGGTGCAGTTACGGGACTATCCAATATGGCGATGTCTCCGATTCTAGGGAAGCTGAGTGACCGGATCGGCCCACACAAAGTCCTTACCTTCTCACTCATCGGAACAGGACTCATGCTTATTCCGCAGGCATTTGTTCAGACGGTGTGGCAGCTCATACTTGTCCGTTTCATGATGGGTGTGTTTATGGGTGGCCTGCTTCCAAGCGTTAACGCCTTGATCCGTTCCTACACATCAGATAGCATGATTAGCCGTGCATTCAGTTTTAATACGAGCACTCTGGCGCTGGGCAACATGCTTGGGGCGGTCATCGGAGGCTTTATGGCAGGATTCATCGGAATTGAAGGTCTCTTTATCGTCTCTGGTGGACTGCTACTGCTCAATATGGTTTGGGTCAGATTCAAATTGTACAACAAACCGGCATTGCCGCGGGAATCCTGATTTCCCGTCTATATAACCAATCCATATCAACGTTCTTCAGAAAAAGCCGCTTCCAGTGCCTAATGGCCTGGGAGCGGCTTTTGTCATTCATATATCAATCATGTATTGAATTGTATCGGATAATGTTTCACACCAAATACAAAAGCACTTTGTATCGGCTGCAGGACCGTCCCCGGCACAAGCTGAATGCACTCCATGTGCTGAAGCAACGTATGCAGAACTACCCTTGCCTCCAAACGAGCGAGTGGTGCACCCAAACAAAAATGAATGCCAAATCCAAATCCCATATGTCTGTTCGGCTTGCGATCAGATATAAAATCTTCCGGACGCTCGAATTGCACACCGTCCCGATTCGCTGATCCAACCCAGGAAATCACCTGATCTCCCGCTTGTATCGTCTGTCCATTCAACTCTACGGTTTCCTTGGCGACCCGCCCAATCGCAACAATTGGCGGATAATATCGCAGGGTCTCTTCCACCGCAGAAGTAATCCGTTCAGGATGTTCGCGTAACTCCTCTTGTAGTTCAGGTTGTTCAGACAGTATACGAATCGCATTGGTAATCAGGTTGGTTGTTGTTTCATTCCCAGCAGCCAGCAAGAGAATACAGAAGCCTACAACTTCCTCTGCAGTCAGCTTCTGACCATCAATCTCCGCAGCAAGCAGTAACGAAATCAGATCATCCTGTGGCTGCAACCGACGTTCTTCCATGATGCCAGTGAAATAGATATGCAGTTCCTGTATATTTCTTTTTTTCTCCTCCAACAACTCCTGAAAAGCCTGCTCACTATCATCACGTGCACCCTTCACCAATACATCAGACCAGTCCTTGAACTTTTGACGATCCGTTGCAGGGACTCCGATCAATTCAGCAATTACAATGACAGGCAATGGCATAGCAAGGTCATCAACAAGTTCCATATGTCCTTCTGACAGGTGTGGAGCAATTAACTCATCTGTGATTTCCTGAATACGCGGAGCCAATGCTTCAATGGCCTTGGGTGTAAACGCCTGATTCACCAGATCACGCAGCTGTTTGTGCTTGGGCGGGTCTGTCGTCAACATGCTCGTATTGGCACGATCACGTGCGGAAGAGAACAGTTTCGGGTTTTTCAATACGTACTTCACATCTTCATAACCGAAAACATCCCAGCATTCTCGATGCTCATCATATCGGACTGGAGTGTTGTCACGAAGCTCTGCGTACACCTGGAAGGGAGACAGCCGCTGTTCCAAAGTCTCCAGTTCCCGAATCGGAATGTAATTTGCATACTTTCTGGGTGCCTGTTTCATCGTTTCTCCTCCAATCAATATTATATATTTATTTACATATGTTGTTCACCCCTATTATAAACACAACTTCATAACGAAACCAATCTATGGAACGTAATTGAGACCCATTACCTACTAACCGCTACCAACTTCCTCTCGTGCTTTATGTAAATAGAACTAAAGGATATCTACTCTTGGTACTCTGATGACAGTATAATCTTCTGATCATGGGTATCCCCCAGCATGAATCTCTATTCAACATTCCTTTTTTTAAAAGCTTCGTTTATCAGGATAAAGCCTCGATACGTAATATTAACTAACATGTAACTAGCTGTTTAATATCTAAAACTATTAAATCTATCAACTCCTCTCGCTCTATCAGAGTGAATATTCTTCCATTATTCCTTATAAACAATCATTTTACTCCCATTATCTATAAATGTAACCGGTTACTCTACCATTATCTATTGTTGTCATATTATTTAACATGAAATACAATCATTTTGAAATGGTATACATATTCTTCTTAACAAACTTAACATCACACTTACTTGAAGGAGAGTGCAATTCATGAGTAAAACATCCAATCTTCGTCCCTGGGCCGTATGGAGTACCGCAGCTTTAACAGCATTAACGATCTCGTTGTCCCCCATCGGAACCTATGCTGCTCACGCAGCTACGGTAGAGGTGAAAGGCACAACAGGTACTGTCCAGACAACACCGACTACTCCAGCTCGCAATACCTCTATCCCTGCCGTACCAGACTCCTCCAAGCAATCTGCACTCCCCAATGTATTGGTGATCGGAACCGGTGGAACGATTGCCGGTCAATCCGAGGATGCGACCAGCTTCCAGAACTACAAGGCAGGTACGCTTCCCATTGCAGAGATGGTAGACGCCTTACCGGATAAGCAGAAGATTGCAGATGTTAGCACACTCCAATTCGGAAATTCAGGCTCGGGATCCTATAGCATGGCTGATCTCTATGACTTGTCGCAAACGGTGGACAAAGCTCTTGCACTATATGACAGTGTTGTTGTTACCACGGGTACAGATACCATGGAGGAAATTGCCTACTTCCTCGACATGACGGTTCAGAGTGACAAACCAGTCGTGATCACAGGTTCCATGCGTCCATGGACTGTCATCGGCTCTGACGCTCAAGCCAACCTGTATAACGCAATCAAACTTGCAGGTAGTGGTCGTACCACTTCATTCGGAACTGTACTGATGCTGAATGACACCATTCAACTCGCACGCGGTGTAAGCAAAACAAATGATTATCGGACAGATACGTTTGAAACACCGATGCTCGGTGCCGTAGGATATATTGATGAAGAAAACATTCGAATCTACCGCGCTCCTGCACGCGCCTTGAAACCTGAAGGCACAGCGAAGCCCGTATTCGATCTGAGTAAAATCACAAAGGCAGACCTCGCTAAAGTAGAGATTGCGATCTCGTATCAAGAAGCTGGAGGCGGAGCCATCGAAGGATTCGTCAGCAATGGTGCGCAAGGAATCGTAACCTCCGGTACAGGAGCTGGCGGCATCTCCAGAGCTATGGGACAAGCCCGTACCAAAGCCATTGAAGAAGGTGTACTCTTCGTAACCACCACTCGGACGGGTTCGGGAAGTGTATACGGCGGCGGCAAAGGCATTATTGCCGGCGACAACCTGAGTCCTCAACAAGCTCGTGTATTATTGATGCTGGGATTATCCTTCAGTGATGATTTTGACACCATCAAAAAATGGTTCGAAACGTACGGAACACCGGAAGTATAAGAAAGCACTCATCCTTTATAAATCTGGACAAAAAGAAGAGACGACACTCCTGTGATTCAAGGTGTGTCGTCTCTTCTTTTGTGTTTTTCAAATTTTATGATTATTTTTTTTAGTTAAATAAAACCTTAACAGATAAAAAACCAAGAAAACTAGGATTGCAATAAGTAAAATATAAACTGGCAGTATTAAAAACGGCGTATATACGTTAAGAAAATGAAATACGAAACCTGAGATCAGAAGCAAAGAAAGAAAAATGAATAAAGGTCTCAATTTAAAACCTCCATATATAGAAATTTATAACTTCTTTCTTACTTATAATATTATCACTAAAAAAACTCCGTACAGAAACACGATTACCCTCACAAGCATAAGAGCGTGAGGGTGATCGTGTTCCATCGGAGTTTTATCTTTAGGAAATATCCACTTTCACTTCACCCAAGCAAGTACGAGCCCATCGTAGTCCGGCAACATGGTCGTTACCAGACGCGGGTCACTCGCCATCTGTTCATTGAACCGGCGAACAGCAAGCACTGCCGGGCCCTGCTTGTCCGGATTCAGCGTACGACCACGCAGGAAACAGTTGTCACCCACAATGACCGCACCTGGCCGAGCCAGCTTAATGGCATAGTCGAGATATACCGGATAATTTTCCTTGTCTGCGTCAATAAAGAAGAAATCGAATGTGCGACCTTCCTGCCCCAGTTGCTTCAGGCTATCTGCCGCCGGGCCAATCCGATACTCGATCTTTTCACCAAAACCGCCTTCTTCCAGATGACCACGCGCCATTGCCGCATATTCCTCTTTCAGTTCCAGCGACGTCAGGGTTCCACCTTCACTCAACCCGCGAGCAATGCAGATCCCACTGTAACCGCCCAGCACGCCAATTTCGAGCGCAGCTTCCGCTTTGGATGTTTTGGCTAGAAACGTGAGTAATCGTCCATACGCAGCCGCAACGGAAACTTCCGGCATACCGTTCGAACGGATGGCCTCTTTCACTTTCAGCAAAAGATCATCCTCTTGAAATAATTGATTTACATATTCATCAGGGGTCAGATTCACCACTAAAATCCTCCTTGGACACTTGGACTGCTTTCCATATGGATGCCAATGTTCTATAATAAATGTTTGTTATCAACACAGGCGGTCGACTGGTGCAATTGCCTCGAGAGAGGAATGCATACGTTCACCGCATTTCTCATTGTAAGTTTTTTCACGGAAAGCGGCAAGGCCGCACCGTTACTATACAGCAGAGAGAAGGATATCCCTTCTCCAGCTTGAAATGGAGTTGAAATGAATCACATGGCTCAATTGCAATTGATTGCGACCTCGGCGATGGGACTCGAGGCTGTTGTTGCCCGGGAACTGAAGCAACTGGGGTATGAGGATGTTACGATCGACAATGGACGGGTTTTCTTCACTGGGGATTATATTGATATTTGCCGGTGTAATCTGTGGCTGAGAAGTTCGGATCGCGTATTGGTCAAAATGGGTGAATTCCCTGCTACAACATTCGACGAATTGTTTGAAGGCACCAAAGCACTTCCTTGGGAAGAGTGGATTCCAGCCGACGGCGAATTCCCTGTAGAGGGTCGTTCTCAAAAATCCCAGTTAAGCAGTGTGCCTGCATCACAAGGGATCGTGAAAAAAGCAATCGTAGAGAAACTGAAGCTGACTTATGACACGGAGTGGTTCCCAGAGGATGGGTCTCGTTATGTGATTGAGGTCATTCTGCTGAACGATCGCGCCCTGCTTACTTTAGATACGACGGGACCAGGTCTGCATAAACGGGGTTATCGTAAACTCGTCACCGAAGCGCCACTCAAAGAAACACTTGCTGCAGCTCTTATTCAGCTCAGCCGCTGGAATGTATCTCGTCCATTCTATGATCCATGCTGTGGATCAGGCACAATGCTGATTGAAGCCGCTATGATCGGCTGGAACATTGCACCAGGACTTCGTCGGACCTTCAACTCCGAGGACTGGGCTGTTATTCCTGAAGAATTATGGGAACAGGCGCGCGAAGAAGCATTCGATGCTGTACGTGACGATGTCCCGTTACAGATTTCAGGTAGCGATATTGATCCTGAAGCAATTGAAGTTGCTATGGCAGCGATCAAAAGTGCCGGCTTCGCCAATGACATTGAAGTCAGCGTCCTGCCCGCTCATCGCGCAAGACCACAGGGTGAATATGGTGTCATCATTACCAATCCCCCATATGGTGAACGTTTGAGTGAAGAGAAAGAAGTTCAGAAGTTACTCCGCTCATTAGGGCGCAGTTACCTCGACATGCCGACATGGTCCTTTTTTGCAATCACGTCGACCAAAGCTTTTGAAGAATACTTCGGCCACAAGGCAGACAAGCGTCGCAAATTGTTCAACGGACGAATTGAAACACAATACTATCAGTATCTGGGACCACTGCCCCCACGCAATAAAGCACCCCAATCTTCTTAACGTATTGCACATACAGAGTGCTCCTCGCCATTCATGGCTTGGGCACTTTTTTTGCGTGCTATTCAGATCATATGAATTCACCGTTATCGCAGTTCGCTTCCACAGGAATTGAACTGCCTGAAGCATAGTTGAAAACACATGAGGCCACGCTATAATGGATGGAGCCCTATTTTACATTCCGATTACAAAACAATGAAAGCAAGGGGGACATACATATGGTTGTTACTCGGCCTACGCGCAGTTCCATACCACGCGGGCTTCTAAATCATCCACTAACGTTATATCTTATTTTTCTTGTGCTCATGCTGCTCAAACTCATGTGGCTCCATCACAATCTGCACGCCTATAACATTACGATGGGGCTGCTGGATAAAGTCATTGCCATTGGATCACTACTGCTCCTCTCCTTCTGGACTTGGTGGCTGCCTCGCAGAGGCATGATCGTGTCTCTCGCAGTGCTTAACCTGCTGCTTACCGCACTAATCTATGCCGATATGGTGTATTATCGTTATTTCCAGGATTTCTTGACCATCCCGGTATTGTTGCAGGCCAGACAAGTTGATGCATTGGGTGACAGCATCGCTACACTGATCTACACAAGTGATCTCTGGTTCTTTGCCGACTGGCTTGTCGTCATTCCGTTCGCAGCTATCTTACTGTTCAGCAGACGTTACCGTTCGAAGCACTTCAGTGCGTCGGCACATGGCTATGGGAGTTATTCGTATAACGATGGCAAGACACGGCTGCGCCGCCGTCTCACTGCTGGCAGCATTGCCCTTGTGCTGGGACTTGGCCTCGCCGTCGGCCCGATTTATTTTTATAGCAAAACATGGGCTAAGGGCCTGTTCGATAACAACTGGTGGAATGTATCCATGTACAATGTGACCGGACTTCTCGCTTTTCACGGTTATGATCTGTACAACTTTGCCAAAGACCATATCGGCTCCGGGCCGCAGGCTGAACCCGCTGATGTTGAACAAGCAAAGGCATTCTTCGCTGAAAGGCAGGGAGCTGAACCGCAAAACGATGCCTTGTTCGGTAAATATAAGGACAGCAATGTCATTATTGTCCAGGGTGAGGCCTTTATGAACTTCATGATTGGCCAGAGCATTGGCGGTCAGGAGATCACACCCCATTTTAATGAACTGATGAAGGAAAGTCAGTATTATAGTCACTTTTACCACCAGACAGGTCAGGGCAGAACGTCGGATGCCGATTTTGGAGCAAACATCTCACTGCACCCGCTTCCGGTCGGATCCGCGTTTGTACGTTATGCAGACCATACGTATGATTCCCTTCCTTCCATTTTGAAGGATAACGGGTACAGCACCAACGTATTTCACGCATATGAGAGTGGCTTCTGGAATCGGTACACGATGTATCAGAACATGAAGTATGACAAGTTTTATAGTAAAAATGATTTTGCACAGGATGACCCGCTTGGCTGGTCCCTGTCTGACGAATCCTTTTTCCGCCAATCCGTTGAGAAAATGAGCAGTGAGGTGACCGAACCGTTCTATTCCTTCCTCATTACACTCAGCAGTCACCATCCGTATGCCTTGCCAAAAGAGAAGCAGCAACTGGATGTTGGCGAGTTCCAGGGAACGATGTTCGGTGACTACCTGCAATCCGTTCATTACGTGGATTCGGCACTGGGTAAGATGATCGAAGATCTGAAAAATCGGGGCTTATGGGAAAATACCATCTTTATGTTCTACGGGGATCACGACAACTCGATTAAGGAACAATCACAATACGAGCAATTTCTGGGACGTTCATTGAACGAACTCGATATGGCACAGATCATGAACGAGGTACCTCTACTCGTGCATTTACCGGACGGAGCAGCTGCAGGAACCATCGACGAACCTTCGGGACAACTGGACATCACGCCATCCGTGCTGCATCTGCTCGGCGTATCCGACCAGTCCTATTATCATATGGGCAACGACGTATATGACGGGTCTGCACGTACAGTTGTGTTGCGGAATGGTGCATTCTCGGATGGTTCTGTATTCTATATTCCATCGGATGATTATATCTACGAGAGCGGCGCTTGTTATGACTTGTCCACACGTGACAAAACAGATATCAATGCTTGCCGTCCCGCTCGTGATGAAGCAACCAAGCGATTACATGTCTCGGACACGGTGATTACCTATGATTTAATTCAGCGTTTTCGAGAGGATGACAGTTCAGCGGCAACATCCCAATAACCGAGATGAACAATTACACGAAATAAAATGAATTGCATTAAAGAAGGGAAACTTACATTACATGACTTCACACACAGAAACATTCAATATTGAACAGCAACTGTTCGATGCAGCCGCAAGCTTCGTGCAGCAGCGTTATCCCAAGGGATGGGGCGGGGCGGGTGCAGTCTATACCGAAGCCGGTTCCCTGCTAATTAGCGTGGCACCAGAGGTTATCAACGACGCCACGCATCTGTGTATGGAAACAGGGGCGTATCTGGAAGCCCACAAATTGAATGAACGCGTCACCCACTCTCTCTGTATCGCTCGTAATGACGAGCATTCGGAATTCAAAGTCCTTACACCTTGCGGTGTATGCCAGGAACGATTGTTTTATTGGGGTGAAAAAGTCAAGGCTGCCGTATACGATCCTGCTGGTCAGTTGATTTTTAAAAGATTGGATGAGATTCAACCTTACCATTGGTCCAAGGCATATCGGGATAAATAGCAATCTCCTTGCGAATTATAGAAAGTGGCTTTATAATTGTAACTATATTAGTTTCAACTATATGGATGATGGAGGTTTTAACAATATGAATATCGAGATATGGTCTGATTTTCTGTGCCCATTCTGTTATATCGGCAAACGCCGCCTGGAGAATGTATTGGAACAGTTTCCACACCGTGATGAAGTGAAGCTGCAATTCAAAAGCTTCGAGCTTGATCCGAACGCTGCATTGAACCCAGGCAAAACCAATACGGAATACCTGGCTTCCAAATATAATATTAGCGCAGAGCAGGCCCAAGGCATGAATGCTCAGATGAATGCCAATGCTCGCACGGCAGGACTGGAATACAATATCGATGCCATGATCCCTACCAATTCTTTCTCAGCTCACCGATTGACGCACTGGGCGGACACACAAGGCAAAGCCCTTGAACTGAGCGAGCGGATATTCCAAGCTGTGTTCATTGAAGGCAAACACTCTGGCGACCCTGAAGTGTTAGCTCAATTGGCAGAGGAAGTAGGCTTGGATCGCGATGCAGCTGTGGCAGTGCTGTCCAGTGATCAATTCACCGACAATGTCCGCGCTGATCAAGCAGAAGGCGAGCAACTGGGCATCCGTGGCGTACCGTTCTTCGTATTCGACCGCAAGTTCGCCGTATCGGGCGCACAGCCGGACGAGGTGTTCCTGGACGCGATTCAGAAAGCATGGGATGAGCGCTCCCCTTTCACTATGGTTGAATCCAATACAACAGACACTGACGGCAGCGGCGTCTGCACAGATGACGGCTGCGCAGTGCCGAATAAAAATTAAACCAACTCACACACAAAAAGCAGCAGGATCAGGGAATATTTCCCGATCCTGCTGCTTTTTTTATATACTTACGACTCCAGCTCATTGTAATTAGTTTGTCTAATGAACAGTTACTGTGGAGGGGACGGAATCGATTCTGAAGAAGCGAAGCGTTCGCCTGAAAGCTTTCTGCAAGAAAGCTGCATCGGAAGCATAAGCTGTCTCCGAATTTTATCCTCTGAAACGAGGAATCAAAAAAATTTGGAGACAACAGCGATCGAAAGAACGATTCAGTAACCGGAACCCCCACTAACTTATCATCAAACACTTATATCCAATTAGCGCCTACCACTCAATCCCAAAACAGTTGATCGGGATGTGGTCCAGTCCGCTTATCCGAATCCAGCGCATCAATCAATTTCAACTCATCTGGTGTTAATTCAAAGTCAAAGATGTCCGCATTCTCACGAATACGCTCCGGGGTAACCGATTTCGGAATCGTCACAATCTGATTCTGAATGTCCCAACGCAGAATAATCTGTGCCGGTGTTTTCCCATATTTCTGGGCCAGCGCCTTAAGCGTCGACTCTTGGTTCAGCTTGCCTTTCATAATCGGGCTCCAAGCTTCCAGTTGAATCCCCTGCTCCCCACAGAAATCCTGCAATTCCTGTTGAATCAGACCCGGATGCAATTCTACCTGATTCACCGCAGGCACCGTACCGCCTTCATTTATGATTTCGCGCAGATGGTGAACCTGAAAATTACTCACACCAATTGCACGGATGCTTCCTTCGCTATATAGACGTTCGAATGCTCTCCACGTCTCTTTGTACTGGTCTCTGCCAGGCCAGTGAATTAAATAAAGATCAATCACATTCAGTCCAAGTGCCTTCTGACTGGCTTCAAATGCTCTCAACGTTGAATCAAAACCCTGATCCTCATTCCAGAGCTTAGTTGTCACAAACAGTTCGTTACGGGCAACGCCACTGCTTGCGATCGCTTGTCCCACTTCTTCCTCATTGCCATAGATGGACGCGGTATCAATACTGCGATATCCAACCTCCAAAGCCGTCTCGACTGCCTGTTGCACTTCCTTGCCTTTTGCTTTATATGTTCCAAATCCCAGCCATGGCATCGTTACTCCGTTGTTCAGAATCGTACAATCTGTTATGTGTTTTGTCATTCTGTACCTCCCGTATGGAATTTTGCCTGCTCTTGTTCTATTAACCTTCTCACAGAATTTTAAGCGACCATTCGACATACTTCTCGAAGAAGACCCATGGATCAGGAGTCTTTGCAAAAGACATGAAGAACCCGCAAAGCATTGCTGCCTGCGGGTTCTGGTGTGAACAGGAACGTTATTGATTCCCTTGACCGTGCTGACTCTGGATTGAATTCAATCTTCTCTTCTCCTCGATGAACATCTCTTCTGCGAGCTCAACGCCTTGTCCTCCGAGCGAAAGCTCTGCTTGATGCATCGCCTGCTCCGTATGTGCCAAACGTCGTTCCGCCTGTGCAATGGTCTGTGCCGTCGGATGAGACATCGCCTGAGATACAGCATAATGAAGCTTGTTCACCGCATTTTGCGCCTGAGATACGGTGGTATCGGCCTGCAAACTGGAATCATAACGCTTCGGCATGAGTATTCCTCCTTGGGATTATCATGTTCCTGTTACCCCTTTAGGATGGATAACACAAGCCTTCCTTATTCCTCTGTTGTGTTTTATTGTAACTTTAGTTGATTTGGCTACGTTTATTAGATAATCATGCCGAATCAGGAGGAATTCATTTGAAGAAAATATTACTGACACTCTGCATGTTGCCCTTGCTCATTTGGGTACAAGGCTGCACTCCTGCAACATACGAGATAACAGGTTATACGGGATCATACATTAACCCAGACATTCCAGTTCCAAGCAACGCCAAGCTTATTGAAGGCATAGCTTATTCCGATCATCCCACTCTTAAAGAAGGTGTTAAGTATGAGCTGAAACATATTGGCGGTGAGCAAGGACTATACCCGCCAATGGATTATTTTCAGAAGTTAGCGGATACAGGTTGGGTAGAATTGGAGGAAGAACGACTTGGAAATGTACATTTCCTGAAAAAGGATACTACCGTCATTGCCATTGAAATTCAAGAAGATTCCTTCCAAATTACTGAAATGGTCAAAGGTGCTATGGAGTAACACATTCTTTCACGCTACCCAAACGCAAAAAAGGAGAGGCTCGCAGCCCCTCCTTTCCGGTCTGTGGACAGTTTTCCCCACTTACCTTGTTATATCCTGTTACTTGACGAACTTTGCGACTTTGGCGAGCACTTCTTCTTCTGTCGGAGCACTAATGTACCGACCGTTGATAAAGACAAACGCACGTTTCGCGCAAGGACCGCAATAGGATTTGCACCCAATCTTGATCTCCGTATCTGGAGCCATTTTTTGCAGCTTGGGCACAATCGATTTTAGTCGGACATGATTACACTTTTCGCATACGCGGATATCGTTAGCCATGAGTTCCCCTTCTTCGCGCCCTTAGTGGTCGCCGTGATTGCCTTGGGACGGATTCGTAATGACGAATCCCTCTTCCGGGAAGTAGAGATAGTCAATTTTAACACCGTTCAACAGAGGCTGATCATTCGCGAGAATGACATCAATCTCTTTATCGGTAGATACAACCGTATCATTTTCTTTTGGTGTGTCGATATCAAGACCGTAGTGAGCATGGTCACCATGTGCATGTGTGATGACAACGCGCAGTTTTTTTCCTTCGTTCTCCGGCTTGTCCAATTCAAGCTTCAATACTTTAGCCGCATTACGCGTAATTTTGCAGTTCATTCTCTTCATCTCCTATATTGTAATTGCTGGTTTCAACAATTTCAGCATTCTTAAACTACAGCATCTATTGTAAAGAAAGTTACCGCTCTTCGCAATAACATTGACGCGAATTCAATGTTAAACCTATCCATTTGATCACAATCAAGAAGGTGCGCCCTCCTGAAGCACGGGATATTTGCGTTCTGCACGGCTTACAAACCAGTTCATCAGAATCAAAGTGACCCCGATATCATCTATGGGCATAAACGGAATTACGTCCGGAAGTACCCAGTACAACAGGGCTGGAATAATAAACAACAGCTTTTCTCCCAAAGGAATCTGCGGAGCCCGGAGCAACCGGGGGAGCCTTTTGAAAACTTGTGTCCATCGTTTGAACGACAGCAGTCTTCTCCACTTCATTTGAATCCCTCCGTAACATTATATAGGTCGCCATAACGACACGCACATCATTACCCCTTCAAGAACCATTCAGAACGAATGATGTAAGATGTGAATTAAAAAATAAAAAACGGAACGTCGCTCACAGCGTCCGTTCCTGTTATACGAATAATCCACCGTTAAGTTTCACACCTTCATAATCAGGGACCTTGCCTCATTGTCCATTGGATAACAGTTCAGCCAGCAACATTCCCACTTCTATACAGATATCATCAAACTGTTCTACCGGAAGCGGATTAACACCCAATCCAACTTCCACCGTGAAGCCCGGTCTACCGAAATCTTGAATAAACCAGTCTTTGTATCCGGCATCACTTCCGCCGAGCTTCACTGCTTTGTAGCCGGAAGCTTTGGCAAGCCTGCGCGACAGCGGCGCACTTTCTCTCGGTTCCAGATCACGATAGTTCCAATAGATCTCCTGACCCTGACTATGCAGGGATACGACCGCAGCGAATGCGTGCTGCTGGGTCCATTGTGCTAGCGCCTGCGCCTCCGGTTCTGTCAAAGGCGCTGTGCCTGCGTAATCCCGGGGACCAGGCGAGGACACACCCCTTCTCGCTGCTTCTTCATCCCAATGGGCGGGAAATTGATCATTCAGATCCACCCCCCTAATGTTGGCCTTCCAGTGGGTAAAATTCGATCTGCCGGCATTCCAGGCTAACAATTGCTGTGCATGCGGGTGCTGATTGACCACACCTTCCTGAACCAGCTCAACCCCGTCCGGATTAACCATCGGCACTGCCCAGAGTGTCGTCTCTTGCATCCAGCGTTCTGTCTGGAATTGATGCCATGTCTTATGCGTGCTATACGCCTGGGCATATTCTTCGATAAATTTCATTAGAACTACTGTTGTCAGCCACTCATTGGCATGAACGGAAGCGTTAACATGAATATGTCTCTGCCCTTGCCCGATACGCAAATAAGGCAGTGACTTCCCCATGACACTTGTTCCAATCGAGCCCGTCTCAACAAACGGGTAAAGCTTCTCCAGCCGGTCTATATCCCTGATTAATTCTCGATAACCATACTCTCCCTGAATCTTGACAATAGTTTTTCCATTGGAAGCCGGAATATGAATACAGCGACCAACCCAGTCAGCTATATTGGCAATTTCAGGATTGGCCAGGCGCAAGTCCTCTTCATCCAAACCAAAGCGCCCTGCAATCCCCCCTACGCTCTCTCCAGGTGGGACAGCATACCTGCGACCTGTCCCAGGGACAATACGCAGCATCTGACCTGCAAGCAGGTAAGGCTGGGAGGCAGCTTCCGGATTCAGAGCAGCAAGTAACTCTTTGGTCATATGGTGTGCTGACGCAATTCGCGGCATTGTATCTCCCCGCTGAACAATGATCCACTGCAGTTCCATGTTGTTCTCCTTTCCACAGGAAAAGGCAGGCCTCCTGTCGGGTTCTCCCAATTTCGTGACTATAACATATATATGCATCCCCGGTTGTCCGTCATGTGACATCAATCATGTTCCATCACCTGTCGATGCAGAAACATGACAAAAAAACCCGGAACATCACAGTTCCGGGATATTGTCACAGGCAATATACTTTAATTATAAGTCCTATTCATACATACTTTTGCATATAACTATGGTAATTGCGTAACCTGCCAGACCACAGGGGTCTTGGAGATCTGCTCTCCCAACCATCGACGGGTGATATTCTGGAACATGCGCGGGTCACCAGTGCAGAAAAATTGATGCACCGGGGTCTCATCCCCGCTGGCCAGTTTCCGTTTATCATATAAAATCGTACTGATTTCCCGCGCCGTTTCATCTGCCGAACTGATTAACTTCACTTCCTGTCCCATAACCTCCTGAATGGTGTCCATAAGGAAAGGATAGTGTGTACAACCCAGAATAAGACAATCGATCGGCTGTTGTTTGATCTCACCCAATGATTGCTCCACCGTATGTGTCGTGTGCTCGGAACGAAATTCACCTTGTTCCACCAACGGCACGAGCGCCGGACAAGCCTGACTGACCACATCGATATAGGGGGACAACTGCTTGAGCGCCAATGTATACGCCCCACTGCCAATGGTACCCACAGTACCGATCACACCAATGCGTCCTGTACGTGTCGCTGTGATTGCTGCCCGCGCTCCCGGATGTATAACACCAATGACAGGCACATTCACCTTGGCACGGATATACTCCAGCGCAGCTGCTGTCGCTGTGTTACAGGCGATAACGATAACCTTCGGATCGAACTGGATCAAGAAATCAACGATTTGTTCCGTAAATTGTTTCACTTGTTCGGACGAACGGGGTCCGTACGGTGTTCGGGCAGTATCCCCAAAATAAATGATCTTTTCCCGCGGAAGCTGACGCATCACTTCCTTGGCGACGGTCAATCCTCCCACACCGGAGTCTAATATAGCGATTGCTTGCTGCACGAACACACCGCTTCCTTCTTCATTGAATTGGTTCTCATAATGATTGTTCCACAAAGCTTTCTTCCTACCGTATGAACATTCCGGCAAAAAGGTACCTACATCTTACCCGATTTTATAACAGGGTTCAAATAAAATCCCGCGTGCTGTGTCCACACCGTGTGGACACACAACAAAGCAGGCTCTCCTCTAAACCCGAGGAAAGCCTGCTTTATCCCAAACTTTGCTTAGTTGTCGTCCTTGGACTCATCCGCAGGAAGCTTCGCTACAATGTCGATTCCGGACTCATCTGCTGCTTTGTTGTCCGTATCGGGTTCTGTGATGACTGCCGATATGCGAATCTCCTTGCCTTCAGCGCAGTTACGCCAGGATTGAATATCCTGAATCACAACATCTGCGGTCTCTTTGACCTTGGATACGATCTGTGAACTTTGTTCTCCAACCTTGCCTGCGAGTTCCTGACCTTTCTCCGATACCTGACGAGCACCTTCCGTAATATCCTGACGAAGTTCGCGTCCTGATTTTGGTGCCAGCAGTAACGCTGTTACCGAACCCACTACGGAGCCGATAAGAGCTCCCCACAACAAACTTTTGTTAGAATCCTTCACGTCACATCTCTCCCTTTACTTTCGTTTAAGTACCGGATCAGAAGCAACGGCCTGTCGCTCACCCATCCGGGCGAATGCCTACTCTGTTGATGCATTATAAGCAGCACAGGCTTGACTTGACACTCCAGATAACAAAAAAAATCTGAACAGTTCTCTTTTCAGCTTTTATCAACGCTTAATCAGGTCTGACGAGCAGGCTCCAGATCAGCCGCCGCATGCTCATCTCCCGGGTCCAAATCAATGACATATCGCCCTGGTGCGATCAGTGCCGCCTGATGCTCACAACGCCAGCGACGTCCGCCGGAAGAACCCAACGTCTGTCCATCCTGCAGAACATCTCCCTGATCAAATATGTAATACGCCGCACCCAGTAAGGTCTGGGCAACCGTATCCGGATCAAGACCGACGAAGTGACACTGTACATCAGGTACACCCAGTGCCGACAACCCTACCGTATCCATAACCAACTCGCGTTGTTCTTCCGTACCTCCCGCCTGATACATCCGAACGTTCATGGCTGCATACAGATGTTCCTCACGTTCCTGAGCTTGCGTATATGCTTCCGGTTCAACCAGCTTATCACTGCCGTACCAATACAGCGCATCACAGGTCAGGCTTTCCATGATTGCCAGTACAGTCTTCTGGAACAACTCCAGACGCTGTTTGCGAGGCATGGCTGCGGTGAACATGTCATGTAATCGGATGGAGTACCGTGCAGCTTCTACAACTTGTCCTGCTTCAGGCCAGTGCCATGCTTGCTGCAAAGCCCCGCCAAAACGTGCACGATCCACTATCTCATTGACAGGAAGCATGCAGGTCTGGGCAGGGATATCCCCTTCCTGAAAGGATACCTTGTGGTCCAGATGATAGAAGACCAGCATCTCATGCGCTTGCTCTCCATCCCCTTGTTTCACATCCAGCCGGACTTGTCCTGTGTGACGAATCAGAGCTTCCTGCAATCGCAGGCGATCTACCTCCGGACGTTCCCGGAACAAAAGTTCAACCATATATACCGGATGGAATCCAGAAGGTATTTCATTTGTATCTTTGCTTTCAGTATTTACTTCATTGAATTCTTTTGATTCATTCGTCATGCGATTTCCCTCATTCCTTACGCTGTCCCTCGGCTTGTGCCGTATTGAAAGGACCAAGTTCTTTTTCCACGTAGTCGCTAACCCGGATGGCAAAATGTTCAAGTACGCCTGGCAACTCTACGCTAAGCGGATGAAGCTCAGACCGCTCCCAACTATAATAATCCTGCACCAACGGCTTACGTAACGTAACAAGCTGACGCAATATCTCATAGGTATCGTTGTCAAAAACCTTTTCTTCATAATTAATCTGAATAATATCATCATAGCTGCTCGCATCTCTCATGATGAAGCCATCTATCAGATAACTTCCCACATCAGTAACAATTTCGATCGCCAGGTGAAGACAACGTTCCTGTACCATCCCCAGCATGAGACTGCCATCCCAGGCCTGGGCTGCCCGGCGAAGCCCTTCGGCTACCTCCGGTACAGCAGCTAGCCGGCGGGCAATCTGTTCTCTGTTCACATAATACATTCGTTCACTTCCCGTTCAGTGAGTTATCGGTTCCGTTTCCCTCTTCGCTTAAGCCAGAATATCATCACAGGACAAGCGATTAGAAACACAACAAAAATATATAGAAATTCCATAACGTCTCTTAAATCGCTCATGCAGAGTCCCCTTTATTTCAAAGTCGTGTGAATGACAGATCAGATTTCATAGTCCACGGCGATCGACTGTTCTCTGACTTCGTTCATGTACTTGATTACTTCCTGATGAAGCGGGTGAACCTGATACGCCTGAAGGTCCTCCAGTGAAGCAAATTCTGCTGTGAGTGAAATGTCGAATGATCTGTCCGAGCGAAGCACATCAATGCCTACTTCAAGTGAAATCAGAACATCAATTTTGCCCTCCAGGTTGCGAAGCACCTGGGCAGCGGCTTCAATACTTTCTGCTGAACGATCTTTCATTTTGAACAGGACAATATGTTTAATCATCTGAGCAAGCACCTCGTTTGGTATAATAGTAGAAATGAATGAATTTTCGTGTATTCAAAATATATCATAACGTTCTCTATTACGAAAGGATACGTGGAAACGTTCTCTTGAGAAGAAAAACTAATCCGAACCGTTTCCTTTCGGTTCGGATTTCTCTTGAGATCCATCATCCGTCTGTTTTGCGGATTCATTCTGCGAAGTTTGTCCTGTTTCGGTCTGCTGCTTCATACTGACCGGGCTTTGCTGCGGTTGGGGCCATTCCCGATCCATAAGATACTCCTGACCTTCCTGTTTCTTCAACACGGCTATAGCCTGTCTGAGCTTCCCAGGCAAGGGAAGTCCGATTTTTGCATAATTTTCCGTAATTGAGATCAGTTCATTGACCAGGTAGAAATAAATAGCACCACCTTTGATAATATCGGTTCCCATGAGCAGGTCAATTCGGTGGGCAAGCAAGACAACGGTCAGCATCAGCCCTTTGCGAGCTAGCCCCCAGAATCCAATGTTACTATTCAATCCGGTTCCCGTCCTCACAGCCGCCGCCAAACCTGTTATATAATCCACAGCCATCGCGACCGCGAGCAGGCTCAGCAGTTGATCCCATCCGCCAAAAGCAAACGTAACAATCGCTCCCGAGACAGCAGCAAAGGTATTCACAGATAGACTCACGTTCCTCACCTCTCCCTTACACTTGAGTACCCTACAATATATGTAAAAGTGAGAGATTTGACAGGTCACATGTCATGCTGAACTTGCGGAATTATCATTTCAGATTTGTGCACATCCTTTTTTCAAGCGGATGAAGAAAAGAGGAGGTTTTTGGGGAAATCAGGGAAATAAACCGCATCATATCAACAAAAATTAGATAAAAGTTCTTTAGACCTATTAGTAGTTAATTGGAACTATATTATTTTTATTCCCGTTCAATTTGACCCGTCATTTTTAGTGAAACATTGTAATCTAGGAATATACTAGGATGTCAATTGCGCATGGTCTAGTTCGTAGTTCCCTCTTTATCGTGAATTGACGCATTGATGCATTTGTAACCGGTAAACCCGGCACTTGAAAGTACCCCGTTGTTTATTGTAGTATTTGGTTAAAAAAAATCGGAGGAAATATGCCTAATCAACCAGAACAACATTCCATCCAGGCGTGGTCTCTGATCAACCGTAAATACTTGGGAAAAGGCGTCCGTGTTAAACGATTCCGAAAACCGACACGCTGTCAAATCCGCAATCGTGTTCTTCTTGCCGTGCTGATGGCCAATGATATCAAGCTGTCCCAGCTCGCAGAGGACCTCTCCATCTCATCACGCAGTGTCAGTGCGTGGGTGTATGAAGGACGGATACCCGGCAGTACCAATTTGGACAAGACATGCCAATTACTCGGTTACCCGCGCCACATTCTCTTTAATGAAGAAGTTGTGCGTAATAGCCCTGTGATATGTCAACCCGAGGCATCTCGCTTCATGAAACGTACGGTGACCCGTTCTCCGGTTAGTAACCGTATTCTGACAGGCTTGTGTATGGTCCATGATTTGTCGGTGACAGATGTCAGCCACTGGATCGGGGTTCATCCCGGCACTTTCCGCAAATGGCTGCATCAGGGAACGCTGCCTTCTGCTGCGTTTCAGGAACAAGCGGAGCAATTTTTCCGCATCCCGAAAACTATTTTGTTCGCAGATGTCATCTTGAAAGATCGTCGCAACAACTAAATAAGCGAACAGCCAAAAGGCTCTGCTCTCCCCTAGGGAGGTCAGAGCCTTTTTTAACATAAAACGTATGCCTTCTCTCCCGGACTTGAAGCAGTCTTCTGGCTATTTCATCGGAAATGTCAGATAATCTACCCTTCTTCGCCTTTTGCTTCCAAGGAGAGCCATCACAGCCCTCCACAAGCTAGTTTATGCATTTCAGCATGACTGATCTCTCTAAAAGACCATCCTCACCTCGTGTTCAACACTTCATTAATATATTTCAAACCGGTATATCGAGGACGAAGCGTGTGTGCTGTGGTGAATGCATGCTCTACCATTTCCGGGGTTACACCCAGTTGTTCAATAGTTACAGGTCCGCCTACTTGCTCCAACCAAGCGGTGAGCTGAGCAGCCTCCGGCAAATGGTCGTATATGCCAAACACGGGTTCACCCGATATCTGTGCGAGTTCTTTATATTTTACAGTAAGCAATGCACAAGCTACGCCAACTTTGGCACCATGCAGAACCGGTCTCTCTCCCGCTTGCATCAGGTCCATCTCCCAGATATGAGACAGGTGGTGTTCTCCTCCGGACGCCGGACGGGAATGATCAATAATCAGCATGGAGATGCCGGATACAATTAACGCATCCATTAATACAGCCACCCCTTCAGCTCGTCCCTCCGCAATAGCTTGTACATGATCTATACAGGTGTTCAGCGCTTCTTCTGTCATCCGATAAGCGACCGGACAGAACGGTTCTCCGCCCAGCTCACGAGAAACAATCCAGTCTGCAAGCGAAGTATACTTCCCAAGCATATCTCCGAATCCGGCAGCAGTCATCACTTGGGGGGCTTGCTCCAGAATATCCAGATCGGCAAAGATAGCCTCAGGCGGCACAGCCTGAAATGTCTGTTTGACTCCGCTTACAATTAAGGGTGCACCTGCAGAGGTAAACCCATCTACTGAAGCCGCTGTCGGTATGGACAGAAATGGCTTGTTCATTTTGGAACAGACAAATCGCACCAGATCATGGATGGTACCTGAACCCACGGCGATGACTGCCTCACTAGCCAGGTTCACACCCAACATGACTTGTACAATAGCGGCTTCGTCGGCAACGATATCACCCGTGTGATTCTCCGGTAGAGCGATCTCATCCACATGAATTTCCGCTTCCCGAATACTGCTCAGTACATCAGACCCAGCGGCCAGAAACGTATGACGATCATAAACAACCGTCACATGATTGTACCCTCGCTCAGACAAATAACCCGGCAACCTCTGAATGGCCCCAGCTTCCAGATGAATCAACATATCCACCAATCGATGTTCATGTCCACAAGCACACTGCTGCGCTTCCTCATTCCATGCTGCAATTCGTTCGTTCATATTCATTCGCTCTTACCCTCCCATATGAGATATCATGCATAATTAACAGGTTAAAACCACAAAATGAAATAAGGAAATAAAATGTGATGATTTTCCTGATCACACTTTACTTCCTGTACCCAACATTTGCAAATCCATATCTCATATTTCCAAGTAGGTGAATCGATGAAATTAACGAAAGAATTAGGGGTTTCGCTCGGATTTCTCGCCGGAACCACCTTTGGTAGCGGTATCGCTTTTTTGTTTCGTCTCCAGTCCGTTGAAGTTATTGCCAGTGTTACGCTGTTCGGTATCGCAGGAGCCATTGCGGGAATCATCATGGCAATCATTTTGCGGCAGCGGCAGCATTAGAATGTCGGCCCAAAATGGCATATTCACACTAATTCTACAAAAAATAAAGAAAGGTTCATGAATTGCTCTGGAGCAACTCATGAACCTTTCTTTTGTTTGATGCGGTCGAGAGGACTCGAACCTCCACGGGGGGTTAGCCCACACGGACCTGAACCGTGCGCGTCTGCCAATTCCGCCACGACCGCATAATATGTATCTCCTCATCCATCGATGAAAAGCGTCCGGTGAAGCAATTCCTTGTTTTACCGTAATTCAGAGTATACATGGTTCAAAATTAAAATGCAACTTCTTTTTTATTTCATTCAGGAAAAGGACATATGTCCTTTTATATCAAATTCAAACATCCTATCGTAACATTAAGCAAATATACCAACCATGCAACTGAAAAATGAAGGAGAGATTCACTTTGAAAACAAGCAATCTTTGTTTTATCGGTGCCGGGTTTCATGCATCCACGAATATATATCCTTCTGTTGTTGAGGCTGGAGGGCAGATCCAGGCCATTGCCACTCGCAATATCGAACGCTCTGAAGCAGCTCTGCTGCGATTTGGCAGCAAAGGAAACGCGTATGACAACGCTCAGCTTATGTTACAGCGGGAAACCTGTGACGGAGTCGTTGTCGTCGCCCAGCCTGTAGATCAGACCACTCTTGTCCTTGAATGTATTCGGGCTGGCAAGAATGTATACGTGGATAAACCACTTGGATGGAACGCAGCCGAAGCCGCCACTGTAGCAGAAGCTGCCGAACAGGCTGGGGTCGTCGTCATGGTCGGTTTCATGAAACGTTATGCTCCCATATATGTGAAACTCAAGGAACTCATTGATGGCGGTTCGCTAGGTAAGGTGCGTTCGTTCCAGATGAAGTTCGCGGTAGACAGTACACCATTTTGCAAGGATGAGGAACAATTCATGAAGCTCGCTGCCATTCATATGGTTGATCTGATGCGTTTCCTGTTCGGAGAAGCCGTACGGGTTACAGGCACAACTGTGAAAGATGGGGAACATATCAACCAGAGCATCTCCCTTGTATTTGAGAATAACGTCGTGGGTAGTGCCTATTTCACCGGCATGAGTGCATGGTCACGAGAGAGTGAAAGTGTACTCGTCACCTTTGACAACGGATTTGCGTCAGCTGAAGAGATCAACACACTTACTGTTCATCAATCCCGAAGCTCGACCAGCCTTCCCTGGAAATCTCTCGAGGAGCAAGATACTGTATATACGCCTTCCGGATCTCCCATGTCAGGAGCTTATCGGGACCTTTATCTACGCGGGTTTGTTGGTGAAATGGCGCACTTTATCGAGTGTTGCCAGAATCAGACCGTCCCACATTCCAGCGCCAAGGATAATATTGGAACAATGGCTCTATGTGACTCCATTCTATCGTCACTGAAGTAGCGTATATACGCTTACGATCACATTTTATACATCCAGAGAAGAGCCTGAAACCGGGGCTCTTTTTTTATCTTATATACATCAACACATCTGCCTTCGCCTAGAATTAGGGTTTATAATGGTTTATAATCTGCATAATAAGTGATATGCTCTTCCATGAACTATACGTACTTTATGTAATATAACCACCCAAATAGATACTATAGAGAAAATCACCGGAAAGTGGAGGTGTCTTATAATGAAAAAGGACGCAACCAAGCTATGTCCCGCGCCATACGGCTGTTCCGTGGAAGTTACCCTCAGTGTGATCGGAGGCAAATGGAAAGGTGCCATTTTGTATCATTTATTCTCCGGTCCTTTGAGATTTAACGAGATCCGAAAATTGTTTCCTGACATCACCCAGCGTATGCTCACCCTGCAACTTCGAGAGTTGGAAGGCAGCGGAATTGTTCATCGTGAAATATACCCCCAGATCCCACCTAAAGTGGAGTATTCCCTCACACCATTTGGTGAAACGTTACGGCCAATTATCTTCAGCATGCGAGATTGGGGAGAAACGTATACAAATGAGGTTCTGGCCAGATCCTCACAAGAGGTATAAAACACAAAAGAAGCTGTCCCTTGTTCTTAGGGGTCAGCTTCTTTACTTATTTGATAACCGTCTGGATCGTAACCGTACGGTTACGCCCCTCTTCCTTCGCTTGATACAATGCATTATCCGCCAAGTGAAACAGTTCTGTGGATGTTGTGGAGTGCTTCGGATATTCAGCAATTCCAGCCGAGATGGTGACGGAACGATCTATAGGCAATATGCTTTCTTCGACCGTTATTCGGATACGTTCAGCAATCTCAAAAGCCTCGTTAGACTCGGAATTTCTTAACAAGACTACAAATTCCTCTCCACCAAACCGGGCGCAGACATCTTCTGGTCGAACAGACAATTGAATGATATTGGCAATGTGTTTCAATACTTCATCCCCAGCATGATGCCCGAATGTATCATTAATGGATTTGAAGCGGTCAATATCCAGAACAATAATGGAGAACGGCACCTCATCCTGAATCCATTCCTGGATGACTTCTTCGAAGGTTCTGCGATTGTTCATGCCTGTTAAAACATCTGTTCTGGCATCATAGACAAGCTGGTTCGTCTGTTTCCTAAAGTTCGCCAATGCACCGACAACCGTTCGTGTGAGTAGGTCTGCCTCTCTATTCCAGTGAGGCTTCATCACCGGTAGATCCACTTGTCCCTTATCGACCTGATTCACCAAATCAGCCAGCATAGCAAAAGGACTGGCCAGCTTGCGTGCAACCCGAACCACAATAAGGGTCAGGATCAGGAAAGGCACTGAAGTGTACAGTAACAACATACGGATATGATGATTCAACTGATCGTACACCGTTTGCGTTGGAGACACGATTACGACGCCCCAGTCTGTTGATGGCACTTTGTAATAACCTGCAAGCGAATCCACACCTGCCAGGTTTTTGTATTGTTCTTTACCGTGCTCGTTTGCTAACAGCTTTTGCACCACTTCATTTTTACTGACATTTTCACCAATTCGGTTGGTGTTTGGGTGAAATAACAAAGTGCCCTTCTTATCCACAATAAAAAAGTAGGAACCATTACTTGTCTTGAGCTGACTGCCAAAAGACAGACTCAATATATTATTTTCCTGTAAAAAGATATTTCCACCGATTGTTCCTTGGTACTCCCCTGCCGAATCAAAGATCGGTTCACTTACAAATACAATTCTGCGTTTGGTTCTGGGTGTCTGGTACGCTTCGGAGATATACGAAGCCCTCAATTTAACCGCTTCTTTTGCTGCATTGGAACTAACATGGTGACCTACGCTAGCCTGTGAGTAAGGTGAGGTAGACCTGACTACTCCCGCTTTATCTACCAAAGAAACGGAATTGAAAAAATTACTGCTATTGCGAACCAAATCCAATCTGGAATTCAATTCTTTTGTATTGGATTGATCCATATCCGGGAAATATTTGGTTGCATATTTCAAACTCTCCTGCATGGAATAAAAAAGTGAATCCAGCGTTTGGCTCATTTGCACAGCGCTTGCATAATTTAGCGACAGGGTGTTATCAATGAGTGATTGTTTCTGAGATGTATAAGATGAGATAACCATGATGGTCAATGTCATTAACACTGAAATGGTGACCAACCCGCCAAGCAAGGCCGTAAGGCTAATCTTCTTGATATTTTTTAGTTTTTTTCGTAATCTGGATATCCTGTTTGGTGCAATCATTTTATTACTTCCCCCGGATTTTCATGAAAAAGCATATTCCTTCTATCTTATACGAAAGTTGTTAAGATCGAATGAAGAGTTTGTGAAGTCTTAACAATTACATCGTAAGATTGACGATTTAATGACATTTTACTTTTCCTGGCAGAATTAATGTTCAGGATCAACCTGAATCGACAATGATATATCCTTCTTCTGGCTCCTGTTCAACAAACCCCGCCATGTGACGAAGCTGAAAATCAATCGGATGATGACTGCCCATCAAAATACGATTTTGGACCTCATCTGCAGTTTCTGCAGGTAATGCGAATGCACGTGTATAGGCAAACCGTCCCTGAAGTGTGGTATAGATCGCATTGACAAGCCGATCATTGCCCGCACGTCCGAACACATTAAGGATCACAGCTCCATCCGAGTCCAGCTTGTCCTTGACCATGGCAAAAAAATCACTGGATATAAACTGCTTAGGTGTACCCGTTGCCGTAAAAGCATCAATAATAATATAATCATATGTCTCAGCGGGTTCATGCCCTAATAATTCACGACCATCCCCAATGAGCACAGAATTTCCTTGATATCCAAAAAAGGTTCGGCTCAACTCAGCGACCTCTGCGTCCAGCTCAGCCACCTTTACCTCGCGATCGGACAAGTAGGTTGGCAACGTGCCAATACCATGTCCTACCACAAACACTTTATCAAATGCAGGGTCATTTCGTTCCATTAGATGCACGATCGCTCGGGGATACTCCAGCACCATCCGTGCAGGCTCATCCAGATCCATGGCTCCCTGCACAGCTGCGTTGGAGAATTCCAATACACGAAACCGTCCCTTTTCTCCATAAAGCCTTTTTGTATCATATACCGTCAGCTCATGCTGTTCACTTTTATTTCGATACAGAACTCTCACGAACCGTTCTCCCTTCGTACTCTTATACTTATTCGACATATATCTTCATTCTATTACACGGGATGACAACATTCCACCCTATACTTGAATGATTGTAGTAGAACAAAAAAAGACTGTTTCCGATCATACGGAAACAGCCTTTTTATGAAGCTTTCAACATTATTAAGAGCCTATCGCCTCATGCAGAGCCTGGACATATTCCACGCCCAGATTGGAGAGAGAAGTACTCTTGTGACTTATCCAGCCTACATTAATGGTTTCCTCACATTCCAGCGGAACAGGAATAATCTCGTTTCCATTCAGATCGGCGCTAAGCACTCCCGTAGAGATGGTATAACCATTCAGACCAATCAACAGATTAAACAATGTTGCGCGGTCATTGACCTGTATGCTTTTGGGGTGAGATAACGTACTCAGGATCTCTTCAGAAAAATGAAAGGAATTGTACTCTCCCTGGTCAAAAGACAGGTACGGATAATCTTGCAGTTGCTCGATTGCAACCGACTCCTGCTTCGCCAGCGGGTTGTTCACACTGATAAATATATGGGGCTTGGCCGTAAACAGGCTTGTAAAGACCAGACCCGCATCTTTTAACAATTTGTTAATTACTTTGGCATTGAATTCATTCAAATACAGGATGCCAATTTCACTTCGCAGGCTTTTCACATCCTGAATTATCTCATAGGTCTTTGTCTCTCGAAGCGCCAACTCATATTCATCCTGACCATACTGCTGTACCAGACGAACAAAGGCATTCACCGCAAACGCATAATGCTGCGTCGATACGGAGAAATGCTGCGGGGATGGCTTGGCGTTCAGATAACGATTCTCCAGCAGTTCGGCCTGCTCCACCACCTGCCGTGCATAACTCAGGAACTCCACGCCTTCTTTGGACAGCGATATGCCCTTATTGGTACGTTCAAAAATGGTAATGCGCAGCTCCTGCTCCAGATCCCGAATGGCATTCGAAAGGCTGGGTTGCGAGATAAACAGCCGTTTGGCCGCTTCATTCATCGAGCCACGTGTGGCAACTTCAATCACATATTTTAATTGCTGTAAGGTCAAGGTTGAATTCCTCTTTTCGATATCATTGTACCTATTATATACCAAAAGAGACTCTGAACTTAAGCTATACTCGCTGTAGGTCTCACTACAATCTCATTCACGTCGACCTCTGCAGGCTGGTTGATGGCGTATAGGATACTTTGCGCAATTGCCGAGGCAGGAATGGAGATGTTGCGATACTCTTTCATCAAATCCCTCGCTTCTTCATCGGAGATCGTGTCCGCTAGTTCCGATTCGGTCACACCAGGAGAAACGAGTGTTACCCGAATATCTCCACCCACTTCCTGACGAAGACCCTCCGAAATTGCACGGACAGCATATTTCGTTGCACAGTACACCGCGGCTGTTGGTGATACAACATAGGCACCGATAGAGGCGATATTGATAAATTGGCCGAAACCCTGCTGTTTCATGATGGGAAGGCCAGCTGCAATACCGTGAAGCACACCACGAATATTGACATCAATCATGCGATTCCATTCGTCAATCTTTAGTGCTCCGAGAGGGGATAGAGGCATAACACCAGCATTATTAATAATAACGTCAACATGTCCGTAGTGATTCCGGGCCCTATCCACAATTGCCTGCATCTCTTCCAATCGAGTCACATCAAGTGGTTGATATTCAACCGAACCGCCCTCCGAACGAATCGATGAGGCCAATTCCTCCAAGCGCTCCACACGTCTAGCTCCAATAATCACATGTGCACCATGCTGTGAAAGCAAACGAGCAACTGCTTCCCCAATTCCGCTACTTGCACCAGTTATAACAACGACTTTCCCTTTTACATTGGACATATTAATCCACTCCTTCTCATTGGTTATTGGTTATTGGCATTCTCTCGATACAAAACCATGCCAGCATGGTACAAAATATCTTCTCTAAAGTCTCCGTCTGCTGTAAAACCCATATCATCCACATATTCAATATGTTCTCCCTGTATTACGTAGCATCCCTTATATGCACTTTGTCGATTGCCCCTCGATTCGTCATATCGACCATTAGGAAGAAGTTCGTGCCGGATGTACCCATCCTTCGTGACCCACATTCCTACATATGGTTGTTTTTGTTCGTCTTTGCTTCCCATGTGCTCAAGTCCCATTGCTCCAGCCTCCTTTCCATTATTCAAAAGTTTCTCTTTGCTCATCTACATTATGAAGGGGATTAGTGACTGCCCGATAGAAAAATCCAACAGCATTCTTGCCTATAACTCCAGGAAATTCTAAAATAATAACAATAGCTTTTACAGGAGGGCTGCACTTCATGCTTTTAAAAACAACGAAAATGGATCACGAAATTAAAGAGCAACAACAAAAGTTGGCTTCTCTAATTCAACGTTTCACCCCTATTGATGGAATCCATGCGACGGCAATTCCTTCGCTTGCCTTAATCCGTACCTCAGAGATCTCACAACCCATATTTTCTGTTCATCAACCTGCCCTCTGCATTGTGGCCCAAGGGTCCAAATTAGTTATACTGGGACGTGAGAGCTATACCTACGACCAATCTCAATATTTAGTAGCTTCGGTAAACTTGCCTATTTCAGGACAGGTTGTGCAAGCAACCAATGAAAATCCCTATCTATGCATGCGACTGGATTTTGATCCAGGGCAGATCTTCGATCTGATTCGTGAAACCCCTTGTGCACCGCCCAAACCTGACAACTCAACAAGCCGTGGATTGTTTGTTAGCTCAACCAAGCTCCCACTACTTGAAGTCGTATTCCGATTGGTTGGCTTGCTGGACACACCCAAGGACATTCCTGTCCTTGCTCCACTCTTCATCCGCGAGATTCTATATCGCATTATTCAGGATGAACATGGACATTCTGTTATGCAGTTTGCTGTCCAAAATAGTCATGCACAGCACATCGCTGAAGTCATTGAAGTCATTCAATCCGAATACGCTAAACCACTTCGAATTGAACAGCTTGCCGCAATGGTCAACATGAGTTCCTCCTCTTTGCATCATCATTTCAAAGCCATCACCGCCATGAGTCCACTGCAATTCCAGAAACAGATCCGGCTGCAAGAAGCCCGGCGAATGTTGCTTTCAGGTTCAACCGATGCCGCCGATGCCGCGTTCCAGGTTGGCTATGAGAGCCCTTCCCAATTCAGCCGGGAATATGCCCGGATGTATGGGCTTCCCCCAAAAAGCGATATCAAACGCCTTCGCCACACACTCGAAATGGAATACTAAAAATAAAAACCCTCGTCATTATGACGTGGGTTTTCGAATTCCAATGGAGAGCATGGCATCAGGAGAATATATTCTTTTTTTCAAATACAGACATCTGATTCTCGCCGATAATAGGACATTCATCGGGAAACATACTTCGTTTATGCAACTTCTCGTCGATAAAATCCACCACCTGTTGTAACGAAGCAATCTGCGTTTCAACTTTCTTCCGATGATTCACCAGCATCTCCCGTTCCTCTGGGAAATCTGCCAGATCCGAATCCACGGACATCTGTAGATATGGCTTCATTTCCTCCAGAGACATCCCTGTTTTTTTCAGGCAAGTGATCAATTTCATCGTGTGAATATCCTCCGGGCGGTATACCCTATGCCGATTGACCTTGCGTTCAGCTCGGGGAAGAAGTCCAATTTTCTCATAATAACGAATTGTATCTTCCGATAATCCAGCCTGTTCTGACGTTTCTTTAATGGAGAACAATTCATTTTCGCTCATCATACGGGCCTCCTCCACTTTCATTTCTCTCCATATTACAACTTGGAGTCAGCTCCAAGTCAAGCATGATCGGCTCTCCCATTTCCCCCCTTGACTTGGAGTCGACTCCAAGTTATAGAATGAGCGCAGCATACAGATTCGTTCTGTAATCTCATTTCTTCTGGAGGTATATATGAATATACAAAATCAACTTCGCACCGCACTTATCACAGGCTCAACGTCAGGAATCGGGCTAGAACTGACTCGCAAGTTACTGGCCGAACAATGGCAGGTCATCGGTCTCAATCGTTCCACTTTCCCGACTGACGATACCGATATTCAGAACGCATTACGATCAGGCCAGCTCCGGTTAGTTCAGGCTAACCTGACCAACTACGACAGTCTGAGAACGGCACTGGATCAGATTAAATCCGATACCGATTCGATCGATGTCTTATTTAACAATGCAGGAGGTAGTGCTGCTGAACTTCGATTTTCTGATCAGGGACATGAAATGCACTTTGAACTTCAGACCGTGGTTCCTTACATCATTTACATGGATTTAGTTGACCTATTACTCAAAGGACAGATGAAAACCGTCGTTAATACCTCTACCACTGCTTTCAATATGGTCAAACAATTCGATCTGAACACTCTGGAACGTCCGACTGAATTCAAAAAGCTGTTTGGTCCCTATGCCATATCGAAGCTTGGCCTATCCCTATGGACACGCGAGGTTGCTAAGTCTGCCAAAGCGGATGGCATACAACTACTTAGCGTAGATCCCGGTGGAAATAATACGCTAAGGGGTAACAAAACATCCGGCTTACCCTTCTATATCAAACCCATTATGAAATGGTTCTTTCCCCATCCGAGCCATGGCGCTTCGCTGCTCTACAATGGGGCCTTCTCACCAACTAGACATGAATCCGGTACGTTTCTGGTTAAAAATAAAGCGACAGCCCTTCGTTTCACAGAGCAAGGTCCTGCCGTTCTACATCGAGTAAATGAAATCTACGAGCAGCGTTTTCTTATAAATCAATCTGAAAATCCTGCATCCACCCAAGTCTAATCATGATATACACATGGAGACGTGCCCACATTCGGTCGCGTCTTTTTTGTCGTTTGTCCTTCATATTATCCAAGCCCTGATTCATAGGTGTAAGCATAACGATACAACGGTGTGTGTGTGTGGCATGTTACCAAATCTGGAGGGATCACTCAATGACCAAAGGACAGCAACCAAACGAAAAACCATTTATTATCCCGCAACCTATTCGCAGTGATGGCGCTGGAGGACCTGATCTGGGACCCAGAGACGTCATGAGAGATATACAGAATCCCGACATGCTGGTACCTCCAGCAACCGATAACGGCTTATTGCCTAATCTAAGAATGTCTTTTTCCGATACACATATGCAATTGAACCATGGCGGGTGGTCTCGTGAAATCACCGTACGTGATCTTCCTGTTGCCACTACATTGGCTGGTGTGAACATGAGTCTGACGCCCGGAGGTGTAAGGGAACTGCACTGGCATCAACAATCCGAATGGGCCTATATGATCTGGGGAACCGCAAGAATCACCTCGGTAGATCAGAACGGACGTAATTTTATTGCGGATGTCGGGCCTGGCGATCTCTGGTTTTTTCCAAAAGGTCTGCCTCATTCCATTCAGGGACTGGAGGATGGTTATGAATTTCTGCTCGTGTTTGATGATGGCTCCTTCTCCGATCTGAATACGTTATCCATTTCCGACTGGTTTGCCCATACACCACCAGAAGTATTGTCTGTCAATTTCGGTGTGCCCGAATCTGCATTTCAGTCGATGCCGAAGGAACAGGTCTACATTTTCCAAGATACCGTTCCGGGTTCCATCGAAAGCCAGGAAGTTCAGTCGCCATACGGTACCGTTCCTCTCACATTCAAACACCGATTGCTGGCTCAGGAACCGCTAATTACACCCGGCGGAAGCGTTCGGATTGTAGACTCCACCAACTTCCCCATCTCGACTACTGTTGCAGCCGCACTTGTTGAGATCAGACCTGGCGCCATGCGCGAACTGCACTGGCATCCCAATGCAGATGAATGGCAATACTATTTGACAGGACAAGGGAAAATGACTGTCTTTGGAGGCAATGGCATTGCTCGCACATTTGATTATCGGGCTGGAGATGTGGGATATGTACCCGTGGCATTGGAACACTATATACAGAATACCGGTACAGACACATTATGGTTTTTGGAGATATTCCGGAGTGATCGCTTTGAGGATGTGTCATTGAATCAGTGGATGGCTTTAACGCCTCGGGATCTGGTCCGTGACAATCTGAATGCACCCCCTGAGTTGCTCGATGCGCTGCGAAAAATAAAATGGCCTGTCGTTTAATTTAGTATGTACCTCTATCATTAGTGCCGAAACTGGGTAATTGTCAGAGAATCCCACTATACAAGGAGGAATATGAAGATGAGAGCCGTTACGTTTCAGGGAATCAAGGATATTCAAGTCAAAGAGGTTGAAGACCCCAAACTGCAACAGAAGGATGACATTATCGTTCGTATTACTTCCACAGCCATATGTGGATCCGATTTGCACATTTATCAGGGAGCCTTGCCTGCTGCCAAAGATTACGTTATCGGTCATGAACCGATGGGTATTGTAGAAGAAGTTGGTCCGGAAGTGACACGTGTGAAGAAGGGGGATCGCGTGGTCTTGCCTTTTAACATCGCTTGTGGTGAATGCTTCTATTGTCATCATGACATGGAGAGCCAGTGCGATAATTCCAACGGCAACCCGGATATTCATACAGGTGGTTATTTTGGATTCACCGAACGCTACGGAAACCACCCCGGAGGTCAAGCAGAATTGTTGCGTGTCCCCTACGGGAACTTCACACCATTTGTGATTCCGGAATCCTGCGAATTGGAGGATGAAGCTTTATTGTTCCTGTCCGATGTTCTCCCAACCGCTTACTGGAGTGTCGAGAATGCAGGAGTTAAACCGGGAGATACAGTTACCGTACTCGGTAGTGGACCCATTGGGCTGATGACCCAGAAGTTCGCCTGGATGAAAGGTGCCAAACGCGTTATTGCTGTGGATCGACTACCCTATCGACTGGAGAAAGCCAAACGCTTAAATGATACAGAGATCTTTAATTTTGAAGACTACGACGATATGGGCGAGCATATTCGTGAGATTACACAAGGTGGGACCGACGTTGTTATCGACTGTGTGGGTATGGATGGCAAAAAGAACATGCTGGAAGAAATCGGGCAGAAACTAAAACTTCATGGCGGCACCCTAAGCGCGATCGAAATCGGCATGAAAGCTATCCGCAAATTCGGTACCCTTCAATTGACGGGTGTGTATGGTTCATCCTACAATATGTTTCCGTTAGGCAATCTGTTTGAACGTAATATTAATCTCAAAATGGGACAAGCTCCTGTTATACATTACATGCCTGAGTTGTTCCGCAAGATCACTGCTGGTGAATTTGATCCAACCGAGATCATCTCCCATCGAATTTCGCTGGAGAATGCAAGCGATGCGTACCGCATTTTCAACGATCATGAAGACGAATGCACCAAAGTTATACTCAAACCCTGAGCCGACATTTTTGTTTTAAATATGCAAAATAAAACAAGCAGAACTACCTGTTCAAGGTACGTCTGCCTGTTTTATTTTTATCCAAAAGTCGGCTTGATGGCTTGAATATACACACTTTCTCCTTGGAAGCTGATGAGGTTACCTTGCCCCGTCTCTTCAAAGTTAAAAAATGTTCTGATGATGGATGGTGCACTCAACATACTCGCTTCAAGTTCCCTTCTCTCTTCACTCGGCAGTGCTGCACGGTTACACCATTCTTCAAACTTAAAGCGCTTCTGGAAGGAAACCATTGTTTCCATTCGGAATCCGGCATACTCCAGCATGTGAATCCATTCCGTCTTACGCCATGCCCGAACATGGCTTGCATCTCTGTACTTCTCCACTTCATTGTAAAACTGGTCATTCTCATCGCGTTCAGGAGCCACGTTGTCAATCAATAACAACCTTCCACCAGGCTTCAAGACGCGTAGTGCCTCAGAGACAAAGGAAGAAACGTCTGGAAAATGGTGTGCAGCGATTCGGCAGGTGACAAGGTCAAAGAAATCGTCGTCGAAAGGCAACTTCTCTGCATCCCCGGCTACAAAATCTACATTACGATGCCCATTTCCCCGAATAAACTGTTCAGCTACCTGGAGCATTTCCTCCGTCAGATCCAAAGCTGTTACCTGCTGCACGAGTGGAGCCATTGCATTGGCTACATGCCCTCCCCCAGTGGCGATATCCAGCACCCTCATATCCGGAGTGGCTTGAGATGAAGCCACGAGCAGCGCGAGATCCTCACCTTTGGCGTGTCCAGCACTCGTCACGTATTTCTCCGCATTTTTTGCAAACTGCTTCTGGACCTGACTCTTGATTACATCAGACATTCCAATTCCTCCTACAATTGTTTCATTAGACGAAACCTAGTTTCATAACATAATTATATTCATTTTACCACAGATAAATATAAAAGCATCCCCCAAGTGAATTCCACTTAGGGGATGCTTCTTATATTTTAATCATCATAACCGATGACATGTTACCTCTAGTACTAACCCTTATGGTTACTTCACGAGCGTTGGCGACTTCTTCCACAGTCCCAGGATCAGACCGGAGATCACAGCACCAATCGCAACAGCGAGCAGGAATAACAGTGCGTGGTTCGCCAGTGCTGCAACGAAGATCCCGCCATGCGGAGCAGGTACATTAATGCTCCACAGTTGTGTCAGTCCGCCGGCAACAGCGGAACCCAGAATACATGAAGTCAATACACGTAATGGATCAGCCGCAGCAAATGGAATTGCACCTTCTGTGATGAAAGAGAATCCAAGTACATAGTTAGTCAGGCCAGACTTGCGTTCTTGCTCCGTGAATTTGGATTTGAAGAACGTGGTTGCAAGTGCAATGGCCAGAGGAGGTACCATACCGCCTGCCATAACCGCAGCCATCCATGCACCATCTGTGTTACCACTGGATGTAAATACGCCAATGGCGAACGTGTAAGCCGCTTTGTTGAACGGTCCACCCATATCGATGGACATCATGCCGCCAAGCAGCACGCCCAGCAATACCGCATTACCTGTACCCAGGTTACCAAGTGCGTCTACAAGCCAAGTGTTCAGGGAACCAAAGATTGGATCAAACACATAGAAACTGATTGCACCCACGATCAGCAGGCCGAATACCGGATACAGCAGGATTGGTTTTAAGCCATCTAGCGCTTTCGGCAAACCTTTGAACAACTTACGGAGTCCAATGATTACATAACCAGCCAGGAAACCGGCAGCCAAACCGCCAAGGAAACCAGCGTTCGAGTTAACTGCCATCAATCCACCGACCATACCAGGCATCAGGGCCGGGCGATCACCAATACTCATCGCGATAAATCCGGCAAGTACCGGAATCAGGAAGTGGAACGCACCTGTTCCGCCACCGATCGTTTGAAGCAGTTGCACAATCGGATTCTCAGGGCTAGCAAGCTGTTCGAACAAGAAGGAGATTGCTAGCAGGATACCGCCACCTACAACGAATGGCAGCATATGCGAAATACCATTCATCAGATCTTTATAGATTTTGCTACCTACATTAATCTTACCAGTGCTTGAGCCCTCTTCCTTGGCATTTCCGCCCTGACTGCGATAGATCGGTGCATCACCGTTAACAGCTTTGCGAATCAACTCTTCGGATTTGCGGATTCCATCGCTCACTGGTCTTTGCAATACCGGTTTGCCATCGAAACGTGCCATCTCCACATTTTTGTCTGCGGCAACGATAACCCCTTTGGCGCGAGCAATCTCGTCAGCAGTGAGAACATTCTGTGCGCCTTCGGAACCGTTCGTCTCTACGCGAATATTGATGCCCATTTCCTGAGCTTTCTTTTTAAGTGCATCTTCAGCCATAAATGTATGAGCTATACCTGTTGGACAGGCTGTAACCGCGACAACAAAATCTTCCGAATTTGCATTACCTACAATCACACCAGAAGTATTCTGTTGCTGACCAGTAGTAGAAGCGGATGCGGCATTTGCTGCTCTCTCAGCTTTTGCTTTCTCTTTGGCTGCTTCCTTCTCTGCTGCTTCCGCCTGTTTGGCATCAAACAATGCACTGACTTCTGCAGGTGTATCTGTGCTCATCAGTTGTGAGATGAAATCGCTATCAATCAACAACCTCGAAAGAGCTGCAAGCGTACGCAAATGGGTATTACCTGCGCCTTCTGGAGCCGCAATCATGAAGAACACATGAGCTGGCTGATCATCCAACGCTTCAAAATCAAGTCCTTTTCTACTCTTGGCAAATACAACCGTTGGTTCATTCACCGCTGTAGTTTTGGCGTGAGGCATCGCAATTCCGCCGCCAATACCTGTGCTGGATTCAGCTTCTCTTTTATAGATCATTTCCTTGAACAGGACCGGATCATTAATACGTCCGCTTCGGTTAAGGCTTGCAATTAATTCATCAATAGCCTCGCCTTTGGTTGTGGCTTGCAGGTCCATGATCATCGTTTCCTGGATCATCAAGTCTGTTATTCTCATCTTGGTACACTCCCTTAAGTTCTATCGGCCTGCGATGTGCAGGCCGCACTACATTACAATTACAATAAATTAATTTTATGTGAGCGTTAAACTAAATCGCCGTAATGGTTACTTGATTGCGCAGTTCATCAATCCGTTCACGTGTTGCCAGGTCATCGGAGAACGCAGTCGCGCTTCCGGATGCAACCCCTGTCCGGAAAGCTTCCAGCAGGTCCCCGTTCAGGACATAGGTACCTACGAATCCGCCAATCATGGAGTCTCCGGCACCGACCGAATTTTTCACGCTACCTTTTGGCACATTCGCATGATGAACTTCCGCTTTGGTAATGAATAATGCACCTTCGCCTGCCATGGAGATCAACACATGTTTAGCACCAGCTTCAAGCAACTTACGCCCGTATAACACCAGTTCCTCGCGTGTCTCAATGGTTACACCGAACAGTTCAGCCAGCTCATGATGATTCGGCTTCACCAGTAACGGTTCATGTACAAGAGCTGCCATTAGTGCAGGGCCAGTCGTGTCAATTACAAATTCAGCACCCGTTTGCTTGCATACTTTAATGAGACGATCATAGAAATCCGATCCAAGAGAAGGTGGTACACTTCCGGACAGAACGACAATATCTCCTTTTTGCAATGAAGATAATTTGCGTAGCAACTGATCTGCCTCTCCTGCGCTTATTGCAGGTCCAAGACCATTAATCTCGGTCTCTTCTCCATGCTTCAACTTAATGTTAATGCGGGTATCATCTGCAATCGTAACAAAGTCAGTTCGGATGTTATCTTCATGCAACTTGTCATTAATGAAACGTCCCGTGAATCCACCAAGGAAACCAATAGCCGTGTTATCTGCCCCGAGTTGATTCAGGATGCGAGAGACATTAATGCCTTTGCCACCAGGGAGCTTCAAATCCCGATTCATTCGATTCAATCCGCCAAGCTTCAGCTCATCCACTTCCACGATGTAATCAATGGACGGGTTAAGTGTTATCGTATATATCATCGTTATCCCTCAATTATTTTAGTTTTCTGGGCGATTCCAGGCCCCCAGTGTTCTGGCATCTGCTCGGTAATCAAATCGGCCTCCTCCAAATCAAACAATTTGGCAAAAGTAATTTCCCCTATTTTGCTGGAATCAGCCAGCACATAAGATTTTCCCGACAATTGATGTGCACGCCTTTTAATCAAGGCTTCCTCGGGATCAGGTGTTGTATACCCCATTTCGGGGTCCACTCCATTGCTTCCAAGAAAACATTTATCAAAACGGAAATTATCCATGTTCTGCAATGCAATACTGCCAATGACTGCTTTGGTATGAATTTTCATCATACCTCCAAGCAAGTAGCTGCGAATGCGCTTGCTTACCAATGCTTCAACATGTGAAAGTCCGTTGGTAACAACCGTTACGTCCTTGGCTTCAATAAAGGGAATCATGGCTAACGTTGTCGTACCTGCATCCAGATAGATGCATTCGCCATTTTCAATCTCCTGTGCAGCCAAACGGGCAATCGTTATTTTTTGTTGAATGTTTTTGAACGTTTTTTCTTCCATGCCCGGTTCTAGCGTTTTTTCATTCACCAGAGCGGCCCCTCCGTGGATGCGTTTGAGCATCTGACGACTCTCCAGATCAATCAAATCACGTCTAATCGTTGATTCAGAAGCACCTAATACATCAACAAGCTCTTGTAATTTCACAATTCCCTGTAAATGTAAGCGCTCTATAATTGCAGCATATCGTTCTTCAGTCAGCATCTTCATTCCTCCAACTGCTTCTATAGTATCATAAATCCCTCAAAAAACAACCACTTTCATTCAAAATAATTTAAAAACATTCAAAAACCCGCAACTTTCGACTCACGTAACTCATACTCTTCCGCACTATTCAATATTATTCGGGCCCGCAGCCTCGTTCCGATTGCTGGAACTCCTAATCCTTGTAAAGATGGATTTACGATTCGTCGGAGACTTGAGTATTCATTAAACGAAGTTTCCCTGTCCATAAAGATGTCATTCCGTACGCTTCATATCCATTAAAAATCCTGCAGCATCCGGCGCTTCAAGCGCGGCGTTGCAGGATTTAACTATTCATAGGATTTTCATGTGCGTTTATGACTCTACAACCATTGCATCTGGTTTGGGTTTAAGCCATTTGCCTTCTTCATTAATAAAAGCCCCCTTGAAGCGGCCCATCTCCAATTGTTCTATCAACCGCTCCTCATCCATGACCAGAATCTCAGCCAATTGCCCCGAGGTGTAATAATCAGCAGGATTGTAATCGAGCAGCACTGGAACAGACGTATCATATAGTTCTTTGATCAGATTCTCAAAGGAATGCCGACCGAGATTCTCCATGTCTCTATAAAACTGCAAATGTTGTGACACCATATTACGGAACGATTTATTCTCCAGATGCATCCACAACGTATTGCAGGCCTGAACACTCATATGATTTTGTTCCACATCGTAAAATTGAACTTCTTCAATCTTCATGTATCTCTCTTGAAATGCAACGATTTTAATCAAAGGTACATTTCGTTTACGCGACGCTTTCTTCAAATGAGCTCTAAATTGCTCATAGTTCATTACATTCATCTATTATCCCTGCCTTTAACATGTTCCAACCGACATTTTACAACAAATTAGAGGCAAGTGTAACCTTCATCCTGTGAAAAATAAAAAAACGTGCAGCATCAGATGCCACACGCTCACTAACTTATGGAGTATATTCATTTAGCCGAGGGCACCACTTTTCACCCATGTAGCCGTAAATTCCTCTTCTTCATACGCATAGAATTGTTGCAGAATAACCTCCCGATCATCGAGGAACAACTGATCCGCTATGGCAGAGACCAGTTTGGGCACCGCACTCTTGGTTCCCGATATTGCCGATGCCGACAGACCACAACTGGCAAGTGCAGAGTAGTTGAATACAAACAGACCGTGCAACGTTTTCTCACCCTGTTCGCTCCTGCTCGTCATCGCAAACCCGGAACTCAGGTATGGATGTGCATCTAGTAATGCATTGCGATGCTCTGGCGGAGCCTGATAACAGTCCTCCCAACGCGCGATGAATGGCTCCACAAGCTTCAGTTCAGGACGGAGAGCCGGATCACTAAGCAGACCCGTGCTAATAATCAGAAAATCAAACGTAAATGTTCCCTGTGCGGTATGCACAATCGCTCCCTGATCGGATGCTTCTACACTCAGCCATGGAGAATTCAAATGCAGCTCGAAACCAGGCCAGGCTGCCGCACGATTAAACGTATCATTGGTTGGTGGTTGATTGAATTTGAAGAAATGAGAGATCACTTCATATTTATCAGCAACCGGAAGAGCGTGGTAGCGCTCGATCATACCGGATTGTTCCATCTGACGAATGGGATTAACACTAGGCAGCTGTTCCCGCCGTACAAATACATGAGCTTCCGCCACACCTGTGGCAAGGGCATAGCTCGCATTGTCAAAAGCAGAAGCACCACCACCAAGCACAGCAATTCTTTTACCTTTTAACCGATCAAAATCAATCGCTTCAGACGTATGGGCATACAACTCCCGAGGTAATCTGTCAGCAATCATGGAAGGTACATGCCACTCGCCGCCACCTTGTATTCCCGTAGCAAGGACGACTTTGCGAGCAAGTAGGACACCTTCTGAGTTCCTACTTTGTTCACATGAAGTCGATGTATTCCGTTCTCCATAGGCTCAACAAGCGTCAATTCTATCTCATTAAGAACAGGCAGATTCAATACTTCCCGATACCACCGCAAATAATTCATCCAGTCTCCACGCGGGATCTTGTCTACCTCTTCCCAACCTTCGGGCCCCACCTGTGCTTCCCACCATGAGCGAAAGGTTAACGAAGGAATACCCAGATCGATGGAAGTCAGATGCTTGGGTGTACGCAAAGTAACCATACGCGCATAAGTCTCCCAAGGCCCTTCAAGGCCTGAGGTATTCTCGTCAATAACGAGAATATTAGAGATTCGTTCACGAAGAAGTCCAAATGCCGCCCCTAATCCACTCTGGCCTCCACCCACAATGACGACATCATAGACATGACCATCCGCATGTTCTCTTGGGCGTACCCAGTTCGAACCACCAAATGACAAATAAGCTAGATCTTTCTTCACACGTTCATTCAAATCTCGCAGGCTCATGATTCATCAACCCTTTCAAGGACACATATGAACTTTTTTTTAAATTATTTAATGTTAGTTTTTTGTTAGTTATATGAAGAATATTCTGTTTTCTACTTGTAATCATGACATATATTAGCGTTATTATATGAGTTATCGGGGATGATTTGAAGTTCGAGGTAGCTTTATTGTCATCAAAACTAAAAATATCTAACATGCTTGTTAATTCACACGAAATCCTAACTGGGCGGTACCCTCTTCTTTGATGAGCTTTCTTCTAGATGGATGCTTTACAGAAAATAAAAAAGACAGACCAAGATGTATCCTTGGTCTGTCTTATTAATGGAATGCTATTGGCCGGCCTGTTCACGGCGCTGCAATTTTTCATTGGTTAATTTCTCAGGGGTCACATCATGACCCAGCGGGTCCACCACGGATACTGCCAGCATGGTTGTCAGTACCTGACCTCGAATAGCCTGCAAATATTGTTTTCTAAGCTCATGCTGCTCGCTCTGTTCTGCTTTCGTCAAACCGACGCTGCTGCGTTGTTTTCGACTTAATTCGTTAATGCGTCCCAAAATAGGAATCATGAAATCCACCTCACTTGTTAGTCCAATTTCTAAAAGATATTTCGAATATCTTCAAACTAACTTATTACAACTTTACGAATTTGTCCATAGGCACAGTCCATTAAGAAGTATTTTTAGGTAATCTCATGCACAGACCACACAATGCCATTCGTAGCACCACTGCCCAGATTCAACGTAATCGTCAGCCGTTTGCAGCATAGAACAGTCCAATCATATCTCCCGCATTCAGTGCGACTTCCACTGCCAAAGTGACTGAACCGCTTCCCAGTACTGCCCGCAGTGTAAGTAGCGTAATCGCGACATTTAGGACGGGCAACAAACCACTGACAAGCGTCGTTACCGTAGGTGATGTTCTCTGTACAAGAAAGGCTGGGTTAACCCCAGCACCCAGGGATAGAGCAATCGCCAAGAACCCTTGTGTTGCAAAGTTGGGCCCGGTTGGCCCAGTGGTTCCTGTTAGTCCTGTGATCCCTGTTAGACCCGTCTCTCCAGTGACACCAGTGACTCTGGTCGTCCCCGTAGTACCAATTAGTCCAATCGCTCTTAAAGTAATTGATTAATCACTAACCAAGTGACATTCATAGGCTTAATAATAAAGTGCGCACAAAGCTAGTCCCGGGCATAGATTGTACTATTATAAAATGCGGAGAATTGACGTGGTGCACAAGATCTAAAAAGTATATCCCTACTACTCCCCTTGCAGCTCTTTAATCGTCAAAGCAATTCCTTCTTCAAAAGAGGTTGCCACAACCGGGCCAATTCGTTCCTCATACTTCAGTCTGCTCAAAACCAGCGGTTCCTCGGTCAGATATAACATTTCTACAATTTCTTTCATAACGGGTACACCTAGTCCGATCAACGACAATCCCACTTTTCCTACCGCCATCACAGGTTTGCTTCTCCCCGCAGCCTTCTGTGCCATACGCACGATGTCATGACCCGAGATGATCCCCGATCCAGGAATGTTCCAGTTCTGTCCATACGTCGTATCTCTGCTTGCCAGCTCCACCACCATGACCGCAGCATCCGGCAAATAAATATACTCTCTCGGTACCTTCATATTTCCGATAAAAAAAGCCATCTTTCCTTTCGCTATCGCTTCAAGGGTTGAACCCAGGTAGGAAGCCTGATTGGCCGTTGGGCCATAATAGTCTGGCAAGCGAACAATCATCACCTGAGCTCTGCTCCATCTTGTGCTGAATAACATCTGTTCATAGGCAAGTCGTGTCTTGCCTTTGCGGGTATGTGGCTGTTTCGGATGTTCTTCGGTTACCTCCTTCATTTGTCTTCTGCCATAGGGGTAGATTCCGTCTATTACAACCACGTTCAGACCCAAGTGTTCTGCCGCAGTCATCACGGATTCGCCGAGCGGAATCAGCCTGCTCTCCATCTCGTTATAAGGCACATTCGCACAATGAAATATGACATCGGTACCCTGGGAAGCAGCAATAATATCATCCGACCGAAATGCATCTCCAACTGCGATTAGCAGGTGATCCGGAGATCCCAATTTTACTGCAAGTTGCTCCAGTTTTTGACGGGAGCGACCAAATGCAATCGTAGAAATCCCTCGTCTAATCAATTCCTCCGTAATCGCTGCACCTGTTCCTCCTGTGGCTCCAATCACAATAGCTTTTTTCATCGTATATCGACCTCTTCCATCCATTTAGTTATTGATCAATTACTTACCTGAAAACAATATAAACCATATTTAGTGATTGATCAATAACTAAAATTCAAAAAGGGAATTTCCCTCCCTCTCTATCGATCCTTCAGCTCCGGCATATCCAGTGCAGTAGATATATTACATAACATCCCGATCGCCAGGAAAATCATTGTTCTTTTCAGCGGTTCGGCAATTCCTGCAACTGTGAAAGCTTCCAGTACCATGGCTCTTACATCACTAATGCCTTTTTGCATGGCCTGACGAATAACTTCTTCCTGGATCGTTTGCGCCTGCATCTGAAGCAGTATTTCGCTCTTGTGAGATTCCAGAATCCTATCATAGGCTTCAATGAGATCATTCTCTAACTGATCTGGCGTCGCCGTCTCCACCACAATTCGAAACGAATCAATCACCCGTGTCCATGAGACCTCAAGTGCAGTTAATAATAAAGCTTCTTTTGTTTTGAAAAAACGAAATATATACGGCTGTGAGATCTGTGCCCGTTCAGCCACCTGGGCTGTAGTCGCACGATAATAGCCAATTTCTGCGAAGACGTCAATTGCTGCAGAGATAATATCATTTCGCCGGTTAACCGACGCTGCTGTATCTTTAGCCATGATAATTCGTCCTCCAATAGTTAGTGATTAATTGATCAATAGCATGTAGTATAACGAATACTATCCCTCAATGTAAAGGTATTATGACCCTGTTACAAAGCCAACAAACCCGCAGACGCTGGCTCAAGCCGCTGCAGGTTGTGTAGCTTGTCGATCACAGATTCTATCCACTGGAAACCAAAGAGAACATGGATTGTCTGAAACAGATTCGTACCATGCGGTACAAGAGTGTCTGTTCACTGCTGGAGAAGTTTGTGCAATCGGGATTCCGAATCCAGCTTTGGACAACTGTTACAATATGCATGTTCGTGACTGCCACTCCCAACCTGATATGCCAAACAACAATATCGGCGTATCAGGAACGGCGCTCCCTGCCACCCGGAATGTTCGAATTGCTGTAGCTCATTGGCAAATGTACATGTACATGCATTATCGTTTTGCCGATCCAGCCAGAGGCTTTGATCTGCTTGAATCTTTGCAAGCCGTTCATCTGTCTTCCATATGCTCTGATCATGGATCATACGTGCATACAGTTGTTGCACATTATGCGCAACTAGAGACCACATGACCTTATCGCTCGCTCCTGTACCGACGGCTACTGCTCGCAGGACAAGTTCCAGATGTAGCAGCACTCTTTGCTTGAGCAAGCCACTCTCTGACCTGCGCTGAACAGGATCTTCAGCCTCCAGAGATGTTCTCTCCAGCCGAGTCGCATATCGCATGCCACCTGCTCCATTCAATTCAAACCGCACATCATCGTCTGCAATGCTAAGTATCGTATCGTATCGTATAGACTGAATGCTGAGATTACGGACATAACGAATACGGAGTAACGTTTGGCAAAAAGTGTACCGACGGCCGCACTTCCTCTGCCGCCCAGTTGAAGCCCTTGCTGCATAGCCTGTTCACGCAATATCGAGTTTCGTTTCTCTTCATTCAGCAGATCCTTCACACGGAAAGGATACTTGGAATCATCGCAATTCGCGCGAATCGTCGTCACAAAAAATTGCTGTAATGCTTCCGACATCTCTAAATAGTCATGTCTTGGATAACGTCTCATCTATTGAATCATGTCTTCAACTTCGTTGATAATCTCGCTTCGCCCAATCGTTCCCCAGCCCTTAAACAACCAGAATGAGTCTGTCGTATAGACCTGATCTGCCCCAACAGCAGGTACTCCCTTCCAGAGTGAGCTTGCATTGATGTTGTTTAAATACTCATCGGCATTCGGGTCAATCTCCAGAACTACGAAATCAGCATCCACATCTGCAATTTTCTCCATGGACAGGTCCTCGCGTTGTTCGGCAGGTGTCACAGCCGTTGGCACAAATCCAAGATCATGATACAAAAGTGTGTTGGTTGGATGTCCTTTTGCCGCGTAAATTTGCAAGGTCTTCTCTCTTACACGCAGATAAGCCAGCTTTTTTTGATCCACTTGTTCGATCTTCGCTTTTAGTTGCTGCGCCTGCTGCTCTACCTCGGCTATCTTTTCTTTTGCCAGATCCACTTTGTTGTACATCCCGGCAATGGTCAACAGATCCTGTGTCCAATACGTTGTATCATTAGCATAATCCAGCCATTCAGTACCAAGTACAATCGTCGGAGCGATTTTCTCCAACTGATCATACGTACTCTCCGCAGTTCGACTCTCAATAACGATGACATCCGGATCAATCTGAAGGATAGCCTCCAGGTTAGGACTGTCTGCCGACCCTACCGTTGGAACACCGGCAAGCTGATCTGCAAGGTAAGGCAAATAATCTCCTCCGTAACGAACTTCTACATTAACGCCTGCTGGTTTCTCACCAATCGTCAACATGTGATCGATGTAAGCAGCAGATAATACCACCATACGCTCTATCTTTTGCGGTACAACCGCTGTTCCTTTAAGATGCTCAATCGTTTGCGTACCACTCTCTTCCACAGGTGTATCCTGTTGCGCAGTCGTTGCTTCCGTTACTTCTGTGTCCTTGCCACATGCCGTCAGAACGAGCATAAGCAGGGCCAACAGTATCATCGTTGCTGCTCTCTGTCTTACCATTTGTAGTAAATCCCCTCTACTATTTAATAATAATAATCATTATCACTATAGTAGGGAAAAGCGTACAGGCTTACCATGGATTATTCCACTCTCTTCTCTTGCACAATATCACCGTAAGGTAACCCCAAGTTGCTCTACCACATATCGCATGGCCCACATGCGTCCGGTTGGACCCAGCGTTTTGAAGAAAATATCTCCTGCATTATATACATGGCCTTCTTGAACAGCCTTTAATGCCAACCATGCCCTGGATTGCTGTAATTGCCTCAGTTGAGCACGTGCCTCTTCTGTGGGATCGACCATTACAAACACATGATCCGCGTCGTATAACTGCAAATCGTGAACTTTACTCTCCACAGCCCACTGTTGTTCCGGAAAATCACGAGGCAAATAAAATCCCAGATCATCATACAACAGAGCCCCTGTCTGGTTATTCAACCCATACATTCGGTAGAAATGAGAAGTCACCCGGATGAACATGGCACTCTGTTTCCCCCACCTCGATTGAGTGCGTCCTCGAAGAACCCGGCTCAGTTCAGCATGCTGTTCAATCCACTGTACAGCCTGTTCGGTGCGGCCCATAATGTCCGCCATATACAGAAGCCTCTCGCCAAAATGGTTGGTGTGCTCCAGCATGGTGGTAGGCGCGATACGATGCAGGGAGTCATTTGGCTCCAAACGATCACTTGTAATGATCAGGTCCGGTTGAACTCGCCTCAAATCATCATAGTTCTGATTGAAGCTATCCAGGATAAGTCCCTGATGACTGTGTGCCTGAAGCGCAGGTATGGCAACATGACGAGCCACCCTCTGACCATAGGATAAAGCGGATACTGGCCTCAAACCGAGCGTTATCACATAATCGTCCAACCCGTAATACAAGGTGGCAATGCGATTCACTTTATTTTTCATATACAACGTTGGGGCGATTCCTTCGTTTTTCTTGAAGACTCTGCTGAAATAGTGCTCGTCCTTATAACCCACTTGCTCTGCAATTTCCTTGATTTTATCTGAAGAAAATAACAGCTGCTTGGCCTTCGCCATACGTAGTTTCAGTATATATTCAATCGGGGTCATATTTAATTGCCGTTTGAATGTTCTTATAAAATGATTCACACTAAGCCCTGCCATGCGGGCCATCTGATCGATTCGAATGTCTTCCATATACTGATCCGTCATATATTCAAGTGCCAGATCCATCCCTGTTACAGCAGGAGTTGCTTCTTTCAGGTGCATCATTAATTGAATCAACAACTGATGCAAAAGATGTTTCCTGCGCGTCTTTTCCAGACTCGTGATGGAGTGCTTTCCACTCACCAGGGTATCCATCATCTCCTGAATATCACGTGTATTGGAAGGAATATTAAGCTTGCCCGTCACAGGGAGATCAAATGCCTCGGTATGCCAAGCATTCCGACGCCGGGTAAGTGTAACACAGGAAAATAAAATGATCTGATATCGGACAGGTGCTTCCATATCTGTCTGAAACTCCACATGCATTCCTGGCTTCAACAAAAACCACTCGTCTTGAGACACCGTATGTACAACGTTATCCATAGACAAAGATCCCTTGCCAGTGATGACCCTGCAAATGGCGAACCTTTTCCATATCCGACGCTGAACAGCCCCCGGATTGCTAGAGTAATGGCAGACGTGTACAGCAGAGAAATGTAGTTGCTCCAGTTGTTTGATCCAATCATTTTCCTCCATGATGACGTCACCTCCCTGTTTGGATCGAATCCTATAATCACCTGATTAAACCATATTTTTTTGCCTTTCAGTTAATTATAGATAGATTGATAATAATTCTCAATAACATAAATAATCAATATTAACTTATCCATCTGGACATCCTATACGGACTGCAATGTATATGTAGCGGGATAATAGCGCCAGCATCAGCAACATTTTCTAACCTGTTGCAAAATCATAAAAGGCATGATATATTAATTGAGCCATCAATGATTGAGGCATCAAATATTGATACATCAATGATCGAGAGCATCCAAATAATCATTAGGCAATGGCATTGTATACTGCAACTTTAATTATTGGTTAACATACGCCGTTGTTCATGATTCAGATTCACCCGGGAGGTCTAGTCATGACACGTATTGTTTCCAAAGAAGAACAGATCATCAACCTGCTGAACGTGCTGGGTAACAAAATTAGTCCAAAGTTCGAACGCTGTACTGGCATCAGTTCTTCACGGTTTGAGATTCTGCATGAGCTCGATCAGGTCGATGAGATTAACCAGTCTATGCTTCAGAAAATGATCAACATAGATAGTGCTGCGATTACACGCCACTTGAAACAGCTTGAGGCGGACCTGATGGTTACAAGACGCAAGAACCCCGAAGATAATCGGGTCACTTTTGTTCGTTTGACGGACCACGGTCGGAAGCAGATTGAAGGCTACAAAGCAGAGAAGACCAATTTTATCAACCAGATTTTACAGGATTTCAGTGAAAACGAAGTTCAGTCACTCGCCGATCTCCTGGAACGTATGCACAACAATTTCTAAACCCATATATAGAGGAGAGATCCATGCATGAGTACAATTCAAAGCAAATTCCAAAAAACCAATGATTTTAACGAAATTACCTACGGTCGCCGTTCTGTTAAGCTTTACGATCCTGAAGTGAAAATCAGCCGTGAAGAGATGACAGAAATTCTGTCCGAAGCTTCCCGTGCACCATCTTCGATCAATTTGCAGCCTTGGCGTTTTCTGGTTGTTGATACGGCTGAAGGTAAAGAAAAGCTTGCTCCACTTGCGAGATTTAATCAAAATCAAGTGTTGACTTCTGCCGCTGTTATTGGGGTATTTATTGATATGAACAACGTTGAATACATGGATGAGATTTTTGGTAAAGCTGTAGAACTTGGTTACATGCCACAAGACATTAAGGATATGCAGCTCAAAACTGTAATGCCTTATTACGAAAAAATGGCTGCTTCCGACCTTCGCGACGTTAACCTGATCGATGCTGGCCTTGCTTCCATGCAATTGATGCTTGCTGCACGTGCGCATGGTTATGACACCAACCCAATTGGTGGTTATGAGAAAGATCAAATTGCAGAAGCATTTGGCATGGACAAAGAGCGTTATCAACCCGTTATGTTGATCTCGATCGGTAAATCGGCCAAAGAAGGTCACCCTTCCTACCGTCTGCCTGTAGAAACCATCACAACTTGGGCATAATATCAGGGACGGTTTCCCTGTAAGTCTCGATTATATTGGTCAATATGCATACATTCTTAACACATTCCAAACAAACACAATATGGAGGTTATACATTATGATTATCATTCACGCTCATCTGCAAGTTAAACCGGACCAAGAGCAAGCATTCCTCGCAGCTGCGAAAGAACTGATTGCTGCAACACGTCAAGAAGAAGGTAACATCAGCTACGATTTGGCAAAAAGCACAGAACGCGAACACCAATACACAATGATCGAGCTGTGGAAAGATGAAGCTGCTACAGCTTCTCACAACACCAGCGCGCATTTCCAAGCTTTTGTTCAACAAGCAGCAGCATTCATGGCCGCTCCAATGAACGTTGAAGTATTTGCTGGAGAACAAGTTAAAGCTTAATACTCCTGAACTGGCATGCGTAATTGGCATGTGAAGAAGCCGCTCTTGGTCATATGACCGAGGGCGGTTTTTTAGTTCCCTTTGAAAAGTAAGTTCGACACACTGCCAATTAGTTCTCATGTTTGATCGTAATCACGACATTTCCCCTTTTTCGCCCCGTTTCCACATAACGATAAGCTTCCGGAATTTGCTCCAACGGATAACGTCTGTCAATCACTGCTTGGATCTCACCAGCCTCCATCAACTCTTTAAGAAGTATCAGATCCTCTGCAGTGACCTTTGCGATGCCTTGCCCATCAACAGTGACATACGTGCCGTTAGGTGCCAATAGGTGCTGACATTGACCTTTGGAGACTTTGCCGACTGCATCCAATATCAGATCATACCGCTGACTTGTTTTTGTAAAGTCTTCCTTCATATAATCTATAACATGCTCGGCCCCAAGTGACTTCACAAACTCCACATTCGTTGTGCTGCATACCCCCGTTACTTCTGCTCCAAAATATTTGGCAAGCTGCACAGCAGCAGTTCCTACGGCTCCCGAAGCTCCATAGATGAGCACTTGAAGCCCCTTTTGTATTTTTCCTTTGCGCAGGAAATGTAAGGCCGTGGTTCCACCAAACGGTACAGCTGCTGCTTCCTCATACGTTGCATTAACCGGTTTCAAAGCGACGGGATCCTCCTCGGATAGACATATATACTGAGCATGGGCACCGAAACGCATTCCATTTAGCGCATATACCTGATCACCTAATTTAAATCGCTTCACTTCCTTGCCGATCGCCGTAACTTCGCCTGCCAACTCTACACCCAGAATCGAATTTCGGGGTTTTCGGATTCCCAGAAATAGACGCATGGGTATCCAGTACAGGAATGGGCTATTAAAACTGCGAACTCTACAGTCCCCCGATGTTACGGTTGTTGCATGTATTTTAATCTGAATCTCATGATCCTTGGGTGATGGCTTCGCTATGTCTTTAAGCTGCAACACATCTGGTGATCCATACTTCGTACATATGATAGCTCTCATATCTTTCCCCCCACAGTTCCTGTTTGCCATGAGTATATCGGGAAGTGGGTTCAGCCCCTAGATACTAAAGTATCGTTTCAAGGATACACCCGTTATAGGAGTTTCCATTCACGTGCTTTTGCCACGGCTTCGGTTCGTCGCTTCACCTGCATTTTGTCAAAAATAATCCGGTTATGTCCTTTCACGGTAGGCAGTGCAATATGAAGTATCTCACTAATCTCCCGATTGGATCTTCCCTGCGCAATGAGACGTAATACTTCGAGCTCTCTCACACTTAACGGATCAATCCGCAGTTCGGAGACGCTCGGATATACATCTGTCTCTTCGGAAATCATTTCTATTCTGTTGTCCTCAGCTTCAAATGCAGCCAGTAATTGAAGCAGATATAAACGTGAGTCACCGCGTGCTGTTATCCTCTTCAAAAGGCTGTGCACGACAATACCTTCGTCTACAAATACACGAATGAAGCCTGCTGGCTCTGCCATCATCATTGCCTCAGTCAGGAGCTCGATAGCTTGTGTTCTATTCCCATGTTCCTCATGAATAACCGCCAGAAGAATTGTTGCCTTGAGCTGTTCATCCTTGAAGCCTTTGGTTATGGTCAAGCGAAGACAGGATTCCATAATACCAAGTGCCTCTATAGTAGCACCCTGTCTCAACATTACTCTGGCCTGACTAAGCGCATGATTTCTGTCCCATGATAATCGCGTTGCTTCTTTCAGATTGCCCTGACGAAGGAGCACAAGAACGTATGCAGCAGTAATATCAGGGATCGCCTTTGTAAAATTTAACCGTTGGGCCGTTTCGTTGATTCTACCTAACATGATATCGGCTTTATGAAGATCCGCCTTCGCAAGCGTCAGTCGGGCGAGCCATAACTCACTTGCAACAACTCTATCCGTTTGGACAAATTGCTGTGCCAACTGCTCACTCTGTTGAGCGTGTAACATCGCCACACCAAGATTATTCCATTCATAATGAACTCGCGCCAGACCCAAATGTGCTTCACATGCAATGGGTAGCGGTGGCTTACCTGCCATATGTACCACCTGCTGATAAGATTCAGCCGCCAGATGTAGCTGATTGTTGAATTCCTGTATATTCCCCAAGCCCAGTGTCGCCATCATTGTGATGATATGATGTCCGATCTTGGTACTGTTCGCTACTGATTCCAGGTAGGACAATTCAGCTTCCACACGTTTTCCCTGAAGCTGGTATGCATACCCTAATGTCCAGGCTGTTGCTGCACGAATGGGCAGATTATGAGGATGCAAATATTTGAGTGCGTGAAGTGACTCCGTAATAATCGTATCCGCATCGTGCAAGCTGACAGCCAGCGTGGCTCGGATGGAAGCGATATGTCCAATCAGATCAGAATCGATCTGTTCAGGTTCCATATTTTGTAACGCTTGTTCAGCAGACTGCAATTTGATTTCCACGTCTACCATGTGTCCTGACACTAACAACGCAGCCGCATGCATCACCCATAGGGAGGGTATTGAATCCATTTCTGCTGAGGATAGAGAACTCAACCATTGAAGCGCAGGAACAGCACCTCCGCGAAAAAGAAGTGGCATACCGTTACCTTCCAACAAATCCGACGCCCGATGAGTATCTGCTGCAGCTACAGCATGATTGAAAGCCTCCAGCTCCATTTGATGCTTCTCATACCAGATGCTCGCTCGCTTATGTATCTCAGTAACAGACAGAGCAGTCTCAGCAGTGCCGGCGTAATTTGAATTCTGGTGTACTCTTTTACGCAATAAATCTGCAAACAGATGATGGTAACGATACCATCGCCTCTCATTGTCCAGGGGAACGATGAACAGATTGGCTTGCTCCAGCCACTCCAACATGTCCTGTCCGGTATAATCAACGGATTCATGTTCCTTTGGTTCACCTATATCCAAGATCGCATCACACAATGAACCGCATAATCGATCCAACATGCACGTTTTCAACAAAAAGTTCTGTACCTGTTCGGTTAGCCCTTGTAATATTTCTTCCATTAGATAGTCCAGTACAAATGGGTCCCTGCCACTGAACGTTTCCATAAAGTGATTCGGATCAGAAGAACCCTGCATGGATAAGGCGGCTAACTGCAACCCGGCAACCCAGCCTTCTGTTCGTTCTTCAAGGAGAGTGATGTTTTCTTTTGAAAGTTTCAATCTCATGACCCGATCCAAAAACTCACTGCTTTCGGCAGAAGTAAAACGTAAATCACTACCACGTAATTCAATCAATTCCCCCTTTGCCCGCAGTCGAGCCAAAGGTAACTTGGGTTGCTGACGCGTCGTCATGACGATATGCATATGTGGGGGCATGTGCCTCAGTAAGTAGACAAGCGCTTGATGGATCACTTCTGAAGTCATGAGATGATAATCATCCAGAACAAGTACAAAATGATCGGTTATTTCAGAAACTTCATTAAGAAGGTATGTAATAATGGTCTCGATGGGTGGCGGCTCGGAAGATTGAACAAATCCCATGATTCCTTCAGCAAGTTGGGGGACAATCGTCTGTAACGAAGCACACAGGTATGTCAAAAAACGTGAAGGATCGTTATCCGCTTCTTCCAGCGAGAGCCAAGCTGTATCTATTGAAGAAGACTTAACCCATTGATTGACGAGTAGTGTTTTGCCTGATCCAGCAGGAGCAGAGACCAGTATGAGTTTAGCCTGCATCCCCTCGTCCAAACGGACATACAGGCGGGGACGATCGACTACATGGGAGCGCTGAACTGGAATGGTTAATTTCGTAGATAAGATCGGTGCATACATGAGCCAACCTCCATTCAAGGGTTACGAACAGCAACTGTATTGTTCATATATCGTTTTGGCATCTATACTACCATAAAAATCAAAAAGACACGCCATAAAAGACGTGTCTTTTTGATTAGTAGTATATAGACAAATTTAACTTCTGATTAGCACAAGCTGCTAGTAAAAATGAATGGCTCTACCTTTACGCTCTCCGAGCCGGCGTGATGCTTTGCGGATTGTTAAACACATTTTTCGGATCATACTTGGCTTTGACTCTGCGCAGTCTGGCATAGTTGGCTCCATAGTACACTAGACCGGGATTTTTGATCCCTTGATCCGGAACGTTGATATAGGAACCCACAATGTATGGTTGCAACTTCTTACGCGTGTTCCGAGTGAGTGCGATATTTTTAGCGGCATGGGATGGTTTGACCCACGTACTGTTCCATTCCACATAGAACTTCTCTTTGCGCCAGAAGAACGCGGTTGATCTAGGTGATTTGCGACTTACCGCTCCGCCCCAGTTGAGGAAATAGAATCCGCCTGGTCCCTCTTCCAATTTCTCCAAGAATGCGCGCATCGATTTAATGGCTTTGTCTGGGAACGGCTGTCGTCCAAAACCGGACGAAAACTGGTTGCTATACCGTTGAGTCTCGGTCGGATCAGGAAGTAATAAGAACTTCACGACTTCTGTGTAAGGTAACAAGCGAACAATGGAGCTCGTCGGTGTGCCAACACTCGTAATCGGCTGCAATAGACGGAGAGCCTCTGTTTTTGAACCTAAGAACAGTCCCTCCATGACGACATTACCGCCTTTTTTCGGTCCGATGGACAATTCGCTACCTAATCTTGTATTCACAGAGGGAGCCCACTTCTGCCATACTTTGAGCACCTTTTCGAATTGAGCCCATGGCCAGGTAATCTTATATACAGTCGCCTTCGCTGGAGCACGACGCACTTTGAATTTGTAGTGGGTATATACTCCGAAGTTACCACCGCCGCCTCCCCGCGAGGCCCAAAAGAGATCCGCATTGCGATTTTTATTGGCCCGAATCACTTTTCCGTTCGCATCCACCATCTCCACCTCAAGCAGGTTATCACTGATGAGACCGATGGTACGTTGGAGAGGCCCAATTCCCCCACCTAACGTAATTCCACCGATTCCTACGGAGGGGCTGTCACCAAAAGGAGCTATGAATCCTTGCTTGGCGAGGGTATTCGCAATTCTCCCTACTCGGTTACCCGTCCCCACAACAACGGTTCCATTTTTTTTATCAAGCTTGATGGAATTCAGATCACTTACATCAATGACAATTCCACCATTCACTTGTGAAAGATTGACCTCAAGCGCATGTCTTCCACTCCGCGGCCTGATCGGTACATTATTTTCACGAGCCCATTTGATGGCATTGGAGACATCTTTCGTCTTTTGGGCAAATACAAAGACTTTAGGATACTTGTCGGTATGCGGGTCCCAGTTCTTGCGCGCCGCTTCATATCCCGGATCTCCTTTATAAATAACCCGTCCGGTAAGCTTTGTTGATGATTTCACACGTCCCACTCCCTATTGAATAAATGTTCTACAGCCTCTGCTGCATCCAGCACTTTATACTGTATGACGGACATTCGCGGAGGGAATGGGCTGGCGCCTTAATTTCAAAGTTCGTGTTTCAGATTGAATCTGTATGTGTATCTCGAAACTAGTCGCTGCGCGAATCGGAATCAATTCTGATTAACTTGCGCGCTTCCTGTTCTTTTTCACCATACCAGACGAGCACGTCGGCAAACAAATCCATGATGCGAACAAAGTTCTGCTTATCCGCTTCTGAAATCTGATCTGCATACTTGAAAATCTCATCAAAGCAAAGCTCCCGCACAAATTCGGTGTACTTCGCATATACGTCGCGCCCTTTCGCCGAAGGTTTGACGTAAATGTCTTTGCGGTTGCCGCTTAAATGAAATTTTTCGAGCAGACCTTTTTCCGTCAGATTCTTCACGTTTTTGGAAAATGTACTACGGCTTACACCCAGGCGTGCGGCCATTTCCGACATGTTCTCTTCCTTGTCCTCGGCTTCAAGAATGTATTCCAGCGTCTGAATCTGTGAAGCGGAGAACATCATGTCCGTACCATAACTTCGCTGCAGCTTATAGGTGTTCGAGTACGCATTGCCGTATTTGATAATTTTCTCAATCAGTTCCCGATGGTCGCCCATCCAATCTAATTTCATGAGTAATCCCTTTCATATTCAGATTCTCTCTCTTACTCTACTGAAATCAGATCCGTTTTTCAATCCATGTGATTGCTTCTTCAATAACATCATCACGAGTCGGTTCATTAAATATCTCATGCATCAGATGAGCATAAATTTTGAGTGTTTTATCAGTTGAAGCGATATCCCCGTAAAAGTCACGAGAATCCTGTTCACTGACCAACCCGTCATTGGCCCCATGCAGAACAAGTACGGGATCTACAAACTGCTTGGCGTTCTCCTTGAGCCATGCTATGCCATTTCCCAAGCTGTTAAATAAATCTACAGAGATCTGCTTTTCAACCAGCGGATCATTCGCGTAAGCGGATACAACTGCGGGATCGCTGCATACGCCGCTGCCCAGCTCATTCGGGAAATACGTGCCTGCAGGAAGATCCATCGGCAGTTCTCCGGCCACTTTTGTATTGTAACGAGTGAGCGCTCCGGATAGTACGATGCCTTTAACCTTACCAGGATATTTCGTTCCAAAGGATGAGGTTGCAAAACCGCCCATACTATGCCCGATAACAAACAGCGGAAGATTGCTGCTCTCTTGCAATGCGTTTTCCACCACAACGTTGACATCCTCTATAATCTGGTGGAAATCACTGTAGAACGTACGCTGCCCTTCGGATCTGGCATGACCGCGATGGTCGAAGCGATACACATTAAAACCACGTTTATTTAGTTGTTCGGTCACATAATCGTAGCGCCCTGCATGCTCACATAGACCATGAACAATGACCACGGCTGCCTTCGCATCACTAACTAAATTCTTACTCGAATATAGCCGAGTACTGTCAAAGGTTTCAATTGTTGTCTCGATTTTGCTCATCATTATCCCACTCCTTCGTGATGCTCAAGAACATTCAGATAAAATCCTTTGTCTTAGGCACATATAATGTACTTTACTACAATAAAATAATATTTATTAAAAACAATATAGTTTCTTATGAAAACAATATCATCTGTACGTTCCTTTTGTCTACAATAAATTGAAGCGCTTACACAAAATCAATCATAGGTTCATTTTCTCAGAAACATATAACAAAGAACGCCATCACAATATTGTGATGGCGTTCTTGACTATGGAGCCTAGGGGGATCGAACCCCTGACCTCATCGCTGCCAGCGATGCGCTCTCCCAGCTGAGCTAAGGCCCCAGGATATGAAATTGATAAGCTTGTCCAGCTCTGCTATGTTCCACAGGCGACTTCTATATCATATAAAATCCAGCTTTCGCTGTCAATCACTTTTTCATGACGCAAAGTGATTGGAGAAGAACAACCGATTTCACTGGCACATACGGACTGGAACCCCAGACTGCTCTTCTCCCTTTACCCACTTCACTAATCCTCCAGATTGTCTTTGGACAAAAGGGATTTCAGTTCTTTCATGAACATATTGATGTCTTTGAACTGACGATACACGGAAGCGAAGCGCACATACGCCACTTCATCAACTGGAAACAGCTGCTCCATCAATAACTCACCAATCTGGCGACTCTCGACCTCAGCATCGGCTGTATTACGCAGAGACTTCTCTACTTCAGATACCATCATCTCCAGCGTCTCAACAGAGACCGGACGTTTCTCACAGGCACGAATAAGCCCGCGGAGAATCTTGTCCCGGCTGAACTCTTCCCGGCTGCCATCTTTCTTAATGACGATCAATGGTGTTTCCTCAATCATCTCAAACGTTGTAAATCTTCTGGCGCATTGCTCACATTCACGACGGCGACGAATCGATTTTGATTCATTGGCCGGCCGTGAATCAAGGACTTTGGTGCCCAGAAAAGCGCAATAAGGACATTTCAAATCAGATCACTTCCCATGTTTTACTTTTTACCACATATTGCCTGTACTGATCTTGTAATGAAAAATGCATTGCCGACACATAATACTTTTACCAACCCGCGAGGAGGTGAACAGCAATGGCACAAAGCAACGGTAACTCCAACAACCTGGTGGTAACTAGAGCTTCCGCAGCCCTCGAACAACTGAAATACGAAGTTGCTCAAGAACTCGGAATCAGCATCCCACAAGACGGATACCAAGGTAACATGACTTCTTACGAGAACGGTTCGATCGGTGGATACATCACGAAGCGTCTGGTAACAATTGCAGAACAGCAATTGGCAGGTCAATACCAATAATATCTGCATTGTAATACGCTACACAGAGGAGCATGGAGCGGCCGGTGAACAACCGGCCTGCTCTGTGCTTCCTTATATACTCAGAACGTATTATAGATCTTTACATACTGATTATAATAGTAAATGACTCTTTGTACATAGTGACGCGTCTCACCAAACGGAATATCCTTCACCGTATCGAATGAGCCATCCCATACACCATCTCTAAGCCAACTGTTCACTTTGCCCGGACCCGCGTTATAGGCAGCGATCATCACCGCTTCATTACCATCGAATTGATCAGACAGATTCCGCAGATACCATGTGCCTAACTGAATATTTCGTTCAGGCTCGTGCTTCAATTCCTCCAGCGAAGTGTCGGGAATTTTGGCTTGTTCCAGTATCCAGTTGGCCGTGTCCGGCATCAGCTGCATGAGTCCAATGGCTCCTCGTTTGGATTCCTTGCTTGTCTTGAAATTGGTCTCCACCTTGATTATGGAAGCAATCAGAAACGGATCAACCTCATAGCTCTGGGATTGGGCACGAATCTCTTCCTTATAATGAATCGGATAGAACCATGCCATCCAGTTTGTATTCAGGAATAATACCAATACAAAGGACACAAACATCAACAACAGTACACGTTTCTTGCGCAATATTTTCATAACAAACCCTTACGCTTTAGATATGAGTCAATTTGCTGCTCCGTCGCAGGCCATAAGCCGCTGTTATCAATGACAATGTCTGCAAGCTGCTTTTTGCGCTCAATATCCATCTGTACATCCATTCGAGCCTCAGCCTGTTCTGCAGTCATTCCATCCCGACTCATCAAGCGATCTCGTTGGACTAATCTTGGAACATATACAACCATAACTTCCTCGAAACCATCTTCCAGACCCGATTCGTACAGCAAAGGAATATCCGATACCACAAGTTTATCCGGATGTTCCAATGCGTATGCGGCAGCCCGTTCACGCATCTCTCTACGAATTGCCGGGTGTGTGATGGCCTCCAATGCCTTTCGTTCCTCTGGTTGTTGAAAAACAATACTTCCAAGCTTTTTCCGATCCAGTGTTCCATCTTCGTTCAGTATGGCTTGTCCGAACCGCTTAACAGCGGCGGCCAACACGGGATGCCCGGGCATCATAACTTCCCGGGCAATAACGTCTGCATCGATGAGCAACGCTCCCTTACTGGCGAGATAGGCGGAAACACTGCTTTTGCCTGTCGCGATCCCGCCGGTTAAGCCTATATTCATCGTTTCACCTCATAACAGCTTCATTATTCCCATAATCATTAACAATAGTGCTGGCAGTATAGACAGTCTTCGCATCCAGCGCAGAGCTGAGAATCGCAGTCCAACTTTCATCCCAAGTAACAGAAATGCTCCACTAAACAGCGCAATAATGAGTGCCGTCCACAGTGTAGGGAATCCCAGAAGTGCCGCTCCCAATCCTGCCCCAAACGCATCCAGAGACAAGGCAATACCCAGCCACATCGCTTCTTGGGCAGATATACTTCCCGAGTTATCCATATCCGCCTTGGAGGGACTGCGAAGGATCTGAATGACGACCCCCAGCTTACGCAGCTCCAATGTAAAAACCATGCGTTCCAGCGATCCACCTGAAGCCGACTGCTCCAGATCCAGCGCAAGCACCTGATTCCTGCCTTTTGAACCCGTCAGCGTCTTTTGTGCTTCTCCAACACCAGTTACCGTTGTTTCTGTTCCCTCACCCGATCTAGTGTATGTTTCCAGCTGTTCTTTGCCTTGCTTTCGAATAAGTTGCAACAGTGACCATGCACCAATACCTATCAATATAACGGCTCCCACAATCGAAGCGATATCCGGTGACACCACATGGGACAACAGCACACCTACTTGCATCGACAAAGCAATAACCAATCCCGAACAGATCGAAATAACAGCGATAGATAACAGGGGAATCTTAGTCCTCCGTAACCCATATGTAATCCCGACTCCAAAACCATCTAAACTAAGCGCCAAAGCAAGCGCCAGCAATGAAATAAAATGATGCAGCACCCCGGACTCCTCCTCTGTGCGGTACTCGTGCCAACTGAAGATGCCAGTATGGGTATACGCCCGCTTATTTCTGCCATATCAGTATATGGAGGGAGGAATCCAAGGGTGCTATGATTTCATCATTTCGTTCATTCAGTTCATGTTCAGCGGCTGACAGTTCGGACAAAAATGCGTACCACGGCCACCAACCACCGTTTTTTCGATTAACGTACCACATGTTGCACAAGGTTCCGATTTGCGTCCATAGATTTTCAATTGATGCTGGAACATCCCCATCTCACCCTGTCCGTTCACGTAGGATTTGATGGAAGATCCCCCTGCATTCACTGCATCTTGCAACGTAGCCACAATCGCTTCATGGAGCACCGTTAACTGAGCTTCGGTTAGTGTCTTGGCGATGGTCTCGGGATGGATGCCTGCGCGAAATAGAGCCTCGTCCACATAAATATTCCCGATACCAACCACATATGCCTGATTTAACAGCACAGCCTTGATTTTGGTTGTTCGTTTGCCCACTGCTTCTCGGAACGCTGCTAACGTAAAGGCCGGGTCAAGCGGCTCCAGTCCCAGCTTCAGCAAAGGTTTGGATACCAGTTCCTCACCTGTATTAAACAGGTGCATCGTACCGAACTGACGCACGTCCTTATAACGTAACTCCGTACCATCATTAAAATGGAAGATCACATGAGTATGCTTCTCCACATCTTCATGCTGCTCGTACACACCGTATCTTCCTTCCATACGCAGATGGGAGACAAGCACCAGCCCGTCCAGCAAAATGCGCAAAAACTTGCCTCGACGCTCCACCCCAATTACGGTATGTCCCGCGAGTTCCAGTGCAAATGCATCTATGTCGTCTGGCCGCTGAATAATCCGCGGCAAGCTAACCGTAACATGATCAATGGTCTTGCCTACAATAAGCTGATTCAATGTTCTTCTGACTGTTTCGACTTCCGGTAATTCCGGCATGATGTTCTCACCTCCCCTATATTATAACGGAAGATGACGCTCAGCGGGACCCTTTTCTTATATCGCTAACATGGAAAGGCCTATTGTAAAATACCGGAAAAACCGTGCGGCGCTTGATTTATTTCGCTTCGTACCAGTTATCCCCAAAGCTGACTTCGGCTTTCAGCGGAACCGACAGTTCCAAAGCTTTTTCCATGACAGAAGGCACTAATTCTTTCATCAGTTCCAATTCATCGGCAGGTACTTCGAATACAAGTTCATCGTGCACCTGAAGCAACATGCGACTCTTCAACTTGCGTTCCCGAAGCGCTTCATCCATCTGTACCATGGCAAGCTTGATGATATCCGCGGCTGTTCCCTGAATAGGTGTATTCATCGCCGTACGCTCTGCGAAGGAACGCAAATTAAAGTTGCTGGCATTAATCTCCGGCAGGTAGCGACGGCGTTCCAATAACGTTTTAACGTAACCATCCTGACGAGCTTCCTTCACAATGTCATCCATATATCGGCGAACACCCTGGAAGACTTCAAAATACTGATCAATAAACTGCGCAGCCTCTTTACGCGTAATATGCAGGTTCTGTGATAAGCCATAATCACTTATTCCATAAACGATACCAAAGTTAACTGCTTTGGCGGAACGACGCATATCTCCATCCACATCCTCAGGCTTCACGCCAAATACATCCGATGCGGTCTTCGTATGAATATCCATATCGTTGACAAACGCTTCCTTTAAGCGCTCATCGTCCGAAATGTGTGCCAGTACACGCAGTTCAATCTGGGAATAGTCTGCCGCCAAAATGGACCATCCTGGCTCGGAAGGAACAAATACCTTCCGAATTTTGCGACCTTCCTCCATCCGAATCGGAATGTTCTGCAAGTTCGGGAATTGACTGCTAAGTCGCCCTGTTGCAGCAATGGTCTGCCGATAATACGTATGCACCTTGCCATCCCGATGGGATATCTCTTTGAGCAATCCTTCCACATAAGTGGATTGCAGCTTGGCAAGCTGACGATATTGCAGAATATGCTTGACTACATCATTATAAGGAGCCAATTTCTCCAATACTTCCGCATCTGTGGAATAACCCGTTTTGGTCTTCTTCACGACAGGCAAGCCCAGTCTATCAAATAAAATCTCACCCAATTGCCTTGGTGAATTCAGATTGAATTCCGTTCCTGACAGCTTGTAGATCTCAGCCATCAATCTGCTGATCTGTTCTTCAAACTCACTGCCCAAAGCCTGCAGATCGGCTGTATTGGCCTTGATGCCCTGTTTCTCCATGTCTGCCAATATGCGTGACAACGGCATCTCCAGTTCATGGAACAGCGAATTCATCTCATCGGTTTCAAGCACCTGCTCCTGAAGTGGGATAATGGCTGCGACTGCAGCAGCTTTGCGGCACAGGAAATCGCCCAAGATCTCCACTTCCGGCACCTTGTACTTGGCGCCTTTGCCCATGACTGTGTCATCCTCTACGAGGGACGGCAGACCATACTTGGTCGTGAGTCCACTAATCGTCTGGTTGGACTCTGTTGGATCAAGCAAATACGCCGCCAGCTGTACATCGAATGACGCCCCAGCGAATTCAATGCCATGCGCATGGAGGGCCAGGTCTACACGATGAAGATCATACCCGCGCTTCGGCTGGTCTGAATTACCGAGCCATTCCCGCACTGGAGCCGCAGCATCGGAATGAAGTAATTCTGGAGATATGAACGTATAGGTTCCAGCGGAACCTACAGCTAGTCCAATCAGTTTCGCTTGGTGCGGGTTATCCCCATGAGTTTCCACATGGAGTACATCAATGGAATCCAGAGAACTAAACAGCTCACTGATCGTGTCCTCTGTTGCAATGGAGGATTCCACCTCGGCAGCAGGTACAGCTTCCTGTTCAGAACCGATAGTGCCACTAAACGACAGGCGTTCGAGCAACGATTTGAATTCCAGCTTAGCTAGTGCGGGGCCGGCATGTTCTTCTTTTAATCCGGCGAATTGCATATCTTCCCACGTCTGCTCCAGCGGAACTTCCCGGTGAATCGTCGCGAGTTGTTTGCTCATCCGGGCATCTTCGGCATGTGCCTCAATCTTCTCTTTCATCTTGCCCTTCAGTTCACTTGTGCTGTTCAGCACATCCTCTACCGATCCGAACTGATGCAGAAGCTTCAACGCGGTTTTCTCCCCGACTCCGGGAATACCCGGAATATTATCGGATGTGTCGCCCATCAGACCCTTTAGATCAATAATTTGCAGTGGTGTCAGACCGTAGCGTTCCTTAATCTGAGCAGGATCATACAACTCAATCTCGGTTACCCCTTTACGCGTCAGTCCGATATGTACATGTTCAGAAGCGAGCTGCAGCATATCTTTGTCACCCGATACAACGAGCACCTGTCTGCCCGCTTCATCTGCGCGTTTGGTCAGCGTTCCGATAATGTCATCCGCTTCGAATCCAGCCAGCTCAAACTGGGCAATGCCAAGTCCCTTGAGCAGTTCCTTCAGCAATGGGAATTGTTCTGACAATTCTGGTGGTGTTTTCTCCCGACCGCCCTTGTATTCCTGATACCCTTCGTGGCGGAACGTGATTTTGCCTGCGTCAAAAGCGACCATGACATGTGTAGGATTATGCTCTTCAAGCAGTCTCAGCAGCATTGTGGTGAAGCCATATACCGCATTCGTATGCAAACCTTTGGAGTTGGTCAGAGGCGGCATTGCAAAAAACGCCCTGTAAATAATGCTATTTCCATCTATGAGAATAAACTTGTCCATTCCAGCACCTCGCGTATCATATGGTCAACATCTTCAAATCACATCTACTCCCATGATACCATACCCACCTGTCACATCAAAAAAGAATAGCCAACTTTTCACTTTAGTTTTACCCGTAAAAAAGAACCTTCTCTGTGGGTAGTCTGTGAACAGGCTACTCAAGAGAAAGTTCTTCATTTCGGTATTATTGCTTTTGTTGCAAGCACTGATTCCCCAATTCCAAAGCAATGCTCTTCCTATTGATTCAGATCCGGACGTTTACCTGTTACCAGATATACCGTGCTCTCACCAATATTAGTCGCATGATCACCAATACGTTCAATGTAACGCCCAACCATCATCAGCAACATGGCCTGAGAAGCCTGATTCGGGTGCTCAGTCATTAACGTGTAGAGATCACTGATCATGTGACTGTACAATTGATCGACCTGATCGTCTGTTTGAGCCATTTTATAGGCCAGGTCTGTGTTTTCTTTCAGGAAAGATTCGATGGATTCATCGATCATGGATTTCACGATTTCTGCCATTTGCGGGATGTCCACCAATGGTTTAATCAGCTCCTGCCCATCCATCCGCAGTGTCACCTTCGCCACATCGAGTGCGAGATCTCCCATACGCTCCAGATCACTGGAGATTTTGAATGCAACGATTATACGTCTGAGATCTTTCGCCACCGGCTGTTGTGTGATGATCAGTTTGGAGCCAAGTTCCATAATCTTGTCTTCAAGGGCATTCAGATTCGCATCATTCTTGATGATGACCTGAGCTTTCTCCGCGTTCATCGTCTGTAAACTCTCAATGGCACCATCCAGTGCCGCTCCAACATGTTCACCCATTTGCTTGAGCAAGGTACGCAGCTCTTCAAGCTCCTGATCAAATTCTTTTCTGCGAATCATAGATTTCATGTCCTCCTTGTCCATCATCTCCGGGTATGCCGGGATCGTTCCAATTCAGCTCGCTTAACCGAACCTTCCGGAGATATAATCCTCGGTTCGGGAATCTTGCGGTGTGGAGAATAACGTCTCCGTATCAGCTGCCTCCACCACTTCACCATTCAGGAAAAATACCGTGCGTCCAGACACCCGTGCCGCCTGGTGCATATTGTGGGTAACCATAACGATCGTGTACTTGTGATGCAATTCCTTGACCAGTTCCTCAATCTTCAATGTGGAGATCGGGTCAAGCGCTGACGTCGCTTCATCCATCAGCAGAACGTCAGGCTGTACAGCCAGCGCCCGTGCAATACAGAGACGTTGTTGTTGTCCACCAGACAGACTAAGTGCCGACTTCTTCAATACATCCTTCACTTCATCCCACAGTGCAGCATGGACCAGACTTTGTTCCACCAACTGATCCAGTTCAGCCTTTTGGGTTACCCCATGTAGGCGCGGTCCATAAGCTACGTTATCATAGATGGATTTCGGAAAAGGATTCGGTTGCTGAAACACCATGCCGACCCGTTTACGCAGTGTCTCCACTTCAATCTCATTACTGTAAATATCGGAGCCATTCAGCATAACCTGTCCTTCCACACGAACACCCGGAATCATGTCATTCATCCGGTTTAATGTGCGAAGCAATGTTGATTTACCACAACCCGAAGGCCCGATGAACGCAGTAACGGTTTTTTCCGGCAGATCCATGGATATATTTTTAAGCGCGTGATGCGTATCATAGTATAAATTAAGATTTTCAATGTGAATGAGGTCCTTCATGGATGTTCACTTCTCCTTCGCTGCAGGGACACTGAAACTCCCTTTACGTTGAGACCGATGCTGATATTCTTTCATCGCTGCTCGGCCATCTTTATTATCCTACCCTCTCATTGTAAAAACAGTATCACTTTCATGTTAACGGAATGTAAAAAGACATCCTTAACCTTCATGATCTGCTTCATCGATCAATCTGATTACTGATGTCTGCCTTATTGAATTGCATGTAATTCACTCGCTATCCGAGACCATCTCATCCAGCTTCATTCGAATATGCTCTGCGACTTCACCAGCTTTGCCGCCTTCCATGGCAATCTCCTCTGCTATACGGGAGAGGTCTCTCACCGCACTGTTCAGTTGCCGGAACGTTGCTCCTCCCGCGGTGACATGCACTGAACTGTCGTCAATCTCCGCTCCGCTTGCCTTAACCAGTTCTACGGTCTGAAGGGTCAGTCCACCAATGTTCTCAAGCAAAGAAGACATGTTCCCTGCAACTTCGCGGGTCTGTTTTGCGAGCGCTCGGATCTCGCCTGCAACAATCTGAAAGCCTCGTCCATATTCACCCGCATGAGCTGCTTCTATGGAAGCATTCAGGGCAAGGAGGCCACTCTGATCTGCCAGCGACCGGATGGATTGTGCCATCCCCGATCCTGTTTTGATCGAATTCAACATATGATCTGCATGTTGCCCTTGGCTCTCCATGTGCTGATGTACCCGGTTATAGGAAGCATCGACGTCCTTCAGACTCTCTTCTCCATGCTTGGACAATGCCATGATCTCACGGGCTTCATGTACCGTCTGATTAGCTGCATGCACCAGCTTGGTGACTGCATCGTTGATTCTGGATATCTCCTGTCTGCTCTCGGTTACCGTACGTACACGCTCTGCCGATGAAGCCTGTTGCAGCCTTCGGGAGAGGGACATCACATCACGCATCGTCAGCACGCCGAGCAGTCTGTCTTGTTCCGTAACCAGCAGACAGTCGTAGAAATGCTGTTCATCCCGTCCAAGGGCGATATCAATAATCGTTGTGGCTTCCATATGAATATCCGCAATAACCGGAGAAGCATTGGCTACTTGTATGACCGGCTTACGGTAAAATAGATCTGCGGCAAACCGACCATTTAACATTCGATATAAGGTCTCTCGCATTAACAATCCCGTCGGTTTCATCTGTTCATCACACAGTACAATACATGGGTGCTCCTGATCCTGATTCATCATCGTTGCAGCTTCTCCACAGGTTGTATGGACCCCGGCGACAGGAACCTGACGATAATAGTCATGCAAATGGATTACAGGTTCTTCAGTAACTAGTGCTACTTCAGTTTGCTCCATTATGGGTGTCGTTAATTCTTCATTATGTAAAACAACATGAGGCTGATCGGGTTTCACTTCGAGCAACATGGGCATAAATGCGCAATCTCCTTTACGTATTAGCTCCGTCTTGAGGTGGGATGTATAGGTACAAAGTATCACTAAGATAAGTCCATGCTACTCCCTCTACGTAAAGAAAAATCTACCTTTATGTTAAATGAACGTAAAATAAAACTCCCCGATCATTGCTAACTTGAATGATGGGGAGTTTTTCTTTTGACAACCAATTTATAACCTACACCACGAATCGAATCAATGTGAACCGATTCCGGATCAAGCTCCAGTTTTTTACGTAATGAACTGACATGAACATCCACGGTTCGTTGGCCTCCGATATAATCGAAGCCCCACACAGCGTTCATCAGATCGTCCCTGGTCAGCACCACACCCGGCTTTTTGGCCAAATATAGCAGTACTTCGAACTCTTTCGGACGCAGGCTGATGGATTGTCCACCCAGAGTCACTTCATACTTCAGAGGATAGATCTCCAGCTCTCCCAGAATAATTCGTGAGCCATCCTTGTCCTCTGGCTGTGGTAAATCTTCACCATTGGAATAACGTCTTAATACCGCATCCACTCTGGCTAATAACTCAGATACGCCAAATGGTTTGGTAATATAATCATCGGCACCCGATTTCAGCCCCTGCACAACCTCGGCTTCACCGTTCTTGGCCGTCAGAATGATAACGGGCGTAGTGACACCTTGAATTCTTAGCTTGTTCAGAATGTCCAGACCATTCATGCCCGGAAGCATCAGATCCAGCAAAATGAGATCAAATTCCTGAGACAAGGCCCGGTCATATCCTGCAGATCCGTGATCCTCGGCTGTAACGTCATAACCTTCCTGTGTCAGGTTATACGTGAGCAATCTCGATAATGTAGGTTCATCTTCAATAACTAGCAAACGCTGTGCCATGATACCCCTTCTCTCTTCATAGGTTGTCTGTTGCCACAACACTTTTTCTATCATAGCACTAAAATGTTAACGCTGTGTAAAACAATACATACTTTTTACATTTTGCGCCCAAACACCTAGATCTCTTCGTCCTGAATGAATGGAAGGATAACACGGAACGTTGTACCCATGCCCAGCTCACTTTCTACAGACAATTTGCCATGATGCAATTCCACCAGATGCTTAACAATGGAAAGTCCAAGCCCCGTGCCCCCGGAATTACGGGATCTGCCTTTGTCCACGCGATAGAAACGTTCGAAGATTCGCGGCAAATCTTTTTTCGGTATGCCAATGCCCGTATCCGACACAGCAAACACGACTTCATCATCGTTCTGATCCATATTCACCTGCAACTTCACACGTCCGCCCTCAGGGGTGTAGTTGATTCCGTTGGATAACAGATTGATAAAGATCTGCTTCATTTTATCCTCATCTGCTTCAATGTACAGTTCCTCGGGAACATTCATTTCCAGACGAATCTGCTTTTTCTCCGCCACTTTGGATAGGGTGCCCAGCACCATCTCGAAGAAAGAGTGCACATGAACAGGTGAGCATTGCAGCGGTGCGCGTTTGGATTCAATTTTGGATAACTCCAGAATATCCCCAATTAGACGATTAAGTCGATCGCCTTCATCATAGATGATTTGCAAGAATGAGCGCTCTGTCTCTTTATCCTGAACCCCGCCACTGAGCAACGTTTCGGCAAAGCCTTTGACTGCAGCAACAGGTGTTTTGAGCTCATGAGAAACATTCGCAACGAACTCACTGCGCATTGATTCCAGTCGCCGGATTGCTGTCACGTCCTGCAACAGGAACAACATGCCTCGATACCCGCCATCATCTTCGGACATCGGTACGCCGTCAATACGGATCAATTTTTCTTCCGGATTGAACACGCTCACTTCTTCATGCATTCGATCACGAAGTGAAACGCTCTCTTCAATGGTACGGGTCAACTCGTAGTGTCTCTTCAGTTCAATATAAGGCTTACCCGTAACCTTTCCAGCCTGAATGCCCAGCATACGCTCTGCTTCCCGATTGACCAGTGCAATGGATTGCGCTGCATCAATCATGACAATGCCTCCGGTCATATTCGCCAAGACACTCTGTAGCAGCGCCTCATTATCACGAATCGTCTTCAGCTGAGACTGCAAACTGTCTGCCATTCCGTTTATCGCGAGCCCAAGCTGTCCGATCTCATCCCTGCGCGTGACATCAACTCTCGCATCGTATTCCAGCTTGGTAATTCGATGGGCTACTTTCGTAATATGCTCAATCGGAGAGGTTAATCCCCGTGCAACCCGGTAACTGACAAACGCGACAATCAGGAACAGCAGTCCCAGTGCAGCAAACATGATTATCCAGCCACGCTGAAGACCCTGATCCACAGCCTGCAGACTCATGGAAAGACGGATGTAGCCATCAAATTTGCCGCTCGGTATTTCAATCATGTCACTTTGATCCGAATTCACAGGTAGTGCCACATAGAGCATGTCTTGTCCCAATGTTTCACTGTAACGTATGGACTGCCCGTACCCATCTCCAACGGCACCCTTAATCTCCTCCCGGTCCAAGTGATTATCCATAGAGGCCGGATCACTCTCTGAATCTCCGATGACCGTTCCATCTTTATTGATGAAGGTTACCCGGGAATCCGTCAGACGATCTAATTCCAGCGCCCGATCTGAATAATACTTTCGTGTTTCTTGCGAGGTTGGATCACTTGCATCATGGAAAGGGAATGTGGCTTTGAGCAAATTAATCTCGCGCACCATGGTTTGCTCCAGTGCGGTAGTATGCGTAGTCTTAAACACTCTGCCCATCGTATATCCAGCCACTATGACGGATACACCGATCAGCACCATCATAATGATGGCAAGGCGAATTCGGAACGGTCTCATCTATCTCTTCCTTTATGATCAAATTAATATTTAATGACTTGCTCTACAACGAATCCAGTTCAATTCGGTCCCCACGGGTGCCAGGCTGGGAAATAACCAGGAATTCGGTATCTGAATCGCTCCGATTCATCATCTGATGAGGCTCTCCTGGAGGAATCTCTATCCCTTCATGGGTTTCCAGCACGAACTCTTCTCCCTGTAGTTCCATGCAGGCTTCACCGCTGAGGATAAAAAAGAACTGACGGCTTATCGAATGATAATGTCGTATTTCAGCCGTTCCTGCCGGCATCCGCTCATGAATGATACTCAGTGTTTCATTTTGAACGAGATGCCATCCATCACACTGTGCACCCCATATATAATGTGCTGCATTCTGTTTGCTCATTTTCATATGCATGAACCCCCTGAAGTAAACTTGCTCGATCTATCATATCACAGATCATTAGTCTTCCATTCTTTTCAATCGAGCTTTGCAACAAACGGTGCTACTTCGGCTTCAGACAGACAGGGCTAATGGTAAAATATCATAGTTGTATCAACAGAGATGCAGACTTTTGTAAACAGGTGCTAAACTATATCCTTTGCCTTGTATACCCTCACATAAAAAAGACGCACCGCTCAGCAATGCTGAAAGCGATACGCCTCTCTAATATTAATCTTATTCCGAACCTGAACCTTCTTAACGAATTACCCGTTCACCACTTCGCCACCATTCACATGCATCACCTGTCCGCTCACATACGAAGAATCATCCGAAGCAAGGTATACGTAAGCGGGAGCCAGTTCATCCGGTTGTCCCGGCCGCTTCATTGGCTGCGTTGCGCCGAACTCGCTTACTTTCTTCTCATCAAATGTGGATGGAATGAGCGGTGTCCAGATCGGTCCCGGTGCAACGGCATTGACACGAATACCCTTCTCAATCACATTCATCGACAGAGAACGTGTGAACGATGTGATTGCTCCTTTGGTAGATGAATAGTCAAGCAAGGTCGGGCTGCCGCGATAGGCCGTAATGGATGTCGTGTTAATAATCGTACTGCCACTCTTCAGATGGGGCAGTGCAGCCTGCGTCACATAGAACATGCCAAAAATATTGGTACGGAATGTACGTTCCAGCTGTTCTGGTGTAATATCCTCCAGGTTCTGCTGTGGGTGCTGTTCTGCAGCGTTATTCACGACGATGTCCAGTTTACCCAGTTCATCTACGGTCTGCTGAACCGACTTCTTGGCAAAGGTATCGTCACCAATGTCCCCGGCAATCAAGATGCACTTGCGTCCTTCTTGTTCGACCTGACGCTTCGTCTCTTTGGCATCTTCATGCTCGCTCAGGTATACAATCGCGACATCCGCGCCTTCCTTGGCGTACGTCACAGCAACAGCACGTCCGATCCCGCTGTCACCCCCTGTAATGAGCGCAACCTTACCCGTTAGTTTGCCTGCTGCCTTGTATTCAGGCTTCTCAAATTCCGGTCTGGGATGCATCTCCGATTCGATTCCGGGGCGTTGATCCTGGTGCTGTGCCGGCATTGTTTTTTGATTTTGTGGTGTAGTTGACATCTAACATTCTCCTCTCAAAATGTGAACATATTTGGATTACAGAAGACATGGACATAACTGCACACTTCCTTGTCTTTCGTTCTCTGAAAAAAGTCTCATTCTGTAGGATGGCAGTAATAGTCCAGATTATTCTTCTGCGATCAACAGCAACTCAAGCTTCAGCGTGCTGTCTCTAATCGTTATTTACCACGATACTTGGATATCAAACAACCTGTTTGCGTCATACCTTCTTTTGCCGAAAATTCGAAATTTATTCGAAATTAGACTGTTTCATGATACAAAGTGTATTCCTATGCTGCTTGGGCTGATGTACAATGTACAGTATACAGATGTGCTTAGATTTTCATTATTGCTGGCTTAATCATTCTAACCTGACATGGAGACCTGACAATGGAATCGCATATTAATTCATATATAACACTCGTAGCCACTTCAGCCGTACTGAATGTGTTTTTGTGTTTGTATACCTATTTCAGAAGATCCGAGATTCCCAATGCCAAAATATTCATTCTCTACACAGCAGCACTCTCCATCTATACTTTTGGTTACGCGATTGAGCTGGCCAGCAACACGCTGGAGCAAATGAAGTTTTGGACCACCGTGGAGTATATAGGCATGCCTTTCTCCGCCTCTCTCGGCCTTATCCTGATGATAAAATATACAGGAAAAACGTTATCCAAAAAGGTAACTGCCGCGCTGTTTGTAATCCCTTCCATTACGCTATGTATGGTAGCAACCAATGACTTTCATCATCTCTTTTATAAAAAAGTATGGCTAAGAGAAGATAGTTCCGTACCTCTGATGGACATCGCAGTAGGCCAATGGTATGTCGTGCACGGTGCTTTCACTTTCTCCTGTCTGTTGTGTGCCTGTCTTATTCTGATTGGACAATGGAGACACACCAAGAAGATGTATCGTCGTCAATTACTTACACTGATTACTTCGCAGATTATTCCAATGGTCGCCGCTTTCCTGTATTTGCTTGGTCTGACGCCCGGCGGAATGGACCCCGTGCCAGTACTCATGTGTATTACCTCTGCCATGTATATCTGGGCGATTCTATCCTCACGTCTGCTGACCATCGTACCGATCGCCAAAGACAGTATCTTCGAGAGCATGCGTGAAGGTGTCATTGTACTGGATAGTTCCAATCGCCTTGTCGATTTCAACAGATCTCTGCGTGACATGTTGCCAGAGCTTAATCTGGCGATGATCGGCCAACCCTTGGATGACATATGGCTTAATCTTGCAGGAGAGGCCTTTCCCGTCGAATATGGCAGGGAAGGATTACAAACCGATCTGTACTGGCAGTTAAACGGAGAGACCGTCTGTTATCAGGTCCGAACATCTTACGTGTACAACAAGGATGCACAGACTGTGGGCAGCCTCATTATGCTTATTGATATAACGGAACAACGTTTCTTGCAAGAACAGTTGAAGCAATTGGCATATTTCGATGGTCTGACCAAAATATATAACCGCACGCAATTTTTGCATAAGGGGCGGGAAATTTTGAGTGAAGCTCAGCTTAATCTGCAACCTGTTTCCTTTATTTTATTTGATATTGATCACTTTAAACGCATCAACGATACCTACGGACATGATGTTGGAGATCAGGCCATCATTCATGTGGTCTCTGTATGTAATCGATATTTGAACCCTGAGATGTTGTTCGCCCGTTATGGAGGAGAAGAGTTTGTCATTGCTCTTCCGAATACATCGCTTCAACAAGCTGAGAAACTGGCAGAGAAACTGAGAGTTGCCTTGTTGAATGAACCGCTCGATGTTCAGGGTCTCCCTATTACGCTAACCTCAAGCTTTGGTATTGCCCAGTACAATGGCGGGGTGGATTCCCTGGAGTCCTTGCTGCGCGACGCTGACACTGCCTTGTATGAGTCCAAGCGCAATGGTCGAAATGCAGTTCGTACACATGCTGTGAGTACAGTCTAACCAAAGCTGGCCTCCTCTGATGCGATGTAACAAGACAATTGCGAGCTTCTCGTCGCAATAACAAAAATAGACAGCCCAAGAGGCTGTCTATTTTTCATTCGTTATAACGTAATACCCTCTTACGTAAACTGGTTCAGCTTGTCCATATGACATGCAAACGCTTCATCTACGGCTCAGAATACATCATCGTAGAGTTGGTTTAACCGTCCACAACGTACTTAGATTACCTGATTATTCACCATCAGATACACCATGATCAGCAAGAACACAGCCAGAAGTGTACTGAACATACGGATCTTGCTTTGTTCCGCCCCCACATCACGCTTGTTCTTCACACCTTCTGCAGCAAGTCGCAGCGGTTTACCCATAATTCCTCCAATAGCCGCAATAGCCAAGAGCAGAACAACAACGACAGCCATCCAGATATGAGAATACTCACCTTTTGTCATCAGGTAACCACCTGTAAGAAGTTGAATCACAAGTCCATACTGCGCGACTTTGTTCAAAGAACGAAGCGATGTAAATGCTCCTTCTTGTGCTGCAGCATTCAAGGTACGGATTTTACCGACCACGAATGGCAAAATCAGATAGAACCCCATCGCCAGTGCTCCAACAATATGGAGCAGATACATAATCATTGTCAAAATTTTCATCCTCCTCAACATTTTCGGTGTGCTATACATCACATCCCATTATACTGGGGAACTTATCCAAAGAAAAGAAAACCTCCGGCTCTCCGGAGGTTTTCTTTCTATTTCTGTTCAAAAAGTGATCAAACTTATAAGTTTACTACCGAAATGACGTTGCGTACGGAATCAGCCGATTTGTCCAATCCTGCTTTTTCTTCCGCTGTCAGTTCAAGTTCAAATATTTTCTCAATGCCGTTACCACCCAGAATGGTTGGTACACCAAGGAACAGATCATTGTAGCCATATTCACCTTCGAGATAAGCGATCACTGGAATGATGCGTTTCTTGTCCTTCAAAATCGCTTCGGTCATCTGAACGAGTGAAGCCGCTGGTGCATAATAGGCACTGCCGTTACCCAACAGGTTCACAATCTCGCCACCGCCAACACGTGTGCGTTGAACAATCGACTCGATGCGGTCTGCCGGAATCAGCGTGTCAATCGGAATACCACCCACGCTCGAATAACGAACGAGTGGCACCATGTCGTCTCCGTGGCCTCCAAGAACGAATCCACGAACATCTTCAACAGATACATTCAGCTCTTGCGCAATGAAGGTACAATAACGTGCTGTATCGAGAACACCCGACTGACCGATAACACGATTTTTAGGAAAACCGAGGGTCTGATAGGCAGCATACGTCATCGCATCCACCGGGTTACTTAGAATAATGACGATGGAATCAGGGCAATATTTTTTCACATTTTCACAAACGGACTTCACGATACCCGCATTCGTATTGACCAGATCATCGCGGCTCATACCCGGTTTGCGGGCAATACCAGCCGTGATGATTACAATCTCAGAACCTGCAGCATCTTCATAGTTGGAAGTACCGACGATATGGCTGTCAAATCCTTGAACAGGACTTGCTTCCAGCATATCGAGTGCTTTCCCCTTCGTCGGGTTCTCCAGTTGAGGAATATCAACCAGTACAACATCCCCGAGTTCTTTTTGGGCAAGCATCAATGCGGTCGTAGCTCCAGTAAACCCGGCCCCGACTACTGTGATTTTTTTGCGCTGAATAGTCACGATTCACATCTCCCCTTACAGGTTTTTAATGATTTGATCAGCGAATTCAGAACATTTCACTTCAGTAGCGCCGTCCATCAGACGTGCAAAGTCATACGTTACTGTTTTATTGTTAATGGATGTTTCCATACCTTTGTAGATCAGGTTAGCTGCTTCCTGCCATCCCAAGTGCTCAAGCAACATTACACCGGACAGAATAACGGAACCAGGGTTCACGACATCTTTGTCCGCGTATTTAGGTGCAGTACCATGAGTCGCTTCGAAGATGGCATGTCCTGTTACGTAGTTGATGTTCGCTCCAGGAGCAATACCAATTCCGCCAACTTGCGCAGCCAGTGCATCAGACAGATAGTCACCGTTCAGGTTCAGAGTTGCGATTACATCAAACTCACCTGGACGAGTCAATACTTGTTGCAGAGCGATATCGGCAATTGCATCTTTTACGATGATTTTACCAGCATCTTCAGCGGCTTTTTGTGCTGCATTCGCTGCATCTGTACCTTCGTTTTCTTTGATGATGTCGTATTGTGCCCAAGTGAATACTTTGTCAGCGAACTCTTCTTCAGCCACTTCGTATCCCCAGTTTTTGAAGGCACCTTCAGTAAATTTCATGATATTACCTTTGTGCACCAATGTAACACTCTTACGGTTATGATCAATTGCGTACTGCACTGCTGCACGTACCAAACGTTTGGAACCTTCGGAAGAAACCGGTTTAATACCAATACCGGAAGTCTCAGGGAAACGGATTTTGTTAGCACCCATCTCTTGTTGCAGGAACTGGATTACTTTTTTCACTTCTTCAGAACCTTCAGCATACTCGATTCCTGCATAGATATCTTCCGTATTTTCACGGAAAATGACCATGTCTACCAACTCAGGACGTTTTACCGGAGAAGGTACACCGTCAAAATAACGTACCGGACGCAAGCATGTGTACAGGTCAAGCTCTTGGCGCAGCGCTACGTTCAGGGAACGGATACCGCCACCGATTGGCGTAGTCAATGGTCCTTTGATCGCTACGATATACTCACGAATGGCTTCAAGTGTATCATTCGGCAACCACTCACCGTATGTATCGAATGCTTTTTGTCCAGCAAACACTTCATACCATGCGATTTTTTTGTTGCCATCATATGCTTTTTCAACAGCTGCATCCAATACACGCTTGGAAGCTTTCCAGATGTCACGGCCTGTACCGTCACCTTCAATAAATGGAATGATCGGGTTATTAGGTACTTGAAGTGTACCGTTATCAATTTGAATTTTTTCGCCTTCAGTTGGGTGAGCAAATTTTTCTAATTTCATAGTTAAAATTCCTCCTAAGTTTTGTATATGCAGTATTTATCATACCACTAGTCTTGTTGAAGGAAGGGTCCTGAAAGTCCAAGCTAGTAAGGCTTCTACTTTCCAACCCTTCACCTCGTCTATATTATTATACTGGTTTTGCGACTATTAGCGAAGTTCAATAGAAACGTATTTCTGTTCTGTAGGACCGGTGTACTCCGCACGTGGACGAATGATGCGGTTGTCCGCAAGCTGTTCCAGAATATGCGCAGTCCATCCAGACACCCGGCTGATCGCAAAGATCGGCGTAAACAATTCCTGTTCGATCTCCAGTTGGGTATACACAGAAGCAGAATAGAAGTCTACGTTTGGCTTCAGTCCTTTTTGTCCTGTTACCAGTTCCTCGATCTTCACAGACATATCATACAGACGTGTATCATTGTTCATTTCGCCCAGTTCTCTGGACATCTTCTGCAGATGTTTGGCACGTGGATCACCGTTTTTGTATACGCGATGTCCAAAGCCCATGATCTTTTCACGGTTGTTCAGTTTTTCCTGAATAGCCGCTTCCAGACGATCAGGCGTACCGATCTCATTCAACATTTTCATAACGGCTTCATTAGCACCGCCATGCAGTGGTCCCTTCAGTGCGCCAATGGCTGAAGTTACACCGGAATAGATATCGGACAGCGTTGCAACCGTTACACGGGCTGCAAATGTCGAAGCGTTCAACTCGTGATCCGCATGCAGGACGAGCGCTTGGTCCAGTGCTTTGACTGCGGTCTCGGACGGTTCTTCACCAGTCATCATATATAAAAAGTTCTCTGCGATGGAAGCGCCTTCTTTTGGAGCCACAGGTTCTTTGCCCTGACGAATACGGGCGATGGCTGCCACAATCGTTGGCAACTGTGCTTGCAACTTAACTGCTTTGTTCTCATTCGCTTCCGTTGTCATCTCATCAGCTTGCTCGTCGTACAGTGCAAGTGCAGAGATAGCGGAACGAAGTGCTGCCATGGTACTGATGTTTTTCGGATACAATTGGATTTGTGCAATCAATTCGCTCGGAATCGGCGCGTAATCGCTCAGGCTTTTACGAAGGGATTTCAGTTCATCCGTTGTTGGCAATTTACCAAACCACAACAAATAGGCAACTTCTTCAAAGCTAGCATGTTCAGCCAAATCGTCGATATCGTAACCACGGTATGTGAGCACACCGTCTACAATAGAACTGATCGAAGAGGTTGTTGCAACGATGCCTTCCAGACCTTTGGTAGCTGTCATATACATCTCTCCTTTAATAAGCGAAATCAAGATCCATTCCAGAGTGTCATATAAGTGCCAAAATGCACCTATCCTCTTTTTGTAAACATTTTCATTTTGAAATTACCAAATAATACAAAATACGTTTTTCCTATCTGTCAATCGCTATTTACTTATAACATCATACTGGATTTTGTCGTTTATGTGAACATGATGAGAGATCATTCGCACATCAAACTTCTTTATCGGAGTGATAAAGCATTTTTGAAAGCCTTTACAAAAACAAGGTTGACATTTAATGTTTTTTAACCAATCTTGTCTTCTGAGGAACTTTCTATTGCTATATTCTGTAGTACTGAGGCATACTCTAGGCAAAAGAAAGATTCCGGGTAGAGGTACTTCAAAAATTCCCCTTTGAACGCGCACTGTTAGCATCCCGGCGTTTCAAAACCTTGTAAATGCTCTATATTAATTAAGATAGCCATCTATTCTAATACGGCTTCATGAATTATACATAGGTCGGCTTAATTGAAATAAGGAGAGTTGATGCTTGGATAGAATCATATTGAAACGCCTGCTCCGCGGCTTATGGGTTATTATTGCGACCTTTCTGATCGCCGTTGCCATATACTTGCTGTTCCCGCTCTTATACCCTTTTGTGATCGCCTGGATTATCGCCTATGCCATGAATCCATTGGTGAAATTGCTTCAGCATAGAGCACGATTCCCCCGGTGGCTGGCTGTGACCCTCTCATTGATCCTTTATTTTGGAGCCATAGCGGTAGTGCTGTCTGCGGCAGTTACCCGTATGGTGAAAGAAGTCATTTCACTCACGACGAGCTTCGATCTTCATGTTGATGAGATCAAAGACACGTTTGTGCGCTGGACCCAGAATGACACGATTCAAAGTTTGACTGCGCAGATCAATGAATTTTACAAGGAAAATCCCAACTACCAGGAAACCATCAACAGCAATATTAGTAAAACGACCGAAACGGTGGGTACAGCCGTGACAGATCTGGTCACCGGATTTTTCAACATGATTCTGAGTCTGCTGACTTCCCTGCCTAACATGGGCGCGGTATTAATCGTTGTGTTGTTGTCTACATTCTTCATTAGCAAAAGTTGGACCAGGCACAGCATCACCGTATCGGGATGGGTACCCTCTTCCATTCGCAAGCCGATCTCCGACATATGGACTGACCTTAAGAAGGCACTGTTCGGATACGCAAGAGCACAATTGATCATGATCTCAATTACAGCACTATTCGTCATGATTGGACTGCTTATTTTGCAAGTCAATTCAGCCTTCACCATCGCTCTGATGATTGGTTTGGTCGATCTGCTTCCATATCTGGGTGTTGGTCTTGTCATGGTGCCCTGGGCAGCATACCTGTTTATGAATGGAGATCTGTATCTTGGTATTGGTATTAGTGTTATCTATCTGATCTTACTGATTGCCCGTCAGATAATTGAACCGAAGGTACTTGCCAGCAGCGTAGGACTCGACCCGCTCGCCACGCTCGTTGGCATGTTCGTGGGTTTGAAACTTTTTGGCGTACTCGGCTTGATTATTGGTCCTGTCAGTCTGGTGATCCTTGATGCGTTCAATCGTGCTAACGTATTGCGTGATCTCAGAACGTATATCATTAACGGACGTGTCCGATGAGGCTTATCTACAGGAGCATACAGTTATAATAGAAAAGGCTCCATTCAACAGAACTATCTGTTGAACGGAGCCTTTTGGCATAGCACAGGTGTCTCATTTCGGACGACGATAAAACGTGATGCTTCCATTTTTCATTTTTTTCTCCAGCCATCCCAGGAAGAACAGACGGTAGACCGGACGTGTTAATGGAAACACAAGTGTGAATCCAATCAGGTCGGTTACAAAGCCTGGAATCAAGAGCAAAAAACCACCAACAAAAATAAAAAGACCATCGACCATTTTTCGTCCAGGTACCTTGCCGCGCTCCATCTCCAATTTGGCGTCTACAAGTACTTTTCGCCCTTCAAACTGCAACATGGCTATACCAATTAAGGACGTGAGAATCATGAGAAGCAATGTCTTTCCGGCTCCAATCCAGTCACTCATCAGAATGAAACCAAATAATTCAATCACCGGAATGATTAATAGTAGAGCCCACATCCATTTTCGCATTGACGAATTACCCCTTTCCCGAAAGCCACACCTTTTCAAGCGCGCTGTATAGCTCAGAAGCTGCTTTATCCAGCCGGACTGGCTTCCAGTTCCCGTTCACCCATACGTGCTGGGTAGAACCTGTAACCAACCGTTCACCGGGGAGTGATTCATCAGCTGTCCATACCCGTTCTCCAATCGCCATATGCTCATCAGGGTCTTCAGACATGCGCCTTACGTCGTACTCATAGTTCAGTCGCAGACCACTAAATGCAGCAATACGGGTGAAAATGATAATCTCATCATCATATCGGGCAGGTTTGTGATACTTCACATCCAGTCCGGTTACGGGAAGCAATAACCCCTGTTCCTCCATTTTACGATATGTATACCCCATTTGGCGAATCATCTCAGTTCGACCGATTTCAAACCAATTTAAATAGTTCGCGTGATAGACCACGCCCATCTGATCACTTTCTTGATAGCGTACACGAAGACGTGCCGCATACCAGCTACCCTTGCTCTGTTCTCGCACGTTATTGGCCTCCTTCGCTCTACCATTCATACGTGTTACATCACTGTAAAGTGTCATTAAGATGGAAAAAAAGCAACGGGACAATAACGCCCCATTGCTTCTTTCCTGTTGCTTCTCCATCCAAAAAACGCAATTAAGCGTTGTTTGGAATTTGGCTTACTTTGATCAGGTTGGTAGAACCGGAACGACCCAAAGGTACACCAGCTGTGATCACAACCAAGTCTCCTTCTTTAACCAGTCCGGATTTTACGCCGCCTTCAATTGCGTTTTCGAACAATGCATCCGTGGAATCAACCAGTCTTCCTTTGACAGGAGTTACACCCCAAGCCAGGGCCAGACGACGGGAAGTTCTGTCTTCCGTTGTCACAGCGATGATTGGAGATTCTGGACGATATTTGGAGATCATGCGTGCAGTGTGTCCGGATTCAGTCGAAGTAATGATCGCTTTCGCGTTCAAATCTTGAGCTGATAGGGCAACCGATTGGCTGATCGCTTCAGTTACTGTTGTTTGTTGAGCCACACGTTGCTTCAGATACAGCTCTTGGTAAGGCAGAGCAGATTCTGCTTTTTCAGCAATACGGGACATTGTCAGAACGGATTCAACTGGGTATTTACCCGCAGCTGTCTCACCGGACAACATGATTGCGTCCGTACCGTCGAAGATCGCATTCGCCACGTCACTTGCTTCCGCACGTGTTGGACGTGGGTTACGTTGCATGGAATCCAGCATTTGTGTAGCTGTGATAACCGGTTTACCTGCAACATTACATTTTTCGATCATGCGTTTTTGTACCAATGGTACTTCTTCCGCTGGAATCTCAACACCCAGGTCTCCACGAGCAACCATCAGGCCGTCAGACACTTCAAGGATTTCATCGAGGTTATCGACACCTTGTTGGTTTTCGATTTTGGAGATAATTTGGATATGTCCAGCATTGTGTTTCTCAAGCAGTTCACGAATCTCAAGTACGTCACTCGCTTTACGGACAAAAGAAGCTGCGATGAAATCGACACCTTGCTCAATACCGAATACGATATCGTTAGCATCTTTTTCAGTGATACCCGGCAGAGAAATGGCAACGCCCGGAACGTTAACACCTTTTTTGCTTTTGATCGATCCGCCGTTAACGATACGGCATTTGATCTCGGTGCCTTGCACTTCCACCACAGTCAGTCCGATCAGACCGTCGTCGATCAGAATTGTAGATCCCGGTTCAACATCATTCGGAAGATCTGTATACGTAATGGAAAGACGTTCTTTGGTGCCCAGAATTTCTTCTGTTGTCAAAGTGATGTACTCGTCTTGAACCAATTCAATCGGCTCAACTTCGAGTTTACCTGTCCGAATTTCCGGTCCTTTGGTGTCCAGCAGGATCGCTACTGTTTTGTTCAACTCTTCGCATGCTTGGCGAATCGCAATGATCCGTCCGCCGTGCTCATCGAAATCACCGTGGGAGAAGTTCAGACGGGCCACATTCATACCGGCCATAATCAATTTTTTGGTGTTCTCCAGAGATTCACTGGATGGACCAATCGTACATACAATTTTCGTTTTGCGCATTTTGGGTTTCCTCCGATTTTAAAGGTATATCTCTTTATCTATTTTTCTTTTTCCAACTATTAAATTTACTATACTTTTGCTCATTTGTATAGGAAATTCGTCACATTATTCTGCATTTCCCGACAAATTACTCGCCACATCGACTTCTACCCGCTCTTCAGGGACTTCAACAGGCGCTTGAGGCTCAAACGTGACCGATCCAATTTTACGGAATTTCTCATAACGATCCTGCCTTAACTGCTCTCCGCTCCAACCTTTCATCTCCTCGAGATGACGAACCAGAGCTTCACTGATGAACGCAGCAGACGCTTCATAATCCCGATGAGCACCGCCGCGTGGCTCAGGGATGATATCTTCAATGACTTCCATCTCCAGCAGGTCTTTGGCTGTTATTTTCATCGCTTCAGCCGCTTGATCTGCCTTGGATGCATCCTTCCAGAGAATCGAAGCAGCACCATTCGGAGAGATCGCAGAATAGATCGCATGTTCCAGCATCAACACACGGTTACCCACAGCCATAGCGAGGGCACCGCCGCTTCCTCCTTCGCCGATGACCACAACTATAACAGGAACCGAAAACTTCGCCATTTCCATCAGGTTGCGGGCAATAGCTTCCGATTGACCTCTCTCTTCTGCAGTATTACCCGGATACGCCCCTTTAGTATCAATAAACGTAATAATAGGGCGACCAAATTTGTTCGCTTGTTTCATCAAACGCAGCCCTTTTCGGAAACCTTCCGGATGAGCGCTCCCGAAAAAGCGGGCGATATTGTCCTTCGTATCTTTCCCCCGCTGTTGTCCGATGACGGTTACCGTTTTTCCATTTAACTTGGCAAGCCCGCCAACAACCGCAAGATCGTCTCCGAACATGCGGTCGCCGTGCAGCTCAATAAAGTCCGTAAATATCAACTGGATCAGATCCAGAGCAGTTGGGCGCTGCTGATGACGCGCCAGATGCATCTTCTGAGCTGCCGTTATGCCTGTGTAGATCTCTTCTTCAAGTCTATGATAACGTTCTTCCAGGCGGGCAATCTCGTCCGTGAAGTCGATGCCTTTCTCCTGTCCAAACTGTACAAGTTCATCAATCTTTTTGCGCATCTCAACCAGAGGCGCTTCATATGGCAACTCACCCGCCATTTAGACCCCTCCTTTTTCACTATGCATATCCAGAAGCTTACCAAGAGTGGCCCGCAGTTCTTTGCGGTGGACAACCATGTCCAGCTGGCCGTGTTGCATATTAAATTCAGCCGTTTGGAAATCATCAGGTAACTTCTGACGGATGGTCTGCTCAATAACGATTCTGCCGGCAAAACCAAATACAGCGCCAGGTTCGGCAATATTAATATCGCCCAGACTCGCGAAACTTGCCGAGACTCCACCTGTCGTTGGATCCGTAATGACCGAGATAAACAAACCACCCTGCTCATCCAAACGGGATAAAGCTGCGCTTGTTTTGGCCATTTGCATGAGACTGAGAATACTCTCCTGCATCCGGGCACCACCTGATGTGGAGAAAATGATCAATGGCAAACGTTTCTCTGTTGCATGTTCAATGGCACGAGTAATTTTCTCCCCTACAACCGAACCCATACTCCCTGAGAAGAAATCAAAACTCATGACAGCCACAACCACAGGCAGCCCATCAATGGTGCCTTCCCCTGTAATTACGGCTTCTTTCAGGCCCGATTTCAGGCGCTGTTGTTCCAGTTTGTTGCTGTATCCGGGAAAGCCAAGCGGATCAACCGATATCATATCAGCGTCAAACTCAACAAATCCTTGATCATCAAGTACCATGGCAATACGATCCATAGCGTTAAGACGCATATGGTAACCGCAGGCAGGACATACTTTCAGATTTTTCTCCAATTCCTTGCTATATTGAATGGTGCCGCATTTGCTGCACTTGTTCATAAGCCCTTCAGGTATTTCACGTTTTGGGCGTTCTAGGACTTCCTGGCCTTCACCTGGAAGTGCACGCTCGGAAGGTATGGTAGCGTACTTCCGTTTCTTCTGGAATATATCTTTGAACACAACTACACCTCTCCAGCCGTTGATTTGATGGCCGCAACCTGCAGTTCGCTGCTTGAGGCAGCTTCACCCGCGCGCTACGGTAAACCGCTTACGACCCACACGCTGCCATGAGCCCTTGTCCAGCATTCACAACAAAAAAATCCGCCGGTACAGGGCAAGGATCAGCGGCTTCTGTCAGCACGATTGATGTTACCTGCAATAACCGAAAGATTGTTGCGCCGATGTTTGAATCTATCTTGGTAGGGTCTCCGGGAGCAACCAGGTCGGTCCTTGTCCTAACAAAAAAAGAAGGAAGGACAGCAGCATACAATACATGCAAGTCGATTCCTCTCTCCGCTTACGCGATTAGTCCCTTATGTACCGATGGTACTTCTTCATCTGCCAAGGCACGTCGATGTCGAACAAATCAGGAATGCAGAATGGAATTCAGCACTTCCTGGACCTCTTCCAATTCCCCAGAAGGGACGCGAATCTCAAATTGCTGCTTGGATAAACTGATGGGACGGGTCTGTACCAGAAAACCTTCTTCCGAAAGCTTGGTCTTAATCTTGTCCGCAACCTTTGCTGTCGGTGCAATGTAAATCACCGTCCACATGCCTTGTCCGCCCCCTAAGCTAATGTTCAGAGCCCGTATATTGGACTAATGATAACATACCTCACTTTTTTTCTGCAAGAAAGGGTTCGGGACCTTTGGGGAGAATTTGGGATCATGAGGGACATTTGTCCCCCACGGACAACTCATATGGTTGACGAAATCTTCTTGGTCACACCTCAACAATAAGCAGCATCAAGCCTACCAGGGCAGCCTCAGCCGCCCTTGATGACTTCATATGAGCCATTGGAGTGACACTAGCATGTAAGCATGGAAATGCAGGGGGTTACAGGTCGGAGGTGTATTTTTTGGCTTTAATATTTTTGTGAGCAATCCGGGCAGAAGCTGCAGCCGCCACCCCTGCGACCAGATCATCCAAAAAGACATGAATGGCGGATGCATGTTCGTTCAAATCATGAATAACACCTATTTTTTCTTTATCCAGATAACCAAAGCTGGTTAAACCGATCATACCATACACATGAGTAATGCCGAGGGCCAGAGTCTCGTCCACTCCATACAAAGATTCATCCGCTTCCATAATAGCCTGTAACGGTTGGGGCAAGAGTTTTTTCTCCGCAAGTTCGTCGAGCGCAATACCTGTATAGAGCGTATATTGCACCTCTCGTTTCTGCAGAACGGATTTCACGCTGGTTACACAGTCGTCCAAGGTCAGTTCCGGGTGGTACCCTTTTTGCAGACGGTATACTATTGCTGCGATGGCATCAATTCGTACACCCCGCCGGGCCAGCATGGCTTCTACGATTTCATATGACATATCTCGACCTCCCGCATCAATCCCCCGAGGACCGCGAGGTCCTTCGGTGTTCTCAAGTGTATGCAGCAAACTGCTAAAATGTTCATAAAATGTGCGGATGCTTAAGACCAGTCGCACCCTGGACATGTTGCAGGTTTGTACATTCCGCTCTGGTCTGTAGCTGGCCTATAACAAGTCTGTCATTCATCTGTTTAAACCCTGTCGTCAGGGAACCCCGCTAAAATAATCACAAAAAAACCTGTTCAGCATTGAGCCAAACAGGTTTCATAATATGGATAAGTGCTATCACTTACGGGACAGCCTCTTATTTAATTTTGACCGTGCCTTCACCCAGCATCTTCTCCATATCGGAGAACAAGGTTGGTGATGGCTTAATCCGATAGGCATCACTCAAGGCAAGTAACTTCTGTTGCTGCTCATAGAAGAGAACCGTCGCCACAGGTCCGGGATGCTCCTGAAGCAGCTGCTTCAGTCGTGCCAGAAGCTCAGGCTTCTCTGCATGCGGCGCAATCTTCACGAACACCCGCTGCTCCACCGCCCGCGGTCCGCGGCCCTGCTCCGGGCTGCCAGCCGTCTCTGCGGCACCATCGGCCCGGGACGCTGCTGCCGTGGCTGCGCCCGTACCCGCCGCATCGCTGCGAGTCGCTGCCGGGCCTTGGCTTCCGCTGCCATGCGCAGCCGAAGCACCTACGCCTGCGCTGCTCTGCTGCGCTTCGGCTCCTGCGCCCGCTGGCCGCCGCGGCGAAGCCGCCTGCGCCGGGCGCGAAGAGCTGCCGCTGCCGGGCTTGCCGCGCCGGTCACGGCTGCGCAGCTGCTGCTCCAGTGCCGCCGGTGACAGCGGCGCCACCTCCTCAGCCAGCAGCTTGAACCCTTCGTCCTGCTGCTGCACTTTGGCACGCACGACGAGTAGTTCACCTTTCCCGACATGCTGCTGGCTACGCCGCCATACCTCGGGAAAGAGAACCACTTCGCAGCGTTCAATCTGGTCTTCCAGCTCCATGAACGCCATGGCTTTGCCCTGTTTCGTCGTAATCGACTTCACAGACACAACCATTCCCGCGGCCACAGTCATCGTGTCGTCAGCCGCCTCGGTCAGCTCCATGATCCGGTCAGCCCCACTCGATTCCAGCACATCTTCATAGTCATCCAGCGGATGACCGGAAAGATACAAGCCTAACAACTCACGCTCTAGCTCCAGTTGCTGACCTGAGGAATAAGGAGGAATTTCCGGGTATTCGATCTCCCAGTTCGGCGTCTCAACGAAGTCGAACAATTGAATCTGCAGATCCTCACGTTCCTTGCGCCATTTCAGCGCCGCCTCCACCGTCTCATCCAGCATCGCGAGTAATTGGGCCCGGTGCCCAGGCAAAGTGTCAAAAGCTCCTGCCTGGATCAGCGATTCAATCACACGTTTGTTACATACGCGCAGATCGACGCGACGACAAAAATCGAGCAAACTGTCGAACGGTCTCTCCTGTCTTACGATCATGATGCTTTCCATCGCCTGGGTACCGACATTTTTCACAGCAGCCAGACCGAAACGTATCGCACCAGATAATTTTGCCTCATCCGGATTCTCATCAGACATGGCAACAGTCTTCTCCACAGTGGACAATTCACCATGCTCCGCTTGCGAAGAAGAAGCCTCTCGTACCTGATCATCACCATTTTCCGTTGAAGCAGCCGTCACCAATCCCGGTCCCTTCCGGTTGTCGGATGCCTCAGGCATGGATGCCGATGCTTGCCACTCATATCCGCCAGCGTCCTCATCTGGTCCCGGCCCCGGGTCATCTGGCAAAGGTGCTTCACCATATTCGGCCTGCCCCGAATAACCATCTTCCTCATGGTCGGAATGCTCCCCGAAGGAACTCCCGTTGACCGTGGGCACAAAGACAGGCGTAAACAGAATACCGCTCTCATTCACATCCGGTGGGAGTACCTCCATATTCATACGACGGCATTCCACCACGTACTCGGCCACTTTACGATGACTGCCCATTACGGCTGTTAACATGGATGCCATAAAATGAACAGGATAATGCGCCTTCAGATAAGCCGTCTGGAACGCGAGCACGCCGTACGCCGCAGCATGAGCACGCGGGAAGCCATAGTTGGCAAACTTGACGATCATATCATAGACCAGATCTGCCTCTTCTTCGCTATACCCTTGTTTCAGACTGCCCTGTACAAAGTGTCCACGCTCCAGATCCAGTACTTCCCTTTTCTTCTTGGAGACCGCTCTACGAAGCAAATCCGCTTCACCCAGCGAGAAACCAGCCATCCGTGAAGCAATCTGCATAATCTGCTCCTGATACACAATGATGCCATACGTATCTTTCAGAATGGGCTCCAGATCCACGTGCGGGTAATCCACTTCGATCTGTCCATGCTTGCCCTGAATGTATTTGGATATGAACTCCATCGGACCTGGACGATACAAGGCCAATACGGAGATCACATCTTCAAATACGCTGGGCCTCATTTCTTTCAGCACCCGGCGCACCCCGGCAGATTCCAGTTGGAATATGCCCATCGTGTCCCCTCGCCCAAGCATCTCATACGTTAACGCATCATCATCCGGGATAAGACGGAAATCCGGAATTTCTCCATGTTCCCCAATCCAACGTAGACAACGCTCAATGATCGAGAGGGTACGCAGACCAAGGAAATCCATCTTAAGCAAACCAATCGACTCCAGGTTTTCCATGGAATACTGGGTTAACGCTGTCCCTTCACTGCCCTCCTGTAGCGGCACTGCATCGGTTAACGGATCACGGGAGATGACCACTCCCGCCGCATGCGTCGAAGCATGACGTGGCATGCCTTCGACCTTCATGGCCATATCCAGCAGCTCACGAGTCTTTGGCTTGGTTTCATATAGCGCCTTCAGTTCAGGTGTAGCCTCCATGGCCCGTTCTATGTTAATGCCGAGCTGCGCTGGAATCAGCTTCGCAGCCTTGTCCACTTCGCCGTAAGGCACATTCAGGGCCCGCCCGACATCACGCACGGCTGCCCGGGCAGCCATCGTTCCAAACGTGATGATCTGAGCGACATGGGCTTTGCCATATTTATGCGCTACATAATCAATGACCTCATCCCGCCGCTCATCACTGAAGTCAATATCAATATCGGGCATGGAGATCCGCTCGGGATTCAAGAATCGCTCGAAGAGCAGGTTATATTTCATCGGATCAACATCGGTGATATGCAACGTGTATGCTACCAGACTACCTGCTGAGGAGCCCCGGCCTGGTCCAGTAACAATGCCTTGCTTATGCGCATAGGCGATAAAATCCCAGACAATCAGGAAATAATCCGAGAATCCCATACTGTCGATTACACCCAGCTCATACGCCAATCGTTGTTCGAGTTCGGATCGAAGCTCCGCGTCTGTCCAACGTGTGGACTGCGCATAACGCTCCTCCATTCCTTCTTCGCACAGTTGACGCAGGTACGCCGAAGGGCTGAGTCCATCGGGGAGTGGTCTGTATTCAGGCAAAATCGATTTGCCGAATTCCAGCTCCAATTCACAAGACTCCGCAATGCGGACGGTGTTGGCCAGAGCCTCGGGCACATGAGGAAACAAACGAGCCATCTCTTCTTCACTTTTCAGATAAAGCTGATTGGTTCCAATCCGAAGCCGTGTCTCGTCATCTACGGTCTTGCCTGTTCCGATACAGATCAATACATCCTGAAGCTCCGCGTCCTCTTCGGACAGGTAATGCGCATCATTGGTGGCTACAAGCGGAATCTCAAGCTCGGCAGCCAGACGAATAAGCTGAGGATTTACCCTTTTTTGCTCCGAAAGCCCGTGATCCTGAAGTTCCAAATAGAAGTCGTCACCAAAGATATTTTTGTAGCGTAACGCCGCACGTCTCGCCTCTTCTTCTCGTCCATGCAGCAGATGCTGTGGTACTTCACCACCAAGACACGCACTTAGACAGATAATGCCCTCGTGATGGGCAGCCAGACTTTCCATATCTACACGTGGTTTGTAATGAAAACCTTCGAGATGTCCAATCGAGCACAATTTCATCAGATTCCGGTAACCCGTCATATTTTTGGCCAGTAAAATCAAATGATGAATCGGCTGATCCTTGCGGCTTCCCCGCTCTTTGCGGGACCCTGCAGTCATGTATGCCTCGCAACCTATAATCGGCTTGATGCCTCGTTCAACGCAGGCTTTATAGAAAGGAATTGCACCATACATCACGCCATGGTCGGTCAGCGCCAGTGTTGTCATTCCAAGATCTGCAGCCTTACCCACGAGATCCGGAATACGCGCAGCGCCGTCCAGCAAACTGTATTCGCTGTGAACGTGCAAATGCACAAAAGAACTCATGTTTTTTCTTCCTTTCGCCGCAGATAGTCGCAGCATCGATCTTCTGATCCGTTTACTGCCCTATCTCTCTCATATATATGAATTAAATAAATAAAAAAATGGAATCTCCTATTAAAATTCGTGACAACCTCTTAAAAGAAGACTTTATTATTCTATTTTATCATAACGCTCGGGGGCACGCCCATACAATAGAAGTACAAGCCGCTCCCCCTGTTACAGACCAACGACAGGAGGTGTGCTGCTGGGTCTGAAAGGGGTGTTGCCAATGAGCACATTTTTGTCCAAAGCCATACTTGATTTCTTTATTGCGTTTGGGATCGTGCTGGGCGGCGCGATGATCGGCGGTATTGGAGCAGTGATCTCTCTTCAGCCTCCGACACAGACGATGCTCGATATTTCCGGGAAAATAAAGATATGGGCACTCGCAGCTGCTGTCGGCGGCACCATCGATCCCATGCGTGTCATCGAGAGCAATTTCCTGGATGGTAACCTGTCTCCGGCGGTCAAACAAATTCTGTATCTGATCTCTGCTTTTATGGGTGCGCATATGGGAACCGAATTGGTGAAATGGGTGTGCGGCGGAGGCCGGAGCTAACATGAGACAGGAACAGCGTTCATGAGAATTCCGCCATTCTCCCGTTACCGCCCGCTGATGCGAATGACCGCTGTATTTGTTCTCGGAATGATCGCTGGATGTGTCGTCTACAATGGGGTATTTCACCTGAGTTACAATGCGTTGTGGCTGAACAATCAGGAGCTGCAGCTTCAGCTGCATCAGAATGAGGAGGACATCAAAACGCTGAAAAAATACAGTAAACGCCAAACCGTTATCAAGGAAATCAAGGTCCGTGCAGAAGAATCCGATAAGGGGCCGGACGAGGCTTCTCTGAAAGTGATGTTACAGAAGCTCGGGGACGAACTTGAGGTACTTCGGGGCAGAGATGTATTCAACATCGACGAGTATAGCAAAATGACGCGAATCATGCTAAATCAGAAAGTATATACGGTTAGGGAAAAAGAGTATACCGTTCAGGTGAAAACGATGCTGGTTATGGAAGGCGTGTTGCAAGTATGGGTACAGATTCGCCTGCACGTTCCTGTATAATGATGGGATAATAGCAAAAAAACTGCCCTTGTCTTCATCAGTGCATGGTACAATAAGGGCAGTAAAAGCTTTCCAGAAAAGGAGCTGCGTCTTGGTGTTCATCGATGTACTCAAATATGCTCTGATCGCTATCTTTGCTGTTGCCATGGTCTTTGCCGCACTGAACAGCATTCGTTCACGCAGAACCTCGGATGCGGCCAGCGCTGGTCTTTACCGCTCTTGGACGAATATCTGGATGGGAGGCATGCTTATTATCCTTGCCCTGATCCTGATGTTTGTGTTCACGGGTTCTACCGTATCTGTCATTGTGGAAGCGCTATTTCTAATTATGGGGGCATACAATGTATTTGCTGGAATACGCAACCGCAGTTATTATGCCCGGCTTCAACAACGTTCGCAGAATGGAATCAGCAAAACCTCAGGACAATCTGCATGATTCACTAGGACCACCCTATCGTTATGTAAAAAAAGAGAGTACTTCCCTACACCATATGAAGACTGAACACGCACTTATGCGGAATTCAGTAGATCTTCTCGGGTTAGGGGGTACTCTCTTTGTCTATGCACGGCTTAATTTCCCTGTTAGGCATGGTCAATGGATTGCAATGTCATGACCGCTTTACATACCACACTGCCTTCGCGGGTAACCACAATATCCATCTTGCATGTTCGACGGCTGGTTTCCAGAATAATCGGTCGAACCAGAATCTGATCTTCAATCTGCACCGGTCGCACAAAATACGTCGTCACATTATCCACCACATGATCGTTCCCTGTAACATCCCAGGCTGCCCGCCGGCCGGCCTGGGTCATCACATTCAAGAGAACACCTTCCGAGATCGTACCCAAGTCCGTAGCCATCTGTGGGATAATGAATCCGTGAAATAACAGTTCGTTCTGTTCTCCGCGTTCCTCGGCAAACCCATTCCAAATCAGATGATCAAACGTCTCTCCCAGTTGGGGCTGCTTCTGAGCATCCCGCATGGCCTGCAGCACTTCCTTGCGTGTGACGGACGCAATCAGTTTGCGGTTCCGATCCACGATGGGCAGAAAGTCGATGCCTTCCCACGTCATGATCTGGGCAGCAGAAGCGAGAGAGGTCTGCAATGAGGCCGTAATCGGGCGGCGTATCACGCATTTCTCAATACTCTGATCTGCTGTAAGCTCACTGACATCCTTAAGACTCACAATCCCGATGACCCGGTTCCATTCATCCACGACCGGGAAGCGATGTTCACCCGTCTCTGACACCAGCATATGAAAATCTGCGGCTGAACTGGTGACCTTCAACACCTGCAGGCGAGGTTTCTGACCGATAATATCTTCAACGAGCATAATTTTTTTCTTAATCAGCCGGTCGAAGATCGCACGGTTAATCATTGAAGCCACGGTGAATGTATCATGTCTGGATGAGATAATCGGTAGCCCAAGCTCGTCCGCCATGATTCTTACTTCACGGCTTGTCCCGAAGCCACCAGTAATCAACACGCCAGCTCCCTGTTCGAGGGCAAGCGAGTGAGCATCTTCCCGGTTACCCACAATCAGTAAACTTCCAGCATCAATATACCGGGCCATCGCCTGCTCTTTCATCGCACCGATCACATACTTGTGCAGCGGTTTGGCGAGGCCATCGTTTCCACCAAGTACATGCCCCTCCACAATGGTCACGACATCAGCAAAGGTCAACTGTTCCGACATGCCCCGAGGTCTCTTCTCGATCCGCACCGTCCCAATTCGTTCCTTCGTCACCACCAGCCCAAAGTTCTCCGCCTCTTTCACCGCACGATAAGCTGTCCCTTCACTTACACCCAGCTCTCGCGCGAGTCCACGTACCGATATTTTACTGCCAACTTTCAGTTGTTCAATATGTTGCAGTAACTGTTCGTGCTTCGTTACGTTCTCTTCCTGCCCGTCCATCTGTACCACCCCCGAAGATGCATCTGTACTATACTGTACCTATTATAACACGCCGTTAGGAAAATAACCCCACTTCCTATCCCATTCTTATTGGGAAATGGGCTGCTTGAATTCAATCTTCCGATTATTCCCTGATCCTTGTATGTACCAAAAAGACCGGCCCCTTATGTGCAAGGGAATCCGGTCTTGTTCCAAAGGCAGAACCAACTCTGTTGGCCCTGGCATACGGATTGTCATTCTATCCTTTATACAGACTTGCTCCGCTCCTGCTTGTCCAGCAGCTTCATTTCCCACTGCCGCAGTTTCGCCCGACGAACGGCTTCCAGCGCACGCTTCTTCTCCTCATCCACACCGAGAATAAAATGCAGATGTGCGCCAACGATTAATAAAGAGAACAGCACCCATACGATGCCAAAAATATTAACCCAGTCCATTCCTCCGGCAAATGAAATTCGCGGCAGTGCAATAACCAGCATCGACAACGCGATAAGCAGATAGATCACATGTTTTGCTTTTTTCAACCTCTTCACCATTCACAGCTCCTTCGTTCTTGATCGACTCTATATGTCTAGTCTATGAACGATAAGGAGGTAATATGAAAGGTTCAGTAAGAAAAACAAGACAAGCGTTTACGCTTCTGCGCCACCATACAGATGACCCAGGCTGTCTGCAATAATTTTGTTCACGTCTTCAATGATCACACTGAGACGACGCTCGGCATCAAACAAACGACGGATGTTCAGATTCAAGCTCAGTACTTCAAACAATTTTTCCATTTTCTCCATCTCATCCGGAGCCGGCATATCCCCGCTCATCATACGTTGTTGCAATTCCATTTGTTGATCACGGAAGTTATCCAGCATTGCTTTTGCATCCGGATCAGCTTCAATCAGCTTCATCGCGGAAGTAATCTCTTCCACCTCGCTGCTTTCTCTCAGTGCTTTGGCCAAATCATTGGCTTTGTCATAAATGTTCACTATTATTCCTCCTCAGATTGGTTTGTTCATCCGTGTTAATACACGCTTTTCTCCGCTGTCAAACAAGGACGATCTGAAACAGGCCATCCATAACCTGCTTCGAATCAAATGCATTTAATCCATATAGGTCAATCACCAAGGGTTATATGTCCTCATATGATGAAGCACATGCCATGTTCAGATGCCGTTCAACTTCGAGATCAGACATCAAGTTGCCGCCCGGAAGGAGATCCGTGATGTCCACTAAAAAAGTAACGATTCAGGTTACCGGCTCGGGCATCCTGCAGGACGACGTCATCATGCTGGGCGAAGGGGTACTCAAGTCGCTTAAGATCCCTTCAGGAAGGCCACTTCAGCTGCAATTCGGCTCTTTCCGCCGTGAAGTCACTGTCATTCCGGTACCAAAGTATGACGGGCTGCGCATTAATCAGACGGTTGCCAGCAAGACCGGCCTTGTTCCGCGTTCGGTCCTGCGGGTATCCTATCGTTCAGCCAGCCGTACGCTTCGCCTTGGACCCTACATCAGTGTTCTGGTTAGCCAGGATTATCCCGATCAGCCCGATCGGCCCTTTGGCTCCATCACGATGTTCTGTCAAGAACTGGTGAACGCCTGCCGTAAGAAAGGCGCCTATGTATCCTTTTTCACACCGGAGGATATTGGAGCGGTAACGGGTTATATGAAAGGCTGGGTGTATGATGACGGCTGGAAAAAGACTGTTCTGCCTGTAGCAGACGTCGTCAATAACCGGCTAACGTCACGCAAGCTTGAGAACAAACCTAGCGTACAGCATTTTATGAAAGAAGTAAAATCGCTCTACGGCACGCAAACCTTCAACGAAAAGTTTCTGGACAAAAACGAAGTATTTGATGCACTCAAGTCCATTTCAACGCTTAAACGAGTTCTTCCCGAGTCGCATTTGCTCAAGACATCCACCATGCTCAAGACGATGTGCAATCGACATCCGGTTGTATTTCTCAAGCCAGTACGTGGTTCATTGGGCAAAGGCATCATCCGGGTCTCACGTCAGACGGACGGAAGTTTCCTGACTCTGGCGACTGGTGTCGGGGGTACCCGGAAACAAACGTATGCTTCTCTGGATAAACTGTATGCCAGTATGTCTGGAAAAATGAAAACAACGCGTTACCAGATCCAGCAAGGGCTGACTCTCATTGATCACAGTGGCAGACCCGTGGATTTCCGTGCACTCGTGCAAAAAAACCGCACGGGAAAATGGAGTGTAACCTCCATCGTAGCCCGGATTGCTGGTGGGAGTCACTACGTATCCAATCTGGCACGCGGTGGAAGCCTCAGCACCGTCAAGGAAGCTGTTGCCAAAACACAGTTGTCCGGATCTGCCAAAGCTTCCGCATATGCAGGATTGCACACCGCAGCACTGGATATCGCAAAAGGGATCGAGAGTGCCATCCCTGCCCACTTTGGAGAACTGGGTATTGATCTGGCCCTGGACTCCACTGGACGCGTATGGCTGCTCGAAGTCAACTCGAAACCTTCCAAGAATGATAATACACCACTGAGTGAGAGCAAGATTCGTCCTTCCGTCAAAGCCATGCTTGAATACTCTACGTACTTGGCCGGTTTTTGAAAAGTTATCCCATTGAAGAGAGGTGCAGCGTAATGTTTCCCTCATCTCAGACCAAGACCCTGGCCATTCTGGTACGTGCAACCGAAGGCTCGCCTCCCTTCACGGATGAACTTTTCTGCCGTCGTCTCAGTGTGGGAAGTATGCGATATGACCTTCAGGTTATTGTGATTCCTATATCGGTTGATGCAGACCCTTACCCTCTTCAAAGGGGATATGCCTATGACCAAGGGAAGTGGAAGGTGGTCCCCATTCCTGCACTCGACCTTATCATGGATCGTTGTCTTCGTCCCCTCCCCAGGAGCGTCAGACAACAGATTGAGAAAAAGGTATCCGCCAATGGTGCGTATAAACACCGTTATTGGTCCGCTTCCCTGCCAGGAAAATGGGAGGTACATCGAGTGTTGTCCCGGAATGCTGAATTGCGGGCACGCCTTGCACCCACAACCCGGATAGGATTGCATATCCCTTGGGAAACATGGCTGGAACATTGGCCCATGGGACTGTTCTTCAAACCTCTTTCAGGGACGCATGGCAAGAATACCTTTCGCCTGTCTCGCGGCGCGATTCCGTCAACTTGGATCGCGGAGGGTCGCAACGCGAACAATGAGCAATTTTATCTTACATTTAATCATACCCAGGCTGTATCTTCCTGGCTGGAATTACATCAGTCTGAGCGCAAGATGATCGTACAGCCGTATCTGGACCTTAGCCATCACGGAAGAGCGTTCGACATACGGGCTCTAATGCAAAAGAATGGGCAAGGTCGCTGGACGCTTACCGGATGTATGGTACGAGAAGGACCCCAGGGTTCGCTTACATCCAATCTTCACGGAGGAGGAAGGGCATATCCTGCGGAGGCCTATTTGCTCCAGCGATATGGAACGGTCCGCACGGAAGCTCTGCTCAAGAGCCTACAGCAGACTGCCGCTCTTATCCCCACCCTGCTGGAGAGCCGTTTCGGCAGGCTAGCTGAATTGGGGCTTGATTTTGGAGCAGATGCAGAGGGCCAACTCTGGCTGATCGAGGTCAACTCCAAACCAGGCCGTACCTCATTCGCAGAAGCGGGTGACCGACACATGCATGCCTTGACATATACCCGTCCGCTTGCCTATGCCCGTTATCTGTTGCAACAACATGTTCTCACGGACGTCATTCGTCCAATGAAAATGCCGAATACATCCAGCAAAGCTGGCCTGAAACCCATCCCGATTCACGGCGGCTGAGGCCCGCAGCGCCCGCTTGCCATGGAGCACAAGGATCTTTTCAGGATAGGAGGATAAATCATGAGTTTGACCTTTTGCAATCTGCATTTCACCAAGCAACCGGATAAAGTGGTTTATGTATCCAACGCTTTAATGAAGAGCCTCAACCTGTCCGGCAAAAAAACGGTGCACCTGCGCTTCGGGCGTGACCGGGTGCCTGCGACGATCAAACCAATCAAAAAAGCAGGTAAACATCTCTATCTCGCCTCAGGTATCCGTAATCTGATGAATGTTCCCAAAAGGGGCAGTATTTATCTCCGTAACTTGCAAAATGATGAAGTTCAGTTAGGCCCACTGATCGGCGTACTCTCCGACGGGCCTTCGACAAGCACCAACCCATTCGGTTCCCGTACAGGTTTCATCAAACAGTTGCTCCGTGAAGGTAGCCGTAAATCCTACATTTACGCCTTTACTCCTCGGGATATCAATTGGCAGAACGAGACCGTATCCGGTTTTTTCCTGAATGATAACGGAAGCTTCACACGCAAAACAGTACCTCTGCCCGATGTTGTCTACAACCGATTGCCGAGCAGACGCTCAGACTTCTCACCAGCAATCAACCAGCTGCGGGAACGATTTGTTCGTCGAAAAATTCCGTTCTTCAACTGGAGCTTCTTCAACAAATCGGATATCTATACGTTGCTGGAGAACGAGCCGGCAGCAGGACGGTATATCCCTGAATCGATTACCAACCCGTCGGTGGAACAGATGAAAGAAATGCTGGAACGCCATCAGTTTGTCTACTATAAGCCTACTGCCGGAAGTCTGGGGAACGGGATCTATCGCCTGACCTACTCGCCCAAACGTGGATATTTCGCACGTTATCGTAAAAAAGGCGGCAACGCACTCCTGCGCTTCGGATCTTTCAACAGTCTGATGCGTATGCTTCAGGGAAGACATGGTAAACAACTTCGCGGATATGTCGTTCAGCAGGGAATACGGCTGATCGAGATTGATGAATGTCCAATTGATTTTCGTTTTCACATGCATAAAAATGGTAACAATCAATGGGTTGTTGTCGGGATTGGCGCCAAGAAGGCAGGGCGTGGCAGCGTCACAACACACATCAAAAATGGTGGCTCCCTAATGACTCCGGAGCAGGCGCTCAGTCGCAACTTCGGCGATCGTGCGGGAGAAGTTCTTCAACATGCCAAGTCCGTCGCTATTACACTGGCCCAGGCGATTGAAACTCAGCACCAGCATCTGATTGGTGAGATTGGCTTTGATCTGGGCATTGATCAGGAGGAACATGTATGGATGTTCGAAGCGAACGCCAAACCCGGGCGCTCCATTTTCCGTCACCCTTCACTCCGGGTGGAGGGAAAATCGTCGGTGGAGCACATTTTGGAACACTGCCTGTATTTGAGCAAGTTCCGGAAGAAGGAAGGCATTTGATGAGCCTTCATGATGATTTCAAACCTGTCATTGCTGTTTTGACCATGCATGATAATCAGCGGATGTTCAGGGGGAATCATCAAAATTTTCAGGATATTGTGCAGACAGGCGAGAGTATGGGATATGTGGTGTACGTTGTAACTGTGCGGGATCTGGACGTAAGTGGTCCCACCGTGAAAGGATACACGTACAACAAGGGGAGTGGAAAGTGGGTTTCACAGCTTTTCCCCCTTCCCCATGTGCTGTACAATCGTATTCCCAACCGGGAAGACGAAGGAAAACCTTCCGTTCAGCGCAAAATTGACGAATGTATGCAGTCTGGAATCGAACTGTATAACCCGTTCTTCTTCAATAAATGGAATCTGTTCGAATGGCTCAAAAAATCCAAATCGACTCAGCAACTGATCCCTTATACTCGGCGGATGCGAAGTGCTTCTTCTCTGGGTGCCGTTCTACGGACATATCCCTATTTGTACCTCAAGCCCGAGAGCGGCAAAGCTGGAAAAGGAATCATGATGCTTAAATTCCAAGAAAAAGAGCGCCTTCCCTATCGGCTGAAAATTCAGACCACACGGAAAAACACGACCTATAAGACGGCTACACTTTCCAAGTTATGGGCACGAATTCGCAAAGAGACCGGACGTACGCCCTATATCATGCAACAAGGCATTGAACTGGCCTCTTCTCGTAAACGTCCCTTCGATCTGCGTGTTCTTGTTCAAAAGAACAGCAAGGGTCAATGGAGCGTATCCGGTGTAGGTGCGAGACTCGCTGGCTCCCGCAGCATCACAACTCATGTGCCGCGCGGCGGTAGCGTAGAGGATCCGGAGAAGCTGCTGACTGAACTTTTTGGTGAAGAAATGACAACCACCCTGATGAAACGTGTGAAATCCACTTCATTGATGATCGCAAGACAGGTGGAACGAGGATCGGGTTACACGCTCGGAGAGATGTCCATGGACCTGGGCATTGATGACCTGGGGGAAATCTGGTTCTTTGAAGCCAATGCGAAGCCCATGAAGTTCGATGAACCACAGATCAGACGGCGGTCACTGGAACGCATATTTCATTACAGCGCCTATCTTGCCCGTCAGTCCAAACGATGATAGACAGGAATACTTGCAAAAAGAAGGTGATTGTTTGTGTCCTCACCTGTTCTGGGCATCATGACGTTGTACTTGAATGAACATCGCGCTCTTGAAGAACGAAGCATCTATCGCAGAATGATTCTTGAGGGGCGCAAGCGGGGACTCGATATCTATGTGTTCACACCTGCCGACGTACATCCGGGAGGCAAACAGATTGAAGCGATGGTTTTTCATGAGGGAAAAGGTTGGTCACGGGAATGGCGATCATTCCCGGATCTGATCTTTGATCGCTGCCGGATTCAACGCAACCGCAGATTCCAGCAACTTCTTGCGTTTCGTGAAAAGTATGGGCACCTGCTCTTTCTGAACAGACCACTGCGCAATAAATGGACCATTCATCAGACCCTCTCGGAAAAAGCCAACTTTCGCGAACACCTGCCAGAAACGGTGTTATTTCAGGATATGTCCGATGTGAACCGGATGCTCAAAGCGTCTTCTCTCGTCTACCTCAAACCGATTAACGGCACTGGCGGACGTGGTATTCTGCGCGTTGAACGCAGTAGTAGTGAGGCCAATACGGTACTTGTACAGGGACGGGATCAGAAGCGTCGGATTATCACGCCACGCAAAGTCCATTTATCACGTCTCGGGGCGCTGCTCCAGCACTGGAACATGAAAGACAAATATCTTGTGCAGAAGGGCATTCAACTTCAGCTTCCGAATGGGCGTGTGCATGATTACCGCATGCTCGTTCAGAAGAACGGTGAAGGACAATGGGAGCTTACCGGATGTGCAGGACGTATGGGTGCAGAGAAAAGTGTAACCTCCAATCTGCATGGCGGCGGTCAGGCTGTAGCCATGAATCGACTCATGAAACAATGGATTGCTGATGAGGACCTCCGAGCAGAAATTAGCACAACTGCAGAGAAATTCGGCATTGATGTCGCTTCGTTTCTGGAAGATACGTATGGGGACTTATGCGAGTTGGCACTGGATTTGGCAATTGACAAAAGTGGACGGATCTACTTGCTCGAAGTTAATCCGAAGCCTGCACGTGAAGTATTCGCTCGCATTGGTGAGCGGGATATCTATTATAAGGCCATTACTCAGCCACTGGACTATGCCTTATGGGTGTACCGTAACCAGGCTAGTCGCCCGGTCAAACAAATCAGAACCACCCGGCTTGCAAGCAACAGAACATCTGCATTGAAGAAGGCACGCAAAAAGAGATGATCTGTTGATCACGAATAAAAGAGCGCCCAACCCTCTGACACATCACGGGGTTGGGCGCTCTCGTATGATTACTGACGTTCTTAATCGTTGACTGGCTTATTCTGCTTCATCATACAGACGCAGCAGTTCTGTAAAATCAGAGATCAGCGCATCCGAGCCTGCCAGCTCTTCATCACGGCCAAATCCTGCATAGGCACAGCCAATGACCGTCTGACCGTTCATTTTACCAGCTTCCACATCTGAGGAGCGATCTCCTACCATCCAGGCGTCCTGAATTCGATGCTTCTCCAGCAGGATCTGCACCAGGTTGATCTTCGAGGGAGTCTTGTATTGGCCTGCACTATATACGCCTTCAAAGAAAGGCATGATCTCGTGTGCAAACGCAACACCCTTGACATAGTCCTCCAGCCCATTACTTGCGACAAACAGTCGCACTCCTTGGTCTCTCAATGCTTGCAGCGTTTCTTTCACCCCCGGATACAATTGGGAGCTGCCTTGATCAAGCCCCTCAATCTCCAGTTGAAGCAGCAGTTCGTCTGCACGGCGATGTGCCGCTTCCGAAGCCTCAGGCATCACGACTTTCCATATATCTTCGAGCAACATGCCCAAGCTTCCGAGCATCCGTTCCTCTGGTGGTGTTTCTCCTTCAAAATGCCCTTCGGCACGCAATGTATCAAATAATTGTTGGTAGGCTGGCAACAACAAGGTTTCTGTCTGGAATAGCGTACCATCCATGTCAAAAATCATCGCTTCCGGTTTGAGCAATACTGTCTCTTTGGTCATGTCCAATGTTCCTTTCGGATTGGGATATATATATGTAGTTGGAATCGTTCCCTTTCCATGATAAACATAACGTTTGAACGTGTAAACCAACGATTGTAAAACAGTCGACAACCTCAACCTTATACAAACTCAATAAACCTTATATTTTAGTTCAACAAACTATGTACAAAATAGATTGCTTTACGTATAATACTTAAAAATAGTACTTTAGACACCTAATCTAAAGACCTAAAAAACTCACATTTCCAGTGTTTTCGACAATTACATATACCCCATAGAGAGGAATAACAAACATGAATACGCGTAGGACCTTCAAGATTTTTTATAAGATCGGATTAGGATATTTACTTGTACTGGCTGTACTGGCTGGTTGCATTCTTCTGATTCAGAACAGTACCAGTCAGCTTCAACGGGAGCTTGATTTTCTGGTTGATCACGATATGAGAGTACACGCCCTGACTTATGAACTAGAAAGAAGCATGGTAGATATGGAGACGGGACAACGTGGTTACATCATCACGGGTGAGGATAATTACCTCGATCCCTACACCAGAGGAAAAGAACAACTGATTACTCTCAAAGATGAACTTGCGGTATTAATTTCGGACAACCCGGCCCAAACTGCACTTTTGGAAGACATACATAGTAACATGGAGAACTGGATACAGATCGCTGGTGAACCGGTCGTCGCCCTTCGCCAAGCGAATAATACGCAAGCCATTCGAGATTTCTTTGCCGATGATCCTGGTAAACGAGACATGGACCAGATTCGCGCCTCCCTGGATACGTTTCGTACCAACGAACTTACGTTGACCGATACCCGTACAGAAGCACTTAAGCGGAAAAACACAATCCTGAACTTGGAACTCTATGGTGCACTTATCGTGGTCGCCATCATCTCGTTCATCACTGCGTTAGTCCTGTCCCTTGCCATTGTTAAAAACATCCGTACCGTGAAGCAGGCCCTGAATGACATCGGTTCTTCCAATGGTGACCTGACGCTGAGAATTGCCACGCCAATGAAAGACGAAACCCGTGAACTCGCGGAGGCAGCCAATACGATGCTCGCTGGTTTGCAGCAAATGATGCTTGACGTTCAGAGCAATGCTATGATTCTGAGTACTGCTTCGGATCGATTGGATAAAGGGGTCTCCGATAGCCATCTTGCTGGAAAAGAGGTTGCCACTGCCATGGAACGCGTCGCTGAAGGCGCTGATGAACAGGTAGCTCTCACTCAAACGATGGTAGCTGCAATGCAGCAATCTCTCACAGGACTTAATCGTGTCGCCTCCTCTGCTGCTGACGTGGCTGAACGTGCCGTGCGTACCGAATCCATTGCCGTAGATGGGCAACAGCGCATCGATAATGCTGTGGGCAAAATGAGTTCCATTGAGCAATCTTTCCTCTCTGTACAGGGAGCCATTAATGAAATTTCGAAGATGTCTGATCAAGTGATCAACATTGCAGATTCAATGTCAGGTATCGCGAGACAAACCAATCTGCTCGCACTTAACGCCGGAATTGAAGCTGCTCGTGCTGGGGAAAATGGACGCGGATTTGCCGTCGTTGCCTCGGAAATCCGTAATCTTGCAGACCAAAGTGCAACATCAGCCAAAGAGATCACAAGTATATTGGAAACCGTGGTAGCGGGTGTTCAAAGTACAGTGCAGGTGGTTGATGAGAGCACTCTGCATGTGAATGAAGGGTTGCGAACTATTGAAGATGCAGGCAATGCTTTTTCAACGATTACTCAGCATATTCATAACCTCAGTGGTGAAGTACTGGAGGTATCCGCTGTTGTAGAAGAGCTGACTTCCGGCAGCGAAACCGTGATGAAGTCCATTAACGAGGTATCGGCTGTTGTGGAGGATACTGCATCAGCTACGGAAGAAGTATCCGCCATGACGGAGGAACAACTTGCTTCTCTGCAGGAAATGTCCGACACATCCAAGCAGTTGAATGAAATGTCCGATTCGCTCGATCAGCTGGTTAAACGATTCAAGCTTGCGTAACCCGATTCAACCTACTGATTGAGTATCTTTATAGTTATATCTTGTGCATATATCTAAGGAAAGAAGCATCGCGGACAGGCTCACATGAGCCTCTGCTGCTTCTTGGTGTTAAGGAGAGCTGATTCAATTCGAGGTACATCAGGGACTTCGAATTGAATCAGCTCTCCTTTTCTTATCCTGATTGTTCCGTATTCCGCAACGCTTCAAGCACAAGCTGTGCCTGATACCCATCGTTAAAGTCATATATCTTAGCTGCTTTGCCTTGTATACGGGCAATGACATGTTTAAGTACAGGCAGTTCACTGGCGGATTCAAGTACTTCCACCGGAGATAGTGGCTGCCCCACCAGGCCAGTCTTCAATTCTTCCCAATTTTCCAGGGCAATCGTTCCGTTCGTGCCGTACACCACCATGGATACACGTTCTTCCCCCGCAAATTGAGAGATGCCGTTTAGCTGAATTCGGGTTCCGTCTTCCAACTTTAGAGCAGCCTGTACTTCAAGTTCACAGTCTCCATTCTCGGGATAATGAACCTGAGTGCTCACTACCCGGATGGCACCAAACACCTTTTGAATCATATGAATCCAGTGAATCCCCACTTCAAGAATAAACCCACCCTGTTCCCGGCTCGTAATCCATGCATTCTGTTGCCATGATCGTGGCCACTGCGGGAATTGCAGAATCAGGTCTATTTTGCGAATCGCACCCACAGTACTCTGCTCAATCATCTCTTGCAACTTCAGCACGGAAGGTTCATGCGGCATAGAGAAATGGATGGCATGAACGACGCCCGCCTGTTGCGCTGCATCCAGCATCTCTTTGGCTTCTACTACACTATTGGCAAGTGGTTTCTCGCAGAATACATGAATTTTGCGCTCCAGCGCTTCCATGACAACCGGATAATGAAATTTCGGCGGAACTGCAATATACAGCAGATCCATCTGATGTTCGTCCATGAGTTGCTTGTAATCCGTATACGTACTAATCCCCGCATGGGAAGCTGCAAAAGCCGTCAAATTTTCCTCATTCGCATCACACACTGCAACAATCTCAATCTTCGTGTCCATCTTCGTATTCTCGACTTGATGAACCATATGTAATCCCATTTTACCCAGCCCAATCAGAGCCATCTTAATCACTGTCATTCCATTCACCCCAATCCATTCCAGTATAGCAGAAAGCAAAGTATTGCCAACGCAATACACGAATGCGAAAAAGAGATGTCCCTCTTGCTGCCATGTCATTTTCCAGACTGAAAATCACCATTTCCAGACACTATTTTACATTATTTGTATCTGATCTTTGAATGGGTAATTTGTTGCATGAATATATAACCATTCATTTTTGCTTTATCCAGCAACAATTTAAGCGTTACCAACTTAAGAATCAGGATATTTGACTTATAAAATAGGTTGACAAAAAACCACAAAAAAAGATACTCTTCCTAATAACAAGAATATATTTCCTCTTACAACCTCAGATAACGACTTGCATTCAACAAATGGAATATGCGTATGGTTCAAATAACCTATTTCATGAAGCGAGGTGTCCCGCATGAGAACAGTTGCGGACTATTTGGCAGAAAGTCTACGAAATCTAGGTGTTACTCATGTCTTTGGTATTATTGGAAAATCCATCTGTCCTGCTGTGCTGAAGATGGTGGATTACGGATTAGAATTCATTCCAGGGCGTCATGAATCAAGTTCAGGCTTTGCCGCAGCCGGTTATGCATTACAGACAGGCAAGCTTGGCGTTGCCTTTGCCACATCTGGGCCAGGAGGGACCAATCTACTGACTGCTGCAGCTCATGCAAAGGCCAATAATCTGCCCGTTCTATTTATTACGGGTCACCAATCCATCCAGGAACTGGGGCTACCTCAGTGCCAGGATTCCTCTTCCTATCTGGCTGATCTAGCCGAGATGTTCCGGCCTGCCACATTATTCAGCAAACTCGTTGAGCGTGGAGATCACTTCGGCACCCTACTGAATCATGCCTTATCCATTGCCCTTGGCCCGAATAAAGGCCCTGTTCACCTCTGTCTTCCTTTTGACGTACAGACGGAATTGTTATCGCAATGCCGGATTATCATTCCCGAACCGGAACCTCTTTTTAGTATATCTAACCTGAATCGTATTCTTCCTCTAATTCAACAGTCCAGCCATCCCTTAATTATCGCAGGTAAAGGTGTAAGTCGTGCCAGAGCGCATGATGAACTGCTTCATTTGGCTGAAACATTCAACATTCCCGTCATTACCACTCCTGGTGGAAAAGGATCGATTGCGTGGGACCATCCCCTGTATCATGGCCCATGTGGTGTTGGAGGGTTCCCACATGCAGACGACATGTTGAATCAAAGTGATCTGTATATTGTACTCGGTTCACGTCTAAGTGATATGACCATCTGCAACCTGAAGCCTGAGAACCACCCGGCACACCTCATACAATTTGATGCTGATCCTACGTTTGTAGGTAAGATTCTGAGCGCTCAAACCTTACATATCACGGGTGATTTGAAGGACAACATGCAATATTGGCTGGGCACATTAGAAGACCTCCCTACTCCTGAGAGAACCACGTCCCCCATGGATTACACTGTCCCTTTACCAGATCTGTCCCACCTGTCTCTGGCTTCTGTGCTGGACAGTATGAGTGATCTGCTTCCGTACGATCATAAGCTGTTTGTTGATGATGGCAGCCATGGATTTCATGCGGTACAGCGATATAAAGTCAAAAAACCTGGCAGTTTTGTATTTGACGCATACTTTGCATGCATGGGTAATGCCATTGGTATGGCCATTGGTGCCAAAGCTGCTTCTCCTGAGGAAACTATCGTATGTATCACCGGGGACGGATGTTTCATGATGCTGGGGACTGAGATTAATACCGCAGTATGCAACAATCTTGCCGTGATCTTCATTGTCGTCAATAACAAACAACTGGATATGGCTCTCAAAGGAATGGAAAAAACAACAGGCAGGATCGATGGCACCTTATTTGAGGTTCCCATGGATGCAGCCAAATTCGCCGAATCTCTGGGAGCTGTCGCTTTCCGGGCAGAGACACATGAAGAATTCTCATCTGCGCTGAGCACAGCCCAAACGTTGAATCAGGTGACTGTCATTGAGCTTCTGACTGATCGAGATGAAATTCCACCTACGGCACACCGCACCGTAACTTTGAATTAGGAGGAGCATATCATGAGCGAACATGTAGCTCAGGGACTGGACCGTTTTGCTAAACTTTCTGGTGAGTACGGCGCAAGAGCCCTTGCACCAATCAAGGAGCATTTTCCCGAATTATCTGAATTTATTATGGGGACAGCATATGGGGATATTTTTCAGCGTACCACCATTACGGATCAATGGAAGGAAGTCGCTATCATATCTTCGTTGATCACCCAAGGACAGTATGAACAACTAGGCGTGCATTACACGATGGCTCTGAGTGTCGGGGTAACTGTAGATCAACTCAAGGGGATATTGCTACATTTGGCTCCGTGTGTAGGTGCTCCGCGGATCATAAGTGCGTTTAATATTTTGCTTGCCACCTTGGATGAAATACAGTAATTCACTTTTCTACATTTTTATACATGATTCGACTTTTTTATTGATCTTTTTACATTCCTACCTTTATAATATGGTTAAATTATCCTTCGAAACAGCTCGCATCTTAGAAGCTTTCAGCAGAGGCCCAATGGGCTGTGTATCCACTAGCAGGATAGCCTTAACTCATTTAAAGGAGAGAGATCAAGCATGGGAAATTTCATTCTGAAGACTGACGTTCCGAACAAGGTGTTAAACATTGAACTGGAGGGTTCTTTCTCTCAAGAAGACGGTTTGCGTTCCATCTCGGCCTATCAGGATACGATCGCTCCTATTAATACCAAGGAGTATAACCTGAACATCGATTGCAAAAAGTTGAATGTTACTGCTCCGGAGATTGTGCCTCTTCTGGAAGGATGCCTTCAGATGTTCAAAAAAGACGAATACAAAAAAGTCGTGTTGACCCTCGAGAACAACGCGATTCTAAAAATGCAGTTGTCCCGGCTAGGCCGGTCAGTCGGTCTGGACAATCTCGAAATCATCTCTACCGTTACCACTTAATAAACCAGGCGGACAAGCTGTAAATTCACCCTTCCGCTCAAGAGGAGAATGAAGATGGCCGGAATTCGTATTGTAGATATCGATATCTATCATCCAGCAACCAAGGTGCACAATGACTTTTATATTGAACATTTTGACGCAAGAGGTGTAGATATTCGAGGATTGTTAAAGGCACTTGGTCGTGATACACGTTATAAAATTGACAACGATGACGAAAACTCACTAAGCATGGCCTTTGAGGCAGCCAGTAACCTACTGGAAAAAACCGGACTCACCGGTGCAGATATTGATCTGATTGCTTATGCAAGCCAAACGCCAGAATACATCTTTCCTACGAATTCCTTGATGATCCATCGCCTGATTAACGGAGCCTCTCATACGATCTGCATTGACAGCAACGCCAACTGCGCAGGCATGACAGCAGCTTTCGAACAGGTTAGCCGGCAGATGCTGGGCAATCCTCGCATTCGTCGTGCATTAATAATCGGCTCAGATTACGTGGCTCCTCACGCCAGTCCGGATGATCCCGTCTACTTCGCTAACTTCGGTGATGCAGCAGCGGCGGTTATTGTGGAGCGGGATGAACATGCTGTCGGTTTCATTGATTCAATCTATCAAACGGATACGTGTGTGTATGGTAATTCGCTCTTTCCTGCAGAAGGCCTAGCGAAACTGGGCAAAACGGGTGTAGATGCGGGTGCTTTTCATGTGAAATTCATACCATTCGATGATTCCATCTGCGTGGATGCCGCTTCGGAGTCCATTCGTACCCTGTTAACACGCAACGAAATTACACCAGACGAGATCAAAGCCGCCTGCTTCTCTCAACTATCCATTAGTAATATTCGGGCAGTATCCGAGAATGTCGGCCTTGCTGATGATATTGCCGTCTACATTGGCGATGAATTCGGATATACCTCAACCAGCAGTCCATTCATTGCATTGCATCGGGCGGTTACAAGCGGTCAGATTCAGCGCGGTGACAAAGTGTTGTTCTGGACGGTTGGAGCCGGGTGGCAAAATGTTGCCATGGTGGTAGAATACTAGGCTAGCCTTTTCCGCCATCATATCTTTATTCAGCAGAATAATAACCAGGACGATCCCTTTTATTTTAATTCAAAAAGGATCGTCTTTTTATTTGAACGGAATCCTCACTCCACCACGTACACTGCTTCTGGCTTTATTAACTCATAGCAATTAACTCAAAGCAAAAAGCAGTCCTATCGGACTGCCAGACTTCTGCTTTTATACCAAACGTTCAGAAAATCTTCTTCGTCTCGCGATCATCTTTCAGGATCTCTACAGCCTCCCGGAAACGCAAGGAATGCACGATCTCCCGTTCCCTCAGAAATTTCAGGCTGTCCTGCAGATCCACATCATCCGTCATGTCGATCAACCATTGGTATGTAGCCCGGGCCTTCTCTTCCGCTGCAATGTCCTCGTACAGATCCGCAATTGGATCACCCTTGGCTTGAATATACGTAGCAGTAAACGGTACGCCTGCTGCATTACTGTAAAAAAGGGCCTTATCATGATTAACGTAGTGAGCAGCCAGCCCGGCTTGCTCCAGTTGTTCCACTGTAGCATCTTTGGTGAGTTTATAGATCATGGTTGCAATCATCTCTAGATGAGCAAATTCTTCTGTGCCGATATCATTCAACAGACCAATAATTTTGTCTGGAATAGTATAACGTTGATTCAGGTAGCGTAAGGCTGCCGCCAATTCGCCATCTGCTCCACCATACTGTTCCATCAGTAATTTGGCCATGTAAGGGTCACATTTGCTCACGCGAACGGGATATTGCAGTTTTTTCTCGTAGACCCACATTCCACGACTCCTCCTTTAACTTTTATACCTGCCAAGGCCATGGTGTCTGGGACCACTCCCACGGATATTTCGAGAAGGCGTGACCAAAATTCATCAGCGGTCCATACAGCTGTTGAAACTCATGAGCTACCCGCATTCGCTCCTGGCTGAACTTGTTGTACTGCTCAATGCTTTGGAAGTCACCCGGATGGGTATCCAGGTACAGATTCAGTTCTACTAACACGAAGTCCAGCGCCTGAAGTTCTTCCAGCAACTCGTAGTATTTTGCATCACAGGCTTTCGATGCTTCAGGTTCCATCTGCCTCCACCTTCCTCTCCTTTGACTTCTTGGATGTGTAAGGGCTATATAATGCAGGCCATAATGTTCCCAGTCTTAACGCTTCTGCCGGACTGTATTGCGGCCAACCCATGGGCTGGAACGGTATAAACAACTGCGGCGGAACAAGATACGTACGGATTTCCATCGGTTTACAAGGATCAAACGGCCCCACAAAAGGAGCATAGGCTCGAAGCTGTGGATCCTTCACTCGAAACGCCTCCTTCAACGATGTTTACATGCATCCCCCATACAATTCAAACCATTGCTTCCCGTCCCTATATGCATATGTTTCAGTTCTACAGGTTAATCCCCATTTATCAAAACTTCGTAAGGAATTTCTCATGCCTACTTCACTCTCAACCAAAAAAAGACCCTTGGAAGCACCTCTTACGGCACTTCCAAAGGTCTGTATTTCGTAAAATGAGTAACATGATCACACTTGCTCGTCCCACTCATCATCACACTACAACAAAATCTATTCTGCTGGTTTTTCTTCCGAATTCATGTCTTGAGGAACAGATTGCTTGTACACTCGAACCCGGGTAATTCGCAAACGAGTGGACTCCTCCACTTCAAAGACGTATCCATTCAGCTCCCGAGTTTCGCCCTTGGCTGGACTACCTCCAAGCTCTTTAAACAGCCATCCGCCAATGGTATCCACTTCTTCATCCTCAATGATCGCCCCAGTCCACTTATGAACCTCTTCAATAAGAGAACGACCGTCAATCGAAAACGAATCACCACTGCGTTCCATATGCGGACGCTCATCCTCAAATTCGTCATACAAATCTCCAACGATCTCTTCCAGAATCTCTTCGGCAGTCAGCAGTCCCGCCGTGCCACCATATTCATCAACCACCAGTGTCATCTGAGAATGTTTCTTCTGCATCAGACGCAGCACATGACTGATTTCCATCGATTCAGGCACGTTCAAGATTGGACGAACAAGTGAAGCCAGATCATGTTGTTGCTCCGGTTTAGCCAGCAATAGATCGGTGATGTGTATGAATCCGATAATCTCATCCTTGTCTTCTCCTGCGACAGGATACCGGGAATGTTTGGTTGCATTAATAATCTCCAGGTTCTCTTCCAAAGACATATGGGTATACAGACAATCCATGTCTGTACGTGGCAGCATCACTTCACGTGCAAGCATATCGGAGAAATCAAAGATGTTATCCATCAGTTTGATCTCATCTTTATCGATGACACCACTCTTCGCACTCTGCTTCATCAGAATACGAAGTTCATCTTCCGAGTGAGCTTCCCCTTCACTGGCAGGTTCGATACCCGCCAGACGTAGCAAAGCATTCGCCGAAACATTCAGCACCCAGATGAACGGGAAGAAGATTTTGTAGAACAACAGCAAGGGTGCAGATAAGAACAAAGCCACTCCGTCTGTTTTTTGAATCGCCAACGATTTAGGGGCAAGCTCACCCAGCACAATATGCAGAAACGTAATGATACAGAAACCGATAATGACGGACACGGTCGATATCAGCCCTGTATCTCCTACACCCAGCTTAAACATGAGAGGCTCAACGAGCAATTCAGAGATGGCTGGTTCTCCCAACCACCCGAGTCCAAGCGAAGTCAATGTAATCCCGAACTGAGTTGCCGATAGATAGGAATCCAGTTTACTATTCACCTTCAGTGCATAACCAGCCAAACGGTTTCCTTCACTCTGCAATTGAGTTAAGCGCGTTTGCCTTACTTTCACAAGGGAAAATTCCGCTGCAACAAATACGCCATTCAAAAATACGAGCAAAAAGACACAGACCAGATTAAATACCAGCTGTCCAAGATGAAATTCGGTATGAATATCCAAGTTGAAACTCCCCTTTTCTATCTATTTCAGGAATGCACCTGGAATATCAACGTGTGATTGCCTTTCTCGATTTGAAATCCACACCTTTGTAGTACATATCTGCCACCAGCAGGTTTGGCCCGCAACAGGAAGCGATATCGCAATGGCAGTTAACCGTCTGATTCAACGGATGTTCTGCTGACCACTCATGGAACACATCATCCAGCTTACGATCTCGAATATTGCCAAATGCCGGGATGTCCGCAAAATCCGTCACATATACATTACCCGTAAACATGTTGACGTTAACGCGGTTGCGTCCGTCCGGATCATTGCGTACTGTCACATTGGGCTCACTGTACAGTCGATTAATCAGTTCCCGATCCTGCTCTGCTGCACTACACGCGAAGAATGGCAGGGTACCGAAGAGCATCCACATATCCTTGTCACGCACATCAAGCAAACGATGAATCGCTGCTCTCATATGGTCCAGTGATAACACAGGCAACGACGAAGCAAAGTTCGAGTTATACATCGGATGCACTTCATGACGGACACAGCCCATCTCACGAATCAATTGGTGAATACCATCCAGTTTGTCGTGCGTACGGAAGTTAATCATGGACTCCGCAGAGATAAACATGCCTGCTTCACTCAATTTGCGCGAATTTTCAATCATTTTCTCATACATTTTCACCGCTACTTCACGTTTCACAGGTCTTCCACTGTTCGCAAATCCAACTTGATGGAAATCATCTGCATTCAGATAGTTGAATGAGATATGCATAACGTCCAAATACGGTAAAAGTTGCTCGTACCGGCTAATATCCAGCGTTAAATTCGAATTAATCTGGGAACGGATGCCACGTTCCTTGGCATATTTAAGCAGTGGGATAATCATCTCATCCACTGTTTTCTGGCTAAAGCTTGGCTCGCCACCCGTTAGACTAATCGTCTGCAGATGCTCGACTTCATCCAATCGTTTCAGCATCAGCGGTAGCGGAAGAGCTGGCGCTTCACGCATCGTTAGCATATCTCCCACAGCGCAGTGCTCACACCTCATGTTGCACAGATGTGTCACCGTCATTTCTACGCTGGTCAGCACATGGCGTCCATATGTACGCAGAGAGCCGATCGGATCCCACGGATCATTCGTCGGCGATAAAGGCATCGGTTGTACCGATCCTGAGTTTAGCATGGTCATTGTTCCTCACCTTATTCCTTTTATTAACCTAAAAAGTTTTATTTACATCATACCTTGTGTTTCTCTTTTTGGAGTTATCTTTTATCATAGCACAATTTTGAGTGCTCCGGCATACGTAGACCCTGTCCATTACATGACAAAAAACGCTCAAACAACTCCGAGCCGAATCACGAAAACGGCCCCGATATTGCGACATGAGCGCTAATCATCTTCCAAGCTTGTTCAACTTTCCAACCGTTCACTTTGGCCGGATGAAGGTACATCCTCAACACCTTCCACACCTGTGATCATGACAGACAGTGCTGTCGACAGGTTAATTTCGTAAGGTGAAGATAACGTCCTCTTATCCGCATCCTTAAGGACTCGGATAAGAGGACGCTGAGGAACTCGGGGATGGATTGCTGCGACCACCCCAACTTCTCCTGTACTAAGCGTGACGGAAAGACCCACGGGGTAGATCGCCACACAATCCCTGAATCTCTCCAGCATCCGCTGTTCGTAAAGCGTGCCTGAACCTGTATATAACACCTCTACTGCCTGATGCGGCAGCAAGGCTTGCTTGTACACCCGATTCGTTGTCATGGCATCATATGAATCAGCAAGCGCAATCCATTTGGCATATTCATGAATCTCTTTGTCCTTCAGGCCAAATGGATATCCACTGCCATCAATTCGTTCATGATGCTGCAATGCACAATGTGCAGATAGAAGCGGTATACCTGGTTCGTCTTTGAGAATACGATGTCCATATGTAGTGTGCTGCTGAATGATTTTAAATTCCTCGTCACTCAATCTGGAGGGCTTATGAAGTATTTCCGTTGCAATCTGTGTTTTGCCAATGTCATGCAACAAGGCACCCAGACCAATCTCCATTAATTGCTGGCGTGTGTAACCCGCAGCGACACCAAGAACCAGTGTGTACACACATACATTCAGAGAATGATTATACAGGTCAAAATCACTGGAGTTCATGTCCATCAGCATAATCATGGCTTCCTTTTGACTGCCGATGTCTTCCAGAATGGTATTCATCACACCACTAAGCGCTTTACCGAAATGAGGAATCCGGTTCTTCGTTTTCAGTCCAGACATACTCTGAAATTGCTGCTTGATCTCAACCAGCGCTTTTCTCCTGGTCTCTTCCTGCAACATATCTGGAACAATGATATCTTCGGTCGCGGCATCTCTGATATAAACATAACCAACCCCGAGATCTTTGAGACGTCCAATCAGTCGGCTTGTTAGCTCTACATCCTCACTAAGTAATACCAGGCCCTCTTCACTATAAATACGTTTCCCCAGCTTCATGCCAGGCTGCAATAAGTTTATATGTACTAAACGCACAGCCTATCCTCTCCCGCTCCGTAGATGTAATTACCACTAGCCGCCGCTTCAGCAGAAGGCAAGTCCTTTATTTAGTTTCACGCCAACGGGCTCCCAGGCTGTCGTCCAGCGCCCCTGGTCGTTTTAATTCCAGTTCCAGCAAATCGCGTATGAATTCCGGAAGATGATAGCGTGTGTTGGTTCCATGAGCCAAAGAAGGATACCCTACGTTAAATGTAAACATGTCCAGCGTTCCAACGACATACTCACCCTGATCGTCCATCGGCTCCCCATTGATGGAGATAGATTGGATTTTCTCATAAGCTGGTGCAGTCGGATTATATTGAACTTCCATTCCATCCATACATAACGTACCGAGAATTTGACCACGAAAACCAAATCCTACAATGGATTTACTTGAGAATTCATCCAACAAGGACTGCTCAAGTGCTTCACGAATATGACTTCCACTCAAGCATATTGTACAAGCATTTATAGGAGATGGACATAGGGAATGCAACATTCCTTTCGTAATTTTGCCTTGTGGAAGGTCTCCAAGAAGCTGACCCGCGTTCACCAGAGACAGCTGAGCTCCTGTGAATCGACGGACAGCTTGTGCAAGCAATGATGCAAAAGGAGATTCCCGGTCATATTGGATGGGCAACAATCGGTCGGTGATCACTGCGGTCTGGTCCAGTGTCCTTTCGGCTTCCGTACGATTCGTGGCGATTGCCAGCGTGACCTGATCATCCAGTAATATACTCTTGGCAGCAACACATCCACTACTTACCAGTTGGAGAGGTTCTCCCAAACTTGTTCGTTCCAGAACCACTTTCCCAAGCCATTGGCCAAATTTGCCGGCTGCGCCCAGCACGGTCTGCCCAATGACTAATGGTTCTTCCAAAACATGATGGGTATGCCCACCGAGAATAACATCAATTCCAGCAATCTGCTCCGCCAGTCTCCGATCTGTAGAGAGTCCCAGATGCGAGAGAATAACCACCACATCCACTTCGGCGCGTAATGCTTCAACCTGAATTCTTAGCGTCTCCAACGGGTCCAGAACATCCCAACCCAGCAGTTCGTAGAACGTGGTGAATGGCGCAGTAGCCCCCAGCAGCCCAATGCGAAATGGACCTTTCTCCACGATGAGGGAAGGTTTCATCCACACTGGCGGAAGACCGGTCGCTTGTTCAACGACATTGCCACATACCACAGGACACAGAAGTCCAGCGTAGGACTGGGCAAGCTGATCAGGCGTAAAGGTTAGTCCTTCATTGTTCCCGATGGTTATGGCATCGTAGCCAGTCAGGTTAATTACATCGACATTGGCCGTGCCTAAAGTTCCTTCTGTCTCCACAGCCATCCGGTCCATATGATCACCGATATCCAGTACAAGGATGTCTCCACCTTGTTCACGTTCCTCATTGATCATAGCGGCGATGGTGCTCATGGAGCCGAAGTGACTATGGATGTCATTGGTGTGCAGAATCGTCAATGTTTGCTTCTCCCTGGTGCTCATCACACCGCCTCCCCCGCTCTTCAATAAACGTTCATTCTTCTAATGGATAAGCATAACATTTTCCACGTCGTTATGATATATTTAAAGGGTTTAGAGATCAAAAAGAGGTGAGTCATATCATGAAATTGACAATTCAACTATTTGCAGGCATTGCAGAACGTTTAAATACATCCCTCCTGGATTTTGAGTACATTGGAGATGCTCCGACTGCTGCCGATGTAAAAGAAAAACTGAGTCTGGCCTACCCCGAGGCAGCATCTCAGATAAGAACTTCCTTTCTCGCAGTTAACCAGCAGTACGCTCCTGCCGATACTATACTCAGGTCAGAAGACGAACTGGCGTTAATCCCTCCTGTCTCCGGTGGTGATGGTACGAACATGCCCGATGAGGAGCATCTTTCTACCTCTCCCGAGCATCGGACTGAAGATGGGTTATTTCTGATTACCGAATCAGCCTTGTCTGTGGAAGCTACAACGGCGCTCGTAATTACCGCGAATCACGGCGCAGCTCTTACTTTTGTAGGTACGACTCGTGAAATGACCGGTGAACAGCGTACCGTTCATCTGGAGTACGAGGCCTATGTACCGATGGCTCTTTCACAGATGGCAGCCATTGGAACGGAAATCTCCGATCGATGGCCTGGTGTACTGTGCGCAATCAGTCACCGCATCGGCAAAGTCGATGTGGCAGAGATTAGTGTAGTCATTGCCGTTTCCTCGCCTCATCGCAATGACTGTTATGATGCAAGCCGCTACGCCATAGAAAGACTCAAACAGACGGTCCCGATCTGGAAAAAGGAAATCTGGGAAGATGGGTCTGAATGGAAGGGACATCAACTAGGACCCTGGAACCCTATGGAGAACTAACCATGAGTCCTTACACCTTTTTGATAGAGTGGGTTAATAGTAAATAAGTCGTTGTCAACCCATTTTTTTCTTGTTATTATAAAGATATGTGTCGATATTAGTCGAGGAAAAGGTGGTTTATACGTGAGAGTGCATGTTACTGATCTTAAACCTGGCGACCTGTTAAAAAATGATGTATACAACAGTTCGGGTCTCCACATGCTGATGAAAGGTTCCACCCTCAGTGAAGATGACCTGTCCAAGCTGCTGCAACATGGAATCGATTACGCAGATGTAGAACATACAACATCCGACCTACACTCTGATGCACAAACCATACCTTCCGATCAAACCCGTCTGTTAACTAATCTGTTTAACGATACGATCAAAGGTACTGAATCTCTATTTCAACAAGCGATGGAGAAGGGTTTTATTGATGAGACACAGGTCGATGAGATTTTGATTACCCTTACGGGACAGCTGGAAAAACAGAAAGACGTTGTCTCCTTGTTACTTATGCTGGACGGGGATAGCGATTATACCTACAACCATTCATTACAAGTCGGAATGCTCGCTTTTTATATCGCCGGCTGGATGGGCTACAACCCCGAGGAATGTCTAACGGTAGCGAAAGCAGGATATCTCCATGATATCGGCAAGTCCAAGATTCCTACTGAAATGTTACATAAACCTGGTAAACTGACCACGGAAGAGTTCGATGAAATGAAGAAACACACGTTCTATGGGTACGATATTATTAAAGAATCGACGCAAGATGAAATTCTCGCTACCGTTGCCCTTCAGCATCATGAGCGCGAGGATGGAAGTGGTTATCCTCATGGACTACGTCGCGATGAGATCCATCCATATGCCCGTATAACCGCTGTAGCTGACGTTTACAGCGCGATGACGACGAATCGGGTGTACCAGACCAAACAGGAGCTTATCTCTGTTCTGTGCGAATTGTACAGCCTAAGCTTCGGTCAGCTAAATGGTGAAGCAACACAAGAATTAATCAAGCACATGCTGCCGAATTTTATTGGTAAACGAGTGCTGCTCACAACGGGTCAAACGGGACTCATTGTCATGAATAATCCTGCAGATTATTTCCGGCCACTCGTTCAGACCTCTACGGCCTTTATTGATTTAGCGAAGGAAAGAGATATTGCTATTGTTGAAATCTATGTACAGTAAGCATAAGGATAAAAAGGGAAGCCGTAATCAGCTTCCCTTTTGTCTATCGTGATTCGTTCATGTTGGATTAAACGTAGAATGCTTTTGTGATGATAACCAACAGAATGAACAGTACCAAGATTGCACCAGTCGATGTGAATGGATTGTATCCACCTACGCCGCCTACGTTGCCTCCACAGCCATATCCTACTTCGCTCATGTGATTGCCTCCTCTTCATCAGGTATACCCTAACATATGACGCTCCGCGCCAGATGAACCGGGCGAAACGGCAACATTCGATAAATGGTTATCTGTCAGGTCTCGCATCCTGTCTAAAGATTCGAGTACATCTAAAATCCCTTTTTTATCGTAGTGTTCTATATATCAGGATCGGAATGAACCTGGATACCGTTTTCCTTGCGGTACATGATGACAAGTAATCGCCAAAATTCATAACTGCCTGTATCGTTCATTATAAACGGTCGATAATAGTCTAGCGCTGGCTTTGCCCATGCAGGACAATCCATATTGGATAGTTGCTTCTGTTGCTGAATCCAGTCTCCCTGGGTCTCGAGCGTTTTCTGCATGGCTTCAAACATTCTTTTCTGCTCCGTAGTCATCGGCTGGGCCTCCTCTTCTTGGGACGAAGTTCCGTATTCTGACTGTAGGTATGCTCCCGGTTCTGTCACACCATCTTCGCTGGCAGTATATCCGTAAGATGGCGCGCTGGTTTTCCGGATCTCATAATGTACATGCGGACCAGTACTCTGACCTGTGCTCCCCTGATTACCAATAAGCTGGCCTCGCTTCACCTGCTGTCCAACGCTTACAGCAATACGTGAAAGGTGCGCATAACAATGCAAATAACCCCGATGATCCTGAAGTGCTACTGTAAGCCCGTAACCGCCGAATCCGGAGCCTGTAACTCCCTCGGAAGCAAAACGTACCCTACCTTCCATAAAGGCATAGACGGGGCCATTCCAGGGCTCTGTCACGAGGTCAATTCCGCGATGAAACGTCTGTCCACCATGAATGGGATGAATTCGATAGCCGAATGAACTTGTAATTCGATATCCCTCGAAAGGGTTAACGCTCATACACTCACATCCTTTTCTATCATTAAATGCTTAAATCTATGAAATGGCTTGTGCTATTAGTCTTATTTTATCCCACAAAAATACCGCTCAGAATATGATTGGAAAAACCCTGTGGTCTCTCCAACGTATATTCCAAGCGGTGCAAAACACTACTATAAATATAATAGCTATGTAATTGAAAAACGCCAAGCTCATCACTACACTATGGAATTCAAAAAAAGGTCGAAGGAATATCCCTCGACCTTTCTTCAATGATTTTGTGATTCCGTGAAAATGGATCTGAAGCTTAATAGCAGCAACATCGTTCTGCTTCACGGCTTCGAAGAGCGCTGAATTGGATTAACCAATAGAGCCTTCCATTTCGAATTTGATCAATCTATTCATCTCAACAGCGTATTCCATTGGCAATTCCTTCGTGAATGGTTCAATGAAGCCCATGATGATCATCTGTGTAGCTTCTGCATCAGTCAGACCACGGCTCATCAGGTAGAAGAGCTGATCCTCAGACACTTTGGATACTGTAGCTTCATGCTCCAGCATGATGTTATCATTCATGATTTCATTGTAAGGAATTGTATCCGATGTGGACTCATTATCGAGAATGAGTGTATCACACTTGATATTGGATTTCGCGCCCTCTGCTTGACGTCCAAAGGAAGCCAAACCACGGTACGTTACTTTACCGCCATGTTTACTAATCGACTTGGATACAATCGTAGATGTTGTATCTGGAGCCAAGTGGATCATTTTCGCACCTGCATCCTGATGCTGGTTTTTACCAGCTACAGCGATGGAGAGTACGGAACCTTTAGCTCCACGGCCTTTCAGTACAACCGCTGGATATTTCATCGTCAGTTTAGAACCGATGTTACCATCGACCCATTCCATCGTTGCATTTTCTTCTGCAACCGCACGTTTTGTAACAAGGTTATAGATGTTTGGTGCCCAGTTTTGGATCGTTGTGTAACGAACACGGGCATTTTTCTTACAAATGATCTCAACGACCGCACTGTGCAGTGAATTCGTGCTGTAGATTGGAGCTGTACATCCCTCTACATAGTGAACGAAGCTGTCTTCGTCGGCAATGATGAGTGTACGCTCGAATTGTCCCATATTCTCGGAGTTGATCCGGAAGTAGGCTTGCAGAGGCACTTCACATTTAACGCCCTTAGGCACGTAGATGAAGCTTCCTCCAGACCATACCGCACTATTCAATGCAGCAAATTTGTTATCTGCTGGCGGAATAACCGTTGCAAAATATTCACGCAGGATTTCCGGATGCTCTCTGAGAGCCGTATCCGTATCCATGAAGATTACACCTTGGTCTTCCAATTCCTTTTGCATGTTGTGGTATACAACCTCGGACTCATACTGAGCCGATACACCTGCAAGGAACTTTTGCTCTGCTTCAGGAATACCCAATTTATCAAAGGTTTCCTTGATTTCGGAAGGAACTTCCTCCCATGTTTTACCTTGCTTCTCCGAAGCACGGACGTAGTATTGAATTTCATTGAAATCCAATCCGTCGAGATCTCCGCCCCATTTCGGCATTGGCATCTTTTCAAATTGTTTCAAGGATTTCAAACGGAATTCCAACATCCATTCCGGTTCGTTTTTAATCCGGGAAATCTCGGTAACCACTTCTGCAGTCAGACCTTTACCGGTTTGAAAGATGGATTTGTGCTCATCGCGAAAACCATATTTGTACTCTTCCATTTCTGGTGCTTTTTTAGCCATCTTGCTCTACCTCCCTATCGTTATTGTACTTTGTTCTCTTCGTCAATCCCTTTGCGTAATGCATTCCAGGCCAGAGTGGCACATTTGATGCGTGCAGGGAACTTGTTCACACCGGATAGGGCTTCGAGATCTTCATAATCGTCGAAATCGACTTCTTCACCTTTCATCAGTGAGGAAAAACGGTTAGCGATATCGAGTGCCTGTTCCATCGTTTTGCCTTTGACAGCCTCCGTCATCATTGATGCCGAGGACATGCTGATGGAGCAGCCTTCACCCGTATATTTGGCTTCCTGAACGATTCCGTCTTTCAGCAAAATTTGTAGTGAAATCCGGTCGCCGCACGTTGGATTGTTCAAATTCACCGTGACAGCGTCATTATCAAATGTTCCGCGGTTACGCGGGTTTTTGTAGTGGTCCATTATAACACGCCGGTACAGATCATCAAGTTGCATCGCCAAAATACTCCTTTGTCTGGATTAAGGCGCTGACAAGCCGATCTACATCTTGTTCGTTATTGTATAGATAGAAACTGGCACGAGCTGTTGAGCTAACTTCAAGCCAGCGCATTAGCGGTTGACAGCAATGGTGTCCGGCACGAATGGCTACGCCACTCGCATCCAGCACAGTTGCCACATCATGTGGATGAACATCACCCAGGTTAAAGGTAACGACACCCACATGCCGCTTGGCTGGTCCATAGATCGTTAACCCTTCGATTTCAGCCAGTCGTTCCGTTGCATAAGCTGCCAGCACACTTTCATGATGTGCAATCTCATCCATACCAATCTGCTCCAGAAAATCAATGGCAGCTCCCAACCCTACCGCACCTGCGATAATTGGGGTTCCGCCTTCGAACTTCCAGGGAAGCTCTTTCCAGTTGGATTCGTACAGACCCACATCATCGATCATTTCACCGCCGAACTCAATAGGTTCCATGGACTCCAGCAGCGCCTTTTTGCCGTAGAGTGCACCGATTCCAGTTGGTCCGCACATTTTATGACCGGATAATGCATAGAAATCACAGTCCAGATCCTGAACGTCCACCTTCATGTGAGGTGTGCTTTGTGCGCCATCAACAACAATGACAGCACCATTGCGGTGAGCAATTTCAGCAATTTGTTTCACAGGATGGATTAGACCCATAACATTGGATACATAAGCGATTGCTACAATTTTAGTATTGTTCGTAATCGTCTTCTCGACATCAGCCAATTCAATGTGACCGTCAGGCTGAAGCGGGATGTATTTCAATGTTGCACCTGTCTCCTTGGCAACCTGCTGCCAAGGAATCAGATTACTATGGTGCTCCATTTGCGTAATAACAATTTCATCGCCTTCTTTGCAATTGGCGCGGGCATAAGATGAAGCCACCAGGTTCAGGGCTGTCGTTGTCCCGCGGGTAAAGATAATCTCCTGTGTACGACGGGCATTGATAAACTTGGCTACCTTCTCACGAGCGCCTTCGTACGCGTCGGTCGCACGGCTTCCAAGGGTATGAACACCGCGATGCACGTTGGAGTTCTCATACTCATAATAATGTTTGACTGCTTCAATCACAGCACGAGGCTTCTGTGAAGTTGCAGCACTATCTAAATATACGAGCGGGTGTCCGTTAATTTCCTGGTGGAGGATCGGGAACTGCTCGCGAATGGACGGGTTCATTGTCCGAGTTTCCGTTCAATGAGAGACTGCAATTGGGTACGCAGTGCTTCCAAAGGAATATCCGCCACCACCGGAGCCAAGAAGCCATAAATGATCAGGCGTTCTGCATCCGTACGGTTAATTCCGCGCGACATCAAGTAATGAATCTGCTCGGCATTGACTTGACCAACAGAAGCCGCGTGACCTGCTGTTACATCATCCTCGTCAATAAGAAGGATCGGGTTAGCGTCTCCACGTGCTTTAGGGCTCAACATCAACACTTTCTCTGTCTGCTGTCCATCGGCTTTGGTCGCGCCTTTCTCAATCTTCGTGATTCCGTTGATGATTGCAGAAGCTTCTTCACGCATAACTGCACGTGTAATCATCTGACTTGGCGTATTCTTGCCGAAGTGACGAGCTTCTGTGGTGTAGTTGATTTTTTGCGAACCGGAACCCACAGCGATGACTTTGGAATCAGAACTTGATCCATTGCCTTTGAGCACGGTCATCGTGTTGCTCGCTGTATCGCCGTTATTCATTTCACCAACAATCCACTCGATTGAAGCATCATTCTCCAACACTGCACGACGGAATGAAACATCAGTCACATTCACACTCAGTTGATGAACCGATGCAAAACGTACTTTAGCACCAGCTTTTGCGAATACTTCCACAACACCATTATGGAAAACAGGTGCGGACAATTCGCCAGATACATAGTTATCCACATACGTTACAGAGCTGTTAGCTTCAGCAACCACAAGCACGTGAGGTGCAAACGTTGCAGATGCATCATCCGTAAGCAGGACTGCTTGCAGCGGCACTTCAATTTCGACATTCTTCGGAACATAGAGGAAAACCCCGCCATTCCAAAGTGCTGCATGCAATGCAGCGAGGGAATGCTCATCTGCTTTCACTGCTGTGTTCAAATACGTTTTTACCAGATCACCATGTTCGCGAACCGCTGTAGCCAGATCCGTGAAGATAACTCCTTTTGCCGCCAGATCAGCAGACAACTTGGAGTACACTGTTCCGGAATTACGCTGGATAACCAGACTACCCTCAGCTTGATCTTTAACCAGATCTTTGATGGAAGCAGGTACTTCTTCTAAAGAAGAAATGGCCTCACTTGTTTTATATGTTCCGTACTCGCTGACATTCCAGCGTTCGATTTTTTGTTTTTCCAGTTTAGGAAGCGCAAGACCACTCGCAAGCTTAAGGGCTTCAAGCCGCTGTTCGGTCAACCAGCCGGGTTCATTGTTACTTTCCGACAAGGCGCGAAGCGCTTCAGATTCAACCGGAAGAATTGTTTGTGTAGTCATTGATTAATCCTCCTCCGTTTTGTCTTTACGCTTCTTGGCCTACAGTTTCGTCTGTAATTCCCAGCTCTGCCTTTACCCAGTCATACCCTTCCGCTTCCAGACGGTGAGCCAATTCAGGTCCGCCGGATTTCACGATACGACCTTGCATCATTACGTGAACATAGTCAGGCGTAATGTAGTTCAACAGACGTTGGTAGTGAGTGATGATCAGGAAGCCACGATCTTCGCTCTTCATAGCGTTCACACCGTCAGCCACGATTTTCAGAGCATCGATATCCAGACCGGAGTCAATTTCATCAAGTACTACAATTTTCGGATCAAGCAGCATCATTTGCAGAATCTCGTTACGTTTTTTCTCACCACCGGAGAAACCTTCATTCAGGTAACGATGAGCGAACTCAGGGTTCATGTCGAGATCTTTCATTTTACCTTCCATTTGACGAATGAACTTGATCAGGGAGATCTCGTTACCTTCGCCGCGACGTGCGTTAATCGCACTACGCAAGAAGTCGGAGTTCGTAACACCCGCAATTTCACTTGGGTATTGCATAGCCAGGAATAGACCTGCGCGTGCGCGCTCATCTACAGCCATGTCCAATACATCTTCACCATCCAGTGTAATTGTACCGTCAGTTACTTCATATTTAGGGTGGCCCATCAATGCAGAAGCCAGAGTTGATTTACCTGTTCCGTTCGGCCCCATGATTGCGTGGATTTCTCCACCTTTCATTTCCAGGTTAATGCCTTTCAGGATTTCCTTACCTTCGATCGTCGCTTTCAGACCTTCAATGACGAAATTCGTAGCCATGTGTATTGTTTCCCTCCATTGATTAATTTGATGTTTGCTGTCGAAAACGAAAAAGCGCCTATTATATCTGAACAGGGCTTCCCCTGAATTTCTCCTGTACTTGATTCTGTATAGGAAGAACACTTTAGAATAATTCTAAACTGATTCTCAATGATAATCAAGTCATTTCCTAAGAGTCCCTGTTCCTTGCAGGAAACATTATTCTATTTGATTCTATAATAAATGCCTAATTGAATCAAATGAGAAAACATCTTCAGCAGAGATAGACAGTGAGAAAAATCACGGTAAACAAACCTTTTATCTGATTCTTCTACGCTAATTAAAAAGGACTTATCCATATCATGGACAAGTCCTTCCGTTAATAACATTACATTTTGAGCATTTCGTTAATCTTCTGTACCTGTTCGTCAAAATCCGCAACGTCCACCACCGGCGTCATTTCGCGCGGCACCGGACCATTCGGAATGGAAATCCAGGAACGGCAACCATTATATTCAGGTAGTACTGGGATCTCCATCGGTTCCTTCAAAAGGTACACACGTAGAATCAATACATGGAGCGGATCCTTCCGTTTCCATTTCAAACGGTCTTCGGCAAAATCCGCTGTCCACATATGAAAGTCAAGAAGTCGATCCAGCATCTCCTGATCTCGTATCTCCAGATCCTGCGTTACTTCGGCATATGCCGTAATGCGGATTGTCGAAGCTTCGGGCACCCATTCGGCCAATGATTCTTCAACATAGGATTGATCCGAGGACTTAATCAGTTCTTTACGCTGATGTTCATAAGTCGGATACAGGTAAAATGCCGGACTTTTCAGCTCAAAATGTCGGGTTTCCTCCACAATACCACCTTTGCGCATCACCATAATCTGGCGACCCGTTTCCAGTGCTTTAATTGCAGATGCCCATTCTTTTAAAGCCGGAATCGTTGGTTCTAACATAAGCGGTCCCCTCCTATCGTTCTTGTCAGCAGTATAGACGCTCAAGGCGTTTCTGACAACATGATCCGGATCAGAAAGCTTACATTAGAAACCTAGTTGCATTAGACTTATGTCGTGGATATATTAACCCAGGAAAGAGCGAAGCATCCACATATGTTTCTCCAGATCCGCCTTGAAGCCAGTGAGCATATCGGATGTTGGTTGATCTTCAGCTGCATCTGCAACTTCGATACCTTCTTGATATTCGTTCGAAAGTGTAGCAAAGTCCTCAATCAGGTTTTGCACCATTGTCTTCGCGTCTTCACCGCCTGCTGCTTCCTGAATAGAGGAAAGCTCCAGGTACTCTTTCATTGTAGCTGTAGGGCTACCTTTCAGCGTAAGAATACGCTCAGCGATTTCATCCATTTGCACTGTAACTTCATTGTAGAATTCTTCGAATTTCACATGCAACGTGAAGAAGTTAGGTCCTTTAACGTACCAGTGATAGTTATGGATTTTGACATACAATACGTTCAGGTTAGCTACCTGACGATTAAGTACTTGTTCCACCGATTTCGCTTGATCTGTTTTGTTTTTTGTAGCCATAATAATCCCATCCTTTATTTAAAATTAGTCTGTCATGCTTGGTAAACAGTTTGGCCTGCAATGCATAACAGAGAGTTAATAATACGTCACCGCATGGTAGCGGAGAGGCTTGTTAACGGCGTTTCTCTCAACCGTCCAGCCTATTTGTTTTTACCCTTGCACAGGAAGTTCGAATCAGGATCGGCTTAGCTTGTCTCAAAAAAAAGTTCAAAAAGCGCGCTATTTCCGATATACTGACATATACCAAGCAAAGAAGTGGGTTTTCCTGTTTCTTCATATATATGGAGGTGGCACCTTTGTCCGAATATCGCCCTTTTACCCCCCAGGATGCAATTGAACTGGCCAAAACATTACCGGGTCCGTTTGCGGCAGATGCGAATCTGGATTGTCACGAGATCGGCGACGGCAATCTGAATTTGGTATTCCACATTACGGATCAGAACTCCGATAAAAGTATCATTATCAAACAGGCGCTTCCTTATGCGAAAGTGGTTGGAGAATCATGGCCACTCTCTCTGGTACGTGCCCGCATTGAACGTGAAATTCTGCAGGAAGAGTATCGTCTGTGTCCAGGTATGGTACCCGAAGTGTATCATTATGATGATGATCTCGCGTTAACGGTTATGGAAGATCTGAGTGATCATGTGATCATGCGCAAAGGCTTGATTGAAGGTGTTACCTATCCTCTTTTTGCACAGCATATTGGGGAATTCATGGCAAGAACGTTGTTCTTCACATCCGACTTGGGCATGGATCAGCAATTGAAGAAGGAACAACAGGGCAGATTCATTAATCCGGACCAATGCAAAATAACGGAAGATCTGATTTTTGATGAACCCTATCGGATCGCCGAGAAAAATAATTATGATGTTTCCATTGAAGATGAAGCTGAAGCGCTTCGTTCCGATGGAGAGCTTCACCTTGAAGTGGCTTTGCTGCGGGAAAAATTCCTGACACATGGGCAGGCACTGCTTCATGGAGATCTGCATACAGGCAGTATTTTTGTTACACCGGAATCAACCAAGGTTATTGATCCCGAATTTGCGTATTATGGCCCCATGGGATTCGATGTCGGTGCAGTACTTGCCAACCTGCTATTAAACTACGCCTCCCTGCCAGGATGGATTCAAGAGGAGACGGCTCTGCGTAAGCGTGAAACGCTTTTGCTGAATATGGTTCGTGATGTATGGACTGAGTTCGAATCCCGTTTCCGTGGCCTCTGGGCTAACGACCTGGTTGATCCGATGGCAAAAACGCCAGGGTACCAGGATCTGTATGTGCAGCAATTGTTCAGAGATTCAATCGGCTTCGCAGGTGCCAAAATGGTTCGCCGTATCGTGGGCCTCGCTCACGTGGCCGATATAGATACCATTTCGAATACGACTGAACGTGAGCATGCTCAGCGTAAAGCATTGTCCATTGGTAAAGCATTGATCAAGAACAATCGTCGCTTGAATACCATCGGTGAAGTACTCGATATCGTATCTACAGCTGTCTCTACAACTAAGGTTTAATATAAGGAACGGAGGTACATCCATGACAACCCCTGAATATCAGCCTCTGTCCTCTCTGATCTGGAAAAAGGACAAGCTTGAAATGCTTGACCAGCGTCTGCTGCCTGAAACGATCCTCATGTTGAAATTGTACACACCTGAGGAAGTATGGGAATCTATTCACTCCATGAAAGTACGCGGTGCTCCGGCGATTGGTATCGCTGCTGCATTTGGTGTCGTATTGGGTGCCAAATCATACGATGGAATGACCATTCAAGGCTGGTTGGATCACGTAAAATCCATATGTGCTCATCTGGCTACTTCCCGTCCAACAGCGGTGAACCTGTTCTGGGCATTGGATCGCATGATGCAAAAAGCAAATGAGGTCGTTGAATCTGGTATGAGCTTGGAAGAGGGCATTGATGCTCTTGAAGTAGAAGCTCTGTTGATTCAGAAGGAAGACGAAGAAGTATGCCGGATGATCGGTGAGAATGCACTGCCTTTGTTCGAAGATGGTATGGGTGTACTCACCCACTGTAATGCAGGAGGACTGGCAACAGCGAAATACGGTACGGCAACCGCTCCAATGTATCTCGCACAGGAACGCGGTATTCACCTGAAAGTATTTGCAGACGAGACTCGTCCCGTACTTCAGGGTGCACGCCTGACGGCGTTTGAGTTACAGCAGGCCGGCATCGACGTTACGCTGCTCTGTGATAACATGGCAGGAATGGTGATGTCCAAAGGTTGGATTCAAGCCGTTATTGTCGGAACAGACCGTGTTGCTGCAAATGGTGATGTAGCCAACAAAATCGGAACCTACAGTGTGGCGGTGCTTGCCAAAGCTCACAACATTCCGTTCTATGTAGCGAGCCCATTGTCAACCATCGACTTGTCCACTCCATCCGGAGACCTGATTCCAATTGAGGAACGCGCTGCCGAGGAAGTGACCGAAGGATTTGGTAAGCGTACAGCACCACAAGGTGTTAAAGTATTCAATCCAGCATTTGACGTAACGCCTAACGAATATGTAACAGCTATCATTACGGAGAAAGGCGTTGTTCGAGCACCTTTCAAGGAAAACCTGGCTGCCTTGTTCGCGAAAGAAGAAGCTTAACTTAATTAAAGAAGAGTTCATGTATAGAGTTAGTGGCTACGACTTGCCAGACTCTATATTAAGTTGCTAAAGAAGGGCTTCCCATAAGGGGAGCCCTTTTGTTAGTCATTAGATCATTTTCAATAATGCCTCTACACCTGTCATACCAACCGTAATGCCCATGGCCTCGGCTTCTGTTGTCACCGACTCCATAGGTGCATGCAATAATTGCTCCAGTGTACGCACACCAACCGCCCGAGCTGCAATAATTTTGCGATCCCCGAGCTTCTCATTAAGTAATCCTACGTCGAGTGCTCCGCACATGATATATCCTTTGGATGTGTTAATGGTCAGCAACGTTGTTTTGGGTAGCTTAACTTCTACCCCTACCAATACATGCTCTCCAACTACAATAGGCTCCATCGTCACCATAATTTCCCGATCCACCTCCTCTTCCACAGGTCACGATAATTGTATGCCTCATTCTGGATTGTCGTGTGGACACCTGCCGTGTTTGAGAAAATGTAGGTACTTATAGTTCAAATACATTATTGGTTATTCTCCTCGCAGACTTAAATATATGCTTTCATCGGAATATAAAAAGCCACCTCAGAAATGAGGTAGCTCTCATAATAATCATCAATATTTTTGAGTGTCTAAAAGTTCATCTCGGAGTTAACCATTTTTGATAACATTCCATGAGCTTCTCAAGTTTAGGAGATCGGATTTAATTTAACTGCCAAATAGCCTATCAATGCGGTTTATACCAAAGTGGAATGAAATAAAGTATCACCCAAGGTGAATCAAATTTGGCCTACCTTAAAACTTATGATCATCATCCTTTAATCGCCTTATCTCCGTTAACTCTTTTCTAATTTCCAGTACACGTCTATGAAGTACACTACGGTCTATTGATTCAGCTACCACTTTTTTGAACGGGACATCCAAATCACTTAATTGCTCCTGAGCTAGATTCTTTTTATGTATTGGTTTAACTTGAAGTTTTTTTGTTTCAGTCTTGATAGGCTTCAATCTCTTTTGCTTCATAATCTGTTCAAATACACTGTCCTCTTGACGCATAGTCTTCATTCCTTAATATGTGATGAACATATTGTATCATAACAAAAATGAGATACGATAGTTACTCCTTTCCAACTACAATGGGCTCCATCGTCACCATAATTGTATGCCTCATTTTCGATTGTCGTATGGACACCTGCAGAAATACGTGAATATCGGGTTATTATTGTAACATTTTACCAGTTTATCAACTCATTTTCTGCGTCTCTAGCACTATGATTATCACCTTTTTAATGATATAGTGTATTGAAGCGTTTTTTTGAGCTGACATATCTTTTAACGGGGCTGGGATGAATGAAAGAAACCTTATCCAATCAAGAGGAAATCGGCTTTTTGTTTAATGTCGATATACTTATTAAGAGCCGCTCAAATGCATTGGCACTGCAGTCCCTGTTGGAGTTCATAAACAAAGAGGAACAAATTGCGGACTTTCGGATCCAATCCGGCATAGAGCTAGGCAAAATTATTGAAGCGACACTCCAGTCCAAGAAGGACTCCTTCGTCACACTTCACAACGAACGTAAAAAATCACAAGCCATCGCAGCACAGAAGGCGTCCACTGCAACTCAGACACCTGCCTCACCTGCTCCAGCTAAAACACAGAATCAGCAAGAAAAACCAGTTAGTGAGAAAAAAACTGCCCCCCCAACATCCAATGTTACCGATGGAAATTCATTTGATGCGTGGATTGACACGCTCATTAAAGAGAATAAACTCACCCGTATTGTTGTCAATAACAAGAACGGTAAACATCAGAGCATTCCATGCCGCATTTTGAATTTTGATCGGGATACAAGTATTGTGAGTATCTACCATGTAGATGAAAAACAAGTGTACACGTTCCGTACCAATGAAATCGATGAATTTCTGTAACTATGAGATCCAAAACATTAAAAAAGCAACTTACGTGGGAATTTCACATACAATTCTCACGCAAGTTGCTTTTTTAGTTGACGATTACGAATCAAGAAATAACTTATTTTTCATATAAACGGACTTCGAATTGGGGACTATCCTCTCCCTGAATTAGGAGCGATCCTTACCTCGCTGCCATACGTCCACTGCGAGTAAGAGCCAACCGGCAATAAAGGCTACCCCACCAATTGGTGTGATGGCTCCCAGAATCTTGTTGCCAGAAATACTAAGCACATACAAGCTACCCGAGAACACGATAATTCCAATAAACAAAAGACGCGCCGCCCACTTCAGTTTCGTAGATGCCCCGAGCTGACCAGCCGTCAAGCCGATAATGAGCAAAGCAAGTGCATGAATCATGTGATACTGCACACCAGTCTCATACGTAGCTATGGCATCCGGTCCAATCGCATCCTTGAGCATGTGTGCACCAAACGCACCAATTGCCACAGATAACATGGTTAATATAGCGCCAAGCATCATCCATCTTCGTTGCATGTAAGTTCTCTCCCTTAATTCAACTTTCACTCCCTTTATTGTAGCGAATCCACTCCACCTTTACCAGTCAGGTCGAAACTAGGAAGACTATATGTCTGTTTATACTTACTAGTCCTATCCCTGCCCTATATATCATAGAAAACTGGCGTAAATCCTTGATTTTTATCGATAATTATGGAAAAGTAAACAGGTATGCGATCGTTCTATTTTAAGGAGAATCAATTCACACCGATTAGGTTAATAACACTCAGTACAATGAGTAAGGGAGGGATATTACAATTATGGATAATCACAATTCCTACAATTCAGGTTCCAACAACACGGATCAGAATGCTAACCATGCAGATCAATACAATAACAATATCTATGAACCATATCCGCCGGATTATGAGAGGCAACCATTGGCTCCACTAAAACATTCTGGACCTGGAATCGCCAGCTTTGTCATTGGATTACTTGCCATCTTAGGTTATCTTCTGATATTCTTTATTGCCACCATGGCTGTAAACGAGTCGATCGGCGTTCTCACCCCGTTGCAGGCCGAAGAACTGGCCTTGCATCCAGCGGTCATTCTGGCTTCTCTAGCCATTCTGGTCTGCCTGATTCTCAATCTGGTCGGAAGCATCCTCGGAATTATCGGTCTTGTCCTCAAGAATCGAAAGAAAGTCTTTGCCATGATCGGTACCATATTAAATGGAATCATGATTCTGTTATTCGTTGGACTTATCTTGGTAGGCATGACGCTGATGTAACGGTTTGCATCAGCGTCATGTTTCCTTATAATTAAAATGAATGGGTTTACACATAAGTATAATCTATATTTTTCGCCAAAATCATTGTATTTCAAAGGAGATTGACATGTCACGAATCAAAATTTTTGCGGACAGCACAAGTGATCTGGCTCCAGCATGGATCCAGCAGCACGATATCGGCATCATCCCCTTGTATGTGGTGTTCGGTGAAGAATCACTGAAAGACGGGGCTGAGATTAAGCCAGAGCAGCTATATGAGCGTGTCAGTAAAGATGGGCGTCTTCCCAAAACGGCTGCACCTTCACCCGCTGATTTCATGACGGCATTTCAACCTTACATAGACCAAGGGGATGAAGTTTTATATATCAGCTTATCCTCTGAACTTTCTTCTACTTACCAAAATGCAAGACTCGCGAGTTCCGAGTTCCCGGAAGGTCGCATTTCTGTCATCGACTCACAGAATCTGTCATCAGGGATTGCTCTTATGGTGATGAAAGCTGTCCATGCGGCCGAGAAAGGACAAACCCTGAATCAGATTACACACCTGATTGAAGCGATGAAACCGAATGTGCGCACGGAGTTTGTCATCGATACTCTGGAGTATCTGCACAAAGGGGGACGCTGCTCAGGTATGCAGAACCTGATTGGAAGTCTGTTGAAAATCCGCCCTGTCATCCGGGTTACGGATGGCAAGATGGCCCCTGCATATAAAGTGCGCGGTAAAAGGGAGAAAGCCCTTGAACAAATGCTGCAAAACACGCTTAGTGCAAAGGATCAGATTGATCCAGACCTGCTGATCGTTGTGCATACGATGGCTGAAGAGGATGCGCTCGACTTGCAGAAATCTTTGCAGGAGCAAACCGGTGCCCGGGTAGAACTGACCACTGCTGGTTGTGTTGTATGCAGTCATTGCGGTCCCAAAACCATCGGAATTATCTATAACACCGTTTTATAGAATGACACACAACATCGTATAATATCCCAGAATCCTTCTCATCTGGATTCTGGGATTCTGGGATTCTGTATCGGCATGTCGGTCACATCTAACGATTGCGACCAATATACCGATACAACCTAAAAAGGGCATTCCGAGCTCGTCGCTCAGGATGCCCTTTATATTTAGCCTAAACTTCGGAAAGACTTAAGTCTAGCTCATTGGTCATTATGATGATAATGGTTCAATAACTTTTGGTCCTCAGATCATCCAGGCTTTTGAATGCGTATCCTTGCTTACGCGCCTCATCAATGATGGAACCCAGGGCTTCAGTGTTGTCTTTGGATACCGAATGAAGCAAAATGACAGCGCCCGGATGGAGCTGTTTAAGCACCTGTTGATGAGCATATTGTGCACCACGCTGCACATTGGTATCCCAGTCTTTGTAGGCAACAGACCAGAACACGTTCACATACCCTTGGGCATGACTCTCTGCGAGCGTACGATTGTTAAAAATTCCGCGCGGCGGTCGCAAAAAGGTCGCTTGTTGACCCGTCAGCCGATTCACCTCCGACTTGACCTTCTCCAGTTCCTCTCTAAGCTTCTCATTGGAGATGCGGGTCATATCCGGATGACTCCATGAATGATTACCCACGATATGACCTTCAGCCGCCATGCGTTTAACCAACTCAGGTTGATCCTTTAGATAGTGACCTGTCACAAAGAAAGCCGCAGGTACCTTCTTGGCACGCAAAACATCCAGTATCGCAGGCGTGAGTCCATTCTCATACCCGTTATCAAACGTGAGATACAATTCCTTCTGTTTCGTATCCCCCAGGAAAATGGCATCGTTATGTTGTAAGATCGATTTAAAGCCTTCCTGATCAATCGAGGGCAGCTGACCGTTCTGGCTTTTCTTGAAGCCAAAGTGATAAGCTCCGGTAACCGGCGATGCTTCGACCTGTGCCGGAACCACACTGATGGATAATAGCCCCAACAGTATGTATAGAACCATTCGCTTCATTCTACCCGCTCCTGTTCCTGAAAAGATTTGGTTTGTCGTTTGCACACGAACACCTTCAGGTAATATGCCACAGGAACAGCTAATGTATGTAAATACTATCGATCGAAACGTTTATTTTCATGTTGTGGCGGAGTTTGATGGAACAATTCCAGCAAGGTCTGAGGTTTTCCACTGGAAGCGAGCCATTCTCTCACAGTCTGTATGGCACGTGTCTGGCCATCTCCCCGATCACGCCATGTCAGCAGCTCTATCACTTTGATAATCAAGGCCGACATATTATGGTTATCCAGTTCAGACCGCTCCGCTCGCAGCTTATGATACAAAGCCTCCTGTTCCCAATCAAGTAAAATCTCATCACCGATGGTTGGCTTCATAAGCGTATACGCTCTGTCACAACCCCCACAACGAACAGTACTTACTTGTTCGTGTATGAATTCTGCTCTTATATTCTGCTGGCAATCCGGGCATTTGAACCCAACCTCTATATTTTTAATGTTTTCGCTCATGACATTGTTCCTCCTGCTATGTATGTACTACATCTATACCCGATATTTTGTCGATTCACGCTTATGTATGAAGAAAACCACAAGGTGCTATAATCTTGAAAATATGTTAAAATATAAAACAGATCATACCTATAGGAAGAGGCGGGATACCATGTCGAAGGAAGAGCGCAATATAACCTGGCAATCATCCAGCATTGATAGACAAGACCGGGAGAAACACAATGGCCACCACAGTCGAGCCATATGGTTCACCGGCTTATCCGGTGCAGGCAAATCATCTCTTGCATTTGCTCTGGAGCAGTATCTCTATGACCAAGGTGTACGCTGTTATGTTCTGGACGGGGATAATGTACGTCATGGACTGAACCGCGATCTTGGTTTTACAGCTACAGATCGTCAAGAAAATCTGCGCCGAATTGGGGAAGTATCGAAGTTAATGGTGGATGCCGGGTTGTTTGTACTTTCGGCCTTTATCTCTCCTCATGAACAGGATCGGGAGATGGTTAGACAATTATTTGAACCTGATGATTTCATTGAAATCTATGTGCGCTGTTCGATTGAAGAATGTGAGCGACGTGATCCCAAAGGCCTTTACAAAAAAGCCCGCAATGGTGATATTCCGCATTTCACAGGCATTTCCGCCCCCTATGATGTACCGAAATCTCCTTCATTTATCATCGATACAGAGCAATGGTCCATTGAGGAAGCTGTGCAAGAGATCGTACAGCATTTGGAGCGGATCGGTGCTCTTCAGCTGCCGCTCCCTACGAAAACAGCCGTTGTTCATTAATCCTTGCTCAAAATATGAACCACCTACATGAAAGGCGCGCCCATCGTGGCGCGCCTCTTTACGTGTGTCGTGCCTGATGATTCAATAAACGAATGAACAGAAGCAGATACATATGTCCCATACTCGGCTTTGAATTTTGGAATGGATTCTGCTATCCACCCTCTTACTGTCCCACAACACCCGCTTGCATGTTCAAAAGCTTGCTGAACGTCCCTACCGGATCAGTAGATAGCTGTTGATACCCGCCCTCTTGAATTACGCGACCTTCATCCAGCACAATCACACGATCTGCCGTTCGGATCGTAGACAAACGGTGTGCAATCACGATAATGGTCACATGTCCTTTCAATCGTTCCAGCGCCTCATGAATGTACTGTTCATTCTCACTGTCCAGCGCACTCGTTGCTTCATCCAGTACCAATACAGAAGGATTACGCAGCATAGCCCGGGCAAGCACCAATCGCTGACGTTCCCCGCCGGATAGCCGAATACCCCGATCACCTATGATCGTATCCAGACCTTGAGGTAACTTCCGTACAAAAGTTGCAGAGGATGAAAACTGCAAAGCCTGCCACATCTGTTCTTCACTTGCATTCGGATCAACCAGACGCAGATTCTCACGAATACTCGTATGAAACAGGAATGGATCTTGGGAGACATATCCGATGGAACTTCGCCAGCTCAGTAATCGTTCCTCTGACAGAGGCACACCGTCAATCAAAATGCGACCACTCTCAGGTCTGACAAGTCCCATAACCAGATCAATCAACGTGCTCTTGCCTGCTCCGGATTTGCCCACAATTGCGGTCATGCCCCTTGCCGGAATAGAAGCTTGCACATTCATCAATGAGTACATATCACTTCCCTCATACCGATAACAGACATCCTGACACGTGATGGATTCCTTCAGTTCCATAGGTTGAATCCCATCCATTCCAGCATCTCCTGCTGAGGCAATCTCTTCGCTGATCTCACGACTTTTCGCCGTCTGCGCTTGCAGTTCTCTTACCACCCGAAATGCAGGCAGCATCGAGCTGATGTACTCCAGATTGGACTGAATCGCCGTAAATCTTGGCCATAAGCGGGAAAAGATAAGGATGATGAGCAGCAGACTTGCTGGAGGCACCGTCATTACACGGAGAGAAAGATAGATGAATGCCGCAATAATGATAGCCGCGGACATCCGATGAATGAGCTGTGTTCCACTGTTCAATTGGCTAAATTGAATGACGTTGCGTTCAATCTGTCTGCACATGCGCTCAAACCAGTTCATGTGTGAGTGTTCGAGCATATTGCTCTTAATATCCTTAATTCCGTTGAAATGCTCCGTAATGCCATTATAGTAACTTTGGGAAAATTCAGAAGTCTGATCCCCAATCTGCTTGGCCCGCTTGACGAATTTTCGCAAGACAAAAAATAATAACAATCCACAGACCAGCACAAGTGCCGTCAACTTGGCGGATAACCAGAAAGCGAGACCGATCTGAATTCCCGTAAAGATCAGGGAGGCTGCCATTTGCAGCATAATGCTCGTTCCCTGGCTCACACGTGCAAGTTCAGTGGTTAATATATGGTTAAAATCGGATTTTCGTTTTTGGAGAAAAAATGACCATTGCGCCATAATAATGGCACCATAGGTTTCCATGCGCAGCGTTCGCACAAATTGCTGCTGGATTCGAGTATTACGGATCGTCTGGAGACGCTGCATCCAGGCCTGTCCGGAGACAATCAACACAAAGGTGCACAGTACGAGTAACAATTGGCTATTCTCAGAAAAACGATTCAACACTTCTCCAATCCAGGGAATGTTCAAGCCTGTGGAGCCCATCTCAAATATGCCGATCAGACTCAGCATCGGAACAAGCATGTAGATGCCGATCCCTTCCATGAGACTGATACAGATCATCCCCAGCAGATTCCAATATAAAATGGGCCCCGTGACATGATGCAACTTACGCATGAAGTACTTTAATTCGGAGATCATACTTTACCCCTTTCCGTCATCGTATATCTTTTAATGCGCCGCCAGAACCAGAGAAACGGACGTAACGGAAAGTACAGAAAAAACAATGAACGTGGAAGCGGCAATTGATCCACATCCCATGTACTTGGATACAAACGTTCAATAAAAAAGAACCATTTCTGTTTCGTACTTCGAAGTTTAAACAGATACGATTGATAATTTTTCATGTCAGCTGGACTTTCGAGCATGTCATTCATGAACCTTGCGCCCTCGCTGGCTAATCGCTTGCCTGTACGGTCACTCAAGGACATCAAAGACCTGTACGCTGCATCCAGCGGCGTGTTCAGAAGTTCCGAGGCCAGATAAAGAGCCTGTGAACCGATTGATAAACGTCCCTCCGCTTTAAGACGTCTTTCTACTTTCTTCACATCGAGTGGCATGCTGCGGATCATCTGGTCGATATCCAGTAACCAGCGCAGTCTGAACCAGCCGTGTCGTGCGCCATGGGTTACGAGATAAGCCCACAGGTCTTCTTGTTCGAGCATACGGACAGGTGTCTGTGTGTATGAACTGAAACGACTGCGTTTCCACAGCAATTCAAAATCGGTTTCTTTCCCCGAATCCGGGTTGAGCCGCCAATGAATCTCGACTTGAGTCCGTTTGACCGGATGGGTGTAACAGATGTGGTGTTCACGCCACTTCCAGCTGCCAACCGTAACAGTTCGATCTCCATCCTTGCACACGTAACCCAGAGTTGTAAGAATCCCTTCGGCCGCTTCCACATCAGCCAATGGAATCAGGATATCCAGATCTTTGGAGGTACGCATGGATACATCCCCATAGAGATCATGAGCCAGCGCTGGTCCCTTCAGGGTAATGTTGCGGATACCACATTCTCGGAATGCTCCGCACACCTGCTCCATTTCTGCTGTCAGATGTAACATACGAAATGTATTGGCCGTGTATTGTTGTCTCAGACTCTCCAGGACATCTGCGGGGAAAATCGAAGAGTTCCATTCTTTCATTTTCAAGTAGAGAACGGAGTACAAGCGGTGATGATACACAAGCCGCAGAAAAAGCTGCCAATCCGTTCCCTGCAAACGCGCCTGGAATTCTTCCGGGGATAGAGACGTCAGATCACCTCTAATCATGCTTAAAATCAGTTTAAGCTCCTTCGGAAATCCTGATGAATAGAGTTCACTTTCATGTATCATAGACAATCTCCCCAGATCCCTTCTCCGGACAACGTTTGCCAAACACGCCGACAACCGTATATTGGTCCATAGTATCAGCTCCGGTCACGATCAATTTCCCACTTCGCAGCCAGGCATGAGCCATCATATGTCCTTGTTTATTCCGTGCAGTCCCCATATATAACGTGCTGCCTATCTTGCGGCGCTCAAGCATCTTCATCCCGGCGATCGCCATCACAAGGCAGCGGCTTTCCCATAGCGTATATTTGCTGGCGATCATAATCGCCTTGGAAATATTCCGTATAGCGATCACCTCGCTGCGATCCAGCCCGGTCATCGGTGTTTCAACCATAGGCGTCCCCAGCCCTGGTGCAATTTTGGCGAATGGCATAGCCTTCTGTATGCGTGCCCAGCCAAGGAGGATATAGGCCTCCCATACCAGTCGACGTATCGCGCGCGGAAGCGAGAAATAAGCCTTTATTTTTCGCAGCATGTTCTATACTCCGCGAGTAACGTCGATTAATCCTTCACTGGAGAGGTGTTCAAGAAATTGCACCACCTGCTCACGACATACATCTGGCTCAATCTCATACTCCGCAGCCAGCACCTCAACCAGTTCACCCAGCGTCCGCTCCTCTGCGATCAGATCCCAGATTCGCCCACCTGTACTCCCGAGATTATAATATTTTCCAGTGTTAATGCTCATCATGACTTTCTCACCGCCCATATCACTAACCAGATTGCCTTCCTTCCGGGTTACCTTGTCTTCCACATTCATCGGCGTAGTCGCTGTCATTGTCCTGAATGCACTCCTTTGCGTATATGATCTGTAATTCGATCCACCATCTCAAATGCTGTAAATTCAGCACCCGTTCTGGTCAATCTGCCAATTTCCACACTGGCCGAGAGTCTGGAGGCGGTCTCGAACAGCCACTGTGCCAGCCCCTGTCTTGCAACCAGTCCACCGCGGAACGTATGAGAGCACAATAGATGCAATCGTTCCAACCCCGTCACTTCAACCAGTTGAACGGACGTATGGGCTTCTTCCGGTTGTGGAGCAAGTTCGAATACCCCCGCTAGTGGCACGGCCTTTCCATGAAAATAGTGCTGAACAGGTATCGCATACTTCGTAATCTCCGCGTGAACCGTTGCGTAATCCTGCTCCTTCATGCCGAAGCCATCCAGACTGGGTTGCCATAACTTCTGTTGCGGGTAACCAGGTGATACGATAGCTCTTCCTCCGGCATCCCAGGTCAGTGCGACAACATCATCGGTGAGAAGCGGATATCCACGTGATGCCAGTGCAGCCGACAACGTCGATTTACCTGCCCCCGAATGTCCGACAAATGCGTAAGCCCAACCATCAATAACAACTGCACTACCATGCAATGGAAGGATGCCACGCTGCATCATAATGACCGCCATACAGGTGCCCAGGATGAATAATCTGACCTTCTTCTTATCCGCTCCTGGCTGAGGGGATACAACGATACGCTTTCCATGCTTCATTAGAAACAGGCCTGCATCTTCGATTTTGAAAAAAAGGCTGCCTTCCCGTGCCACAAAGTTGTCATTGCCAACATCCCAGCTCTCCCACAATGGGTTCAGATCTGAAGACTCAATGTGTACATCTACGGCATCAGCATTGTGCTCTGCACCCTCGGGTACGCACTGCAGTTCAGGCATTGGAATTTGGCTCGACCAGCGCAAGCCATACGCTACATAATGCAAAGGCAACAATGAACGACGCCTCCTCGTAATAAAATGTAAAAAAAAGCCCTTATATTCATGTTGCTCAATATAAGGGCGGAGGCGAAAAGCTGGATTGGTTCCATTTCCGCCCTTTAAGTATGATGACACGTTTTGGAACTAAACAACTTAGGAAGTTGGATCGTACAGATCCGCATCGTGAACCGTGATCCAGTCAATTTGTCTGTAGCCAGTACCGGCCATTGTTTGATTGACTTCCAACACTTCAAGAGCTGGTGCTTGCCATTCCTTTTTTTCCATTTGCATCGTATTCACCTCCTTTCATGTGCCCTCATTCAGAATTTTCGAATGAACCGATAGACGATCAGACTATGCATCATCAATCGCAGATCTGGATGCGAAGCAAGTTCAGGTCTTGGACTGGGAAAATTGGCCAGGGCAGACTTGATACGCTCCGTGTTTAATATGCCAGCAACCTTGCTATCAGAACACAAGGCACGCAACTCGGCCGTAAAGGCATCCCAATTCGGAATGATGCGATGCAACCAATCCGCCGGTTGTACACCCCGTACCCGTTGATTCAGTCTGACCTTGTCAGGCAACTCCGGTGAAGTTGCCCGGCGAATCAATGAACGATCCGTCCCGTGTTTCACATATTGTTCAATCGGAACAGACAGACAGAACCGGATGACTCTGGCATCACTTGTCGGATCACGTTCCCAAGCCCGGTAACGGAGAGAACATTTCGTAGCTACAGCACCGTTTTTGTTCGCAATGGCCAGGTTATTGAATTTCTCGGCACGTACTTTGAGTGCATCAGCCTGGGCACCGCCCTGCAGAACAATAATGGATTTGAGTCGTTCCAGTACACCTGTTCTTTGAGCAAAATCAGGATGGATCAACTGCACGGATGCAGCCTGGCTGGCTCCTTTGGACTGAGCCTTGAAGAATTCGGGATATGCCTTTCGCCCTGTGATCTTGGCAATACGGGAGAAGGGCATTCCAGTCCGCTCACTATACTGCTGCATCTCACGGAACCAGCGGTACCAACGGCCACCTTTCAGTAAGCTTGCGTAATAATCCAGAGCCGGCCCCCAGGAGATGGTGAAGTTACCGCGTGCTCCTGTGAGCAGAATACCTGCATCCTGCTGGCTCGCTTTTTCATAGAATCCGCGAATCCAGAACGAATTTTCAAAGTATTTATAGGGCATTTCCATAATATCGAGCCAGGTGTCTACTTCACTGAGAGGACTTCTGCCTTCAAAATCCAGATAGTTCTCTGTGATATTCCCGACGTGGTTAATGGTCGAACGTATAAATGGTCTCTCGTCAGCAAGCAACGTTTTCGACGTGTAATCCGTGAAATCCGGCACGGGAACATAGCTATAAGCATGCAGTCGTTTGCCCTGACTTCTCAGTGTCCCGGAAGCAAAACCAACCACGGCTCCCGAGTCCAGCCCGCCACTTAATGCAGCAGCCACCTGCCTGTGAGTTCGTAGTCGTGATCCGACCGCCTGCCCAAAGACCTCTCGAAACGCTTCTACATATTCACCATCGGATTTGAGCCTTAGAGGTTCCACTTCATCCCAGCGATGATACTGCTTCAGTTCCAGCCTCCCGTCCCGGAAGACAAGTGTATGTGCAGAAGGTAGCTGGCTTATTCCCTGATATACGGTCGAGTTGATATCTGCTGAATCATGCATGTCAGGAATGGCAAGGAACTCAGACAACCAGGTCTCATCAAGTTCTTTATGTACCCCTTCAAGCCCAAGCAATGGATTCATGAGTGTGCAGAAAGCAAAGCGTGAGCCATCATGTCGATAATAAAAAGCTCTCATGCCTGTAATGTCTCTCGCTGCATACAATTTACGATTACGATCATCCCAGATGGCAAATACAAAATCCCCTAACAATCGGACAGCCACATCGTCTCCCCAGCGTTGATAGGCACGGAGGATCAGTTCACTATCCGCCAACATCGCCAGTTCAGCCCTGGATATCTGTAATTGATCCGCCAGTTGTTCCCGATTATCCAGAATGGCATCTGCCGTGATGGTCAGACCACTCTCTTCATCATATAAAGGCAACTTCTCGCTAACCGATTCCGGTGTAATCCATTGAGCATGACAGCTGAGGAACGCCTCATTGCCTTTCCATACCCCTGTCGTATCTGCAGGGACATGCCCCAGGCTTGCGTACAAGCGCCAGCTATCTTCCCATAGCGCCTGCTGACCATCGTTGTGAACAATTCCTGCTATGGCGCTCATGACTTTCCTCCCCGAAGTATCTTGCGCTGTGAAGCCCAGGCGCTGATCTGATGACCGAATGGTACCCATGATTTGATGCGTTGTATTTTACCTTGAGCAGAAGCCAACTGGACTTTCAATCGTTCTCGTTCACTGTATCCCCGTTCCAGACGATGATCTGCCGCCCGTAGTGCGGCCTGCAGCTGCCTGATCGTTGCCAGTGCAGCCAGTGTGGGATCTATCTTTTCCGGTTCTTCGAGAACTGAATCATTCTTATTTTCATGGGAATCATGGACGAGAGAATCAGCTGGCTGCATCCGATAGTGCTGCTGCCACTCGCAACCGGTCGCTGTCGTCAACTGATGCGTGATTCGCTCAATGACCTCTTGATCCGGACTTGCTTCATAACGAACACCCGTCCATTGTTCAGCTTCTGCCAACTGGTCACTGTACCCCATCCGATGGAACAGATCCGCTCCCATCACACGACAATACAGTTCAACTTCTTGGGGTTCCAATATGTTTTTCCAGTTGTTAACAGAACCTTGATGAGCCTCTTGATGTGAAGAGAGGAATGGATCACCCACGCCCATACTGTAGAACATGTCAGATTTTGCACTGTCCAGAAACTGTCCATACTGCTCCATACCCTGTTCATACCGAATTCCCAAGAATGAGCATAGTTTCTCAAGTTCTTCTTGGGGTCTGGCGACCAATTGTTCATATTGCAGTTCATATGCATTCGTATGTGGTTCGGCAAAATAATCATTCAAGCGGAGCATACCCAGTGTGAGATCTACAGATTTCATATTTAATTTGGAGCTCTGCAAACTATGAGTCAGGTCAAATCCTTCACCTGTATGGCGGTTTACCTTTTTGAATGATGCTGCTATGGCCAGAGGATTACGCTGGAGATGAATGCGCTTGGACTGTGGGAACAGACGATCCAGCCATTCAAGCATGTAATAATAACGCGGAGATTTATCAACGATGAAGTCTGCTCCGCTCCCTTCCAGGAATCCATTGTAGATCTCAAGAGCAAAACTTCTGCACGCCTTTTCGAAGACATCCTCGGATACCATGGCATTGTAGAACTGACGCATGATGGAGCTGCCACCATAAGCGCGTGAATCGGTTTTTGGCAGATCGACAAGACTCATCAGAAACCACATTTCCTGGGTGGCGAATATACGACTGTGATTTTGCAGCATGACTGTGGATAATGAACTACCACTGCGGGGAACACATAGTAAGAAAACAAGTCCGTTACCTTGAGCGTCGATCAATGGCAGCCTCTCCTCTGTTCAATAAAATAAGCATGCAGCCGGGATAGACCAGACTCTACTTTTGTGTTTGGCAAAACGAATACTACGCAAACTATTAGGTCAGTATTTTGCAACATTCCGTCGGAACCTTACCCGAGAGTGATGCAAATACATGTATTCTTTCGACAACTCTCAGATACAATATGTATTTATAGTTTTACTCTATGATACAAAATGTATCATGTCAATCTTTTATTTTCACCTTTTCATAAATTCTACTCTTTCACTGTATTCTGCTGTCTGTCGTTTAAGCACTTATTCCTGATCAATTATGTTCTGATTGCACAAACGCGAATAAGCTCCAGACATGTTCTGTGAGGAACAATGCCTGAAGCCATGCGTAATCCGTTGAGAAACTTACTATGAAAACCGTTGAACAATCATCAGGTGAACCTTACATTTGAACTTTTCCCAGGAGCTCCGAAACTCCCATTTCGCCCTTCTTCCTGATCTGCCAATGCAGCATCCTGCATCCCCTTCTGCACCTTCACAGTTAACAATACAGCAATGCCCGCGACGAAGAAGAAAATAAGCGACAGAATGCCCCAACGCGTGGAACCCATGATCTGTCCGACATAACCAAACACAAATGGACCGAAGATCGAAGAGAATTTGCCTGTAATATTCACAAAACCAAAATACTCTCCTGTTCTGCCTGCTGGTATCAGATTGCTAAACAGAGAACGCGCTGTGGATTGACTCACACCCTGCACAACTCCAACCAACCCGGCGAGCACATAGAAGTGAATCGCTTGTGTCATGAAATAACCCAGAATCACGATACATATGTATACGGATAAGCTAACGATTAATACCTGCTTTGCTCCCCAACGCTGTGCCCATGCTCCCAGTAACAAAGTGCATGGGAAACCGATGAACTGGGTTAACAGTAGTGCGAGCATCAAGTCGGCTGTGCCTATGCCTATACTTGTCCCATAGATGGTAGCCATCAGAATGATGGTATTAATGCCGTCATTAAAAAACCAGAAAGCCACCAGCATGCGGATCAACTGGGGAAAACGCCGCATCTGACGAAAGGTCTGCCGCAGTCTCCGTACTCCCACCTCAGCATACCCTTTCCACGAGCCGGGCATGTCCGGTGAAGCAGGCCGTCTCGGAGCATGGCGAAAGATCGGTATCGAGAACAGTAACCACCACAATGATACGGAGATGAACGCAAGCCTTGTACCTGCCAGTGTACTGCTCATCCCAAACCAGCCTGGTTGCTGTATCATCAGCATGTTCACAGCAAGCAGCAAGCCTCCTCCAATGTAACCATAAGCATAACCTTTGGAGGATATCATATCCCTTCGTTCCACAGGTACCAGGTCCGGCAGCATTGCATCGTAAAAGGTGTTGCCACCCGCAAAACCAATGGTGGAAATGACCAGCAACGCCGAAGCAAGGAACCAGTCCCCTTCTCCAATCGCGCTGAATCCCAACGTCGCAAGGACGCCTATAATTGCAAATACACGCAGGAAGTCGCCTTTACGCCCTGACAAATCAGCCAGTGTACCAAGCAGCGGTGTTAGCAGAGCTACGCACAACATGCCAATGGAATGTGTATAGGCCAGATAGGAGGCGGCTGTATCCGTATCCAGCGTTGCTGCTGCCACCGAAGCATAGAATACAGGCAGTACCGCTGCCAACACCGTTGTCGCATAAGCCGAATTGGCCCAATCATACATAATCCAAGCCTTGATCGCCTTTTTGTTCACAGAAATCCTTCCTTTTCATGCATCTATTAAATGATTGATGTCTTTCTCCTATTGTAAAGGAAGGATATCACACTTGTTCACTGTTTCTGTAAAAAATGGAGCATCTTCTGTTCGGAAGACTCACCTTACCTCCAAGGTGAACTTGCGTAATTGTATCATTTTATATCCGCTCTCATCACATATCGTCCTCGCCCGTGAATATACTTAATTACCGACAGGCCAAACTGTGCCGCGTAATCAATGGGGGGTGCCTACATGTCAAATTCACACCAGCCTTACTCGTTCGTCGTGTCGAAGGAAGATTGGTCGCTTCACCGCAAAGGGTACCAGGACCAGCAGCGCCATCAGCAAAAGGTGAAAGATGTCATCAAGCAGAATCTGCCTGATCTGATCACGGAAGAAAACATCATCATGTCTGATGGAAAACAAATCATCAAGGTACCAATCCGCAGTCTGGATGAGTACCGTTTTGTGTATAACTACCAGAAGCAAAAGCATGTCGGTCAAGGAGACGGTGACAGTCAGGTCGGAGACGTCATCGGTCGTGATCCCGCTGCTTCGCAGAAACCCGGCAAAGGCGAAAAAGCTGGTGATCAGCCTGGTCATGATATTGTGGAAGCCGAAGTGAGTATTGAGGAACTGGAAGATATGCTCTTCGCTGAGTTGGAATTACCCGATCTGAAGCAGAAGGACAAAGACCTGATTGAGACACATACGGTAGTATTCAACGATATTCGTAAAAAAGGCATGCAGTCCAATATTGACAAGAAACGTACCATTCTGGAGAATCTGCGCCGCAATGCTACGACCGGTACGCCAGGCATCCATCACATCAGTCCGGATGACCTGCGCTACAAGACATGGGAAGACAAAATTATTCCGCAATCCAACGCCGTTATTATTGCCATGATGGATACATCCGGGTCCATGGGTTCCTTTGAGAAATACTGCGCGCGCAGCTTCTTCTTCTGGATGACCCGTTTTCTACGCCGTCAGTATGAGAAAGTCGAGATTGTTTTCCTCGCCCATCATACGGAAGCCAAGGAAGTGACTGAAGAAGAGTTCTTTACCCGTGGCGAGAGCGGAGGCACCATCTGCTCCTCTGTATATATGAAGGCGCTGGATATTATTGACAGCCGTTATCCACCTTCCAGCTACAATATCTATCCATTCCACTTCTCTGACGGGGATAACCTGACCTCGGATAACGAACGGTGTGTGAAGCTGATCGGTGAGTTAATGAAACGCAGCAACATGTTCGGATACGGCGAGGTGAATCAGTACAACCGCAGCAGCACACTGATGTCGGCTTATCGCCATATCAAGATGGACCAGTTTATGTATTATGTGATCAAAGAAAAAGGCGAAGTGTACAAAGCTTTGCGCAGCTTTTTCCAGAAACGGGAAGGAGGCAGCGTTAGATGACAGATGAGATCCGCGACCTAGAATACGCTATTGCCGAGATTATGGAGATTGCCAATGGTTTTGGTCTGGACTATTACCCCATGCGGTACGAAATCTGCCCATCGGATATTATTTATACCTTTGGAGCTTACGGTATGCCGACCAGATTCAGTCACTGGAGCTTTGGCAAAACATTTCATAAGATGAAAATGCAATACGATTTTGGACTCAGCAAAATTTATGAGCTTGTCATCAACTCCAACCCTTGTTACGCCTTCCTGCTGGATGGCAATTCCCTGATTCAGAACAAATTGATCGTAGCCCACGTGCTGGCACACTGCGATTTCTTCAAAAATAATGCCCGCTTCTCCAAATCCAACCGGAATATGGTCGAAAGTATGGCCGCTACGGCGGACCGGATCAGCAATTATGAGATGGAGTATGGTACCGAAGCGGTTGAAGCCTTTATCGATGCCGTGATCGCGATTCAGGAACATGTGGACCCACAGTTGATTAAACCCCGCCATTTGGACAAACAACGCTATATGGAGATGAAAATGCGGGAGCAGCGTGGTGAGAAAGCACCCAAACCGGAAGGCCGCTATGATGATTTATGGTCGCTTGATGATGTGAAGACCGAAGAAACACCAGCCGAAGGCATTCAGGTCCATCACTTTCCGCCTGAACCAGAGAAGGATGTCATGTGGTTTATTCAGGAATTTTCGGAAGTGTTGACGGACTGGCAGCGGGATATCATGAGTATGATGCGTGAAGAGATGCTTTATTTCTGGCCACAGATGGAAACGAAAATCATGAACGAAGGCTGGGCTTCCTACTGGCATCAACGCATTATCCGTGAACTCGATCTCAACAGTGAGGATACGATCGAATTCGCGAAGCTCAACTCCTCCGTGGTGCAGCCATCCAAACAAAGTCTGAATCCGTATTATCTGGGACTGAAGATTTTCGAGGATATTGAACGGCGCTGGGATAACCCGACCCGGGAAGAACAGGATCGTTGGGGCCGTAAACCCGGCCAAGGTCGTGCGAAAATGTTCGAGGTGCGTGAATTCGATTCCGATACCTCCTTTATTCGGAATTACATGACTAAACAATTAACTGAGGACCTCGACCTTTACGTCTTTGAGAAAAAAGGCCCGGACTGGAAAATTACCGACAAGTCCTGGGAAAACATACGGGATCAGCTCGTATTTTCACGTGTCAACGGAGGTTCCCCTTATCTGGTTGTGCAAGATGCCGACTATATGCGGACCGGGGAACTCGTGCTGAAACATCAATATGAAGGCATTGAGTTGGATCTGAAATATATGGAGCGCACCATGCCTTATCTGTATCGCCTCTGGGGGCGTACGGTACATGTGGAGACACGTGTTGAGGATAAACCGATCTGGTTTACGTATGACGGCAAGAAGCACCACCGCAAGTTTATGTGAGGTTGTGAATAAGATTATCGAAAGATAAGACACAAAAAAGCGGCAAGTTCCCGACAAACACGGGGACTTGCCGCTTGGCATTTACTTTACTTTGATTGTACCGTTGGTGTACCATTGCCCTGCAAGCGCAGCGGTACAAAAAAGTCATGTTCGACCTCACTTGCCGGCAGCGGACGACTAAAATAATATCCCTGAATCTCACGGCAGTCATTCTGCATCAGAATATCCAGTTGACCTTTCGTCTCAATACCTTCGGCAATGACTTCCATGTTGAGATTTTGAGCCATCGATATAATGGTCGCTACAATTGCCTGATCGCTATGGCTCTCTGTAATGCCCGTCACGAATGAACGATCAATCTTGAGCTTGTGAATCGGGAAATGCTTCAGATAACTCAGTGAACTGTATCCCGTGCCGAAATCATCCAAGCTGATTTTGACCCCCAGTGCCGTGAGTTCTTTCAGGATTGCCGTGGACACTGTTGCATCCATCATCATACTCTCTGTAATCTCCAGCTCCAGATAACGGGCCTCTAGCCCTGTCTCATGGAGGGCATTCTTCACCTGTTCCACCAAGTTGGATTGATGGAACTGCTGGCTGGACAAGTTAACCGATACCGGAATGAGTGGTCCGCCACTGGCATGCCAGTGCTTCATCTGCCTGCACGCTTCCCGTAGTGTCCAGTTACCAATCTCATAGATCATTCCCGTCTCTTCTGCAAGCGGGATGAACACATTGGGTGCGAGCAGACCTTTGAGTGGATGATTCCAACGAATAAGTGCCTCCACACCAATCATGCGGCTATCCTCGGTACGAATCTGCGGTTGATAGTACAGGACCATCTCATCGCGTTCCAACGCTTTACGCAGGTAACCTTCCAGTTCAATGCGTTCATAGAGCTCCGAGTCCAGTTGGGCGGTGTAGAATTGGAAACCATTCTTGCCGTTCTTCTTCACTTCATACATGGCGGAGTCCGCATGTTTCAGCAAAGAATCTGCTCCTGCTCCATGATCCGGGTACATCGCAATTCCAATGCTGGCGGTTACGTAAAAGTCATTCTCCTTCAGTCGATAAGGTAACTGAATGGCTTCAACAATCTGTTTTGCAAGTTCTGCCACTCGTACTTCTGTCGCTTGATCCTGGGTCACAACTAGTGTGAACTCGTCGCCGCCCATCCGGGCCAGCATGACATTCTCCATAGCCAAGGGGTCAGAAGCTTCTATGGCTTTCATGATCCGGTTGCTGACTTCTTTTAGAAATACATCCCCAATGGAATGTCCCAGTGAATCATTAATCATTTTGAAACGGTCTATATCCATCACCATAACGGCAAAAGAATTCCCTGTTTCCTCCGAAGCTTGGATCGTGTAAGCCAGCACATCATCCAACTTGCGCCGATTGGGCAGCCCCGTCAGCGGATCATGTAGGGCTTGGTGACGAATGCTCTCCTGAACCCTCTTCTCTTCCGTTATATCTTTGATCAAAATGTGGCTTCCCACATGGTTACCATCAATGACAACAGGAACCACGACGATACTAAGGTCCAAAAGTTCACCCTGTACGTCCCTCATCTTGGCCATATAATGCGCCGGCTCAAGCCCATGATCATCCCAATCGATGGAATCAAATTCACTTATCCACTTGATATCGATCTGCTGAGCAATATCATCAATGGAACGATCCATGACCTCTTTTTCAGGGTATCCGGTGATCGTCGTTACAGCAGCATTAATGCCTTTGACGATGCCTTCCTTGTCCACTGAAATTATGGCATCGGAGTGGTTATGATACAGGGCCTGATACCACTGCTCATTCTCATGAATCCGTTGATCCTTTTGAGACATTCGTTGATTGATAAATATGCCAAACAACGTCAAGCCCAATGCAATAAATGTACCTGATGCAATCAAATAGGCGAGAATGCCTGGCTCAATCTGCATGCCTAAACTTGCCATCGAGCCGTGTGAATGATGGAACTGTGCGGCTGACATCCCGGTATAGTGCATTCCTGAGATTCCGATGCCCATAATGAGACCGCTGCCCATCTTGTAAACCCAGGTATGTCTGGATTGACGATAACGGAAGAAAAACATAAGCCATAATGCTGCGAATGAAGCAACTGCTGCAATCAGAATGGACAATACCACTCTGCCTGGTTCATACGTAACAGGAGTTGACATCGCTGCCATGCCCACATAATGCATCGAGCTGATCCCTGCAGTCATGAGTACTCCAGCAATTAAGAGCTTGCTTATCTTGCCGGATTGTCTGCCCGCAATGTTCAAGGCCACCCCGGATGCGACAATAGCGAGTAGAACAGATAAAACAACCTCACCCGTGGAATAGGAGACTTGCGTAGGCAGAACAAAAGCCAGCATACCCACGAAATGCATGGACCAGATTCCCAGACCCATGGAGACTGCACCGCAGGTAAGCCATACATTCCGCGCTACCCCGCTAGCCTGACTTACACGGCCTGCAAGGTCAAGCGCTGCATAAGAAGCTAATGATGCAATAATATAGGATAAAATAACAAGTTCTAAGTTGTACGTACCATGTAGGTGCTCCACTCACTCTGTCCTTTCAACCGGGAAATGCCTCATATGTATGCAAAAATGTAAAAAAGAAGCGAGTGCGCTGTCTGGATGACAGGCACTCCCTCCGCATCATTTGACTTGTGAACACCGACTTAGTTCAAGCCAGTGTCCTACATCGGAACCCGTTTAATATCAATGTGTATAGTCTAAACGTCCTAGCCTTGAAAATCAACACTTTTTTCCAGAAACACGGATGTTTAATAGCTGACATTGGCACATCCAAATACAGATCTGAACAATCTATTTGCGAGTCAGTAACAGACTGCCAAAACCGGAAGTGTCCTGATAAGAATTACCTGATGAATCACTCCAGATGGAGACACTGCTTCGCTTGCCGTCCCCGGCTCCATCATCATTAACCTGGAGATCAAATCCAATCCATCTTTTCCCTTCAGCCAGAACACTCTCCAGTGGTATTGCCACTTCAACTGTATATCCTTCACTTGTTAAGCGGGTGGCTGATTTGAAGCTTTCTTTCTGTGCATTTCCTCCAAAAGAAGTTTCATTATCAAAGTTAACCCGGTACTGAGCGTCATCCTCCTGGTAGTATGTTGTCTGGTCTTTACTTGGGTCGATAAAAATCTCGATTGAATCCTGCTCATGTGCATTGGAACTTGACTTGCTTCGCAAAGGATCTTTGACGTCTGCCAGCACATATACATACTGTTCATCCCATAGGAGCTGTGCTTTCGCCGTTGCACCGGAATTTCCAAGCACCCAGACATCTGTGGAGATCGATGTTGCCTTTTTCCAGACTCGATCCTTCTGACCGTCTACAACCGGCGTGCCATAAGTGACCTTCGCATGCTTCAGGGCAGAACCAAGCTTCAGTTTACCCCGATTGGCAGGTTTATCGGGCTGCTGATTGGAAATATCGTTCCATACGATCGTGGCTGTCTTTCCAGCAGCGTATTCGTCCATAATTCGAAAATCCAGAGACAGTACCTGCCCCTCTGTTAATAAAGCGGCTGACAAAGGCAGGGAGGCATATACGATATATCCCGTTTTGGTCTCCTGTACGCTGTATGCAATCTTATCCTTGCCTTTGCTTCCCTCCCGCTTGAACGTATACTGACCATTTGTGGAAGGCGGATTTTTTTTCTTGGCTGATAAAATCCCTCCAGTAGGTGCAGCGGCTGTGCCCTGCGTTTCTTCTGCAAGGAAGACCTGAACCTGATCTCCTTTGCGACGTGTCGTATCCTTAACTTCCACTCGCATATTCACCTTTTTGGCATCCCAGAGAACTCTCGCCTCACCCGTAACCCCGGATGTACCATCTGCCAGATCATTAATATTCAGTCCTCTTACAGCTCCCCACAGCATATCTTCCTGTCCTTTGCGATCTGGGAGAGAAGGGCTAGCCTTAGGCGCTGTCCATTCATTTCGATATATCGGAAGAGTGGTAGGATCCACCAATGCCCAATAGGCCGGTTTCGCTTTCAATTTACGATCGAATAGCAACGGGGCATCTTTGCGTCCTTTGACCGGATGATTGTCAAGCCATGTCCCATCATCGGCAAGTCCCCATACGGTGACACTGTCCATCACACCGCGTTTTCCCAAATCTTCGAACAGGTCGAACAGTTCACGATAACGATAGGCTTGTTGCAGCATTAATTCCTCTGTGACAGGCATCTCCAGTTCAGAATTACTTGAATAGATCGAAACGTCCAGCTCTGTAACCTGTACATTCACACCAAGAGCGATCACTTTCTCAAAAGCCTCACGAATGAGCTTTACATCCGGTCCGTACATCGACACATGCATCTGGAATCCAACCGCATCAATCGGTGTTCCTTTAGCAAGCAGCTTCTCTACAAGCTTCACCATATCATTCAGCTTGTTTCCATTGCCCTCCATTCCATAGTCATTAATCACCAGTACAGCATCGGGGTCAGCCTCACGTGCATATCGGAAAGCCAGCTCAATGTAATCACTGTCATCTCCGTCGCCATCCACATCCCCAATAATATCTCTCCATTTGGAATTACTAGCCTCATTCCGCAAGCCGCCTCCGTCTGAGATGACTTCATTGACGACATCCCATGTATGAACCTTTCCTTTGTACCGGGTCACGATGGTTTGAATATGGGTTTTCATCCGTGCAAGCAACTGTTCCCGCGTGGCAGGTTTCGATGCATCATCCGGATCAGTAAAGAACCAATTCGGCACCTGACTATGCCATAACAGCGTATGACCTCTGATTTCCATGTCATTTGCTTCAGCAAACTTCACCAGACGATCTGTCTCTGACCAGACAAACTGTCCTTCCTGAGGCTGCATCGCATCCATTTTCATAAAGTTTCCAGCTGTAATACTATTAAAATGTTTCGTCAACAGCTGGGAATGCGGATCTTCCGCATCCAGTGCAGACTGGTCGATTGCCGCTCCCATTGCATAGTGTTGTCCCACAACATCCACTAGATTCGGAATGTTCGGCTCTATTTCAACTTTTTCGGCTTCCGTAATCAGCACATCATCCACGTAAAAAGTAATCGTATCAGCCGGCGTCACTTCCGCTGACGTCTTCCAAGGTGTCTCTGCATACATGCGGAATCCCGTGATGCCGCTATTATCTCCAGGGATCACCACATCCGCCTCGATTTTTTTCCACTGTCCTTTGTTCAGGGTTGCAGAGGCAAACGTAGCATATTCTCGACTCGAAGCGTCGTTATTGTACTCTTTCTCCAGTGAACCGTTAATGACCTGACTGTCGGGTCCTTCATCGTACATGGCCCAAAACGAAATATGAACCGTACTGCCCTTTTGTACATGGTTTATGACCTCAATTAAGGGCCCATGGAACGTTTCGGTACGGGATGAGGTTCTCAGGCTGTGCGTACTCTCGTGGCCTACTTCCGTCGCGATATCAAGCTTTTCACTCGCACGTGGACGCCATTGTCCCAACACACCATCTTCAAAATTAGCCTCAAACAGTACTTCATCATCGCCAGTCTTAACGTCCGCGGCCGCTTGAGCATGTGCCCCTCCTGTTCCCACACTTGGGAACAAACTGAAGATCAATACAGCCGACAAGCACAAGCTCCACCATTTTCTCAAATGCATCCAATCTCCTCCTTGGTTGGTTGTTTGTGAAGAGTAACCTTTGTTCTGTCATGCGCCAGCCCTTTACAAGATCGTTGTGCAGGATTGGATAGACGTTATTCAATAGAAATTGTAAGCACTTTCATTATACGATTGCCAGCGAACTTTGTTTACCCGTTAAACTATAGGACTTATTCTAAATATGTTTAGTCCTATTCAAGGAAGTATAGAACGACAAAAAGCACAGCTGGTTAGCTGTGCTCCCTGTCAACGTCATTAGTCATTACATATTTACACTTTTAAAGGTGCTGTCGTCTGACGGATCACCAGATTGGAAGGTTCCGTAACAACGGGAGGAGAATAAGCCGGATTCTCGATCATGGCAATCAGATATTCGATGGACTTGATGCCAATGGAATAGATATTCTGATTCACCGTGGTCAACCCCGGTTTGAACACCTCAGCATAATACGTGTTGTCGAATCCGACAACCGAGATATCTTCTGGCACACTCAGTCCATGCTTTTCAATTTCATGAATTGCACCAAAGGCAGACATGTCTGAAGCACAGACAATTCCTGTGGGTTGATCCTGAAGGGCCAGCAATCGCCGGGCAGCCTTGCTTCCCCCATCGAATGAATAATCGCAGACTTCCAGATATACCGTAGAATACGGAATGCCGCATTCTCGCAGCCCTTCCCGATATCCTTCCAATCGCAGATTGGCTACGGCAGGTCCTAGTGTCCCTGAAATATAGGCAATCTTGCGATGCCCAAGCTCATGCAGATGTTTGACACTCATCGAGATTCCGTTTGCGTTATCCGTAGTAATGTAGCCGGCACGCTTGCCCAACATGTCCGTATCAACAAACATCGTTGGAATCTCTGCATCCACCAGTTCCTGAATACTCGCATTTTCTCTGCCTTCCCCAAATACCACAACGCCATCTACATTCCGACTACGGCAATGTTTGATGAACGAGTAAGCCGGATCATCGAATCGAGTCGACAAGCGGACAAGATCATATCCACTGTTCTCCAGCGCAGTCTTGATCCCCTCCAGCAATTCTGATACAAAAGGGTTCGTAAACGGAACCGTTAACAGTACGCCTACCGTCCATGAACGGCGTTTTACAAGTCCACGTGCGACCACATTGGGTTGATATTTCAATAATTCGATGGCTATATTGACTTTTTTGCGCGTTTTTTCACTTACATCGGGATAATCGTTTATCACTTTGGAAACGGTTGCAACAGATACTCCCGCTTCCTTGGCCACATCATGGATAGAAGCCATCTGATCACCTCAACCTCTTTCAAATCCCCTGTCTCCGGCTGCTTATTCTATAACATCGGCAGGTTTGTCTACCCATTATAGCTTAAAACAGCCTGAAACGGTATGGAAGCTTCCTAATGGATTAAACGTCTATTCCTGCTGTTCCAGTTTCTTCAAATCCAGAGACAGTTTCTCCATTGTTGTTGCAAATACAGCGAGTTCAGCCGAGCGTGACGCTTGGCTACGTGCCCCTCTGGACGTATGATCCGACTCCTGCTGCACACTGCTCAGTTTCTTCATGATTTGCTCCAGATTAGACTGGATTTTACCTTGGGCATCCCGGGAGCTGGCAGCAAGTTTGCGCACCTCACTGGCGACCACTTCGAAGCCCCTGCCGAACTCGCCTGCATGAGCAGCTTCAATTGCTGCATTCAGGCCGACAAGATGACTCTGATCCGATATCTCGCGAATGAGTTCACCCATTTTTCCAATCTGATGGATCTCCCCTGTTAATTCGGTGAGCAGAACCTGAGCCTGGTCCTGAGAAGCCGCAGTTTCTTTGGCTACACTCGATATAGCCATTGCATTTTCATTTAATTCACTAATCATGACTGTAAGCTCTTGGGTAATCTGCGTAATCGCCTGCAATGTATGTTGTTGGTCATCGGCAAGCTGATGTAACTTTTCTTTTTCTTTCTTCTCATAGGCTTCAAGGACAAGCTGTGAATCCAGATTGAACATTTTGCTGAGCGCTTGAATGACAAGATGCCAGGAATCAGGGATAACCTGTTGGAATATGCTCGTTGCAATATCCAGGTAGACCATATAGGTACCCAGATAATAATCTTCAGACAGACCAATGCGTGAATGCACAAGTCCAATCGCAATCCGTTGCTCAATATATGCGTCGTCAACGACTCCGTCCGTCATGGATAACCAGTACATTTTCTGTGTTTCTTTTAGACGATCAATGGTAGAGAATCGAGCGATCAACTCTACCAATACAGGATAATTTCCCACATGATTGTAGAAATGATCTACCACTTCATTAACGACTTTTTTAAAAACAGGCCGATGATCGGCAAGCAGTTTAAGATCCCCTGCGTTTAATCCCATGTAATCAAGTTGCTTCTGTCTTGTTGTGGAAATACTGCTCATATCGGGTTCAGTCAGCTCCTTAATAAACACTAAATTACTTTAAATTGTAAATATATGTATCAATTATAGACTAAAATACCTAATTATACATATACCATTAGAACTAATTCTCTTTAAAATTAACCTTATTTGTCAGCTTTTTAGATTAATATGACCTTCTTAGAATTAAAAAGGCCCTGATCCTGCTGTGAAGGAGCCTCACAGCAGGCATCAGGAGCCTGATCCGGAATGGTTCGTTGCCGATTAGCGATTAAGCAGACTGCCCACATAACGTAGCAGTTCATTCGCGCTGGCTGCAGTGTATCCATGTTCCTCAATTAAGCGTTTAATGACTTCATTCATACGTTTCAATTGTGTTGCATCCGGTGTTTTGGTTGAGGTTGTGATCTTGACGATGTCTTTCAGATCGGTGAACAACTTCTTCTCAATCGCTTCACGCAAACGGTCATGGCTGCTGTATTCGAACTTGCGCTCCTTGCGGGAGTACGCCGAGATTCGGATCAGAATCTCTTCCCGGAACGCTTTCTTCGCATTCTCGGAGATTCCGATCTGTTCCTCAATGGAACGCATCAGACGCTCATCCGGGTCCATCTCTTCATCCGTGAGCGGATCACGAATTTTGGACCAGTTGCAGAACGCTTCAATGTTATCGAGATAATTCTCGAACAACGTTCTTGCGGACTCCTCGAATGAGTACACAAATGCTTTCTGCACTTCCTTCTTGGCTAGTTCATCATACTCCTTGCGTGCAAGAGCGATAAAATTCAGGTAACGCTCCCGCTCTTCCTTCGTGATCGAGGCATGCTGGTCCAGACCATCCTTGATCGCCCGCAGAATGTCCAGCGCGTTAATGCACTGAAGATTTTGCTTGATCAAAGCACTGGAGATCCGGTTAATGACATACCGTGGATCTATGCCAGACATCCCTTCATCCAAATACTCATTTTGCATCTCGCGCAGATCGGCTTCTTTGTATCCTTCCACTTCTTCACCATCATACATGCGCATCTTTTTAACGAGATCCATGCCTTGTTTCTTCGTTTCCTTCAAGCGGGTAAGTATCGAAAAAATGGCCGCAGTCCGCAGTGCATGCGGTGCAATATGAACATGCTTCATGTCACTTTGTTGAATGAGCTTGGCATAGATTTTCTCTTCCTCGGACACCTTCAGATTGTACGGAATCGGCATGACAATCATCCGGGATTGCAGCGCCTCATTCTTCTTGTTGGAGATAAACGACTTATACTCCGATTCATTCGTATGCGCCACAATCATTTCATCCGCACTGATTAAGGCGAAGCGTCCTGCTTTGAAGTTCCCTTCCTGCGTGAGTGACAGGAGATTCCACAGGAATTTCTCATCACATTTCAACATCTCCTGGAACTCCATCAACCCACGGTTCGCCTTGTTCAACTCTCCATCAAAACGATAGGCACGTGGATCGGATTCGGAACCAAACTCCGTAATGGTGGAGAAGTCGATACTACCCGTCAGATCGGCAATATCCTGCGATTTCGGATCGGATGGACTGAACGTTCCTATTCCCACACGATTATCTTCGGAAACAATGACCCGTTCCACCGGCACCTTGCTGATATCACCACCATATTCGGTACGGAGTCTCATCTGGCAGGATGGGCAAAGGTTACCCTCAATTCGGACTCCAATCTCCTTTTCCACTTCAGGACGAAGCTCCAATGGAATCAGATGCAGCGGCTCCTCATGCATTGGGCATCCATCAATGGCGTATATGGCACCTTTCTCTGTCCGTGAGAACTGTTCAAGACCTCGCTTTAGCAGCGTCACCAGCGTCGATTTCCCTCCACTTACGGGACCCATCAGGAGCAAGATCCGCTTCCGTACATCCAGACGGCGTGCTGCCGAGTGAAAGTATTCTTCCACCAGCTTTTCAATCGAACGGTCCAGCCCAAAGATCTCCTGCTCAAAAAACTTGTACCGCTTATGCCCACCTACTTCTTCCACCCCAAACGATTCAATCATCTCATACACTCTGGCGTGAGCCGTCATTGCCGGAGTCGGGTCCTCTCTCAGCAGTGCAATATAATCTTCAAATGTTCCGTTCCATGTCAAACGGTCACTCTCTGCCCGATGTTCCGCAACGCGTTCAAAAATATTCATGCTTGGTACCTCCCATGGCTCCTTTAGTGTGATTGTCAACCATTCCGAATGGTATGAAGAAATCAATAGAATTGCGGCTCCTGCTTGAATACCAATCTTGCGGTCCTGTGTAGTCCCGCCACCCTCTGTCCAAACATCTTGTTTTGTTGTGAAAAGTGTATTACATACCTATGCGGCAAATCGGATAAGTTGACCTCTTTTTTTCAATCCAAGGTTTCGAATTTTGGCTATTCCCTGTTCTATCAGACATCTTGTGCCTTCAGAAAAAAAAGAACGAATATGATATAATGAGGGTTCTAAATTCAGGAAACCGGACAACGTATGGTCAGAGACAAGGCCACTTCAGGAAAGGAGCACGGACGATGGCAGTAAAATACGAAACCGAATTATATTCGCCTGTGAAGGCTTTCTTCGAGCAGCGTGGCTTCGACGTCAAGGCGGAAGTCAGGCATTGTGACCTCGTTGGAGTCAGATCGGACCAGGACGAACCACTGATCGTGGAGATGAAAAAAACATTCAACCTCTCCCTGTTATTGCAGGGCATGCAGCGTTTGAAGCTTAGCCCGTTCGTGTATCTGGCCGTCGAGCGCAATCGCAGTAAACGCGGAGCCGTGAACCAACGCTGGAGCGAATTGACTTCACTATGCAGTCAACTTGGTCTGGGGCTGCTGACTGTCACATTTTACAAAACCAAAGCCCCCCTGATTGATGTACTGTGCGAACCTTCCGCCCAGACACCCCTTACTAGCGCCAATCAAGTTGCTCGCAAAAGCGGTGTTCGGCGGAAACGATTGCTCAAGGAATTCGACGAACGCAGCGGAGACTACAATACGGGAGGCAGCACACGAAGACAGCTGGTCACAGCATATCGTGAGAAGGCTTTACGTGTCGCATCCGCTCTACGGACGAACGGAGAAGCCTCTCCGGCCAACCTTGCCAGACAGACAGGCGTAGGTTCTGCAGCGGCGATTCTGCAAAAAAATTATTATGGCTGGTTTGAACGCCTCTCCCGTGGAAAGTATATTCTGACGATTAAGGGAGTGCAGGCGTTAACCGAGCATGCACACATGCTTGAGGATAATGATATGATTGAACGAACCATTAATGAACTTGATGTAACGTATTCCGTATCTGGTGAAAATAGGGATGACCTTGCACACATTGCTGAAGCAGCAGAGTTATACTTGAAAAATACAGGCAAGATCTGATTCGGAATCATCCGAAGTAACGGATGTGAAAAAAATGAGAATGCAAAAAAAACACCTGTAATCTCCACTGGAGACTACAGGTGTTTTGATGTGTTCTATATAAATGATTGCTATTAGAATTTTACTGCTACTTCGGAAGCCAATTTCAGACCTGCAGTAACGATTTCTTCAGCACGATCTGCAGAAGCGTTATGTCCTTCAACGATAACCACTTCAGGGTTTTGAATGCCCCACAAGCCGATAACTGTTTTCAGGAAGTTCAGGGACATTTCAGCAGCTGCCATTGGGCCTTCGGAATAAACGCCACCACGTGCGTTAAGCAAAGCTACTTTTTTGTCGCCAGCAAGTCCTACAGGACCTTCAGCAGTGTATTTGAATGTTTTACCAGCTTGGCTCAGGTAAGCAATGTAGTTTACCAATGGAGCTGGAACAGTGAAGTTCCACAGTGGGAATGCAAATACAACTTTGTCAGCTGCCAGGAATTGATCTTGCAAGTGTGCTGCAAGTGAAGCTGCTTTTTGCTCGTCAGCTGTCAGTTCAAAACCGTTAGCTGCTTTGTAAGTACCTGTGATAGCTGTGTTACCATAGAATGGGAATTCTGTATTGTAGAGATCCAACTCAGTAACTGTGTCACCTGGGTGGGACTCTTTGTATGCGCTCAAGAATGCATCGTACAATTTAACGCTGACTGCTTGATCTGCAGGACGGTCATTTGCTTTTACGAATAAAATATTAGACATGTTGAATTTTCCCCCGTTAAATAAAATATATGAGTGCTTTTTCTGAACTCACCACAATTGCAGCTTATATAAAGAAACCAACAACTCATTAATTCATATTATATATAAAAATGTTAGTGGATGCAATAACGTAATCACGATGTTTATGAACCAATTTGGATTTTGCTACAATCTATTTTTCGATCCGGCTCAACTGCGAGCCGTAAATTCAGATATGGTTTCACTGATCAGGTTCATGCCAAGCAGCAATTCATCGCGTCCCGGATGGCTAAAGTTCAATCGAATGTAGCGTTGATCCTGTACACCTGTGGAGCATAACGATCCTGGAAGAAAAGATACACCTTTGGGCAGAGCCGCCTTAAGCAGAGCACCACTATCCAATCCTTCGGGCAATTGTACCCACAGATACATTCCACCCTCAGGGATGGTGTATTGGCACCCTTTCCAGCCCGGTCTTTTCAACAGTTCAAGCATCAGCTTAAGCCTGGTCTTATACTCCCGATTCAGCATGGATAGATGATCACTCCATCGAAAAGGAGAATGGGCCAACAGCTGATACAACAGCCGCTGATTCATCGGACTGGACTGACCATCTGCAATTCGTTTAACTGAAGCCATGGCCTGAATCAGTGCAGGGTGCCCAGCAGCCCATCCGGTTCGAAGAGCGGGCGCTACCGTTTTGCTAAACGAACCGATGTAGAGAACATGTCCACCCTGGTCGGCAGTATCCAGTGCAAAGAGTGAAGGATATTTACGATAGAATTCCGCCGGCTCAAGGCCATCGAAATGAAGTTCTCCGTAAGAATCATCTTCCACAAGCAGTACACCATAGCGTGAACACAGATCAAGCACAGCCTCCCGCCGCTCCATACTCCACAAAGCACCGGTCGGATTCGAGAAACTGGGTGCAGCAAAAAGCAGCTTCGGTCTCACTTGCTGCATGTGATGCTCCAAAAGGTCAGGCAGTATCCCGTCCCGATCACCCATCACGGGCACAATTTTGGCTCCTTGCATCTCCAGAACCTCAAGACAACCTGGAGATGTAGGATGCTCAACCAGCACGGAGTCTCCTGGTTCAAGCAATAGACGCATCACCAGATCGATGGCCTGCTGGGTACCAGTGGTCAACAGAATCTGCTCGGGTACCGTTCGTATGCCTTTGCGTGCATTCCAGTCTTTGTTCAGCCACTCTCTTAAGGGTGTGTAGCCTGCAGGCTCACCATATTGCAATGCAGAGGGGCCTGAACTAAAAACAGACACCGCTGCTTCTTCCAGCAATTTGAAAGGAAACAACTCCTCCGCAGGCAATTCCTCTGCCAGAGAAATGAAATAATCCCTGCCAGACATCTCACGTATATCCCTCAGCGGTGATGACAATAGCCTGTTGGTACGGGAAGCAAAGAAATATTTCATCGATCCGATCCCCTTTCATCCCTATCGAAACTGAACTCGCAGTCCGCAGCCCTACAACCTATTCCTGCTCGCCATCGAATATGACCGGATGCACACCTGACCTGTTGTGATGCTAGAAGAACATACCTGGTTCGTCAGGATACCGTCTTCGATTGCCTTGCATGCAAGGCATAACGTTCAATGGCCTGTGCTCTGCTGCTTACTTCCAGCTTCACGTATATTTTACGCAGATAATTATCAATCGAGCGCCTGCTAACGTTGATCTCACTCGCTATTTTATCATAGGTTACCCCTTGAACAATTCTTTCCATGATAAAAGTTTCGGTTTCGGTTAATTCAATGACACGTTCTTCTGTTGGAGACTCAACGGGTTGCGCCCACTCCGCACTGTTCAACCACGATAATGGAATGGATACATGGCCCTCACGTAACCCCGAGATCAGATGAATCAGCTGGCTAGGGGAAGCCTGTTTGGATAGCATGCCGCTTGCACCAAGACTCATCAGATGACGAAACAGCTTCACATTGTCTTCATCCGTTAAAATGATGATGTGACTATGTGCTGACAGATTCTTCATCTGGGCAATATATTGATCTGCCTGGCCCTCCGGAAGACGATAATCCATGAGAACCAGATCAGGCTGGTGAATGTTCACCAGTTCGAGCCCTTCTGTTCCGGTCGAAGTCATGCCACGTACCGTCAGATCTTGCTGCTCTTCCAAAATCAATTTTGTACCGAGCATGCTGGTGGGGTGGATATCTACGATGACCACCTGCCATACTTTTTTCATTGTTGTTCCCCCTGTTATGTATTGGACAAATAACTTCTACCTTCTGTCATGATGATTCCATCGTCTTGCGACAGTCCGAGTATAGAAGAAGCACAGGTCGGATTATGTCGAAAAACATAAAAATACAGGATGAGGCTGTTAAAACAGCTCTATCTTCACTGTATTTTGTTCTAAAAACACCATAACGTTCATCTCTCCATGCCCGGAAAGGTCAAAATATAGTATAAATTTCCTGCATTTCTATCTAAAAAAGTCGAAAAACCTGCCCAAAGTTCCTACTTATTGCATCTATAAGAAATTGTATCCTAGGACTTCCTTCCGATGCAATCTCTTTTTGCTCTATTAAGTAAAGAATTTCATTTTTGCGTAATCAATAGGGGCATGATAGAATGAGGACTGGAAAAATTTTTGTACCTATAAATGACCAGGAGTGATGATATGAAACCATCTGCCCCGCCCTCTGACATCCATCACACCCGGAGTGCCAAAGGCAAGGCCGGATCTTCAATCAAGCTGTTTCTGGTAATGTGGATTGTTCTGATTGCACTAGGAGTCGTTGGAACCTACTATTATAGTAACCATCTCCAGCAACAGATGATTAACCAGCTTCAGGCCCATAATCAGCAGCAGATTGCAGCGCTAAAAACCGACTATGAAAAGCAGCTAACAACGATATCGAAGGAAGTAGCTGACCTGCAAGGACAGGTTCAATCCTTCAATGAATTGCTGACTTTTACCAAGGATAATGCAAGTGACAAAACGGATAACAGCAACAAACTGTATACCCAGCTGAGCGAAGTCAAAAAACAACTGGAGACACTCCAGAAAAAGATGGACCTGCTCAAATGATTACACCCGTCAAACAGGTTAATCGTTTTTTTATGCTTGCACTCGCTCCTTTTGTTGGATTGATATTATGTCTGCTGCTGCTTCGTCCTCCGCTTGAACCCGGAGGTTTGATTCCCACCGAGCTGTCAGAGGACAGCATTACTCCCCGGACCCAAGCAATTAGCCAAGAGCTTGCCGGGGCAAAAGACGCTGCTGTCCAGACTTCTTCTTCTATTAAAAGAACGACACAGCTCTATAATAAGACAACGAGTACGATGTCTACACTTGTACAGAAGGCTACTACTCAGGCAGATCGCCCAGAAAGCATTTATAACAAACGAATCTCATCCAAGCTGGGCGTTCCATTTGAACGGGTAGACAGTGACCGGCTGACGATTGAAATGTACAGAGTGAATCCTGGCAGTTATAAGGGCTATGCCATGAAGATTAAGCTAAAAGATCCCACAGCCATGCAGATGGCTCTGGATAGCGAACCTGGACGTTCTGAGACGACCATGCAGGCTGTGAAGCGTAACGGCGCAATTGCCGGGATCAACGCGGGAGGGTTCGCTGACAGTGGCGGCAAACGTTATCCTCTCAGCACAACCGTCATGGATGGGAAATACGTGAATGGTTTTCAGTCCAGTTTCAAAGATCTGTTCTTTGTAGGACTTAATGATGCCGGCAAGCTGGTCGGAGGCAAGTTCTTCGATAAAAACTCGCTGGATCGCCTGAAACCGCAATTCGGGGCTACATTTGTGCCAGTGCTGCTACAGAACGGGCGCAAAACAGCAATTCCCGATAAGTGGAAGGTATCACCCAAACGAGCACCTCGTACAGTCATCGGCAATTACAAAGACGATCAGTTGTTGATCATCGTGGTCGATGGATATAATGAAGGCGGAAGTTCTGGTGCTACCCTTGAAGAGTTGCAAGGACGGTTGTACAAGCTTGGGGTCATCGATGCCTATAATCTGGATGGCGGTGGATCTTCCTCGCTTATTCTGAATAATCGGGTTGTGAATAACCCTTCGGATGGCAGCCTCAGACCGGTGCCCACACACTTTTTATTTTATAAATGATGGGGTGAAGCATTTCTTTTCTACTTATAATGGTTATAATAGAAGAAAATGAGCTTGTGCAGGAGGTGCGAAGGGTATGTCGTTTTCACTGACATTCTGGATTATTGCAGTTGTATTGACTCTCTTCATTGCAGGCATTCTCACTTCATCCTACAACAATGACAAGACAAAAGGCCTGTAAAGGCCAAGCCTCTCTCCAGAGAGGCTTTTTTTTAATGCTTTATTCTCGAAATAGCAAGAGACAAGGCTTAAAAGAATGCTTCAATTCTTCTAAGCCTTGTCTCTTGCTAAACGGGATCAATAGCTAACCGCCCGGTCATTCCGCATAGATATCATAGAATCAGACAGAGTAGGTCCACTCACCGACCCACCCTCAACCAGTGTCACGTATATCCGTTCATGGTCAACGGGTTCTCCAGCAATAATCTTGATTAATTGTTCAGCAGCGAGTGATCCCCACTTGCGTTTGGAATAATCAATGCTTGCCAATCTCGGCTGCACGTATTTGCTCAGTTCAATATTGTCGAATCCGATGACATCAATCTCCTGACCCACGCCAAGTACACTGTCTGCGAGACGATCACACAGGCCAATAGCCATCTCATCATTGAGGCAGAATACAGCTGCAGGTCCATCATACGCCTGTACAATCTGATCTGCGGCTCGTTCTCCACCACTCTTCTCAAAATCCCCCGTGATCTCAATCCATTCTACATCGGCTTCACGTTCCGCAACCTGTCTTACAGCCTTCAAACGCTGCACAGAGTCAAACGAACCTTCCGGTCCCGTCACCACATAGATTTTCTTATGTCCCTGTTCAATCAGATGCTCCATGGCAAGTGTCGCCCCGGCTTTGTTATCCAGCAGAACCTGATTAATGTTGGGATGATCCATCTCCCGGTCCAGTACAACGATTTTGTGCCCTCGATCGGCATATTGCATCAGTTCTTCACTTGCAAACGTATGATCCAGAATGATTGCACCATCAATCATCCGTTCCGGAAGCATGCGATGGGACTGTTTACCGCTGCACACGATCAGGTCATAACCTTGAGCATTACATACGGCTTTCATGCCACTAAGTAAGTCTCCATATACATCTCCGCTAAAATCGGTCAAGAAAACACCCAGAATTTTGGATTCTCTCTTCTTCAGTGTTCTTGCAGCGGCATTTGGAACATAGTTCAGCTCTTTGGCTATGGCCAAAATTTTGGAACTCGTCTCATCGGTCACTTTGTTACTGCCATTCAGCGCATATGACACGGTGGATATAGAAACTCCCGCCTGTTTGGCGATATCCTTGATACTGACCACATTCTTCGCTCCCCTGTTATGTTGATCAGGCCTCCCATAGTGAAAGGCCTGACACATTACTCTTTCCATCCATCGGATTACACGAGTCGGAATGATTTCTTTTGGGTATCCCGACTGTTCGGACCAACCAAAATATGGAATTCGCCTCGATCACTGCGATGACTTAAGTCAGAATGGTGATAGCGAAGCTGTTCTTCATTTAATGTAAACGTGGCTGTACCACTCTCGCCTGGTGCAAGTGCAAGTCTCACATATCCTTTCAACTCACGCATCGGACGAACCACTTCACCCGTTACATCACGAACATACAATTGAACTGTCTCCACTCCTGCGTGCTCACCTGTGTTCGTTACACGAACCTGGATGCTCAAAGACTCATCAGCAGTCAACTCGTTACTTGACACTTCAAGATCACCATAAACGAAGGAAGTGTAAGAGAGACCGTAGCCAAATGGAAGCAAAGGTTCATTCGGGCTGTCAATGTATTTGGATACATAACGTTCTTCCGTCTTTTCCGGGTTAAGCGGACGGCCTGTATTGAAATGGTTGTAATACACCGGAATCTGACCTACGGATTGCGGGAAGGACATCGTCAGACGTGCAGATGGATTCACTACACCTGTCAGAACATCTGCAATCGCAGCTCCGCCTTCACTGCCCGGGAACCAGGCTTCAAGAACAGCATCCGATTCATCGATTACACCATGCAGATCCAATGGACGGCCATTGAAAATAACGGTGGCAATAGGTTTCCTTGCTGCTTTGAGCTGTTTGACCAATTCCAATTGGGCCGCTGGCAGACGAATATCCGTACGTGAGCCACCTTCTCCGCTCATCTCGGAGTCTTCACCTAGAGCTAGGACGATCAGATCTGCTTTGCTTGCCACTTCCAGAGCTTCGGCAATCTGCTCAGCTGTAATGGTATGAACATCACTGCCTTGGGCAAATTGAACTTTCCCACCCGTCAGACGCTCTTGCAGAGCTGTTCCCAGCTTGACTGCATCTTCCTTAACCCCTTCACAGGACCACCAACCCAGAATGTCTGGACTCTGTGCAAAAGGACCAATTAGGGCTACATTAGCTTCCGCCTGAAGCGGAAGAACGTTGCCATCATTTTTCAACAGCACAGCTGATTTCGTTGCCAGTTCATACGATACCTGACGGTGCTCTTTGGAGAACACAATCTCGCGCTCACGTTCCGGATCAGCTGCACGTAGTGGATTGTCGAACAATCCCAGCTTTTCTTTCAGTTGCAAAATTCGCAGAACGGCTTCATCAATGAGTTCCTCTTCTACTTCACCGCTCTCAATCAGCTCAGGCAGATGATGCACATAACAAGGTGTCATCATCTCCATATCCACCCCTGCGCGAATGGCACGATATGCCGCTTCACGGTCATCTTCCGCAGCGCCATGGGCAATCATCTCACGAATGGAAGCCCAATCCGAGATCAGTACACCATCAAAGCCCCACTCGTCACGCAATATACCGCGCATCAGCTTTTCGTTGCCGCTCGCCGGAATACCGTCGACTGTATTGAACGAAGTCATGACCATTTCCACACCCGCATCCAATGCTGCTTTGTACGCTGGCAAATAGTACTCACGCAGGTTACGCTCGGACATGTCCACCGTATTATAATCCCGACCACCCTCTGCCGCTCCATATGCCGCAAAGTGTTTAACACAAGCTGCAAGACGCTCCGGCTCATCCTTCAAGCTGTCTCCTTGATATCCACGTACGAATGCAGCCGCGAACAAGCTGTTCAGATAAGGATCTTCTCCTGTCGTCTCCATCACACGACCCCAGCGCGGGTCACGAACCAGATCCACCATCGGTGCAAAGGTAACATGCAAACCGGATACAGCCGATTCACGTGCTGCAATTTCAGCACTTTTCTCAGCGAGTTCTGTGTCCCATGAGCAACCGATGGCCAGCGGAATCGGGAAAATGGTTTTAAATCCATGTACAACATCAGCCATGAACAAGAGTGGAATGCCCAGACGACTTTTCTTCATATAAGCTTGCTGTACATCAATGATGGCCTGTGCACCGGACAACCCCAAAATGGAGCCACTGGCATCCACGGACTGCTCCGTGATTCCCATTTCTTCCATCGGTCCGGTGATCTGACCTTCCACATTCGTTCCTTCATAGAAATTGGCGGTCAACTGAAGAAGCTGTGCTGTTTTTTCCTCCAACGTCATCTGTTTCACCAGGTCTAGCAACTGCTCGTTATTCATCAATAGTATCCTCCACTACAAGTTGTTGAAATAAAGAACCCGGCTGCGTTCGGGGAGAGACCGCGCACCGGGTTCAAAATTAATTACTGAACGATTACTAGAATTTCTCGTTTAGCTCATCCAGATAAGGTTGAACCAGGGACATTTTACTGTTCACCCATTCTTTCCAGTTAGCCTCCAGATCTCCGCTTTTCAGGATCAGGTTGGCATATTCGTTCTGGTAATCGAATGAAGCTTGACTCTTAGCTTTGGAATCGTACAGGTTGATATCCCAATCATATGCTGCAAGTGATTTGCCTTCTGTACCGAGTTTTGCTTTTTCTTCGAACAATTTCACGGCTCTATCACGGTAATCTTTTTTGATTGCAGGGTTTACAACACTGAAGTCGTCACCCAACAAATAGAGACCTTCGAAACGTGCTGGATATTTGTCTTCCAATACTGTTCCTTCTGGCAATAAGCTAACCAGTTCTTGGTTCTCATCGTATTTCCAATCTGTTCCTTCGAAGCCCATGTTGATGAGCAACTGGCCTTCTTTTGTTGCGGAGTAATCGATCAGATCCATGATCCGTTCGAATTTCTCGTCACTGATGTCCGGATTGAAGATCAATGCAGACCAGAAGTTGGCTTGCTCCATGTTACGGTATTTCCCGTCATCGCCTACTACGATTGCTGTGTGTACCAGTTCATCACTATCTACACCCAGATTTTTTCTCATATCAGAATCCAGACCTTGTCTGTACGAAGCCAGTCCGCCCAGACTTGTTACAGCAGCTGTACCTGTTACTTTGAAGTTGTTTTGACCTTCATTGTTTTTCCATGTGTAGAACTCAGGATTGAGCAGTCCGTCTTTATAGGCTTTTTGCATCAATTTAAGTCCTGTCAGCGTTTCAGGATCTGCTGGTCCCCAATGGAATTGGCCATCTTCACCTTTGTAGAACGGAGAATCAGTCATGGCATGCACACTGTTTGGCATAATCATGTTTGTCATGGCATCTGCCGCATTGTAGGACAGAGGTACGAGTTTATTACCCACTTTGCCTGGATCTTTTTCTTTCACTAGCGCAGCATATTCATTCAATTCGGTTGTTGTATAAGCATCTTTCAGTTCAAAACCAACCGCTTCAGCCCAGTCTTTACGAAGCGCAATGACACCAATTTGGTTCGTCAGTGGGTCAGCTGGTTTGTTCTCGAAGTAGATTGGTCTAGGCAGGACATATGTTCCACCCGTCAATTCTTCCAACTTGTCTCCAAGACCCGTCAAATTGTAAGCTGCTGCCACGTTAGGCCAGCGTTCTTTCCAGTCATCCGGGAATTTGTAGAACAAACCTTGTTCAATGCTGTTAATGGCATCGCCATGTACGTAGTTCCATACCGCTACATCCGGCAAGTCGCCAGAGTTGATCCACAGACGAAGCTTCTCGCCCCATGAATCCCAATCGATATAGTTGTAGTCCCAAGTTACATTAAATTTGTCTGTCCAGAACTTGTGGAAGTCATTATCCAGGTTCCCGTTTTTGATTTCTGTCAGGTTAGCTACAGAGATGGTCAGGTTGTCTTTGTAATTTCCCTCTGCATCTTTTTCGTTACCACCTGAAGCTCCTTGGCTGGAACAAGCGGTCACCATCAGCATAACTACACTAAGCGTGATGGCAAAGAGAGCTCGTACTGACAACTTTTTGTTCGTTTTCATGTTTTACCCCCATGTTTTTAGTAGAATTTTATTGCAAAATCCTATACGTATATCAGGTCTTGATTGCCCCTGTTAATACCCCTTTGGCAAAGTGTTTTTGCAGCATTGGGAAGAAACACATAATCGGTACCATGGTGACAAATACGGCTGCCATCTTCATACCCATTGAGAAGTTGCTTGCCTGGGCAGCATCCACACTGGATGCATTGGATGCATTCGTCGTAGATGTCACGATAATATTTCGGAGTACATTCTGGAGCGGTAACTGATCCGCTTTTCGAAGGAATATCATCGCATCATACCAACTGTTCCAGTAAGCCACACCGTAGAACAACGTGATTGTAGCCATAATTGGTGTAGCCAGCGGAAGAACAACAGAGAACAAAATTCTCCACTCTCCGGCTCCATCCAGTCTCGCCGATTCCATGAGTGATTCAGGCAAGGTGTAGAAGTAGTTCATCATCAGAATCATGTTAAACGCACTGAAGCTTCCCGCCAGAATGACGGACCACAGCGTACCTGTAAGATGAAGTGATTTCATGATCAGGTACAGCGGTACGATACCACCATTAAAGATCATGGTGAACAGTACCAGGAAAAAGAGAAATTTCTTAAACGGAAATTTGTTGCGACTAAGGCCATATGCCATGCTTGTTGTCAGGAACAAGCTGAGTGGCAAGCCGATGACTAGCAATATAATTGTATTTTTGTACCCCGACAGAATCGTTCCGTCAGCGAACAATGCCTTGTAGGAATCCAATGTCCATTCTTTAGGGAACATCAAAAATGGATTGTCAGCATATTCTTTTTGTGTTGCAAACGAGATCATGATGACATTCCAGAATGGAATCAAAATCATTAATGCAAGTACAAGTAATATGGCAAATATGAAGTAATCGAGAAGTGTCATTCTTTCTGTGCCAATTCTCGGCTTTTTGTTAGCTTTCTTGCTCATCTCATTTCTCCTCCTCTCTTATCGGAACAAACCGTCTCCGCCAAGCCACTTGGCAAATCTGTCAGCGAGAAGCAGCAAGGCCATATTCACCAGGGAACGGAACAAGCTGACCGCTGTCGAGAATGAGAAATCGGTTGATGACTGGAACGTAATCCGATAGATATATACATCGAGTACTTCCGATACGTTTTTGGTTGCTGCATTTGCCAAGTTGAAGATCTGGTCGAAACCGGAAGACATCAGTCCACCTACCGACAAGATGAACATTACCGTGATGGTTGGTAGAATGTTTGGCAAGGTAATACGGAACATCTGTTGCATACGAGAAGCCCCGTCAATCTGTGCCGACTCATACTGATCCTGATCGATACCTGAGATGGCAGCCAAGAAGATAATCGCGCCCCATCCACTTGATTTCCATATATCAGTCAACAGCAACATCGGTACAAAGTTGGATTCGGAACCCAGGAAGTTAATCGTTGGCAATCCGAGTAATCCGAGCGCGCTATTGACCAATCCGTCATATGCCAGGACATTGATGACAACCCCGGATACGATGATCCAAGACAGGAAGTGCGGGAACGTAAGTACGGTTTGGAACCACTTTTTCCCTCTGCGCATCCGCAGTTCATTCAGCAACAACGCCAGAATAATCGGGAACGGGAACTGAATAATCAGCTTTAGAATATTGATGTACAGCGTACGCCATACCGCATCGATAAAGGTTGGATCACGGAAAACATATTTGAAGTTCTCGAATCCGCTCCATGGACTTCCCCAGATGCCCAGATTAGCCTTGTAATCTTTGAACGCCAGAGACAGGCCGCCCATTGGCATGTAGGCAAACAGGATTAGCCAGACAAGCCCCGGAATAAGCAGGGTGTATGTCATTCGGTGCTTCCAGATTTCAGTCCAGAGCGAATTGCCCTTCACGTTTCCCTTCAGCTTTTTGCTAGGTCCTTCGGCTGCAGGTTTCACATTGCATCTCCTCACTCTACTTTGGTCTTGTCGTTGTACAGAAAATCAAACATCGTTCTCAGGTGGTGCTCCCAAAATCTCCATTCATGAGCACCCGGCGTCTCCACATACCGAAAATCAAAGGCAGTACCCTGCATGTATTTCGCGTAATCGCGATTCATCTCCACGAAGGGATCACTATCGCCGCAGCAACTGAGGATATCCGGTAAAGGAATACCCTGTTCCAGCAACTTGGCAGACAGTGCGTAAATATCCTGATCGGCTTTTACCTGTAACCGTTCTCCAAAAACCGCTTTCATTTCCTTGATCATAGTCGCTGGCATATGGGGGTCATGAAGTCGTGTTTGAATATCCGTAACGCCAGATAAAGACACGACTTTGCGATAACGCTCTGGATAAGTTAGCCCACATTTCAGTGCACCATATCCACCCATGGATAAACCGGCAACGTACGTTTTCTCCGGATCAGGATTTAGATTGAGTAGACGTTTGCATACTTCAGGTAACTCCTGAGTGATGTAGTGGAAGTAATTCAGGCCGTATTCCATATCGGTGTAATAGCTTCGATTCGCTTCTGGCATAATGATGGTACAGCCATATTGCGCTGCATACATCTCAATTGTGGTTAACCGCTGCCAAGTACTCGCATTATCGCCTGCCCCGTGCAACAAATATAGTGTACCGCCTGAAGTCTCTCCGGAGTCACTGGACACAACATGTATGCTCGTATTCATGCATAATGTTGGCGATCCAGTTTCGATCGTTATATGCGCCATAATGTAACCCCTCTCATCATCGCCTGCTGTCTTTACTCATTCGCTTCTCTGGCGTTGGATTGCAGGCTGTTGTAGATTCCCTTGTATTACGATGGGTTATCGAAACGATTTTCTCGAATCGTTTCAAAACATAGCCAACGTTGATCCACATGGACTTCATTACAACACTTTTAATGTGGAAGCGATTTCTTCGAATCGTTTCGAATAAATCATAAGCCCGATGAGTAAATCCTGTCAATAACCTTTTTACAAATTTCGCGTTATTTTCTCGATAAAATGCTTTTTTAAGTCTAAATTTGCGCCCAAAGACACTATTATTGCGAAAAAATGAAATTTTAGTCAGTACTATTACAACTTTAATTGACACCCAACCAGGTTTATACTAACATGGGTTCTGATTTTGCATTCAAATTACGGAAACGTTTCACCAACCGATTTTACTCAGGTTTTACCTGATATCAGGGAGGTTAATATGTCTGAGCAACTCAAAGGCTTCGTTCAAACGATTACAGAACAACAATTGAATGTTTTCTCCATTCGTATATTACAAAAAGGGCACCTGCTTGCCCATTGGGACAGGGACAGGGATCAGCGTCGTGTGCAACATTCCATCAGCAAATCCTTCACCAGCATGGCCGTTGGTCTTGCGATTGAAGAAGGTCTATTACATCTGGATGCCACACTCGGTGATTATTTCGCCTATAATCACGCACTCATTGCACAGCACAATCTCCCCTCGCCGCGGGAATTGAAACTACGTGATCTTCTCCGAATGTCTTCGGGCCATGACTCTCCCCCTCTTTGGGCTGATGAACGAGCTTCATTGACCGAGAAGGACTGGGCAAAATATTACATGTCTCTGCCTCTGGACCGGGTACCTGGAGAACAATTTACATATAGCAGTGGTGATACCTTTATGATCTCGGCCATGCTGCAGGCTGCTACCGGCCAAACCGTGAAAGATTACCTGACTCCACGGTTATTTGAGCCGCTTGGTATCCATGATGTAGAGTGGGAATCCTCTCCACTCGGTGTAACGCTCGGCTGTGCTGGTCTATGGATAAGCAATGAGGAACTAAGTCGATTTGGACAGTTCATGCTGCAGGAGGGCCTCTGGAACGGCACACAGCTTGTACCTGCGGATTGGATCAGACAGGCTACGTCGCGGCAGATCGAAACGACTGGAGGCGGTGATTGGGGAGAAGGATACGGATATCAGTTCTGGATGTGTTCTCATGGCGCATACCGAGCCGATGGAGCTTATGGTCAATTGTGTATCATCATTCCCTCTAAGGAAGCAGTCATATGTATCAACAGCGAGGAAGAGAATATGCAAGGCATCCTGAATGCCGTATGGAATGAGGTTCTACCCCTTTACACCCAGCATTAGTCTACGTATCTTATCTTTTTTTTAATTTGATATTATGCGATTCGCTAGATATTAAAACAAAAAACGCCACGGGGTCATAAAACCCCATGGCGTTACTTCTTACCCGTGCTGTGGAAGCTGAGTCATTTCATCTAAACATTGTGCGCATATGTAACGCTCTTTGAACTCGTTGACTTCCTCGATGGATCCGCAGAAAATACATTTTGGACGATATCTCTCCAAGATAATATGGTCCCCTTGTACTAAAATCTCTACAGGATCTCCCTCATTCATTTGATACCTTTTACGCAAAGATTTAGGCAATACGATCCTACCTAATTGGTCAACTTTGCGAACTACTCCAGCTGGCTTCATAGCTACGGCACACCTCTCCTATCTTACTCTAAATTTCTAGGTACATTTGTACTATGTTTATAGATTCGCCAAGATTTTGTCGAATCCTGCTGGAAATAAACATTTTTTGTCCTTTTTTTTGAAAAATGTTTTTTTACCGAATTCTAGTTGATATGAATAACCTTAATTTATCCCTCTAACCCCGGAAAATTAAGCTGGCGTAATGCTTCATACACAATAATGGCTGCCGAATTCGACAGATTTAATGATCTGACATCACCAGTCATTGGCATTTTCATACATGTATCGGGATTGGCAGCAATTAATTCAGGCGGCAGGCCTTTAGTCTCTTTACCAAAGACGAGGAAATCCCCATCCTGAAATTTAAAATCACTGTATCGGTTCTTCGCCTTCGTAGTTGCGTAGAAGAAACGACCTTCCGAATATTTTTCCTGAACCTCGGCGAACGAGTCGTGGTATTCAATATGAACGGCATGCCAGTAGTCCAGCCCTGCCCGTTTCAATGTAGCATCATCTGTTCGAAATCCAAGTGGACGCACGAGATGCAGATGCGTGCCGGTTGCCGCACAAGTACGAGAAATATTTCCTGTGTTTGCCGGAATTTCTGGTTCAACCAGAACAATGTGTAAAGCCATATGTGTTCAATCTCCTTTTCATTTCATGTTGACGACAACTCTCTAATCTTAAAGAAAAGCCCTCCACACGTCAATGTGGAAGGCTCTGGTAAGGCACAGGATTAGACACTAAGGTCTATGACACAGTACCTATACTATTTATCCATTTGTCTTTTGAAAGTGGTTCATGAAGTCTGTGAGCGCCTTAACACTCTCATAAGGAGCAGCATTGTATATGGAGGCACGGAGACCACCCACACTACGATGTCCTTTCAGACCTACGAATCCTTCTTCCTCCGATGCCTTGATGAACTTCTTCTCCAGTTCCTCAGAAGCAAGACGGAAGGTTACATTCATCAGGGAACGATCTTCTGCTTCGACACAACCACGGTAGAAATCACCGGAAGAATCAATCGTGTTATAGAGCAATTCCGCTTTTTTCGTATTTTTTTGCTCAATACCAGCTAATCCGCCCTGTTCTTCAATCCATTTCAACACTTCATTCACCATATATACGGAGAAGGAAGGTGGCGTGTTATATAGGGAGTTATTATCTACATGCGTGCTGTAACGAAGCATGGTTGGAATCGTTTTGGGCGATTCACTAACCAGTTCCTCACGAGCAATGACAACCGTAATCCCGGATGGACCCAAGTTCTTCTGCGCACCTGCGTAGATCATACCAAATTGATTGAGATCAAATGGTTTACAGAAGATGTCACTCGACATGTCAGCAATCAGAGGTACAGAACCAGTATCCGGGAATGACTTGAATTGCGTACCTTCAATCGTTTCGTTAGAAGTCAAATGCACATAAGCCGTACGTTCTGGCAGACTCAGATTCGAAACATCCGGCAATTTCATGAACTTCTCTGCTTCCGAAGATGCTGCTACATGCGTCTCCCCAATCAGCTTCGCCTCAGACAGAGCCTTCTTGGCCCAGCTGCCAGTCATCACATAACTCGCAGTCTGTCCTGCCCCAAGCAGGTTCATTGGCAGCATCGCGAACTGTGTGCTTGCACCACCCTGCAGAAAGAGAACCTTATATCCTTTTGGATTGCCTAGAAGCGACAATAAGCGCTCCTGAGCTTCATTATGTACAGACTCGTACACCGCTCCACGGTGAGACATCTCCATAATCGACATGCCTGTGTTACGAAAATCTACAAATTCCGCCTGTGCACGCTCCAGTACCTCAAGTGGCAACGCCGCAGGTCCTGCATTAAAATTATACGCTCTCTTTGTCACAAAATCCCCCGCCCTTTCCATCCGTAACTCTGACATACAAAGTGAATATTATCGCTATGATAGCAGTATTCTCTATCTGCTTCAAGGGCAATATGCACTGAAGTGTTGATTTCAGGCCATCAAATTCCTTTATCACCCTGCAAAGTTAAAGCACTACACTGTTTAATTCAAGGAAAAGCCTCCGAGAGCGTGTCCCGGAGGCTTTAAGTTGGAACAAGAGCTGTTCCGCCCCCGACTGATTAGCAGTCGAAGTAAAGGCTGTACTCGTGCGGATGAATGCGGATCGCTACTGCTTTCGCTTCATCACGTTTGAGGTTGATGTAGTTTTCAATGAATTCTTTTGTGAATACGCCGCCTTCAGTCAAGAACTCGTTATCAGCTGCCAATGCATCAAGTGCTTCTTCGAGGGAAGCTGGCACACTGCGGATGTTTTCTTTATCTGCATCAGACAGGTCATAGATGTTTTTGTCGAGCGGACCATATCCAAGCTCAGTTGGGTTGATTTTGCGTTTGATTCCATCCAGACCAGCCATCAGCATTGCGGAGAATGCCAGGTACGGGTTAGCTGTGGAGTCAGGTGTACGGAACTCGATACGACAACCTTTTGGTGTCACAGCTGCAACCGGAATACGTACTGCTGCAGAACGGTTACCTTTGGAGTAAACCAGGTTTACCGGTGCTTCGTAACCAGGTACGAGACGTTTGAACGAGTTCGTACTAGGGTTAGTCAAAGCGATCAGTGCCGGAGCATGGTACAGGATACCTCCGATGTAGTGCAGAGCCATTTCACTCAGGTTAGCATATCCCGCTTTGTCATAGAACAATGGGGAATCACCATCGAAGATGGATTGGTGAACGTGCATTCCGCTACCATTATCACCGAACAATGGTTTTGGCATGAATGTTGCTACTTTACCATATTGACGTGCAGTGTTGTGCACGATGTATTTGTATGCAAGCAGGTTATCTGCTGTTTTCTTCAGTGTATCAAAACGGAAGTTGATTTCGGCTTGACCCGCTGTTGCCACTTCATGGTGATGACGCTCGATGGACAGGCCAGCTTCTTCCAAAAGGCGACACATTTCGCTACGAATATCTTGTTGTGTATCGACTGGCGCTACTGGAACATATCCGCCCTTAGTGCGAACTTTGAAGCCCAGGTTACCGCCTTCTTCTTTGCGGTTCGTGTTCCATGAAGCTTCTTCGGAATCTACGAAGTAGGAAGAACTGTTCGTTCCGCTCTCATAACGTACATCATCGAAGATGAAGAACTCGGATTCAGGTGCGAAGAATGCCGCTGTACCTACACCGCTCTCTTGCAAGTAAGCTTCTGCTTTAACAGCGATGCTGCGTGGGTCACGCTCATAACGCTCGCCATCCGGAGTGAAGATATCACACATAACATTCAATGTAGGGTGTGCAGTGAACGGATCGACATAAGTCGCTTCAGGATCTGGCATCATAACCATATCGGACTCTTCAATTCCGCGGAAACCTTGGATAGAAGAACCGTCAAAAGCTACTCCATTTACGAACGTGTCTGCATCAACAGCCGAAGCTGGCAACGAGATGTGATGTGCACGACCAGCTAAATCTACAAAACGAAAATCTACCCACTCGATGTTGTTCTCTTGAATTGATTTCAATACGTTTTCAACCGACATGTATTCGTCCTCCCAAATATTCCGAACATTAAACAACCCCACTAAGAAAATGTCTAAATTCGAATTTTTTTCTGTCGTCATTATAAAATCTGAAACATGACATCGTCAATACTTATGTAAGGTATTTTTTGCGAGGATGTTAGATATACTCACATTTTATAAATATGATAAATTCATATAACAACATTATTACTATACATTTAACCGATTTAATGCGGTAAAGTGCCCCTTTTACATCCTAAATCATGGAAAAAACTTCACATCATAAATATTTCTTATCACCATTGATTAATAAATACGTTCAAAACTGCAAAATGTACAAAAAACCGGACATCACCTGCTTCCGTCGCAATGAACACGACCACAGGAGATGCCCGGAATTGATCCAGACTCTTGACTATGATTTCTTAAACTATACGCCTACACGAGCCGGAAAAAATTCTGCCGGTTGTTTGGCTGTGCTGAATGATTTACCCACGATTGGTGCCAATTTCTCCAGATCCTGCAGCAGGTTGGCGAATTGATCAGGGAACAAGGACTGCACACCATCTCCTGTCATGGAGTTATCCGGATCGGTATGCATTTCAATAATCAGACCATTGGCACCCGCAGCAACGGAAGCCTTCGTCATTGGTTCCACCAGTTCACGACGTCCAGTACCATGGCTCGGGTCCGAAATAACTGGCAGATGGCTCAGAGACTGCAGAACAGGGATCGCTGAAAGATCAAGCGTATTCCGTGTGTAGGATTCAAACGTACGAATACCACGCTCACACAACATGACATTCGGGTTACCACCCGCAAGAATGTACTCAGCTGCATTCAATAATTCATCGTACGTCGCACTGAAGCCACGTTTCAACAATACCGGTTTGCCACACTCACCCAATTTGCGGAGCAGGTCAAAGTTCTGCATGTTACGTGTACCTACTTGCAGAATATCTGCGTACTCGGCGCAAATATCCACATACTCTGGCGTCATGACTTCTGTAATCGTCAGCAGGTCATGTTTCTTTCCTGCTTCCGCCATCATGATCAATCCTTCTACACCCGTTCCCTGGAAGCTGTATGGACCCGTACGTGGCTTAAATGCGCCCCCACGCAGCACTTGCCCACCAGCAGCTTTCACTAGCCCGGCAATCTCAGCAATCTGTGCAGCGGATTCAACCGCACAAGGTCCGCCCATGACAACAAGTTCTTTTCCACCGATATCTACACCTTTGATGGAGATCACCGTATCTTCCGGATGGAAGTCACGACTTGCCAATTTGTAGGATTTTGATATCTTAACGACATTCTCAACGCCCTTCATTTGGCGAAGATGCTCTTGCATTTTAGGTTCAACTTTACCAATCAAACCAATGATAGTACGATCCTCTCCGCGAGAGATATGCACCTGAAGCCCTTCTTTTTCGATGACTGCCACGATATCCTGAATCTGTTCCTCCGGTGTAGCCTTGCCTGCAATAACGATCATATTAATTCCCATCCTTCCTTGTATGAGAGCACAATACTTTCTTAACGTGCGTCTGATTAAATATAAAAACTCTGTCGCGCTTAAACGCTTGTTCGCTTTTAAGCTTTTATCCGTTAAAGTAAATATATCATAGTTCCCCTGTTGCGTCAAGGTACACAATCCCTATCCATGTACAAAAAGAACCCTGTTCCACAGGCTCCGAATCCGGTTCTGCGTAACAAGGTTCTTCTTATTTCCACTTACACTTATATTTCCTTTGCCCTACGGAGTACGTGTTTTTTCTCTAACTGGCGGCAGCAATTTGCTCATGTTCACGGTACGCTTGATTTCCCACGTCTCCGGCTTGTCATGTTCATACTGTTCCAGATAAAGAATAACTTCCTTCGTGATCGGTGTTGGTGTTGAAGCACCCGAAGTAACCGCCACCTTATTTACACCTTTCAACCACTCCTGTTGAATCTCAGCCACATCCGATACCCGGTAGGCCGTAACACCCGCGATCTCCTCCGACACTTGTGCCAGACGATTGGAGTTATTACTGCGAGGATCACCCACAACGATAACCAGATCCGCCTGCCCTGCCTGTTCAGCGACAGCTTCCTGACGAACTTGGGTAGCCAGGCATATTTCATTATGAATTTCTGCACCCGGGAATTTCTCCAGCAGACGACTCATAATGTGCTTGATATCCCATTGGCTCATCGTTGTTTGATTCGTAATCAGGATTTTGCCTGAAGGAACGTTCAGTCCATCGATCTCTTCTTCCTTCTCGATCAGGTGAACGAGGTCTGGCGCAACCCCAACAGCACCTTCTGGTTCAGGATGGTTCCTTTTACCAATATAGATAATCTGATAACCTTCTGCTGTCTTTTCGCGAATGAGATCATGTGTCTTGGTCACATCAGGGCATGTTGCATCCACTGTTGTCAATCCTTTGTCCCGTGCCAGCTTGCGCACTTCAGGAGACACACCGTGAGCTGTGAAAATAATCGTGCCACTCTCCACTTGGCTCAAAATATCCATCCGGTTCGGACCGTCCAATGTAATAATGCCTTCATCTTCAAAGGAATCCGTCACATGTTGGTTATGCACAATCATCCCCAATATATAAATAGGCCGTGGTAAATCCAGATTACGTGCCGCTTGACGCGCGAGCACCATCGCATCCACAACGCCGTAACAATATCCACGCGGCGAAATTCGCAGTACTTCCACTTGGTTGCCACCCGCTTTCTTTCTCGGCAACGTTGCCGATGTAATTGCAGTCCTGTCTATTATACCTTTATTCGATAGGCGGAGCAAAGACAACCGGCAACCAGATAATAAAGGTCGTTCCTTCTCCGCGTCTAGTCACAACCTCGACTGACCCATGGTGTTCCTCAATAATCCACTTCGCAATCGAAAGTCCCAGACCTATGCCCGGTGTAGCCCCGCGGGATTCATCTGCACGATAGAAACGATCAAATATGAACGGCACTTCGTCCCGATCCATCCCAATACCGGTGTCGCTTATGCGTAGTCCCACCTGACCCTTGTATAATACGGCATCCAGCGTCACAGAGCCTTCAGGTGTGTATTTAAACGCATTTTCGATGAAAATAAACAGCATCTGTTGCAGATAGTCCTTGCTACCGTTCACATAAATGCCGTTAAGGATGGAAAAATCTCCTGGAAGCCAGTCTGCCTGACGATCCAGAAATTGTGCTCTGCGTGCCACTTCCTGTACGAGAATCTGCAGCGGGATCGGATTCAGTTCAATTTTCTGACCCGTATCCGCTCTCGCCAGCGATAACATGTCGCTGATCAGCCTGCTCATACGTTTTCCCTCGTCAGCCATATCTTCAATGGCTTCCAGCGACATTTGTTTGACGGTCTCCTCATCCAGATTCGGTCGGTCGGTTCCCTCCTGATCCCATAACTTCTTCAGGAAGTCCACGTTCCCGCGAATGGTGGTCAGCGGCGTACGAAGTTCATGCGATGCATCGGATACAAAGCGGCGCTGGGCAGCATTCGTCTCCTCCAAACCGCGGAATGACAATTCTGTACGTTCAAGCATGTTATTCACCGTTTCAATCAGACGCCCGATCTCATCCTTAGGCCCCGCATATTGAATACGTACACTTAAGTCATCTCCCGATTGAATCTGATTCGCAGCATCAATGACATTCACGAGCGGACGCATCGACTTGCGGGCCAGAACGAGACCTGAGGTAATAGCGAGGGCCATCGCTACCAGCCAGCCAAAAACCAAAATATTAAGCAACGCTTCCAGCAAGCGCTCCTGTGAACTTACATTCGCACCAACCTGAAGAATTCCTCTGACTTCATTGGTTCCCTGAAGCGAAAGGGGGAGCTGATTCACCAGAAACGGTGTACCATCCACATAGATCTTGGATATGCCCCGCTTTTCAATAATTTCATTGGATTTCAATACTGGAAACTGAATCCTCAGTTTCTCCATATTACCGGAAATTCTGCCTGAACGACTCTGATAATCCCAGAGTTGAATATAAATTTGCGCCTCCTGAAGCTGACTCTCTGTAAATGGGTCCAGATCCAACGACTGTGAAAGAGGATTTACACCGATCTGCTCCGTTATCCGGGCACTCTTCACCTTCAATTGCTGTTCGACTTCCTGATAGGAGTTAAAATACACAAAGGCATAGATGACAACGCCCCAAAAAATAAGCACGGCGGCCAGGATACCAGAATACCATGCGGTTAATCTTAACCGGATGGACATGTCAGGAGTCACCTCTCAGAATATAGCCGGCTCCCCGGATGGTCTGGATTAGACGTTTGCCGCCGTATTCTTCGGTCTTCTGTCTGAGCATGGCAATGTACACTTCAAGCACGTTAGACTCACCGCTGTAATCATAACCCCAGATTTTATCCATAATCAGATCACGGGATAGGACCCGTCTTGGATTTTGCATAAACAGATTCAACAGTTCGAATTCCTTGGCAGTCAGTTCCAGACGTTGCCCATCCCGCAAGACTTCACGTGAGTCATTGTCCAGAATAATATCCTCATACATCAGGCGATTGTCCGGCGTCCCCGCGATGTCTGACTTGCGCCGCAACAATGCACGAACACGTGCCAATAATTCTTCCAACGCAAAAGGCTTCACGAGATAGTCGTCAGCCCCTGTGTCCAATCCGGTCACCCGGCTCTGCACCTCATCCTTAGCCGTCAGCATTAGCACAGGCACTTTGCTGCCTGCTTCTCTCAGTCTGCGACATACCTCAAATCCGTCAATCTGCGGCATCATCACATCAAGTACAACGATGTCCGGCTCTTTATCCATCAGTTTGCTGAGGCCTTCGGCTCCATTGGAAGCGGTCTGTACCTCATATCCTTCAAAAGCCAGCCCCCGACGGAGCATGGACACAATTTTTTCGTCATCATCGACAATCAAAATAGTTGAGCGCATGGTCTTTCTCCTTTATCCTAACGTTTTATCCCATTGTAACAGGCAGAAGCACAATCTGCATCTTCAAGCACGAGTCTCGATTCAAGCTTGCTCCATTGTTATCCCGTTATATCTGGGCAAAAAAAACGGAAGGGCCTTCAAACCCTTCCGTTCTGCCAATCCTAACCCAATATTATGGTTGTTGTGTATCTGTTGTTTGTGAAGTATCAAAATCATTTTTGTTTCCAATTTTGATTTTCAGATCCAACTTCTTACCATCACGCACAACATTCAATGTCACTTCACTGCCGATTTCCTGTTTCTTGATAAAATCAATCAGATCCTGACTTGTAGCGTAAGGCGTACCATTCGCACCTGTAATGATGTCATATGCACGAAGATCCGCTTGGTAAGCCGGCGATTGGAAGATCGTGCTGGCTACAACTGAACCTTCGGTCACATCTGTTCCCATTTGTTTAGCAACTTCAGGTGTGAGAGCCATCAGAGATGCACCGATAAAGGGTACTGGCTCTTTGGGAACTTCTTTGTTCTCTTTGAGATATTTAACCGCTTCAGAGATGACACTTGATGGGATCGCAAAACCAATCCCTTGTGCATCTGCACTAACCGCAACATTCATACCGATAACTTCTCCGTTCAGGTTAAGCAACGGACCACCGGAGTTACCTGGGTTAATCGAGGCATCCGTTTGCAGCAAGTGGCTGTATTCACGTGTTTTGCCCGTTTCTTCATCCGGAATGCTGATCGTACGTTCTTTGGCACTCAGTACACCTGCTGTAACGGTGTGTTCAAATCCTTCCGGATTACCAATAGCTACAAGCCATTCACCGACTTGAGTACTGTTGGAATCACCCAGTGGAGCTACAGGGAACGCATCGTCACCACTATTTTTCTCGATTTTCAACACGGCGAGATCCAGATCATAGCTGCTTCCCAGTAATTTGGCTTCATAAGGCTTGCTGTTGTTTTCCAGCGTAACCTGAATTACATCTGCACCCTGAACCACGTGCTGGTTCGTCAGAATATATCCTTCTTTGTCAAAAATAAACCCGGAACCAATGCCCATAGGCACAAGCTGATTACTGCTTTGTGGCTGCTGGCTTTGGCCTTGATTGCCTTCCGTTCCGCCACCATTACCGAAGAAGTATTGGTACAGCGGATCGCTTGTATTCGATCCACCCTGACCAGCACCTGTACGTGAGGACTGCTTCGCGAGTGTTTCGATTTTGACGACAGCCGGACTTGTACTTGTTACTACGGAAGAAACATCTTCTTTGCCTGTTGGCAGTAACGACGCGGTTACATTGTTGCCTCCGCCTGTGTTCGTGGATGCTTCCTGTCCCGAGCTTTGACTGTCCGCGTTCGTAAGTGCTGTCTCCGGTGTGAACATGTTCGTTCTGTCAGCTGTGTACATGAGAACGGTAATGACCAACATCCCTGCAATAAAGGAAAACAGAAGTGATCTTACGGAAGAGCGCGGCTTGCGGTTATTATAATTCCAATTGCCTTTGCCGCCATTCCCTTGATCTCCACCATTACCTGAGCCGTTTCCGCCGACTCCGGACGATCTTCTCGCTTGCTCGGATGATTCGTTGTTATAGTAAGTAGGTACGGGTCTCACCGGTTCAGGTTTTGTAATCTCTACATTGCCTTCTTCACGCTGATTATTACTTCCCATGTGATTTGCTGTATCTTCCTGATTTACGGACTGAAAAGGTCCATAAGAATAATAATAGGAGGATTCGTCCGTTCCGGAAGAATTGCGATTCTCCGTTTGTTTGATTTCGTTTTCATCGTCTTGACGGTTCGATCTATAATTACGTTCGTCCATGCCTCTCTACCTCCCAATCTCTTATTCGCAAGAGATATTCTTTAACTGTCCTTATTTTGTACTTTAAACCTTAACCGTACCTTAAAAACAATTAAAAAGGAGATAAAAGCACGTAAGAATAGATTATTTTCCCCGTCATGACAGCATTTTACCCTTTCGTTTTCACCCAGCCCTGACGATGCGCATAGATAGCCAATTGTGTACGATCATCCATCTCGCATTTCATCAGCAGGTTACTCACATGTGTTTTGACGGTTTTGATACTGATATGTAATTCTTCTCCAATGTCTTTGTTGGTCTTTCCCTCTGCAATAAGCAGCAGCACTTCCTTCTCCCGTTCAGTCAGACCCGATTCACTCTCTCTCGCTGTACGTTGTCTGATTCCCCGGGTTAATGCCTGCGACACATCACCTGTCATCACAGGCATGCCTCTGTAAGCCCCTTGAAGAGCATAGATCAGTTCTTCGGCCGACACTGTCTTCAGTACATAACTCACCGCACCCGCTTCAATTGCTTGAACAACAAGATCATCTTCCAGGAAACTGGTGAGCATCACAATCTTCATCTTCGGAAATTCAGTCATGATGGCTTTTGTTGCTTCAGCACCATTCATTATTGGCATCATCAGATCCATCAGGATCAAGTCCGGCATTTCACTATCATTTAACTTACGCAACTGATCAAGAGCATCCTGCCCATGGCTCGCTTCCCCCATCACATGAAAAGTAGGTTCCAGCATCAGATACGTTTTCAATCCCATGCGTACCATATCATGGTCATCCACAATCATCACGTTTACTTTACCACTCATTCCGTCTCCCCCTCTGGTTCACTCAGGAACGTTCGGGAATTTCGGGATGAATACCCGTACCGTCGTTCCCGCTCCCGGCTTCGATATAATTTGAACTTGCCCCCCAAGCTTCTCCGCCCGTTCACGCATCGTGGATAATCCGTATGACCCTGGACGCTCGGCTTGCTGCAAAAATCCCTGGCCATCATCGCTGATGCTCATGCTGATCTGATGTTCACTTTCCCGTATGGACAGACTGACCAACCCCGCCTCTGCATGCTTCACTACATTGGCAACGGCCTCCTGGATAACAAGAAACAGCTGGTGCTCAATGGCATCCGAAATTCCGCCATCCAGTTCCAGCTCTTTCACACCTTTAAGGCCATTCTGCCTGCAATAATCAGGAAACCAGCTATCCAGTGCCGCGGAGAGATCTCGCCCCTCCAGCTCCACTGGTCGAAGCTGGGCAATAAGACCACGCATCTGACGCTGTGCAATATGTGACATCTGAATCAACTGATCCAGTACTTTACCGCCATGTTCCGGGTTCATCTCCAGCAGACGCGGCAAGGACGAAGCAGACATATGCATCGCGAACAGCTGCTGGCTAACCGTGTCATGGAGGTCCCTTGCCATACGTTTGCGTTCTTCCAGCACCGCCCGTTCCGAGGCTTGCTCCTTCTCAATGACTTCCTGCTCACCGAGGCGCTGAAGCAGTCTCATCTTTTTTTCAATCGAATCCATCATGACATTGAACTCCTGATAGACACGACCAAACGAAGCATCATCCGCTTCAGGCATGCGAACTGACAGATTGCCCTTGGACACTTTCAACATATTGAGATCCAGCAGATCGATCTTGCGCTGAAGCCGCAAAGCAGCGATGTACCCGGTGATAACGGTGGCCAGCACCACAACGGCAACATAGGTCCATGCCCGCTGACGCCCAGCCCCCATCAGCACCTCTCCATATAATAGATAGAATCCGCCCAGCGTAATCAGACCAGTAAGCGCAAAATACATCATCAGTTCCCATTTGTTAGCCTTGAGAATTGTTCGAATCATGCGTTAACCCACCTTATTGACTTTGACGTCCCCGATAAACACACTCACAATAATCCGTACCTTTTTGCTTGCTTCACGATAGTGGGCAGTTTCAGCCTGGGCACTACTCAGGAAACCACCGCGTTTCTGGTTCAACAATGACATGTCTCCAATGAAGGAATTCGTCGTCACTGTCACGCCCAGATCCATATCTTCCGGTACAAATACTTTCACATCCCCAATAAATGAAGAAATGACAATCTTCGTCTCACCATAAGGAATCTGTGCTTTGGTCAAATCAATTACGGTATCGCCGATAAAAGCCGAGATGTTCATGGGTTTCAACGAGAATACTTCCTGCCCCATGTACAGATCACCGATGAACGCCGATTTGTTAATTGTATTGCCACTGCCATAATCCCCATAACCATTTCCGTAGCCATCATCATAATGTTTTCCATACTCGGTATCGTTAGAGTTATACGATTGATATTTCTTCTTAAACTGCTGCCCTTGTGATGATGAATCTGTTGATCCTGTGAACTGAGGGCCATGTGCATCGTTCTTCTGTTCCTGTTTCGGTTTGCCAAATGTTTTCTCGAACTGTTCGTCAAACGACGATGGCATCTCCAGATCCTCCGGAGACAACGGTTTATATGGTTGCTCTGGTGCTGGAGGCGGCTGCATCTTGTCATGATGTTTCCGATCACGACGTCGTGGCCCAATCAGCACGAACAAGCCTCCGCCAATCAGCATAATCGGAATCAAATAACGGATGAACTCCCCCATGGAGTAATCAATCCATCCCAGGTTACGGGCTAGGAAGTAACCACCGATAGCCAGGACTATTACTGGTCCAATGAAGGCGTACCCCCCATTACGACGAATCTCGGATATACCTTTGACCCCCCACCAGATCAGAAATAACGGCCAATATGTTCTGAAAATATATCCAACATCAATGTCATATCCCAATTGTCTGAACAAGATCATCGCACCAATAGCAATAAGAGGTATGCCAACCCACCAGCGGTCACGCGTAGATCGTTTCATCGCTCATGTCTCCTTCGTCTGTATTATGTATCCAGTGTAACTCAGACAAGACAATGAGAACAGCGGCGGCAGGTGGAAGTTATCTCGGTCTCGAGACTGAGATGGGAGGATATTTATGTAAAAAAATCCGCATATGTAAAACACCCCGGAGCTTTTGCTCCAGGGTGCTGAATCTTTATCTTCAATTATTTCTGAAATTTCCCTGCACGGCCTTGGTTTGTTTGACCCGTGTTTTCTACACCGAACTCGGCATTGAATTTTTCATCAGGTGTTTGGAAATTATCTTGTACTTTGTTTTGAGCGGATTGTTTCACTTTAGCTGCTGCATTCTCTTCTCCAAACTCTGCATTGTACTTCTCGTTCGGCGTTTGGTACCCTTGTCCTTGAGTTTTCTTAGCCACAACGAATCACCTCTCTCTTCATATTTACGTTGCATTTCTGCACCGCGGGGTTCGTCCCCAGTCAATATTATGTGAAGAGAGCACCTCAGTTATTCATGTGACCAGGTGAAATTATATGGCCTTGTCCAGCCACGAGTCCGGTACGGATTTGTACACGTCGATCGCATCTGCCAACTCGTTCAGCATCTTTTCTGTGCATTTCCCAGCGCCTTGCCTGATTACCTGTACCTCAACGTCCTTTTTGCCCCATTCCTTGTACACTTGCTTCGTTGTCGGAAAATACAGATCGATTTTATTGCCTTTGATCGCTGAACCGGTATCTGCAACAATTCCGTATCCGTAGCCCGGAATATACAGAATGGAGCCCATTGGGAATAATTTTGGATCAGCTGCTATCGTGGAAACCGTTTCTTTATCACGACGTACTTTTACACCGGAATACGTAATTCCGTATTGTGGGTGTTTAGGTCCTTTTCCTGTAGACTCGACCCCTGCCGTATATCCCGTTGCTGTCACCTTTTGTGTACCCAGTACTTGTTCAGAACGCGGAGCAAGCACCGGCATAGCTGGATCAGTCAATTGTTTCTCGGGAAGCTCAGGCCTTGGAATGACCATTGGTTGCGGTGACCATAGTAAAGCCATATACACCATGGTCGTCAGCTGTGCCTCATCGCTGTATTGATCGCTTACATGTTCCGAAAATTTCTGATCAGACTTGCCTGAAGTCTCAATAATCGAAGCTTCACTGTTTCGACTCTCGACATGCAGTACCGCACTTTCCTCTTCAAATGTATAAGCATCCGCCCGATTCAGGCTGATCATCATTCCGGCGAACATCACGCAGCCAACCAGTAAACACCGTATATTTTTCTTTTGAATTGAGAATTGCTTTTTCATTGTATAACCTCCCCCTCACTGCAAAGGTTTTCCAAAAAGCAATTAATCTATACTTTTCACACCAAACACTACGAAAAAACGCCTGAATAACATAGGTTAATCCCATGTTATCCAGGCGTTTCTGATTGATCAGTGCAACTTATGCACTGGTTATTCGATAATACATTTGTTCAATTACACCAAACGTGTTGAAATTTCCTCTTTCAGTTGAGCGATAATCTCATCAACCGGTTTCATGCCTAGATCGCCTTCTCCGCGCTTACGCACGGATACCGCTTCTGCATTACGCTCATTCTCACCTACGACAAACATATAAGGCATTTTCTCAAGCTGCGCCTCACGAATTTTATATCCAAGCTTCTCGTTTCGCAGATCGGCTTCAGCAGAGATTCCCGCACGTTTCAGCTTCGCTTCTACTTCACGCGCATAATCGTCGAAGTTTCCGGATACCGGAATAACCTTGGCCTGTACCGGAGACAACCATAGTGGGAAAGCTCCTGCAAAGTTCTCCAGCAAGAATGCTGTGAAACGTTCCATTGTACTAATTACCCCGCGGTGAATAACGACTGGACGGTGTTTTTGTCCGTCATCTCCCACATATTCAAGTTCAAAGCGCTCAGGCAACAGGAAGTCCAGTTGAACCGTAGACAATGTCTCTTCTTTGCCCAGTGCTGTTTTGATCTGCACATCCAGTTTCGGGCCATAGAACGCCGCTTCACCTTCAGCTTCATAGAATGGAAGGTCAAGTTCTTCCACAACTTCACGCAGCATGCGTTGGGACATCTCCCACATCTCGTCGTTCTGGAAGTATTTCTCGGTATCTTTCGGATCGCGATAGGACAGACGGAAACGGTATTCGTTGATACCGAAATCTTTGTATACCGTTTGAATCAACTCGATAACACGAGCGAACTCTTCTTTGATCTGATCCGGGCGTGCAAAAATATGTGAGTCGTTCAGAGTCATTGCACGCACACGGTGCAGACCTGTTAACGCCCCAGACATTTCGTAACGGTGCATCATGCCAAGCTCGGCAATCCGGATCGGCAGATCACGGTAGCTGTGCATGCTGGACTTGTACACCATCATATGGTGAGGACAGTTCATTGGACGGAGAACGAGTTCCTCGTTATCCATCACCATTTTAGGGAACATATCTTCCTGGTAGTGCTCCCAGTGTCCGGATGTTTTATACAATTCCACGTTACCCAGAACCGGTGTGTATACATGCTGGTATCCAAGGCTTTCTTCCAGATCCACAATATAACGCTCCAAAGTCCGGCGCAGTTTTGCACCGTTAGGCAACCAGATTGGCAGGCCTTGACCGACCAGTTGGGAGAATGTGAATATTTCCAACTCTTTACCGAGCTTACGGTGATCACGTTTGCGAGCTTCTTCAAGGAAGTGCAGATGCTCGTCCAACTGTGCTTTTTTCACAAAAGCCGTACCATAGATACGTTGAAGCATCTTGTTTTTGCTATCTCCACGCCAGTATGCACCAGCCACATTCATCAGTTTGAATACTTTGATTTTGCTAGTCGATGGTACGTGAGGACCACGACACAAGTCGAAGAATTCCCCTTGCTCATAGATGGTAATTACGCTGTCTTCCGGCAAGTCACGAATCAACTCAAGTTTGTAAGGATCGCCTACTTCTTCAAACGTTTTAATCGCGTCCTCGCGGCTAACTTCCTTACGTACAATTGGCAAGTTCTCGTTCACAATACGTTCCATTTCCTTCTCAATCTTTTGCAGATCTTCAGGATTGAGCGGGTGTTCGAGGTCCATATCATAGTAGAAACCATCTTCGATGACAGGGCCAATGCCGAGGCGTACCTCTTTATTACCATATAAACGTTTCACTGCTTGAGCCATCAAGTGAGCTGTACTATGACGCATCACTTCAAGTCCTTCTGGTGAATCCAAAGTTACGATCTCCACCAATGCTCCTTCATGAAGTGTTGTGGACAAGTCCACCACGATGCCATCGAGCTTGCCCGCTACGGCATTTTTGCGTAATCCGCTGCTAATCGAAGCTGCTACATCCTCAATGCTGCTACCATCAGCGTACTCCCGTACCGAACCATCCGGTAATTTAATGTTCACTGCCATTTGTCTCATTCCTCCTGTAAATGTAACCTTCGTGTCCAGATGTTCATGGACTGATTATCTATTGCTGTTCCAGTCATTATGCAAAGGAACGCAAAAAACACCCGTCCCGGCAAAGGGACGAGTGATATATACTCGTGGTTCCACCCTAATTCAGCTGATTCATTCCTATTCGGAATACAGCCCTCATTGGCATGGCGATAACGGGCATGACCCGGCAGATCCTTACTCGCGGATAATCCCAAATAAAGGCGATATCAGACTCCACTTTCAAAATTGCAGCTACAAAGGGGTAAACCATACGTGATATCCGGAGGAAATTTCAGCCTGGGTTCCTCTCTCTGCACCGATCTTGCGTGTGGTTGTTGTCTTTGTCAACGCTTTTGGTTCAATGGTACACATGAAAAATTCATGGATCAACAGTTATTATAATTGCCGAGATCACTTGCGTCAAGACCTGTCAACAATCCTGAGCGCAGCACTTCGCATTCCGGACATTGATGACATATTTGGACCTTGTCTTCAAAGATCTGGCATATGGTCGAGATAATCGGCAGATCGGGGGTACGCGTATGCAACATAACTTTCTCAGGAGAGATCGAGATGAGTGTACTCACAATCATATCTTCGATATCCATTTCCAGTTCCAGACCCGGCATCTCCACGACAACCTGCTCATCCTTTTGCACGGGTAACAGATTAAGTCCAGCATCAAGCACCTGAAATTCATGCATGCCCTTGTGTACAAGATGGACCAGAGGTACTTTGGCTTCCTGAAAGAATACAAAATATTTTAACAGTCCCATAAACTCTTCATACTGCCGATCCATCCAGAACTCATCGAGCGCATAATCCACTAGTTCCTGAAGCTCCTGCTTATATGGCCGTATGCGAAAATTGATAATACCTTCAAGGTGAAAAAAGTGAACGTCCTCCATCCTGCCGTAGTCCACTTGCCAACGTATTACGGCGGCGTTCCCGAAGTCCAGGCTGATCCAGATCACCGTTTAATAGTAGAGGCATGCAGATCCGATTAACCTTCTCCACCTCATGTTCATCCATGACAGAACACGCTTTGGCGATCATATTCTCCACCATGTTCCGTTCTTGTGTATCCATAATGAAGTCGGCGAGTCCAAGGGAGAGAAGATCACTGATTCGGGGAAGCCATTGCTGAAAGTCTTCGTGATTTTCATTCCCTCTGCACACCCAAGTCGCTCTTCCATCATTATGTTTGAAGGTGAGCCGGAAGCCTCTTTTACTTATATGTAAACCTTTGGTTTTTTCCTTGACACAACGATAAAATTGATCTGCTTCCTCTTGCCCCGATACATCGGTCCATACAGCGAACAGTTCCACTAGAATCACTCCTTTCCTTCCTGTTCAAAGTATATGGCAAGGCCGATGGGGATATACGAAGCGGATTGATGGAAAGCGTGTCATGATTTCTCAGTATATTATGAAGAGGTTTGGAGTTAAGACAAAAATGTGTTATTATTTTAATAACAGTATGTTTCACGGAAAAGGAGGGAAGCCAAAATGAGACAACAACCTAGAATACTCCACTACACCATTATTATCATTTTGTGCGTATTCCAAGCCTTGTGCTTCCCTATTCCAATGCAGTCCGAATCTGCCGTTGGGGTGTCTGTTGATGCAACTTCCAACAAGGAAGTTTTGTTGCAAATACCCGAATCCCAGCAGAAACCTGTCATTCGCAAATACCCACAAGTCATGTCCAAGCTGATTGCGGTTACGCATAATAAGCCTGTCTTTCTTGTCCTCGCATTGGTATTGATGCTGCGAATCCCTACACCGGGTCTGTCCTTTAAACCGTGGTATTGTCTGTTTAAACGCAGACTATTTCTGCTGCCTATCAAGTTTACCAGTATGTATGTATCCCTCACCCCTATGGCACCAAAATACGTGACCGCTCTTCACTAGACGTTACGACGTATTTACAGGTTGCTTTGCATGGAGACACCTCAGCATTTTTAGACGGTGTGCTTGTGCATAACTTATAACCCTTTTAGCACACGTTAGATTAACCAATGTATATGACAGTACCTATTTTTGTTGTACCCACACCGACAAATTCAAATAATATGGCTGTGTCAGGAATTGCTGGCTCTGTTTACCCGCATCATTTGATGTTCCTTTGATCAGCAGATTATTCAACTTCGGGAAATAAGCCTGTCTTCTGTGGCCAGCCCCTAATTATAAGGAGGCACTATCCATGGATGTACGCGAAACAGACTTGCCGGGAATCGGCAAAAAATTTCAGATTGAAACAAGCAGCGGTGATAAAATTGTCATTATTATTCACGATGACGGTCGCCGGGAAATGTACCACTTCGAGTATGATGATCCAGATCAAAGTATCTCGATGATTACGCTTGACGACTACGAAGCACGTCAGATTGCTGCTATTGTTGGTGGATTAACCTACAAACCGAAGCAGCTTGAAAATATTGAAGTCACGTTTGACGACCTGATTATCGAGTGGTACAAAATCGAAGCATCCTTCGGATGTATCGGTAAATCCATCGGCGAATTGGACGTACGTCAAAACTCTGGGGCAACGGTAATTGCCGTTGTAGAGAAAAATCACAAAAAACATATCAGCCCAGGTCCGGAGGTAGTTATCAGTGCAGAATCCACGGTGGTAGCCGTTGGCGAACGCAATCAACAGAAACTGTTTAAATCCCTCCTCCTGACTGGAAGGGGGTAAATAGATGGATCATCTGATATTCGAAGTAGGTCTGGCCCTTGTGCTTATTGCGGCAGCCGGCCTTTTATCGGCAAAACTAAGATTTTCGGTCGTTCCGTTTTATATTCTGATCGGGATGGCCGTTGGGCCTCATGCCATGAAAATCTGGCATCTGGACTTCCGCTTTATTGAAAGTCAGCCTTTTATTGAATTCATGGGTCGGATCGGTATCTTGTTCCTTCTCTTCTACCTTGGACTTGAATTCTCGGTAGGTCGTTTAATTAAATCGGGCCGCTCTATTGCAGTTGGCGGCTCGATCTACATCGGAATTAACTTTACGCTGGGATTAATATTCGGTTTTGTTTCCGGCTTCCCAGTTGCAGAAGCTCTTATTATCGCAGGTATAACTACCATCTCTTCCAGTGCCATCGTGGCCAAGGTACTCGTCGATTTGAAACGAACGGCCAATCCGGAGACAGAGATGATACTCGGTATCATTATGTTCGAAGATGTATTCCTCGCAGTATATATCTCGATCTTGTCCGGACTTGTGCTTAGTGATTCGTCCTCCATCGGAGGCGTCATCATGTCCGCACTTATCGCCCTCGGATTCATGCTTATTGTGATTATCCTTGGACGCAAAGCAACACCGCTCTTAAACAAAGCCCTTAAAATTCGATCGAATGAGTTATTCTCACTCGTTGTATTCGGAGCCTTGTTCCTGGTAGCCGGTTTCTCTGAAACCATTCATGTTGCCGAAGCGATCGGTGCATTGCTGGTTGGACTGGTACTTGCTGAAACAGAACATGCGAAGCGGATTGAGCACTTGATTCTGCCGTTTCGTGACTTCTTCGGAGCCATCTTCTTCTTCAGCTTCGGATTGTCCATTGATCCGTTGTCCCTGGGTGGCGAAGCCGTATGGTTGGCTCTGATTGCAGTTGTTATTACATTGTTTGGTAACTTTTTGGCAGGCATGCTGGCAGGGCGTAGTGCAGGACTATCTCCGAAAGCATCGGCCAATATTGGATTAACCATTGTGTCACGGGGTGAATTCTCCATCATCTTGGCCAATATGGGTAAAGCCGGGGGACTGTTACCAATGATTCAACCGTTTGCCGCGTTGTATGTCCTGATTTTGGCCATTCTGGGTCCTTTATTGACCAAAGAGTCCAAACATGTATTCCGTATTTTAGATAAGATATTCAAATTCAAAGATAATCGGAAAAAGAAAGAAGAACCGAAGGTTCTGCAGAAAGAAGGATAATTCCTTATGTCTGTGCAGACAGACATACTATCGTATTTCACGGCTCTACGCCGATCTTTCTGTGACTAACCCAGGGAGAATGGCTCGAAAGCCGCACTAAGGAGGATGACCTATGAAAGCACCTCTGATATCGGCTAATCCGGTGCCAAACACCGCCAAGACCAGAATATCGTCTTCCCGCCGCTGGTTGAACCTGTTGCTCGTAATCGCGGGCGGAATTCTGGCCTCCGTGGGACTTGAATTGTTTTTACACCCCAATAAGATCATTATTGGAGGCATTACAGGCATTTCCTCACTATTCGCCCACTGGACCGAAATGAGGATTGGATTGTTCTTATTTTTATTCAATGTTCCGTTTATATTTCTGTCCTACAAGATTGTGCAGAAGAAATTTGTACTCGTAACTGTTCTGGGTCTGGTTGTCTTTTCGATCGGTGCCATTGTGCTTCATCCCATGCCGCCACTTGTAGAGCATCCGCTGGCTGCCGCCATGTTTGGTGGTTTGTGTCTTGGACTCGGAATTGGGCTCGTCGTGCGGTATGGTGGGACACTGGATACGCTGGAAATCGGTGATCCGTCTTCCCGCCCACCCGAACGTGTATTTAGCGGAAAACGGATGCTTATCGAAAAAATAATCATGCTTTTTAACTTGTTGATACTGACAGCTGCTGGTGTTGTCTTTGGCTGGGACCAAGCGATGTATTCCGTAATCGCCTACCTTATTGCTTATGAAATGGTGTACATTGCGTTCAGGGGTTTCTCTTCCAAACGCAAAATATGCATTTTGACCACACAAAGCTCTCAAGTTGAAAAAGCTGTACGCAAACGGCTGCGCCGTGAACCTGGAACACTGGGAGCAGCTTCTGACTCAACACAACTTGCTATGGCTGAAGGATGGATTAAACAGATCCCCGGTGCACTTTATTATGAAGTACACGTCTTGGAAATGATCTGGCTAAAATCCATTGTTCGTCACATTGATCCACATGCGGGCATTGTGACGAATCCGGAAAAATAATAATTAAAAAAAACAAAAAAACGCTCTCTTACCCTATGGATGAACAGTTTTGTCCAACAAGGTCAGAGAGTGTTTTTTCTGTTATCAGAATTACTTGATATTATAATTCAACAATGGCTTTCACTACATGTGAATCTGGCAATAGCCACTGATCTATTGCAGTAGGTAACTCATCAAATTCCACTCGGTGTGTGATGTACCCATCCATGCTAATTTTCTTTTGACGCAAGGTTGAGAGTACTTGTTCAAAATCTTCACGGGTTGCGTTTCGGCTGCCCAATATGCTCATCTCGCGCTTGTGAAACTCAGGATCATGAAAGGTAATATCGGCCTTCACCAGTCCTACAAAAATGAGTTGACCACTATGTGCCACATACTGAATGGCTTCATTCATGGAATTCACGTTACCCGTTGCATCGAAGACAGCCGTAGCATAGTCACCTCCCGTGATTTCTGCCACTTGCTGCACAGTACGTTCATTCGCCTGAACCATGTCATCCGCTCCAGCCCAAGTCCGGCTGAGCTCCAGCCTGTCCAGATTACGATCAACGGCAATAACACGCGCCCCTGCCTGTTTGGCGAATGCCATCACACCAAGTCCAATGGGACCTGCTCCTATCACAACCACATGCTCACCAGGCTTGATTCCTGCTCTCCTGACGGCATGGGCACCAATACTTAATGGTTCTACCATTGCCGTCTCATCCAACGTCAAGCCTCCTGCTGAGAGCAGATGTGAGACAGGTACACTGACTCTCTCTCTCATTCCTCCGTCTACGTGCACACCCATGACTTGCATGGACACACAGCAATTACTTTTTCCGCCGCGACAAGCAACACAGTGACCGCAGTGCAGATACGGAATAATGCTTACCTGATCCCCAGGCTGTAACCCGGCAGCGTTCGGACCGATCTCTTCAATAATACCCGCCAGTTCATGACCGAGAACGCGGGGATAGGTAAAGAATGGCTGGTTGCCTTTGTACGCATGAAGATCCGTTCCACAGATACCAATCCGCCGAATGGCAACCAACGCCTCTCCTTCTGCTCGTTCCGGTTGAGGCAAGTCCTGGAGCTTCAATTGATCTATTTCTTCACATACAATGGCTCTCATCGTTGTTCCCCCTTGGATGCTTCTGATGCCGTGTTGCTTGTTGGCTTCGTATTATATTCAGGACGTCCGCTTGACCACGTCTCGTTATGCAATGGAGCCAGAATACGTAGCACTTCTTCCAGCAGACTCTGATCTAACGGTTCTTCTATCCAGGCTGCATTATTGATAATATTGCGCTGGTTGGCACTGCTGACCAGTGTTGTTGGAATTCGTTCATTTGCGGTCGAGAATTGCACGGCCAGCTTGGCAATATCACTGCCTTGTTCTGCACAGAAGCGAGCAGCCTCCAGACAAAGTTGTTTCACCCGTTCATCTGCCGGATGCCAGGCAGGAGCGCCACGAGTACTTAACAAGCCCATAGAGAGAGGCGAAGCATTCACAAGGCCAATTTCTTTCTTTTCCAATAGCGGCAGCAACGATAACAATGAGTTATCATTCAATGCGTAATGACAGTACGAGATAATGGCGTCCGCATCGATCTGTGGCAGAACCTTCTCGAACAATGGCAAGGGCAATCCGCATATCCCCGCATGACGAATAACTCCCTGCTCTTTCAGACGCAGTAACGTCGGAAAGGCTTCTTCTACAATGATCTCTGCTGGTACAAACTCAATATCATGCAGGAATAAAATATCAATATAGTTCGTATGCAGTCGATCCAGACTCTCTTGCACACTATTCAAAATCCGCTGACGTGAAAAATCAAATTCATTTTCTCCATACCGTCCAGCTTTGGTGGATAAAATATACGAACTGCGCGGCAAACTGCGAATGGCCTCACCCAACACCGTCTCTGCCTTCGTCAGTCCATAGTACGGCGAAACGTCTATGTAATTCATCCCCCCATCAACGGCAGCATGTACGGTACGAATACCTTCATCCCGATCTATATCACGAAACACGGAACCGAGTGAGGATGCTCCAAAGCTCAATACAGGCACGTCCAGTTCTGTCTTTCCCAGAATTCTTCTCTTCATCGGTTGGTTTGCCCCTTTCCCGCATGTCTGACTTCACAAGTTCCTTCTCATTGTAACAGTTCAATTTCAATATAAAATATCGGCAATTGCGTAACATGTACTGTTTAATGACCTCGATCCGCGGAAAAAAACAAAAAGCCCGCCTTCTCTCCAAACGGAGTAGTCAGCGGGCTTGCTTCATAAATACTCATCAAATGATCAGGATTTATTGAAATAGTATTCAAAAAATTTGGATTAGTTCTGCATTACGAAATCTTCATGCACGGAATTCTCTTCGTCGAACATGCGCACGATGTCATATCGGGTGTTACGTTGTGCCGGAATATAACCGGACTCCCGAATCAAACGGAGAATGGATTCAATGTTAACTTTGTACGTTGCACCTGCAGCAGATACAACGTTCTCTTCGATCATGGTGCTACCGAAGTCATTACAGCCAAATTCAAGCGACTTCTTACCGATCTCGGGACCCATCGTTACCCAAGAGGATTGAATGTTCTTGATATTATCCAGCACCAGTCGGCTGATGGCTACAGTCTTCAAGTACTCTTCTGGCGTCTGACGCTCCAGCTTGAGATTTGTATTATCCGGTTGGAACGTCCACGGAATGAACGCCAAGAAACCTTCGGAATCATACTTGTTCGCAATACATTCATCTTGTGCTTCACGTACACGGAGTAAGTGCAGTGCACGCTCTTCCATCGATTCACCAAGTCCGATAACCATCGTTGCGGTGGTGTTCATACCGATGCGGTGTGCCGTTTGCATAACGTCCATCCAATCCCGCCATGAACCTTTCAAACGGCTGATCTTCCGACGTGTGCGGTCATCCAGAATTTCAGCACCGCCGCCAGGTAAGGAATCCAGTCCAGCTTCATGAATAGCACGAACAACCTCTTCCAATGTAAGCCCATCGGATACTTCAACCATTTTCATAATCTCGGCAGGTGAGAAAGAGTGCATCGTGATGTTCGGGAAACGTTCCTTGATGGCTTTCAACAGGTCTGTGTAATAGCTGAAAGGCAAATTCGGATTCGTTCCGCCTTGCATCAGAATCTCGGTACCATTCACATCTTCTGTTTCCTGAATTTTCTGGAAAATGACCTCGTCTGGAAGTACGTATCCTTCCTCAGAACCAGGTCTGCGGTAGAAAGCACAAAAACGGCAGTACACATCACACACGTTCGTGTAGTTGACGTTACGCCCAATTACGAATGTTCTGTATGGTTCAGGGTGCATGCGTTTCATAATGACATTAGCAGCTGCCCCGATTTTGTCCACTTCATTCGATTCAAATAGCTCAATCGTGTCTTCCAAGTCTAAACGTTCGCCCCGAAGGGCTTTATCTAAGATACGGTCTACCGTACTCATCGTAAAAAAGCCTCCCTCATGAAGAGAAATTATATAACGATCCGTCCCAACTTGTTCAAGAGAAGCAAGTTCTGGTGGCAACATCGTATTTCTGTACTCCACATATCGTAACACAGGTTACATGTGAAAAAAAGCACCTTATGAACAGGTGCTTTAAAAATAAGTAAAAATGTTTACATATAAAATCCAATTAATTTGATATTAAACAAGTGCATAGACGTATTCCGGTACCACTTTTCTAGGATTCCTGAAGTGCTTGTTCCAAGTCGGCAATCAGATCATCGATATCTTCCAGACCTACCGAGAAACGAAGCAATCCATCTGTAATGCCACGGTCATGGCGAACCTCAGCCGGCATTGCCGCATGCGACATCATCGCTGGGTAAGACAAAATACTCTCCACAGCTCCCAAGCTTACAGCCACAATGGGTAACTTCACCCGGTTAAGCACTGCTTTTGCCCGATCCCCTGAACCGACGTCAAACGAAACGACAGCTCCATAACCTGTTGACTGGCGTTCATGTGCCTCGCGGCCGGGATGATCCTGCAGCCCAGGATAAAAGACAGCGGCAATATCACTACGCTCATTCAGCCATGCGGCCAGTTTGGCTGTGCTTTGTTCACTGTGAGCCATGCGAGCCCCCAAGGTTTTCATCCCGCGCATCAAAAGCCAGGATTCTTGTGCCCCGAGTACCGTTCCGAGTCCATTTTGCAACTGTTTCAGCTGTACGCCAAGTGATTCCGTGCGAGCAACGGCTAACCCCGCCAACACATCACTGTGACCCCCGAGAAACTTGGTAGCACTATGTACGACGATATCCACGCCAAGCTCAATTGGACGCTGATAGTACGGTGTCATAAAGGTGTTATCCAGAATCGTAATCAGGTCATGTTCCTTCGACCAGTCCGTTACGGCAGCAATATCCGTAATTCGCAGGGTCGGGTTAGACGGCGTTTCCATATAAACTGCTTTGGTGTTCGGCTTGAGCGCCGCTTTTACTTCATCTATATTGGTCATATCTACAAAGGTCGTCTCGATCTGCATGCGGCTCAAGATGGAAGTAAGCAAACGATACGTACCTCCATATACGTCTTCCGTTACAATCATGTGATCTCCTGCGGAGAACATCATGAACACGCTAGAGATCGCAGCCATCCCGGATGAATAGGCGAATCCTCGTGCTCCACCCTCCAGCAATGTGATGTAATCTTCCAATGCCTGACGTGTCGGATTACCCGAACGACTGTAATCATGTTGAGGCGGATTGAAGATATCAAAATGATGGAATGTGGATGCTTGATAGATCGGTACACTGGAGGCCCCAGTCGTTTTGTCAATCTCATCACCGAAATGGAGCAATTTCGTATCAAATTTCAACTCGGAATTCGGCTTGTTGTTGGACTCACTCATGAGTGCACGCCTCCTTCAACTTCCTGTTGTGCAGCTGTCAGCGCATTGCCAAGATCTGCAATCAGATCATCTGCATGTTCAATGCCTACGGAGAACCGGAGCAGGCGGTCATCCACACCTATGGCTTCACGAATTTCAAGCGGTATATCCGCATGAGTTTGTACTGCCGGGTAAGTCATGAGTGATTCCACTCCGCCGAGACTTTCGGCAAAAGCAATGAGTTTGATATGACGTAGCAACGGTTCAACATAACGTGCATCCTTCACTTTGAAAGAGAAGATACCTGTATTACCGGTGGATTGTTTATTCTGTATTTCATACCCCGGATGATCGGATAGGCCTGGATGGTACACTTCAACCACCGCTGGATGCTCAAGCAAGTATTTGGCAATGGTAAGTGCATTGTGCTGATGACGCTCCATGCGAAGAGCTAGCGTTTTCATGCCTTTCATCAACTGATAAGAGTCACTTGGAGACAATACGGCTCCAATCGAATTATGCAGGAAAGCCATTTCCGCGGATAATGCCTCACCCTTGGTTATGATTAATCCGGCCAGTACATCATTGTGTCCGCCCAGATATTTGGTTGCACTATGAATAATGATATCGGCACCCAGTTCAATCGGACGTTGGAAAAATGGAGTGAGCAACGTGTTGTCAACAATCGTCAACAGGTTGTAAGTTTTCGCCCAGGAAGCGACGGCTTCTACATCGGTAATCATCATCAGCGGATTCGTCGGCGTCTCGATGAATACAGCTTTGGTATTCGGCTGACGAACATTCTCCAATGCTGCAAGATCATTCGTGTCCACATAACTTGCGGTTACACCGAAACGGGACAAGATGCGTTCAAGCAGACGATAGGTTCCGCCATACAGATCCAGCGACACAATTAGATGATCTCCCTGACCAAACATGGCAAAGATGGTTTGCAGAGCTGCCATGCCTGAGCTACAGGCAAACCCTGCATCACCGGATTCCAGCGCTGCGGCTGCTTCTTCCAACACTTTGCGGGTTGGATTGGTTGTACGAATATAATCAAATCCCGTGCTTTGTCCAAGCTTCGGGTGGCGAAACGCAGTGGATTGATAGATCGGAAAGTTAATGGCGCCTGTTACCGGTTCATTGATGGACCCAATTTGTGCTAAGCGGCTTTCGATTTTCAACTTGTTGTTGTCTTCCATTGCTGCATCCTCCTGTAATCTCGATTAGATTTGCGGGCCAATATCGTAAGGTGTTTCTTGATACACATAGTAATTGAGCCAGTTAGAGAATAATAAGTTGGCATGAGCGCGCCAAGTAGCCGGTGGCACACGAGAAGGGTCGTCATTGGGATAATAATGTCTAGGCAATGCGATATCCAAACCTTTGGCTGCATCCCGGTCATACTCCCACTTTAATGAGAACGGGTCATACTCGGCATGTCCTGTGGCAAAAATCTGTTTGCCGTCTTTGGTAGCAACCAGGAAGATCCCCGCTTCCTCGGATTCAGCCAAAATCTCTAAATTCTCATTCTTTTCAATATCTTCGCGTCTCACTTCCGTATGACGGGAATGTGGAACGTTGAACACTTCATCGAATCCACGCAGCAACGGAACATGGGGTTTATTGATGGTATGTGGGAAAACCCCAAAACACTTTTCATCTAGTGCAACCTTGGGTACGTCAAAATGATGGTATAAACCTGCCTGGGAGGCCCAACATATGTGCAGGGTTGATGTCACATTTGTTTTGGTCCATTCGAAGATCTCCTGGATTTCATTCCAATAGTTCACGTCTTCGAAATCCATCTGCTCCACAGGAGCACCCGTGATAATCATTCCATCGAAACGGCGGTGCTCAATCTCATCAAAGGTTTTATAGAACAGATCCAAATACTCCTGAGACGTATTCTTCGACGTATGGGATTTGGGATGTACAAGAACGACATCCACCTGAATAGGCGTGTTTCCCACCAGACGAAGCAATTGTGTTTCGGTCGTTTCCTTTGTGGGCATCAGGTTTAATATAGCGATACGGAGTGGACGAATATCCTGCTGGTATGCAGAAGTTTCATCCATGACGAAGATATTCTCTCCTTCAAGTACTTCTTTTGCTGGCAGAGTATCAGGTATTTTGATTGGCATGGTAAATCTAACTCCTCCTTGTGCATAGATAGATGCAGCAACCCCTGGCTTGATGTCTTCACATCAATACAGTTATAGACTGCCTTGAGCTTGTAAAAACATTGAATTGCTCTTTCATCCAACGTTACAAACAACCTCAAGTTCCTTAGCGAAAATCACTGCTGAGAAGTCGGGGCATATAACAAAGACCTTCCTCGGATTTCGAGAAAGGTCATATGTAAAAAAGATATGCGCCTCTCTCATCTCTCAGTTACAACAGTGCCACTTGACACTTAGTCGCTGCAAGAATTAGCACCGTGCGGTATACCGCCGGTTGCCGGGTTTCATCGGGCCAGTCCCTCCACCTACTCTTGATAAGATTTCGCTGTATTAGATTGTAATTAAATATGGTTCACCGTCTACTTTATTACATTAATGCCCTCACGTCAAGATGCAGTTCGATGTCTGCTTCCCAGATCGGAACCGTTCATCATCCGTTGTCATACACTGCCTCAGGGCGCGAAATAGACACATTTTTGCGCTTGAAAGCACCTTGTACCAGCGGTATACTAAACAAGGTGTTATAAACCCTTATGTGAGAGGTGACATATTAAATGGATGGCGACCCGAGGCCTGACTGGCAGCCGAATTCCGACAAACTGCATAGAGAATTGACATCAGAATGCCGGCAGCGGGACGTGACTTCCGTTTGAGTATATAGTGAACGCAGCCCTGATCTCCAGGCTCCGCTGCCGACCGGCTGATTTGTTCTTTTTGCGCCCATAATGATAATATCCGCCAAGTTGGCGGGTGCAGAAGGAGTAGATTAACGATGAAAATCCGGTTGGTAAACAACGGTGTATTTATTCCGGTGGACGACATTCAGCAGGCGCTGACTCCACCAGCGGAAGGATTTTACTGGATTGATGCAGACGTAGACGATTTGGCGGTACTTCAGCCGCTGTTCTTGATGCATGATCTGGCTGTGGAAGACTGTCTTAGTGACGAAGAACAACGTCCGAAGATTGAAATCTATGAGAATCATTATTTTATTGTGATTAATAGCATCCGTTTCGATGATGAAGAGATATTTCTACGTGCGGTCAACCTGTTTCTCGGCAGACATTTCATTATTAGTGTTACAAAACAGAAGGTCAGCGAATTACGCACATTAAAACCCATCCTGTGGGAACAGGAAATCAGTACACCCGATCGTCTCCTGTATCTGCTGGTTGACTTGATTGTTGACAATTATTTCACCGTAGGTGACCGAATTGAAGCTCGGATCGAGAAGCTTGAGGAAGATATTCTGATGCACACCAAAAAGTCTCATCTGAATGAAATCATCGGGCTGCGCAGTGAGATTCTGTGGCTGAAAAAAGTGCTTGGACCTCAGAAAGAGGTCATTAACACCCTTAACAAAAAAGATCTGCGTCTCATTGATGATCAACTGCAAAAATATTTCAGTGACATCTATGAGAATGCCGTAAAAATATCTGAAACCTTTGAAACCTACCGCGACCTGATGGGTAACTTGCGAGAAGCCTATCAATCCAGTATTGCGAACCGGGCGAATGAGATCATGCGCGTGTTTACCGCGATTACTACGGTTTTCATGCCGCTGACGGTCATTACCGGTATATACGGTATGAACTTTACGAATATGCCAGAACTTAACTGGAAATACAGCTATTTTGTTGTGATTGGCCTGATGGTAACACTGGGCCTGAGCATGTTCTTTATTTTCCGTAAAAAAGACTGGGTATGAACTTCTATGAAATAACGAAGACGAAGCGCTCCTTCTGGAGGAACGCCTCGTCTTTTTTTCATTTCCGATCATTAACCAACATGCCGCTCTGTCTCTGCGTGCCGACGAAAGCGGATTCGAATCATGCGCAGTCTTTCATAGACCTGCTCCAGACTTCCTCCGTCGGGCTTCTCTCCTCCATACACTTTATGTAATACCGGCTTCAGGAACGTATCTCCCAGCTCCTCATACGCACTCCACACGGCCTCTTGTTCGTTCTCTGGCATAACTGCCAGCTCCACATCCAGAAGACAATCGGTGTCATAACCTTCAAGATCCAGTGTCTCCAACAGCTCAATCAATTCACGTCGGGATAATCCGGATCGATTAACAATCTCTTCTAACGTATGCCCGTCCTTCATGCCCTCAAGCACCTGCTTACGCGTGGTGAACTTGTCGAGTTCCTGCTTGTACTTCTGCTCTCTCTGCTTGTATAACCAGCTTTCATATTCTTCTTCCTTCAGAGCCGTGTATACCCAGTCCAGCGGGAACGTAGTTGAACGCTCCAACCCATTCGTAATCTCCATCCACTCCATACCATACTCGGTCGCTTTGCTCTCCCCTACGCCAGGCAGTTGCATGAGTTCATCCATCGATTGCGGAACAAAGGCACTGATCAAACGCAGCAGACGGTTCGTTGCAATAAAATAGGGTGCCTTCCGGTCAGATACAGCTCTCTTCCTGCGCCACGTGCACAGATCCGTATATAACTGCTCATTGCCGTATAGTTCACTGTAGCAATGGAGCCGCTGACCACCATAACTGCGTGACTTCAGATCATCATTCTCGTGAAATAAACCCTGCAGCTGCGGTCGGTATCCTTCGCTCATCTGTATGGCAAGCTGATGACGGTAGATATGAAGCAGTTCCTCCCAAGAAGTTCCTTCGTACCAGATGCTGTCCTCTCGCTCCCCTTCCTCATAGCGGCTCCATCCCAGCTGCCAGCCATCTTCCTCTTCCCCAATCCATAGCTGCGCATACTCTGCGTTCTGATCTGACATTCTGGACAATCTGTTCATAAAAATGACTTCCATTTCCGTTCCCTCCCTTTGAATATTCAGCCTATACGAGTTAGATATGCTACCTACAGGCAGCACAAAAAACACCTCTCCTGCAAAATCCATGCAAGAGAGGTGCTTCCTCATTAACCGTGCTATGCTGTTGCCCATATCATACCACAATGGTAAATTTCGTCAATCTTTTATTGTTCTAGATATTCAATGCCAACTTAGCAAGTGCTAGCGAACCACACAGCCCTGCATTGTCACCAAGTCCTGGTGAAACAACATACTGGTCAATGTCAGATTGAAGTGCTGGATGCTGAACGTATCCAGCAAGCAACTCCTGCAGTTTGCTACGAACCATCGGGAACAGATGCTCCTGCTTCATTACTCCGCCACCCATTACGATTTTCTGCGGAGAGAGAATTAGAACATAATTCATCAGTGCATGTGCCAGGTAATGTGCTTCGATCTCCCATGCTTTATGATCTGCAGGCAGCTCATAAGCCGGTTGCTCCCAACGTTTGTTAATGGCCGGGCCAGCTGCAAGACCTTCGAGGCAATCCCCATGATACGGACAGAAACCCTCGTATGTATCCTCCGGATGTCTGCGTACAATGATATGTCCCATCTCTGGATGAGACAATCCATGGACCATTTTACCGCCGACCACAGCGCCTGCACCAATACCTGTGCCCACAGTGATATACAGACAGCTCTCAAGACCTTGTGCAGCGCCCCAGGTTGCTTCTCCAAGTGCCGCACCATTCACATCCGTATCAAATGTCATCGGTACATCAAAATGCTCCTTGAGCTTGCCAATCAGGTTATACTGTCCCCAATGTGGTTTGGGTGTTGTTGTGATATAACCATACGTTGGGCTTCCTTCAATCGGGTCAATCGGGCCAAATGAACCTACGCCTAGCGCTTCAATGCCTTTGCCTTCAAAAAAAGAAATCACTTGAGCCATTGTCTCTTCCGGTGTTGTCGTTGGAAAACTTACGCGCTCAAGAACTTCTCCATTTTCAGTGCCAATACCACATACAAATTTGGTTCCGCCTGCTTCAATCGCGCCTAAGATCGTCATGTTAGTCACACTCCCAAGTTAGTTTAAAAAAGGATTGATCGTTCCTCACTGGATGACACTATAATTACCCTGCTACTCAATCTCCAGCTTGGACAGTCGTTTCATTAACGTCTGCCTCCAGCTGTCTGACAGTGCAGAAATGGCCAGCAGTGCCTGAATACCTTCCACATCTTCTTTCCCCTGATGCATAATTCGATTAGCTTCAAGAACCGTCATGGATGAAGGATCGGTGCTGATTCGTCGAAATATCGATGAAGGCCGAACCTCCCCTTCTTGCAGTACACGAAAGTAAAAGCCGGTATGTCCACTCTCCTGAAAATAAACAGGTAGCTCCTTATAATCATACCGCGCACCCAGCTTGAAGCATGGTTGTCTGGGCTGACTGACCTGCACGGTAGCTTCGCCCAACTCATACACATCACCAATCCGCACATCTTCTTCGGCACAGCCCTCAACCGTCAAATTTTCACCACAAGCTCCCCAGTCCAGCTTGCGATCCATCAGCTGTTCCAGCGCCGGATAACGACTGTAATCGTATACACAAACGGCCTTGTCAGGTCCGCCATGATGCACCAGATCCGCCTGCGCATCCCCTGTCATCCCAGTGAATGACAGGAAAACCGCGCCGAATACAGGATGTTTCACAATGCCGCTCATCACTTCACGCTTTTGCCCAGGGAGCGGCCGCGGCATTCCGACATTAATGGCCAGAACAGCTGTGTTGCCTTCCCCCCGCTTTTGATCAGATGTGAGTGTCATTTGCATCATACCTCCCATAATCCCTTTCTTTTAACGCACAGAGCCACCAAATACCAGCGTATTACTCAAGAGTCGGCCCGGAGAAGTCAGCATTTTACCTCCGGCATACATGCCTGAGGATGCACCTCCATCCAGATTCATGGCCTGTTTGGCACCAAGTTTCTGCATCACCGCTGCCCACTCCTTAACTGTCGCTCCGGAAACAGTAGCCAGCATTACGGAACCATCCGCCATGATGGCGATACCACTTCTGGCTCCGGACGCGGTAAGAATCTTGGCATCCTTGAAACCTTCGCTCGCCGGATTTACAGCTACCTTACCGTCTTTCACTAGACGTGGTCCTGCTCCAACAGCGGTCACTACATCTTGCCACGGGATCTCTTTGCCTGCTGCGTTCGTATACTTATAATTCATTTCTACGGTTGAACCAACGGTGAAACGATCCGAAGAAGACTTCTGATTGCCGGTGAAGACCAATACCGAGCCATTCTTAGGAATCGCTACATTGGTGTTTGGCACCTTTTTGGTCACAATCCCCTTCTCCATGACAACCGCAGTACCACCTTTGAAACCGACTGTGGCACCTCGTTCAGGCGTATACAACATTGTAATGCTAGCATTCGCTGAAGGTGTTCGATTAATAAAGGTCGCATACCAACTGCGTGATTTGCCTTTCGTATCTGTCACTTTACCAGTCAGGCTCACCTGAAGTGAATCCATAATCGCCGAGCCATCTTCCTTAAATCCGATGGATGTTCCGTATCTTCCAATATGTATGACCTTGCCATTTGCTATTAACATGCCATATGGATCTGGTGCTCCATTATATGCTTCAAAAAATGCTCCGTTAATGGCTGCTTGTGCGCCATAGGCTTTCACAATCGATGGCAGTGTTGCCGTCTGGCCAACTTGTTTCTTCGCCAGTCCCACAGTAACCGGTGTTCCTTTTGGAATCGTAACCGTCTGCACGGTAAAATTGCGACCTGCTGCTTTTACTTTCTGTACTTTGGTGCTAATTGCTGCTTTGGCATCCACTGTCTGTGGCGCACTTACTGCTCCCGAAAGAATCACGGGCAAGGCTAGGACGAGGGCCATAGCCCCTGTCCACCACTTTTTGCCTGTTCGTACATTCTGCTTGTTGCTCACCCTATTGCCACTCCCATCCAAGAGCCAAGGCTCTTCATCTCAAGTTGTTCAAACTTGTCCATCACCATATCCGGATCAAGACGCAATTCACAGATATCCAGTGCACAGGCAACCGGAACAGCACAATGAATTTCTGCCAGTTTGCGGGACAGATGAAGCATGTCCAGATCATTCTCAATCTTGTTACGGACGGAAGGGGTAAGCTTGTCCATGTTGCTCAGAATCCCTTCGATAGAGCCGTACTCCTGTACAAGCTTCAACGCTGTTTTCTCACCAATTCCCCGTACTCCGGGATAATTGTCGCTGGCATCTCCCATTAGACCCTTCATGTCAATGACTTGACGAGGGGTAAGTTGTTTCTCTGCCATGAGCGTTTCAGGGTTATAAACCATGTAGTTGCCATGGCCTTTTTTCATAATAATGATACTCGTGCGGTCATTAATCAGTTGCAGCATGTCATGGTCACCCGTCAGTACCATTACATTCATATCTGTCTCTTCGGTGTAATACTTCGCAAGCGTTCCGATGCAATCGTCGGCTTCGAATCCTTGTGCACCTATATTCGGAATACCCAGGCTATCCATCACTTCACGGATCAGGGCAAACTGGGGAATCAGGTCATCCGGAGCTTCGGCCCGGTTGCCTTTGTAAGCTGCATACTCTTCACCGCGGAACGTCTTACCGCCCATATCCCAACAACATACAACATGACTTGGCCCAAAAGTCTGAACCGCATCCCAGAAATAACGGATAAATCCGTAGACTGCGTTGGTAGGCAATCCTGCCTTTGTACGTCTGATATATCCGCTTGCTGATGTCGCATAAAAAGCACGGAACAACACCGCCATACCGTCTACCAGCAACAAAGTAGGTTCATTACGTTGATTCACTTGAATTTGTTCTCTCCTATCTAAATCTAGCATATAAATATCGAAACTAATTCTATCATTATAGCATAGTTCCGCCAACCATCGTTCAGCCAAAAAAGCCCTGAATTTTGAACAATTCAAGGCCGATAATCACCAAGTTTATGCGTTATTCCATTCCTGCTCATACGTTTCTTCCTTGAATCCAACCGTCACCTTTTCTCCATCCGTAACGATTGGACGTTTGATCAGACGACCATTCGAAGCCAGTAAACGAATCTGTTCATCAGCTGACATGCCTGGCAGCTTGTCCTTCAATTGTTGTTCTTTATATACTTCCCCGCTCGTATTAAAGAACTTCTTCACTTCCAGTCCGCTCTGTTGGATCAGCTCGGTTAATTCCGCTTCCGATGGCGGTGTATCAAAAATAGGAATTAGCTCCAGTTCGTGTCCTTGAGCTTCAAGCCATTTTACAGCTTTGCGGCATGTGCCGCATTTGGCATATTGATATACTTTTAAGTTACTCATGTTGTGTCCTCCTAGTGTGCCTCCGGTTTCGTGTGGCTCCGGTTTCGACTTCTCGCTTCCCTTGGTTTGCTTCGCAAATCCAAAAGTCGCTCCAAATCGATACCATCGCCATGCAACTTTACTGACTTTGGCGAATGAGATCAAAAACACACATTCGCTATATTTTTTGGACCAAGACTTTACTACTTTGCTTTAATCACTTTAAAAGCATTTTAAAGTTTGGACACGTTAACAGATTTATTATGAAATTGGTAAACATCAATACATTAAACCATAATGATTAGCATACGGCATGTTGTTCGGGTGCATTAAGCATCCCTCACAAGGGTAAGACAAACAGCGTTGAACTCCAAACAGGAAAGGCCGTGCAGAAAGCTGCGACACAAGGTGCAGATCTAAGTCCCTCATCGCAGCTTCCTACAGTTCTTCTCTGGGAGCTGCCTCATCATTCAAACGCTTCTCAAGCGCGGCCATATCTGGTGGAAAAGGAGCCTGGAACGTCATGCGTTCCTGTAGAATGGGATGTTCAAACGTCAGTTCACAAGCATGCAATGCCTGACGTGCAATCCAGCTATCCCGTCCCTCCCGAACAGCCATGGTCTGCTCATCGATCTCGTGCACCGGTAGTGTCTTGTACATTCGATCACCGATCAATGGGCAGCCGATGGACGTCATATGTACCCGGATCTGATGGGTTCTGCCGCTTTCCAGCTTGAGGCTTATCGCACTGGCGCTGCCCCCTGACCAACGTGTTAAGGTTGTGTACAACGTTCTTGCAGCATAGCCATCAGGTGTTACGATTCGGCGGTGTGGCTCTTCAGGATCGCGGTCAATCGGTCCATCCACTGCTCCCTGTTCCGGGACAGGACTGCCGTGAACAAGTGCAATATATTTCTTGTCTACTGTACCCGCGATCATCTGTTCAGACACATGCTGATGCACATAGGGATTCTTGGCTATCGCTAGCACTCCTGACGTCTCTTGATCAAGCCGATGAATCGGTCTGAACCGGAAGCGCTCGCTCTTGGATTTCCAGTAATGAACAACGCCATTTGCCAAAGTACCTGTATAGTGTCCATGTGTCGGATGAACGATGATGCCCGCATCCTTGTTTACAACAAGCAAGTGTTCGTCTTCATACAGAATGGTAAAAGGAATAGGTTCAGGCAATATATCATCTGATTCCTCTTGCTCCATCCGAACTTCAACGACATCGCCCGCAGCTACCTTGACGCTAATGTATACACGTTCTCCATTAAGCATGACACCTTGCTCGGTCAGCTTGATTTTGGATAAAAGCTTGCGCGACACCAGCAACCGGCGCTGAAGCACGGTCTTCAGCAGCCAGCCATCCTCTTGTTCGGTCACCGTGTAGACAATCGGCGAATAGTAGTGGCTCATTCTTTGCGGCGGAATACTTTTTTGCTCCGCACATATTCAATATCGGCCACCTGTTGTCTCGCATTGGCCGTCCGTGCAACCACAAAGAAATAATCAGACAGTCGGTTTAGATACCGTCGGACAGACGGGTTAATATCCGTATGTTGTCCCAGTGTTACCGTGCGACGTTCTGCGCGGCGACATACGGTACGGCACACATGAAGGGCGGAAGACAGCGGGCTGCCACCAGGAATAATGAATCGTTCCACTTTTGGATTCTCTGCATCATACTGGTCAATCCATTGTTCCAGACGTGTGACCATCTCATCTCTCACCTTATATTTGGTCTCACTAATCTTCACGAAGGCCAGATCGGACCCGCAATCAAATAATTCCTGCTGAACTTCCAGCAGGTGTTCACGCAGATCTTCGAATTGTCCTTGAGCAGAATCAATGAGACTGATCGCCTGACCGACAAAACAGTTCAGTTCATCAATCGTACCGTAGGCCTCAACTCGATCATCATCCTTGATGACGCGTCCACCGATGACCGAAGTCTGTCCTTCGTCACCTGTTCGTGTATATATACCCATCGTGATCCCTCCAATTGTTAATTTAATCATGAATACGAGAATGCCTTTTTTTCAGAAACCAGTCTATCGCTTTACACGTATATAAGAATTGGTGTGCTCTGCCGAGTATACGACAAATCGAAGGAAACCAAAAGTAAAGGAGACGATTATGCAAAACTGGATAACCGATTTCATGGAACAATACGGCTACATAGGCATTGCACTCATTATTGCTCTTGAGAACGTATTTCCCCCAATTCCATCTGAAATCATCTTGCCGTTTGGCGGATTCATGACCACTTATACCAGTCTCACCCTTCCAGGTGTTATTATTGCTGCTACCATCGGCTCGGTCCTTGGCGCTGTGCTCCTGTATGGCATTGGACTACTCATTGACGTCGAACGCCTTGAAAAAATTGTGGAACGCTGGGGACATGTTCTGCGCATCAAAAAAGAGGATATTCACCGTGTCGATGCATGGTTTGACAAATATGGCATGTGGACCGTATTGTTCTGTCGAATGGTTCCCCTTGTCCGTAGTCTCATCTCCATTCCTGCAGGCATGTCCAACATGAAATTTGGTTTATTCCTTCTCTTTACAACCATTGGTACATTGGTATGGAATATTATTCTTGTCTCTGTTGGCGCTGCGCTCGGCGCATCATGGGAGAGCATTTTGCACTTTATGGACGTCTATTCCATTATCGTGTATGTTATTTTGGCCATCATTGTTATCGGATGTATTATCTGGTGGATCAGACGTAGCAAAAAGCTGAAATAAATAATGTCAGACTCAATAAATAAAGCCTCCTTGCCACCATTTCGTGGTCGAGGAGGCTTCTTCATATCACCCGTTTATGTCATCTCGCTACCGTTCATCTTCATCTCGCTACCGTTCATCTTCATCTCGCATTCCCTGACGCTTAAGATCGATAGCCAGACCGGATACCAGCATGTACATCTTTTCAGCACGTGTCTGCAGCATCCGGTTAACCGAAGCCATTCTCGCTGTAAATATTCGTTCTTCCTCTGTAGGATGCAACGTGCCATGCATTTCATTGGTAATCACAAGCAACTTCCCCTGATAAGACAATAATGCATCAAGCAAAAGCTGTGTCTCTGCACGCTGTTGATTCAGATCCTTTGTGGCCCTGAAGCCGGCAGCCATCCAGGAGGTAAGACTGTCTACAATTACAATTCGCTGATCCGCCAAAAACAGATTGGATTCCCGATTAATCTGGGTGATCACCTCTGTCAGATGCTGACCGTTCCCGGCATGAATGGCACGATAATGAGCGGATGGCAATTCGGGAATAACGGGATCATGATCACCAGTGGATAAATATACGCCCTCCCGGCTAATCCCGGCTGCGTACTTGAGGGCAAACCGGGTTTTACCACTACCTATGCCGCCTGTGACCGTAATCAACAATCCGCTTCCCTCCTTCCGTAGCCATTCTGTATTTCGTTTACTCTGTTAGCGCCTTCAGCACTTTTTTGGATTCTTCGACATTGGAAGCTGATACCGGAATGGTGGCAAATAGATTACTTGCAGCATATTCTACATCTTTAAACATCTTCATGTCTTCGAGTGGAATGCCGTAAAGATGTGATTCTTGCTTGAGATCTGAACCTGCTTCTCCTTCACCTTGCTCCACTAAGACCCCACCTTCAAATACACCACGTTCATACTTCTTGGGATCAAAGGTATCATCAAGCGGAACATTGGAACCATTACTTCCGTATTGTTTCATGTCGGATTCAGGCAATATGAAGATATCATGTCCCCCAGCCGCATACTCTACCATAATTTTCTGAACATCATACATCGCACTGGTGATCACTTCCACCTTGGGCTCCTCGCCCAGTTTCTGTTGCAGATTGGCCTGCAACTGCTCCGAGATTACAGATGGATTCCCTTGGTTATCAATGATAAAAACGGAAAATCCATCCTTCCCCCCACAACCAGCCAACAAAAAAATAACAGAAATGATCGCAGTAAGCCCCCAAAATCTCTTCATTCCAGTTCCCCCTTTAGTCTCCTATGTCCAATATATCACAATTGTTCCACGCAAAAAAATAACCTGGCTTATCGGGGGATATCCTTTGCTCTACACACAAAAAAGAAGACCCTCTCAGGTCTCCTTTTCTAACTCCATTAACGAAACGTTTCAAATCCAGCGAAAACGTTATTTCCCTTTAATCGGGTTAGCCTTCATGTATTCATTAATCTTTAGATCCAGCAAACTGCTGATTTCAATTACAATATCGGATGTGAATGATTTCTCTTCAAGGAAGATCTGTTCCATCTTGCGACGAAGCATATGAATCTCATCTTCCAAGGAAATGTCATGCAAAGATGCGTGATCAGGTTTCACCGACCATCGGTCGCCATGATCGCCTTCTGCCAGATAGTGCCCACGATTAGTCGGTAAATCATATTCAACACAAAACAAAGCCAACCCCTCCTTGGAAAAATGGTTTCCAAATTATGAAAACTTATTTCAAATTGAAATTATATCACAATATTTTGTAAAAGAAAGTTATTTTTTTACAATGATAAAATGTATATCTGTGTAAAAAGTATTAACCCTCTTTTTGCAATTTGTAAACAAAGTTTCCGATTCGTTCCAATGCTTCATTCAATTGGGTTACGGAAGTAGCATACGAGCAACGCAAGAAGCCTTCACCCTGAGGACCAAAAACATTCCCAGGAACAGCAGCAACTTTATTCTCCGTTAACAATCGCTCGGCAAACAGGTCGGAACTCATGCCTGTCTTTTGAATACTCGGGAATGCATAGAATGCTCCCTGAGGTTCGTGACAGTCAAGTCCAATATCCCGGAATCCCTGCACAATCAAACGTCTGCGTTGATTATACGATTCTACCATCCGGTCTTTCTCACCCAAACCATTCGTCAATGCCTCAAGTGCAGCAACCTGGCCCATGGCCGGCGCACACATTACCGTATACTGATGGATTTTAAGCATGGCTGCAATAAGTTCAGGGTGACCACACATATACCCAATCCGCCAGCCTGTCATTGCAAAAGCTTTGGAAAATCCGCTTACCAGAATGGTCCGCTCCTTCATATCAGGAATAGCAGCAAAGCTGACATGCTTTTGCGTATAGGTCAATTCAGCATATATTTCATCCGCAATCACGATCAGATCATGCTTTTTGATCACTTCAGCAATGGGCAGCCACTCTTCATAGGTCATGATGGCCCCTGTTGGATTACTCGGATAACACAGAATAACCACTTTCGACTTCGGTGTGATGCCTGCTTCAAGTGCTTCAGCCGTTAGCTTGAACTGATCTTTCGCATAGGTTTCAACACCGACCGGTATTCCTCCACCGATCGAAGCGATTGGTGAATAAGCTACGTACGAAGGTTCAGGAATGAGAATTTCGTCGCCAGGTACAATTAATGCGCGCAAAGCCAGATCAATCGCTTCACTGCCACCCACGGTAACAATAATCTCATCCTTGGGATCATATTTGGTATCAAACTGCGTATCCAGATAATCGCTGATGGCTTCTCTCAGCTTCGGCATGCCGGCGTTGGATGTATAGCTGGTCATACCTCTTTCCAGCGAGTATACACAAGCTTCACGCATATGCCAAGGTGTAACAAAGTCAGGTTCACCCACGCCCAATGTGATAATATCCTTGTTGTCACCAACCAGATCGAAAAATTTGCGAATTCCGGATGGAGGTATCTGCTGCACGAGAGGTGCCAGATAAGATGTCATATTCTTGTTGTTCCCGGTTGTCTGTTCATTCACTATCATGACACATCTTCCTTTACGGCGAGATCATGAGACGGTTGTCTTCCTGATGGTCTTCAAAGATAATCCCGTCCTGCTTATATTTTTTAAGAATAAAATTCGTTTTGGTTGAAAGTACAGAGTCAATCGGAGACAGTTTCTCCGACACGAAATTAGCGACTTCACGCAGGTTGCCACCTTCCACTTCAACGAGCAGATCGTATGCGCCTGACATGAGATATACGGACTTCACTTGCGGGTATAGATAAATGCGCTCAGCAATTCCTTCAAAGCCACGACCACGCTCCGGCGTAATCTGCACCTCAATCAGGGCCGTTACTTTCTCATCATCTATTTTACTCCAGTTCACGACGGTTGCGTATTTCACGATGACGTGGTCTTGTTCAAGCTGTGCCACGGCGTTCTTGATCTTGTCTTCCGACTCCCCCAGCAGCGTCGACAGCAGTGCGGGAGTCCTTCTCGCGTCTTCCTTTAGAAGATCCAGAACTTTTAATTGCAGATCGTTCAAATCTTTCATGGTTTTCCCTCCAGCGTCATCCAGGTTCCTGAAAATGAATTAATACTTATATTACATGAATTTAACGTTGATGCAAAGACAAAAGACCGCCTGCCCTGAATTCAGGCAAGCGGTGGTATGGTCCTGGATCGTAGGTGCTCAAACCTCTTATACACGGGTTACATGTAATAAGGGTTACCGTAATTCGGCTGATGCTGAGGCACATTAGGAGCTTGGCTATATGAACTGTTCTGCGTGTTCTTTTCTTGAATGAATTGCTGACACTTCTGTTGGGTCTGTTGTGCAAACTGGATTTGTTTGTCCACATCCTGACGAAGTGCTTTGGATGAAGCGGAATACATGTTGTTTTGTTGCATCAGATTGAACAATTCACCTTGCAATCTTAATGTATCGTTCGTTAACTCATTGAACATTCTACGAGTTGTGGGACAGGAAGATTCAGTAGTTGCTGTTGTATATTCACGTGAGGTTCGTCTTAAATCTGCAAGAATCGACTTCAACAAATCTTGTTCTTGCATAAAATTCCCACCAGATGACAAAGATTGAGTGTACACTTATTTTCCTCCTATGCTTTGGAATAACTTGTCGTGTTTTGAGCTTTACTGGGATTGCGCTGGTGCAAGAGATTGATGTTGCTGTAACGCATTGACAAGAGTATTCAGATGCTGCTCATGTGAGCGAACATAATGATTCAGCGCCTGTTGAATTTGCGGATTATGTGTGATGGAGGCTGTAGCTGCACATTGTTTAATTAACATTTCCTCATTGGAAATTGAATCCGCGATATAGTTCAGTTCCTTGGGGCTCAGTGCTTGCATTTGTGAATTTTGCATGTATGTCTGACCTCCTTAACCTAAAGTTATTGCGAATTTATTGTTACCCTAACCTGAAAAAGTATACTTCAACTACATTCTACAGAGGTGATTAATTGTGGAACTTATTAACGGGGAAACGTTTTGGCCAACCACCTTTGATTCCCATCCCCATTATCCTGTTTTGAAAGAAAATCTGTCCTGTGATTGCCTAATCATCGGCGGTGGAATAGGAGGCGCACTCTCTGCCAAGCTTCTGATAGATCAGGGGATTGATACCGTTGTTATTGACAAAAGAGATATCGGTCATGGCAGCAGCATGGCAAATATGGGCCTGCTCCAATATGCGAACGACAAAACGCTCACCTCTTGTATCCAGACATTTGGAGAAGAACGCGGTGTTCGATTCTACGAATTATGCCGTGATGCCATGCAACATCTCGAAAAAATTTCATCGAAGCTTGAGATTGATCCTTGGTTTGTGCCTCGCACAAGTCTGTATTGCGCCAGTCACGAGGAAGATGTACCGTTGCTGGAGGAAGAATATCGTAACCTGAAACATTATGGATTTGATGTAGAGCTGTGGGATCAGGAAAAAATCAGTGCACTGTTCCCGTTCAGCAGACGCGCTGCACTATACACAAGCGGGGATGCTGAGGTAAATCCTTATCGTTTGGTTCATTCACTATTCCACTCAGCCTCACGTCAAGGAGCTAAAGTCTATGCTCATAGTGAATTCACCCACTGTGATTACGATGGAAATGGTGTCCTATGTTACACACCTCATGGCACTGTACGTGCCAAACATGTTATTTTCTCAACAGGCTATGAAACACAAGAAATCAAAAAAGACAGAGGCGCATACCTGATAAGCACATATGCTATAGCTACCAAGCCAGTACAGGATCTAAGCAGCTGGTATAAGCAGTGCATGATATGGGAGACCGAACGACCTTATCTATATATGCGTACGACTCCAGACGGAAGAATAATGGCTGGTGGACTTGATGAGAATCGTCCTCGAGAAGAACAACGGGCGATCAAGGCGGTTCATAAAGGTGAGATTTTGTTACAGAAGATTGCCGAGTATTTTCCATTACCTGATCTCGAAGTCGATTACGCTTGGGAAGCTGTATTTGGCAGTACCCATGATGGTCTTCCGTTTATCGGTCCACATCCAGATTATCCGAATTCGTACTTTGTTGAAGGGTATGGAGGCAACGGTACCGTGTACAGTATGATTGCTGCCTCTCTGATTGTGGATGCCATTACGGGCAAGCAGAACCCTGATATGGATCTATTCTCACTTACACGTACAAGTAAACCATCTCCTGCATAACCAACTATATGAACCAATACAAATACAAACAGGGTACAGTACAAGGAAAGTTCTCTCTTTCCCTGCATTGTACCCTGTTTATATATTGAAAGGCTTCTAGCCCGCCGACTCTTGACCTTCCGGCCGCTTCAATAATTTACGCATAAAGAACCAGCCGATCAGCGGGAACGCACCCAGAACGATAATAAGCCAAGTTAACATGCGCAGGGACGGAGTATTCATGACCGTTACAATAAATATGGTCAACCCGAAAAGTCGGCCACCCATCAGACATAACTCTCTCAATACGACAAGTTCAACCCTTTTCTCCACATTTTCGCCACTTGTACCCATCATGTCGAATCCCGCTGATATCATAGGTAAAATATACAATGGCATCGCGACTGCACTTCCAATCCCCACGATTAACAGCGTAACATAGGTCACTTTCCACAGAAGAGGAATCAGCACAATCAGCAGAATCAGAGCTCCAATGAACATGCCTCTTGATCTATACTGTGGTTTAAACCATTTCCCCACTGCCCAATAACTTAGTAATGCTACAGCAGAAGTGATGAGTGAGAACTGTCCCAATTTATACTCCTGTGCAGTGGCCACGTATACAAGCAGTGCAATCAAAAAGGCAAAAACACCTTCACGCGCACCCTGAGCGAACAAACCCAAAGCCAAGGTCCTCCAGGGACTATCCGGTTTGGATAACTGTATCCAAGGCTCGGACCAGCGGTATGTTCCGCTTACCTTTCTCTTTTTGAGAAAAAAACTAAAGACTACCGCGATAACATAAATGACGAGTGATACCGTAAATATGAGTCGATACCCTGTATTATCCGCCATTCGGGTAATAATCAGACCGGAGAACCATGGACCTATAATTCCTGTCATCGAGCCAAGTAATCCGACCCAGCCATTGAATAGATCTCTGTTTTCCCGATCCGTTATTTCAAAATACACGACATTAAATGCGATCCAGAATAGCCCCAGAGAACACCCCAGGAGTATGCCCAGAGGCCAAATCCAGTCTACAGCTCTGGAACCAGCCCAGAGGACAACCATATAGAAAAGGCCGGACAGCGCAGTACCCAGTCGTAAAGCACTCATTTTATTGTGTTCCTTGACCCATTTGCCAGCAAGCCAGAACGTGAGTCCAATGGCCAATTGCTGACTGATTGTGAACCAACCCAACATGGCATAATCCGGACGGCTTTTCCACAGAAACACATTCAAAAAGGTTCCCGACAGCGCTCCGGCTAACGCAAACAATCCATTCACGCCCAAAAGCAGAATGGATTGTCGGCCTAAAGTAATCTTCATCTGCTCCTCCTTATCCACCTGAAGTGAACTGTTTACAGGTAGGTCTTAGGGTTAACGTGCCCCAAGCTGGAGGAAAACATGATGAATCTTCAGGATTACTTTGAAATTGGTATGCATTTCCGAATGCTATCTATTTATGCGCACTCAGGTTCTTAATCAGACGCAAGCGGTCATTCTCAGACAGACTATATTGAACTTGGAAACATCCCGAGCACACATAAGTTTGTACCGTGAATGGTGGTGACAGTAAGGAGCCTTCACCCGAAGCTGCGTTAGCAACTGAAGTAAAGTTATCCTCCGTTGCAGCTTGAGTGCCAGCGAGAATCATGAATTCCCGACAATTCGGGCACTCCGGTACTTCTTCCTGATGATCAAGTTGCTTCTGAACACCTTGTTCATATTGAATCAGGTCATTACCTTCATCCGCGTATTTGGTTAACGTTCGCAACTCAGGAAGTTTAAGCTCGACTTCATCCCCCCACAGATCTGAAAGATCCGTAGTCTGTTTATCATCGTTTGCCTGATCCACATCATAAATGTCGTCTTCAACTTCATCTTGCTCTTCATCTCCGATGTCAATGTTGAGCGTACGATATCCCTTCAATTCATTGTGGCAGTATGGACACTCTTCTTCAGGACCGAGTTCCTCATCCCATACAATCTCCGTGTGACACCAAGGGCATACTGTTGTTTCCATATTAAATCAACCTTTCTCTTTCAAATAATCATGTATTCATCACATAGATGACACCGATGGCAAAGAACACAATTGATGCCGCAAACAGAATCCGTATCAATATCTTCATGACCGGTCCCCCTAGATAATACTCGCGCCAATAACAAACGACAATGAGACGGAAATAATCATGGATATCAATCCAACAGCTCGGTTATCCGCTTCGATCTCCTTATCAATGGAGAACACGGGCGTCAGGAATTCGAACAAAAAATAGGCAACGAGCAGAAGGATGAATCCGACAAACGACCACGTCATGGCTTCATATACCGAAGATTTAGCCTGTATGCAGAAACGAAGTACGTTACAAATCCCGAAGATCTTGCCTCCTGTTGCCATGGCAACGGCCGCATTGCCCTTCTTGATCTCTGTCCAGCATTTATATTTGGTCACCAGTTCGAAGCAAGCCAGAAATACAAGCAGCTCCATAATCGCTACCGAGAAAAAACCGAGTACCATCCCCAAGGGATGAGACAGCAATTGGTCAATGCTTTCTTTCACGCACCGTTCCCCTTTCCCCATCTGCGACCTTCATGAATAAGGCCGCAGAATATCATTGATTCATGGTCCGGCTATTCCAATTCTGCGACGGTCACACCGTTCCCGCCTTCTCCGTAATTGCCCAGCCGGTAACTTTTAATATGTTTATGCTTACGCAGGTAATCCTGAATACCGGAACGCAAAATCCCTGTACCTTTACCATGAATAATATACACCTGGCCCAGGTTGGCGAGGAAAGCTTCATCAATGAAACGATCTGTTTCCATCAGGGCTTCTTCCAGGTTGGTACCACGCAGATCCAGTTCACTCTTCACATTGTCATCACGCGTGCGTTTCATGCCAGTTACCGGTTTTTGTTTCGGTTTGGCTGCGGGAGCCGATTGCTGCAATTCCAAATCATCCAGGGATACTTTCATTTTCATAATCCCCAGCTGCACCATCGCGTCTTTGCTACCCGACATCTCCACAACATGGCCTTTTTGATTCAAACTATAGACCAGCACTTCATCACCAGGACCGATGGCACGAGTCTTCGGTGCTGATGCCGTCTTCTTGACGGTTTTTCTGCGTTTCTCCGGTTCAGCTTCATCCAGCTGTTTGCGGGCAGCAATGAGTTTGTGCTCCTTCACGGAAGCACCTTCCTCCATAGCCAATTGGCGAAGGTCTGCTATAATCTTCTCCGCTTCCGCACGAGCCTTGTCCACAATGCTCCGTGCATCTTCTTCCGCTTTTTCAATCCGACGATCACGCTGCTGTTCCAGCTTTTCCAGTTCAGACTGGTGACGACTGCGTAATTTCTCCATATCCTGACGCAAGCTCTCCGCCTTCTCACGCTCTTGCTCTGCCGTAAGTCGGTTCTCTTCAAGAGAAGCAATCATATGCTCGATCCGTTGATCCTCTTCCTTCACTTCGCCACGAGCGTAGTCGAGAATATAACCCGGCAGCCCCAGACGCTCTGCAATGGCAAATGCATTACTTCGCCCAGGTACACCCACCAGAAGGCGATAGGTTGGACTCAATGTATTAATGTCAAATTCCATGCTGGCATTAATGACGCCCTTACGCTCATATGCGTATGCTTTCAGTTCACTGTAATGGGTAGTTGCAACCATGCGACATCCCGTCCGGTGCATATGCTCCAGCATAGAGATCGCCAGTGCGGAACCTTCAGCCGGATCTGTTCCTGCTCCAAGTTCATCGAGCAATACCAAGCTTTTCGGTGTCATATTCTTCAGAATACGAATGATGTTCGTCATATGACTGGAGAAGGTACTCAGGTTCTGCTCAATACTCTGCTCGTCACCAATATCGGCGTAGATCGCATCAAATACACATAGCTGACTGCCATCCTCTGCCGGAACGAATAGGCCGGACATTGCCATCAGGCTCAGCAATCCAATTGTTTTGAGCGTTACCGTCTTACCACCGGTATTTGGACCTGTCACGATGATGGATGTGTAATCATTGCCTAGCTCTATGTCAATTGGGACCACATTTTCAATCGGAATCAGCGGATGACGGCCTTTCTTGAGCTTCAGGAATCCGCGGTCATTCATGCGTGGCAACGTTGCTTTCAGCTCACGAGCCAGGCGTGCCTTGGCAAAGATAAAATCAAGAGAGCCCAGCAAGTCGACATCATACAGCAGCCATTCTCCCTGTTCACTAACAAGTGCCGTCAATTTCTGCAAAATAATTTCTATTTCGCGCTCCTCCCGAATCCGGGTCTCGCGCAATTTGTTGTTCATCGCAACAATGGATTCAGGCTCAATGAACAATGTCGCACCTGAACCGGATTGATCATGCACAATCCCTCCGAAGTACGAACGATATTCGGCTTTCACCGGGATAACAAAACGGTCTCCCCTGATCGTAATGAGCTGATCCTGCAACATCTTGGATACGGTAGAGGATCGAATCATGGAATCCAGTTTCTCGCGAATCCGTGCTTCTCCGCCTCTCAGCTCACGACGAATCTGCGCTAGCGTTACGCTTGCACTGTCGGCAACTTCTGCATTATCGTCGATACAGATTTTGATGGTATCCTCAAGCGCTTTTTGCTCTGACAATTGATCACTGATATAAAACAAGGAATCAATCGTCTCATCTTCATGCACTGTGGCAATCAGGCGTTTCAATCGTCGTGCAGCAAAGGTTGTATTGGATATTCCCAAAAGTTCGTGAGGATTAAGCGTTCCTCCAATTTCAGCACGTTTGATCGAGGCCGTAATATCTACAATCCCTCCAAAAGACGGCGAACCTTTCAGACGATCAAATGTGAATGCTTCATCGGTTTGCTGCAGCAACCGTTTTACTTCTTCAAGTTCACTGATCGGTTCAAGTTGCTCCGCTTTCTTTTTGCCCATTGTAGTTTGGGCAAAGCTAAGCAATGTATTTAAAATCTTGTGATATTCCAGTGTGTGTAAAATTTTCGTGTCCAAGTGTACAACTCCTTCCAAACTATATCTGTATTATATCGAAAGAAACTTTCTTGCGCTATTTAACGAATCCTTCCACACATAACTTCAACCATAGCACCACAAACTACAGGTGTCAGGATTGTGCAACCTCTCCAAAGCCTTAGAGATACCCTGCTCAGTTCAATCCGAATAAAAGGAGGTAAACACCATGAATTTTCTGGGACATGTTGTGCGATTTGTTATCGCCGCAATTGTTTTAATGGTGGTCAGCTGGATCGTTCCCGGATTCGCCGTTGGAGGCTTCTGGAGCGCTCTGTTGCTTGCTCTCGTTATTGCCCTGCTCGGCTGGATCGTTGAAGGTATCTTCGGCAAAAGGGTCAACCCCTTTGGTCGCGGTATTGTCGGATTTATCGTTAGCGCACTGGTGATTTGGCTAGGTCAATATGTTGTCGATCATGTTGAGGTCAGCCTGCTCGGTGCCATCTTGGCCGCCCTGGTTATCGGGATTATCGATCTCTTCATTCCGGTTTCCACCCCTTTTGATGCCGGACGAAGCTCCAAAAGCTAATATCAGTTTCTCCTTTTCGTGTACATGAATACTCCTAAACCTCTGAAGGCCTGTGCCGGAAGAGGTTTATTTCATTCGGGCCATAACGATAGTGCAACAAACACATACAGTTTTCAAAAAAACGACATACGCCACGTGTACAGGCATCCACATATTGCGGTATGATGACTGGAGCAATCATTCACATTTTACCCATATTACCCTAAGGAGGCACATGATGAAGAAAGGCATAGCATGGCTTGCTGCCTGTATGTTAATTCTGGTCCTCGCTGCATGCGGAGGAGCGAATCAGTCCGCAGACTCTGACAGTAACGGATCGGATGCTGGCGTTACAGCCAGTGAAGAACTGGTCATCAAGGCAAGCAACTACAAATTTGATCAACCCGAGTACCATCTTAAAAAAGGTGTCCCGGTTAAGATTGTTTATGAAAATGTAAACGGAAACCACGGTATTCTCGTGCCTGAGCTGAATCTTACGCTCGACACCAGAAATAGTTCCAAAGTGATCACCCCGGACAAAGTCGGTGAATTTGAAATGTCCTGTTCGGTCTTCTGTGGTTCCGGACACAGCAGCATGATCTCCAAAATTATCGTTGAAGAATAGTATTCAAGACAAGGAGCCCCCGCAGCGACGGGAGCTCCTTCTTTAGTATAACAAATTGTACCAGAGTGCGTTGCACACGAGCCAGTTCTGCTACAATCAATCCGCTAGGTCTGGTCCTGTTCAATCAATTCAATCCATTCGTTATATTCCGTCTGCAATTTCGTATATTCATCATGCAACTGACGATATTCCGTATTCAGCTGCTCTGCCTTTTCCTGCTCCATTTCGCGTTCAACCTGTAACAAACGTAATTGATTGGCCGCTAGTTCGTAACGCTCCCCCATCTCTAGCAGTTCATTTTCCATGATCTGTTTCTCCTGGGTCGCTTCTGCCCGTAACTGGTCCAGCTGCTGTCGTTCTTGCTCCAGTCCCTCCAGCAACTCGCTACTTGCCGCACTTTCTCTCTTCCATACCGTCAGTTCATTCTCAAGCGCAGCCCAGCGTTCCTGCCAGGATTGTTCCTGAGCCGCCCATTCTTCTGCACGGCGTTGCCACACCTGGTCGTTCTGCTCTGCTTGTTCAACGCTTGAGCGGAGTTCTTCTTCACGTCTCGTCAACTGCTCTAGGCGGGATGACAACTCGGCCTGTTTGACTGACAACTCTTCGTGTTTGATCTGCCACTCCAACGCTTCTTCTTCGGTCTGGGCTAGCCGGCTCTCTTGCTCCGAGTAGCGCTCGGACAGTTTCGCTGAAGACTGTTTTGCTTCTTCAAGCGCACTTACAATCTCTTGTTTCTCCTTACTCAATTCATCCAGCTTGGAACTGTAATTCTCTTCCCGTTGTAGTGCATCACTGTAATCATTACGGATTTGTTTATAGTTATCCTGAAGTCGGTTCAGCTCTTCCCGGACCCCATTTAGCTCAACTTCAAGCTGTTTGCACTTCCCTTCCAAAAGCTCTGCATCCTTCTGATAATGCACAGCCTCCTCATGATTGAAACGAGATTCTTCCTTCACCACGGACAATTCATCATGAAGAGATTGCACACCAGACTCCAGCGTTTCATTTTGTTCAGCAACTTCGAGAATCTGATTCTCCAGGTCACCGATCTCAGCCAATCGCTGCTCTGCAAGGTCTTTCCAGGACTGCTCACGTTCCGTGAGTGTGCTGATCTCATGCTGTAATGTACGCACCGCAGCATGAGCCTGTTCAAGCACCTTATGCAGCCTACGCTGTTCCTCTTCCGACTTCACTTCAGCCTCACGAAGCTTTTGGGCTTCCTGTTCAAGCTGTGCGTGTTGCTCCTGAAGTTTGCGTAGCTGGGCTGTGAGAGAGGCTTCTCTATCAACAGTTTCATTATACTTCTGCTTCCATTGTTGCTGTGCATCACGAGATTGCTGAGCAGCCTGCTCCGTTTCACGGAGAAGCTCCTGTAACTGGGAACGATCCTCTTTCAACTGTTCCAGTTGCTGCTCCAGTTCCGTGATTCGACGAGCCTGAACTTCCTGCTCCTGTTTACGACCCTCATATTCATGACGCAACGTTTCCAATTGATCACGCTCGTGCTGAAGCTGCTGTTCTTGCTCCGCAACCACATCCTGTGCACTGATGAGCTGGGTCATCACTTCTTCCAATTGCTCTTCGACATCTAATAGTCGAGTCTCCGCCTGTTTACGTTGTTCCTCAAGTTGCTGCTTAAGCTTGCCCCGTTCTTCTTGCAGTATGGCCTCTGCAGCCGTTGCGGCTTCTGTTGCCTGGGATGCTGCTGCTTCCTTGGCTTGCTGCAATTGTTCCTCGAGGGCTGCTTCTTTCTCCATCCATTCGAGTTCCAACTGCTCGGATAACGCCTTGAACTCCGCATTCAACTGATTTATCTCAGTGAGGCGCTTCTGCTCCGCTTGTTCCTGCAAGTCAGCCCGTTCCTGATTCGCCTGATCCATGAGCTCTTGTGTCTGTTTCAGCGCTTTTTCTTCAGCCTGTTGAAGACGAAGTTCCATCTGTTGCTGAAGTTCATGATATCGCAGTGCCGCTTCTTCCTGAGCTTTCTTCAGATTGCTCTCTGCCTGCTCCAACTCGGACAAAATGGCCGACTCGGCTTCTTCCTTGGCTGTCTGAACCTGTTGCGCAGCCTTGGCTTCAATCTGTTGACGTTCTGCAACGGCACGGCTTTCGGCTTCTTTCAATTGAGCTGCAGTCTTGTCCTGCAACTCTTTATATTGCGCCGCAGCTTTGGCCTGCGCCTGCTGCAATTCAGCTGCAGAACGGTTCTGAGCTTCTTTGAGCTGGGAAGCAGCCTGTGCCTGTGCATTTTTAAGTTGGTTAGTCACGTTCTCTTCCATTTCCTTCAGCTGTTTCGTTCCCTTAGCTTCTGCTTCCTTCAGTTGGGCCGTCGCTTGGGCCTGCAATTTCTGCACTCGCTCCGTTGCTTGAGCGCGTTCTTGCTCCAGCAGCTTATTCAACTTGGCTATCTCTGAATTTTTGTCCGTTTCGGACTTTTGCAACGCCTGCTCTGCTTCGAGCTTTAGCTTCTGCAATTCAGCAAGAGACTGATCACGACGTTCCAATTCTTGTTGATGTTCATTTTGTATGGCGTTTAACCGATTCAATTCGTTTCTCAGTTCTGTACGTTCTCCAGTAAGCATCTTCAGTTCATTCCGGATTTCATGAGTCTGAAGAGACTGTTCAGCCATATGTACAGCCGCCAGTACCGCAATACGCGGAGTATCCAGACGGGAATTTTGCTTGGAGATCGCGCTCATACGCTCATCTACCAGGTTAGCTACTTGTTTCATATAGTCGGCACTGCTGCCAACCAGTTTATAGGAAGTCCCGTAGATCTCTACGGTGACGCGTGTACGATCAGGTGTAGTCACAGTTGTGCCCTCCTTCAAGTCTGTATGTTGATTCTAAGCTGTAATCACAAAAAAGTCACATCGATCCTCTAATGCTAAGGATTCGATGTGACTTCAAACAATTCCTGCTAATCTTTGTTCAAAAAATCTTCTTCTGTCCTATTTACGCAATTCCGCTCCAAATTGCTCTTCCAGACGAGCTACTACACGGGCGTGAACTTCAGTAACTTCCTCATCAGTCAGTGTACGTTCACGATTCCGGTACACCAGTGCCATCGCCACGCTCTTCTTGTTTTCACCCAGTTTGCTCCCAGTAAACACATCGAATACCTGTACGGTTTGTAACAATTCACCTGCAGATTCACGAATGGCGCGCAGCATATCTCCTGCTTCGATATCCTCATTCACAACAACCGCGATATCACGTTCCATGGCCGGGAAACGCGGAAGTTCACGATAACGAATATCAGCGTCCGCTTCACTGTAGATTGATTCGAGCGCAATCTCTGCGATGTATACATCATTCAGATCATACTGTTGTTGCAGTTCCGGATGTAATTGACCCAGCGTACCAATCAATCTACCTTCCCCGCCATCCTTCCCTTCGAGATAAACCGATGCGGAACGTCCCGGATGGAATCCTTCAGGGCTGTTCGCTACCAAGCGAATGCGTTGTTCCAGACCCACATAGGCGAACAGATGCTCAAGCGCACCTTTCAGATCGAAGAAGTCCACTTTCTCCGCTCCAACATTCCACTGCTGGGTTGCACGATTCCCAGTGAGCAACAAGCCCAGTACCGGAATCTCATGTGGTTGCTTGGTCAACTGGTCTTCTTCAGTGAAGAACACATTGCCCACTTCAAATACAGCCAGTGAATCCTGTTTACGGTTCATGTTATACACCGCTGCATCCAGCATTTGCGGCAAAATACTCGTACGAAGCACACTGCGGTCCTCACTCATAGGCATCGCGAGTTTCACAGCTTTACTGCCTTGTGTCAATGCCGGGAACAATGTCGCTTTATCCGGGTGTACAAAGGAGTAACTGATCATTTCCTGCCAGCCACTGCCTGAGAGCAATCCACGAATCGTGCGACGCATCGCTTGAGAGCGTGTATATGCTCCCGGTGTCGTCGGTCCTTCAATCCATGTGGTCGGAATGTTGTCATATCCGTACAGGCGTGCAATCTCTTCAAACAAGTCTACATCAAGCGTAATATCCCCTCTGCGTGTTGGCACTTCCACATCCAGCAATCCTTGATCAGCATCACCACATGCAAAGTGCAAACGAGCGAAGATGGTTTTTACCTCAAGCAAAGACAGATCGGTTCCCAGATAACGATTCAGTCTGTCCAGCGACAATTGAATCACACGTTTCTCCGCAGCTTCTGCTCCAGCTTCCACGATTCCCTGATGCACTTCACCTTCAGCATAACGCTGAATTAGTTCAGCCGCACGATCCAAAGCTGTAATGACTGCACCCGGATCTACTTCCTTCTCAAAACGCATGCTTGCTTCGGAACGCAGCCCCAGTTGGCGCGACGTTTTCCGAACGGTTCCGCCGTCGAACTTGGCGGACTCCAGCAACAGATTCACCGTGCCTTCCGATACCTCGGAATTCTCGCCACCCATAACCCCAGCAATGGCTACAGGTTTCACGCCGTCCGTGATGAGCAACATGTGCGGCTCCAGCTTGCGCTCCTGTCCATCCAGTGTAACAATCGTTTCGCCTTCTTTAGCCATCCGCACTTCAATATGGCCCTTTTCCAGCTTATCCGCATCGAATGCATGTAACGGTTGACCGTATTCCAGCATGACATAGTTCGTGATATCAACGATGTTATTGATTGGGCGAACACCCGCAGCCATGAGACGGTTTTGCATCCACAGCGGAGAAGCACCCAGTTTAATGCCAGTTACATAACGAGCTGCATAGTGACTGCATTGCTCCTGTGCCTTAATCTCTACAGAGATATGATTCGCGGCTGCATCACCAATTTCAACCAGTTGGTCTTTGGGACTTGGCAGCTTCACTTCACGACCCAGAATGGCACCCACTTCATAAGCCGCACCACGCATGCTGAGACAGTCGGAACGGTTCGGTGTCAGGTCCAGTTCAAGCACATGATCGTCAAGACCAAGAACCTGACTAATTGGCGTGCCAACCTCTGTTTGTTCTGGCAGAACGAGAATACCTTCCTGCTGATCTTTGGGCAACAATTTATCGTTCATGCCCAGCTCTTTGGCGGAACAGATCATGCCAAGGGAGACAACACCGCGCAGTTTGGCTTTTTTGATATCCAATCCACCAGGGAGCTTCGCTCCAACCAGGGCTACGACTACTTTTTGGCCTGCATCCACATTTTTTGCACCACACACGATCTGCAGATCTTCTTCCTGGCCAGCATCAATGACACATACATTCAGTTTGTCTGCATCGGGGTGTTTCTCCTTGCTCTTCACATAACCTACAACAACTTTATTCACGCCCTTGTTGCGGTTCTCCACTACATCAATTTCGACACCCGCACGGGTGATTTTCTCCGCCAATTCCTGTGGCGTCACACCTTCAAGGGAAATATAATCAGACAGCCAATCTGTCGATACTCTCATGGACGTTCACTTCCTTCATCTATAAATTGGTGTTGCCGTTCCTAACGCTTGCTCTATGAATGCAGATCTATTTATTGTAAAGTTACAGCCGTCCGAATTGCTTCAGGAAGGTCAGATCACTGTTGTAGAAGTGACGGATGTCATCAACACCATATTTCAGCATCGCGATACGTTCTACGCCCATTCCAAATGCAAAACCACTGTATTTCTCCGGATCGTATCCACCCATCTCCAGTACTTTCGGGTGAACCATACCGCCGCCCAAAATTTCAAGCCAGCCTGTTTGCTTACATACGCGACAGCCACTGCCGCCACATTGTACACAAGTTACATCCACTTCCGCACTTGGCTCTGTGAACGGGAAGAAGCTTGGACGCAGACGAATTTCTGTGTGGGAACCGAACATTTCGCGCACGAATTGCAGCAGGGTTCCTTTCAGATCGCTCATACGAATGTTTTCGCTAATGACCAATCCTTCAACCTGATTGAATTGGAAAGAGTGCGTCGCATCGTCGTCATCACGGCGGTATACTTTACCTGGGCAGATGACTTTGACAGGTACTTCGCCCTTCATGCTCTGCATGGTACGTACTTGAACCGGAGATGTGTGGGTACGCATCAACAAGTCTTCTGTAACGTAGAAGGAGTCCTGCATATCGCGCGCCGGGTGATTCTTTGGCAGATTCAATGCTTCAAAGTTGTAATAATCCATTTCGACTTCAGGACCTTCCGCAACGCGGTATCCCATACCGATAAAAATATCTTCGATCTCCTGTACCACTTTGGTCAGCGGATGCAGTCCGCCTTGACGCCCACGACGTCCTGGCAGGGTTACATCAATTTTCTCGGATTGCAGACGCTTCGCCGTCTCTTCCTTCTGGAACTGGTCCTGCTTGCTGTCGATAACTTCCTCAATGGCAGCCCGAACATCATTGGCTACTTGACCAATAACTGGACGTTCCTCCGCACTAAGTGCACCCATACCACGCAAAATCTCAGTTAATGCACCCTTTTTCCCCAAATACTTTACACGCAGATCACCGAGCGTCTGCGGATCATTCACACCAGACAACTGCTCCAGCGCTTCGATCTTCAATGCCTCTAAACGTTCTTTCATGTGTAATTGCCCCCTTTTTGTGGTGTTTTTGCAACAAAAAAAGGCCTTCTCTCCCCTGAAGGGACGAAAAGACCGTGGTACCACCCTTGTTAGACGTCCATTGCTGCGTGGCCTTCTGGCTGCAACTGGTTCTGTCTCACTTTGTACGGAATAACGACCGTTAACCGTTTGCCCCTACTGTTGCCTCTGTGTCTGCACACAAACAGGTTCAGGGAACCGCTTCGGAGTGAATTTCGGCAGCCTTGTTCTACAGAAACGCTCTCAATCTACGGCGCTTCCTCCCTGTCCAGAGGCACTGCTTACTTATCTCCATCATCACGTTTGCTTTTAAGTTAAACCTCTAGAGGTTGTCAAAAAGTCCGCTTTTGATTACGAATGATGCCTAGCGGCATGATCAGTGTCGAATATGGAATTCAGCCGAATAAGCAGATGCTTACGAAGTATGTTTCCTTCGGAAACATTGTAGTTGCTCACGTAGTTTTCCTAAGCTCCGCTACTCCATTTCTATCTTCATCCCATCTTCTTGGTACTGAAAACCGATCTTTTTGAACACTTACCTATATCGATGTAATCATCGATGATCGTTCATAATTATATGCAAAATAGATCGAAATAGCAAGCCGTCCATGTTCTAATTAATGCTTGCACCCTTATCTTTCAATTGTTTCAGGCGCTGCTGGATTTCACGAATCTCAACTGCCTCGACTGCTCGCTCATTCGAATGCTCGGGCTGTGTCAGACTGTCTTTTCCAGCAGTGCTCACAGGAGACAGCAACTCCGATAGTCGCATCTCCAATCGTAACCGCTCGTCATCGGATTCCCGGGTCTCCAGCGCCACCTCCCGAAGTTTGGTGGACTGCTCCCAATCCGACACACCTCCTTCAAACAGAGTTGCTGTGCCACCAGCCTCCAGATCGCATAATCGATTCGCAAGTGACTTCGTCAGCATCCGGTCATGGGATACAAGTACCAAAGCACCTGAAGCCTGCTTTAATACATTTTCCATGACTTCCTGGGTATCGATGTCCAGATAGTTCGTCGGTTCGTCCAGCACCAGCAGATTTGCTCCGCCAAAGTACAGTCTCAGAAATGCCACTCTGCACTTTTCCCCCATGCTCAAATCCCCAATGTGCTTGAACACATCATCTCTGGAAAATAGGAAACATCCCAGAATGGTACGTGCCGCACTTTGTGTCATGGATGGAAGGGTAAGCAAGCTGTCCAGCAGCGTCAGATTTTCGGGAAGCCCTTCCAGCTCCTGTGAAAAGTAACCGATTTTCAGCTGTGGATGCCGTGTGACCTTGCCTTGGGAAGGTTCCAGTTCACCAATCATCAACTTCAGCAGTGTTGTCTTGCCCGTTCCATTAGGACCTCGTACAGCAAGCCGATCGCCGCGTTCCACAGCAATCCGAAGATCGCGCAGCAATGGTTTGTCTCCCGTATATGAAAAACTCACCTCTTCCAGCGCAAGCAGCTGGCGTGCAGCCAGTGGATTCATCTGTAATTCCATGTTCAACTTGGCGGCTTCACGAGGTTTATCCACCCGTTCCCGCTCCAAACGCTCCAGCTGTTTTTGTTTCGCATGGTAACGTGAAATATTTTTATTAGCTTTGGCTTTGTAAAAGCTCTGGGTGATCTTCACCTCCACATCAGTCGCTGAATTATGCGCTTTATGGAACCACTCCTGATAATTTCGAATCGTTTCTTCCAGCGCCTTACGCTCCAATTCCTGCCTGCGGTAGATCGTTTCCTGTTCACGTAATTCACGCTCTTTGTGGATCTTGTAGTCGGAGTATCCGCCCTTGTATTTGGTCAGGGTATCTGGACTGAACTCAATGACTCCTGTTGCTACCTGATCAATAAATGTACGATCATGTGATACAAATAACAGCGTACCTTCATATGAGGATAACCACTCTTCCAGCCAACGCATGCTTCCCTCATCCAGATGATTCGTCGGTTCATCCAGAATCAGGAACTTTGGTTTGCTGACAAGCAGCCCCGCCAAACGAGTCTTTGTTTTTTGTCCACCACTCAAGGAATGATAGGGTCTATTCCAATGCTCTGCGGATAATCCAAGGCGGGTCAGTACTTTCTCTACCTCAGTCTCCCACATATAACCGTTCAACTGTTCGTATTGCTCCATCACTTGTGTATAAGCTGCAAGCAGCTCTTCATCCGCTTCAGTGCTCATGCTCAACCGTTGTTCCAGTTCTTCCAAGTTCCGTTTCACTTCATAGATCTGACCGCTCTCACGCCGGACCGCATCCAGTACATTCATCCCGGTCTCAATCTCCGAGCGCTGGCGCATGAACCCCCATTCCTGCTGAGGAATATGACGTTCAATCCGTCCACCACCATGCTCCTCACCCAAAATGATGCGTAACAATGTTGTCTTGCCGCATCCGTTGCGACCCAAAATGGCGAGTCGTTCGCCCTCATTAATCTCCAAATTCAATCCTGTAAACAATTCAATACCGTTCCACTCTTTTGATACTTCATGTAAGCGTACCAATGTCATCATGAGACCTCATCCTTCCTGCATCCTTTTTGCTGAACAAAAAAACCGCTGGCATCAGCCGGCGGTTTGGCAATTCAGGGTTGGATCAAGCATTCAAAGACAGATCTAAGGTAAGCTACGGCATGAACAAAGAAACCCAAAATACAGGGTACACGTAAACCTCAAAGGCTTACTGGTTCCACACCTTATCCCATAGCTGAATTTGGACACACGAATCCCCTCATTGCTCAGCCGCTCTGGCTGACTGCGTTATAAAACCGTCTGCAGTTAACTGGGGTTCAATTCATGTGTTTTACTTCATGGGACGTATGGTTACCTCTCATTCATGTGTAGTATCAATTTCTCCGTTATTGTACCAGATCATTGTAAAAAAGCAAAGGTTATATAAATTAAACTAAAGAATACTTACTACTCGTCACTCCAATGACAGAACAACATGCTGATCGCTATTACACCCAGATTCTTTTAGGGCAAAAGAAAAAGCCCCTGCATCGCAAGGGCTTTGGTACTGCTTAATGAAGCGGGTGATGGGAATCGAACCCACGCTATTAGCTTGGAAGGCTAAAGTTCTACCATTGAACTACACCCGCATGAATGACGATTCGTAGTTAAGCCCCATTAGGAAGTTAACATTGATTTTACAAATAATAATATACCATGAACCTCCATAGCATGCAAGTCATATTTACCATTTTTTTCATTATGCATCCACACAAAAAAGCAGGAGTACTCACGCGCCCCTGCTGTTCGCTAACCTGTGGGTTTATCCACATCTCTTAAGAACTGCTTTTCAAAATCTGCGGCCTCAATCGGTTTGCTGAAAAAATACCCCTGAGCCTCATGACAATGTTGATTGCGAAGAAAGACCATCTGTTCTTCGTTCTCCACACCCTCCGCTGTCACTTTCAGATGTAAATGATGCGCCATTGAAGTAATGGTGGATACAATCGCAGCGTTATTGCTGTCCTCCATGACTTCATTAACGAATGAACGGTCAATCTTGAGCCGATCAATCGGCAGGTCCTTCAGATAATGCAACGAGCTGTATCCCGTTCCAAAATCATCAATACTGATATGCACACCAATTTCTTTAATTTTACGCAACTGCTCGAATGCCCGATCTTTATCAAATGTCATACTCTCCGTGATCTCCAGTTCTAGCCATACAGGCTCAAGCCCTGTCTCCTTGAGAATGCCATTGATATTGTCCAATAGATGAGAATGCCTGAACTGTCTCATGGACAGATTCACCGATACACACAGTTTACGATAACCGGCTTCCTGCCATAGTTTGTTCTGGGCACAAGCTTCACGAAGCACCCATTCGCCAAGCGGCACAATCAGCCCACTCTCTTCTGCCAAGGGAATGAATTCCGCTGGAGACACCGAGCCCCGTTGCGGGTGCTGCCAGCGTACGAGTGCTTCCATGCCGACAATCAGCCCACTTTGCAGATTTACCTGCGGCTGATAGACCAGGTAGAACTGACCTCGATCCAACGCCTTGCGCAGATCGTTCTCAAGCTGCAAACGCTCCTGAGCTTTCATCTGCATCGCATGGGCATAACGATTTAATTCCATGCCCTGTTCTTTGGCATTATGTAGCGCTGTATCGGCATTCTGAATAATCTCTTGTGGTGACTCACCATCGTGTGGGAAAATCGCCATACCGATTCCAAGTGTAAGATGATACTCATTACCGTCAACCAGGACCGGTTTCTCAAAAAGTTGCAGTATGGATCTTGTGCGCCGTAACGCTGTATCCGTTGTACTGAAATCTGTCATCGTTAATGCAAATTCATCTCTTCCCAAGCCGAATACTTCTTCCCCTGGAAGTGATGAATGTTTCAGGCGTTGACCTACCTGACGCAGAACCCGGTTGGCCGCTTGCTGTCCGAGCGAATCATTGATCGTCTTGAACCGATTAATATTCAGGACCAGCACACCAACAAGCTGTTCCTGCACCACGGCATCATCCATCATCATTTTTAACCGCTGTGAAAGGCGACGACGGTTTGGAAGCCCCGTCACATCATCATGATGAGCAATATAGTTCATCTTGGCTTCGGCAACCTGCTGTTGCAGGAACGGCGTATCCACTACGGACGTATACAGCCCTTTTTGGATGAAGAAATAGGCCATACAGTTACTGAGCAATCCCAATAGTAGATTGAGATCGTTCACCCCTGTTGCGAAAACAAAATAACATTCCCCAAAGAAGAAACACAGGATGCCGCATAGAATGGATGGCAAGTCACCATCTTTGTTTTTTTTCCACTGGACAAACAAAATAACGGCAATAAGGCCATACAGTAATCCGACCATAAAATGAACCCGGGTGAAAATTCCACCGAGAACTTCACCCTCAAGCATGTTCGGCAACATGCTCCATTCCTGAATAGCCAGTATGTATAAAATAACAAAGGTACCCAATGTCCCACTGAACAGTAAAAATTTGCGTGGTAATGCAATTTCCTTCTCATTTAAGGTATACACGAGCAGCAAACCTACTGAACATACCAAAGATCCCATCGTTGACATCATCAAGGAGAATTCTGATTCCATCATTGCCCCGTTGGGAATCTCTTCTGCAAATGACACGATATGAACCAGCTCAAATAGACCAATCAATAAAAAGAGTGTTGTTAATAACACTCTTCGAAGGGTCAGCTTCTGTGTCCGAAACAACCAGCTTTGATTATAAATCCCGATACAAGCCGCCGCCGCAGCGAATCCACCCAAGAGTGTCAAAACAGGGTAACCCGATATGATCAGATCAGAGCTTGAAGAAGAACGAAACCATTGACTTGCGAGGAAACACAATATGCCGCATACAGCGACCCAACCAATTTTTCTCTGATCTTGCAGATTAACCTTCATGCCGTGTTTTCCTTCCCGGGATCACCTATCCTGAATTACATTAACCAAACTTGCCAAGCCTGCTACACAATTCGACAAAAACATATTTACCAACGTTCAATTCACATGCACACACATGCTATCTGGTACATAATAACATTTAATTCTGTATACGTGAACTAAAAAATAGTTACTCCTAGGAATATTTATTCATAAAATTGGAGAAAAACAAGGCATTAAGAACTAAAAAAACATGGACCTCCAGGTGGAGTCCATGTTTTCCTAGTTTACAACTGTATTTAAGACTATATTACTTATCGAAATTCACTTCAGGTGTTGTTAATTTATCATAGAAATCAACAACCTTGTCCTTGTCTTCCGATGAACGAAGCGCCATGGCCGAACGTGGATGCTCGTCCAATGTACCTGTAATCATGTATGGAAGAATGTAGCCCCATTCTTCTTTTTCTCTGAGGGGTACCATTAACTGTTCCAATACACCGAGTACTGGGCGCAGATTGTATTTCGTACCTTTCAGATGAGCTACGAGCAATTCCGTTGGGCAGTTACCTGCCGCACGTCCCATACCATATACAGAAGCATCAAGCAGTTCGACTCCGAGTTCTGCCGCAACCAATGTGTTGGAGAACGCGAGCTGCATGTTGTTATGTGTGTGAACGCCAAGACGCTTGTTAGGCAAGTGGGTCTTGAACTTCTCTACCAGGTATTTCACATCATTATGGTCCAGGCTACCGTAGGAATCTACAATGTAGACAACATCCACAGCGCTTTCTTTGATCAATTCAAATGCTTCCAGCAACTCATTCTCCATAACATTGGAGAGGGCCATAATATTCAATGTTGTTTCATATCCACGATCATGGAATGTTTGAACCAGTGCAAGTGCCTTGTCTACATCTTTGCTGTAGCAGGCAACCCGGATCAGATCCAGCATGCTCTCACTGCGAGGCAAGATATCATTCTCGTCCACCCGTCCTACGTCAACCAGTGCAGACAGTTTGGTATTGCCCTTTTGAGGAATAACTTTACGCAGGAAATCATCGTTCAGGAAACGCCATGGTCCTGCTTCCTCGGCACCTTTAAGCAATTTCGGAGAGTTTTTATATCCAATTTCCATATAATCAACGCCAGCTTCATTCAATCCAGCATACAGCTGTTGAACAAAGTCCACGCTAAAGTCCCAATTATTCACCAATCCGCCATCACGGATCGTACAATCTACTATTTTGCAATGATTTGTCTTCATTAATGTCTGCTCCTTTTCTGACCAACTTGTGTATTCCTCTCATGATACTTGAACGTGACAAGAAAAGTAAAGGGATTCCGGGCTTATTTACTTCGATAAGATTTCCAGATTCGATCAATCTCAACCATATCGTCCCCATCAGGAGCTTTCTCTCCGTAACGAATGGTATTATACGTATCTGGCAGTCTCTTGGACAGCTCATCTTCTTCCGGCTTCACACCATTCTGAATAATGGTTTGTGCAGCCTCCAGCGGAGTCTGCGTCGCCTGTATTCCCACGCCTCGGTGAGCAGCCCTGTCCATCCATGTCCGATAGTAATATCGGATACGTTCTGCATCCTGTACTGGTGGCGCTTCTTTCTTCCGAAACCAAGGTTTTCGGATTTTTGCCGGCGCCTCAAGTGTCTCACTGACATCCATATATTCCGTCCGTGGTTCTAGCTTCATTTCACCGGGTTGCAATATTCCCTTGAATCGATCCATAAGTCTGTTTATCGCCTTTTTCCCCAACCTGAGAAGCAGCCACAGGATTGCTCCTGCTACAGCACACATCACTACCCATCCGAGAATGTTCCAAAAGACCGAGGGCTCGGAAGGTGGCTCTCTCCATTCCTGCGGTATATTTAACGGCTGATTGGGGTCGTCCATGGGTAGTCGTGGCTCCTCGCTGGAAATCGGGCCAAACCATCCCCTGATCCATGCGAGCAAACGGTCGCGTAGCGGTCTCAACCACGCAGCCAAACTTGGGAAAGCACCGATGGCGACGATGACAATAAACATCCACATGAACCGCTGATGATTCGCACGCGCAAAATCGCGCAGTACTAATTTTCGCTTGCCGTCATTGAGTATTGCCCGGTCCAGTTGTAGCATATATCGTCCAAGCAGCCAGAAGGCAAAGCTGATCACTCCAGCAATATAGATCCATATCGTGTAGTCTTGCAATGGCTGCATGAATGCAAATTGGCTCGAAGCAACCATAAGCACGATCGCACTGATTATCCCCATAATCTGCAAACGCCATAACAAAACAGAATGAAAGGCTGGCTCAAAGGTCAGGCCTGCATAAGCTGAGATGACTCCGCACAGTGCCAGTGTGATGATATCCGGCAACGGGAGAATAAGAATCATCCCGATAAAGAGTGCGAAGAGAAGGCCTATGACGAGTGCTGTTACTCCACGAATGAATGTACTTTTCTCGCGATAACCCGGAATTTTATACTGAATGAATTGCCCCAACCAACCCGTGAGAACAACCAGGATGAATAATGTGTACGGCAAATGTTCCATTGCGTAGAATGAAGCGAGCGTAAATATCGGAAAAAGGTATATGCCCGCCATCATGACAGCCAACATCGCTATGAGCGCCTTGATCGTTGCTGTATGTCTGTCCCTCATGCACTCACCGCCTTCGTATCGCCCTTCATGTCCTGTACGGGCAGAATCGTCACGCGATGTCCTTGTTCGTGCAGACGTGCAATCTCATGCTCCATAGCGGCAGATACATAGGATGTAATCAACAGATAGCTGCGGATTTGCTGCGCTTCTTCATTCAGACGTACTTCATCATTCAGGAATTGCTCCATCGGCACCATACATTTCAACTCTGTCTCTGCCATAGCCTCCAGCAGCCTCTCCAGATGAGGTGTACCATAATCCGGCTCAATTCGAAGTGCATCCCGACCTCCACCCACATGATAACCATTATGGGCGAAACCTGCAGGTAGCCCTCTTCCGATGGCATCCACTGCAGCCGTGGCGGCGTAACGAAGTGCCCGTTCAATCTTTTCCGGACGAGTAACCACACTCCACATATCTGCTGACTCCTGAATGTTGACTACAATCCAGGATTGCGGATCTGCTGTCCATCCTTGCTTGTAGACTTGTAATTCACCCGTACGTGCGCTCGCCTTCCAGTGAATGCGATTCATGGGGTCGCCTGAACCATAGGGTCGAACTCCCAGAATGAGGAACGGATCTTCGACGATCCATCGTGATACTTCCACTTCCCCCTGCCACACTTGATAGATCGCCGGAAGATCCTCTGTATTCATTAATGAAGGATACACGACCATGGACATGTGCAAAGGAATCGGTTTGGTGGAGCGCCATATGCCAAAGAGATCTCCACCTGTCATACTTGCTGTATTGAGTGGGTAGATCCCACGCTGAGTACATACGAACGGATGCTTGCGTGTAATACGAGTAAAAGGTTTCAGTGTGAAAATGCTCTTATGATTCTGATAAATTTCGCCTTGGCTAATATCCATACCCGAGCCGGAACGAAATACAAACGACACAGGCATCATCGATTCAAGTCTGAGCCACGGAACGGAGACTCGTTTTTCATTTGATATTGTCTCCACCATCTCAAGTTCATCTCCAGCGTAACAACGCAGCTTGCTGAATTGTCTGCTGTACTTGAGCTTTCGTAGTGCAGGTCGTCCGAACCATACACCGTGTATGCCAACGACAATGCCTCCAACAAGGACAAGCCATAATAATGCCATAAGACTAGCGCCCGCTTGTAGCGAGGTTCTCTGTGGGTACTTCTATCTGATTCAGAAGCTCCTGAATGATACGCTCCGCCAAGCCTTCTTGTTGTCTGACCCGGTTACGGAATACAAGTCGGTGGGCCAGCACAGGTTCCGCCAGAACTTTAATATCATCCGGCAAAACAAAGTCTCTGCCATGCAGTGCGGCCCAAGCCTGACTTGCCTTGAGTAATGCCTGAGCCCCTCGTGGACTTACGCCAAGCGAGAGCTCCGGATGTTTCCTTGTCGCTTCGGTTAACTGAATGATATATCGTAGCAAATCTTCATTGATTTGCACTGTTTTATACGTATCCTGTGCCTTCAAAAGTTCTTCACGGCTGATCACCGCCGACAAATCGTCAACAGAGCGACTTGCCACCGTGCGTCTCAGAATTTCTACACTCTCTTCGCTGCTTGGATAGCCCATACGAATCTTCATCATAAAGCGATCCATCTGTGCCTCAGGAAGCGGAAAAGTTCCCTGGTTATCTATGGGATTCTGAGTGGCTATGACGATAAATGGCCGTTCCAGCTGTCGCGTTGAACCATCGATACTGATCTGACGCTCTTCCATGCACTCCAGCAAGCTTGATTGCGTACGCGGCGTAGCCCGGTTAATCTCATCGGCCAGTACAAGATTGGCGAACAATGGGCCAGGTCGGAATTCAAAATCTCCATCTTTTTGATTAAAGAAATGAATACCTGTCAAATCAGATGGAAGCAAGTCCGGTGTAAACTGTATACGCTGGAATGTACAGTCCAATGAAGAGGCTACCGATTTGGCAAGCATCGTTTTTCCGGTACCTGGCACATCCTCCAGCAGGACATGTCCTGACGCTATGATCGCTGTCATGACCAGCTCTATGGTATGCTCTTTCCCCACAATGACTTTTCCCACATGATTCATCAATTGTTGATTCATTTGTTCCATTCCTTGGATATCCATCGCATTCCCATCCTTCCGTTAATGGTGCTTATGTATTCGCATTCATTACTAACTATAACCCTTATTGCCAACAAAAAACAAAGGAATCGGCCATTTGCCGACTCCTTTAATCATCATTATTCTCAAAAAACCAAGGGTAACATAATCTTAAACCGTGTACCTTCGCTTTTTTTGCTATCTACCGAGATGGTACCACCGTGGTTCTTGATAATGCGATAACTCACCGAGAGTCCGAGCCCCGTTCCACTCTCCTTGGTCGTAAAGAATGGATCAAACAGACGCACAAGCGTGTTATGGTCCATCCCATGACCATTATCGGCGATGGAGATCTCCACGAACTTGTTTTCCGTGGAAGTTGATATTCGAATCAGACCGGTATGCTCTTCGCCAACTTCTTCAATAGCATCCATCGCATTTTTCACCATATTCAAAATAACCTGCTTAATCTGTTTGACATCAATGGACACATTCAGCGGGGCATCCCCTTCATCCAGCGTGATCTCGCATCCCTTCATCAACCCCTCGCTCTCTGTCAGCAAGACCACTTCTTTGAGCAAAGAGTCAACGGACATGACCGTCTTCTGTGGTGCTGACGGTTTGGAAGAATTCAAAAATTCGTAGATGATGTCATTCGCTCGATCAATCTCCGTCAGTATGATGCGAGCGTACTCATCTTTGCCAAGTTGCAGTAGATGAGGCCGCAGCAATTGAATAAACCCGCGGATTGCTGTCAACGGATTACGAATTTCATGAGCAATAGATGCTGAAATGCGCCCCAGCATCGCAAGTTTGTCATTTTGATAAGCGGTCTGCTCAATCTGTTTATAATCAGATACATCCTTGACACTAAACAAGAAGTCCCCGTCCATCTGATCGCCGTACGTCACCGTAACCAGCCAATGCCTCCCATATTCATCAATTAACTCATGATAGCGCTTACGGTGGAAGATGGTTTCCCGATAGATACGTAAAATTTTCTTTTTCTTGAATCGGCTCATCTGTGGATGACGCAGCATTTGCATCAGGGTGCAGCCGCTGAGCAAACTTCTGGGAAGCTCCAACAACTTTGCCATCTGAACGTTAATAAACGTCAATACACCGTGACTGTCAAACAACATAATACCGCTATCTAGATGCTCCAGTACATTCTCATACTTGTTGTTATCCAGATGCACAGGCGGGAATCCATCCGTTGGTTGAGGCACTGTATCCTGAAATTCACTAATCATGTCAGGTTCCTCCTTTTCACGTAAATGATAAACTTGCCATTCGGACATCATATCATCACAGAAACAGGAAGGGCCGATTTTATTGTTCATTACCGGTGCCCTTTCGTTGGGGGGCTGAGCCGAAAATATGGATGGCATGTCCGGAACTCAAGCTGGTCTATTCCCGGTAACCAACAGTTGATCCGGAAAATCATATACGTTTGTTCCATTGTGACCTTCTCCTATTCCCAAACACGAACTTTTTTTGCTCCGCCTCTTTTGCAAGTCTGTTTTTATCATAGCCAAGTTTATAGAAGGGAGTCAATCGGAGAAAGTGTCGAATGGAAATTATTTTTAAAAAAACCTCGAATTAGTTTCGAAAGAAAGCACAAAAACGAAGCCGATTCACCCAACAGGTAATTCAGCTTCATTTTTATTATCTTTACTTTATGATATATCCGAGGTCATCTATAGTCCGGTCTTATTATGCTGAATTTTCAGTCTGCGCTGACTCATCACAGCTAATCGACGTTTAAGTTCACTTTCCCACTTCTCGTCTTTTGTTTCTTTTGCGAGCCTGAGCAAATCCAGAGCCATATCAATCTGACGCTGCACAATGACCATGGCATCCTCACTCTCACGGTTTACACAGTTTTCGAAGATAGCATCCTCGTCTTCTGTTACATAATCCTGAAAATCGATCTCGGATGCACCGTCTCCATGCGCATATTCAGCGAGAATTTCATATTCATTTTCCACTTTATAATGCACCTCAACCCGATGACATACCGGGCAAAACAGCAGGGGAACATTATGAACCTGGGTGCGGTAATGCTTCAGCGTGCCCTTCGTTCCAACCATACTTGCCCCACAACAGTAACTCATTTTTGTTCACCCTCCTTATTCGTGCCGGGACTTTTTTGTTAAACATTCAATCCCGTACACTTCCAGCACTTCCGAAAAGGAATAGTTCCATCAGTGTATCACATTCATGTACAGATTATAAATGCAGAGCACCGGAATATTTACCGGGTTTCCATACCCTATTCGCCTTGAAGGCCATCAATTCCTCTTTCAACAGATAAAAAGAAGACTTTCTTCTATTACATCATTAACACGTTTAGCTGCTTGTTCAAACACTTTTGATTAACTTCCGGCAAAAGGGTGCAAAAAGCCCTCAATCCCTAACGGGATGAGGGCTTGAACAATAACCGTTCAAGTTGACTTGGCTTACAGGTTAGTGTCGCCTGGTTTCCAGTTCATTGCACACAATCCGCCGGATTGCAGTGCTTGCAGTACACGAAGTGTTTCTTCAACACTACGGCCTACATCGTTGTGGTTAACCACTTGATATTTCAGTTCGCCTTCTGGATCGATGATGAACAGACCGCGCAATGCTACGCCTTCTTCTTCGATCAGAACGCCGTAATCTTTAGCCACTTGCTTCGTGATATCGGAAGCCAGTGGGAAGTTCAATTGACCCAGACCATTGCTGTCTACAGGTGTGTTGATCCATGCTTTGTGGCTGTGTACGGAGTCTACACTTACGCCAAGGATTTCAGTATCCAAAGCTTTGAATTGCTCAGAAGCAACGCTCAAAGCTGTAATTTCAGTTGGGCACACAAATGTGAAGTCCAAAGGATAAAAGAAGAATACGAGCCATTTGCCACGATAATCGGACAGTTTAACGGAACCAAAATCTTGTCCGTCTCCCGATACTGTTTCCATTGCGAAATCCGGTGCTGGTCTACCTACCAAACGTTCTGCCATAACTAAAAATTCCTCCTTTGGGATTATGTAAGCATCCATACGGATTGCTCATCATCAAGAAAAACGCGAACGCTTTTCCTGTAATTAAAATGATTTGATACTTGATAACAAGTACAAGTAAAATGTTATCATCCGGACTTCCCAAAGTCAAGATTATAAACATTATTTTTTTATAATCATTATAAATAAGGATTTTTCGTGCCAAATTTACAAAGGAACAGCCCTCTGTACATTCCATAATTGGAAACAAAGGGCTGCCATGTTGTTGGTAATATAATTACGCCTGTTTTTGAATAGCAGCGACGATCAAATCGCCCATTTCAGTTGTGCTGATCGCTGTGGTCTTGTCTACAGCAATATCACTCGTGCGGTGTCCTGCGTTCAACACATCAGACACAGCTGCCTCAATGGCATCTGCACCTTCTGTATAACCAAAGGTTGTGCGGAACATCAGCGCCAGCGAGAGAATTGTTGCAATTGGATTGGCCAAGCCTTGACCTGCGATATCCGGTGCAGAACCGTGTACCGGCTCATAGAGTCCGAAGCTGCCCTCTCCCAGTGATGCAGATGCGAGCATACCGATGGAACCCGTCAGCATCGCTGCTTCATCACTCAAGATATCCCCAAACATGTTTTCTGTTACGATGACATCGAAGCTGGATGGACGACGCAACAATTGCATCGCGCAGTTGTCTACAAGCACATGCTCCAGTTCAACATCCGGATAATCCGGTGCTACCCGGTTTACAACTTCGCGCCAGAGACGGGATGTTTCCAATACGTTGGCTTTGTCTACAGAAGCCAGCTTTTTGCGACGTCCTTGCGCAATTTCGAATGCCTGACGAACGATCCGCTCCACTTCTGTAACATTATATGCGCATGTATCTACTGCCTCTTCGCCCTGTGCACTTTCACGTCTGAACTTCTCTCCGAAGTAGATACCACCTGTCAGCTCACGTACCACCATCAGATCTGTACCTTCAAGGACTTCAGGCTTCAAAGTTGAAGCATCCTTCAGGCAATCAAATACGACAGCTGGACGAAGGTTGGAGAACAATCCGAGTGCTTTACGAATACCCAGCAGGCCCGTTTCCGGACGAAGCTCCTTGCTGTTGTTATCCCATTTTGGACCGCCAACCGCTCCAAGCAGGACCGCATCTGCACTTTTACATACCGTCAGCGTTTCTTCAGGAAGAGGTGTACCCTTCTCATCGATCGCGATTCCGCCGAACAGCGCATGCTCTGTCTCAAAACGATAACCGAATACTTCCTCCGTACGTTTAAGAACTTTCTCAGCCTCCGCTACGACTTCAGGACCGATTCCGTCACCTGCAATAACTGCAATTTTTTTCACGTCTGCCATGGGTTGTCCACTCCTTATATTTCATTCATTATTTATTCATAAAGTAACGTCTCATATTAACTCTCTCTTTTGTATCATATTCCAAGGTCATTTGACCAAGATATACAATCTATGACATTAATAGATTTTACCTATAAGCTAATAGAGATTAGCCTGCACAAGTTGTTCCTGACCCTCCCGGTGGGGTAAAATATAGCTGAATTCAAATCAGGTACGCAGGAGGGATAAGTAACATGCAATATTCGTATTTGGGTAAATCAGGCCTCAAGGTCAGCCGAATCTGTCTCGGTACCATGAATTTCGGGCCTGCTACAGATGAGAAAGAGGCTTTCCGCATTATGGACGCAGCACTCGATGCAGGCGTGAACTTTTTTGATACCGCTAACATCTACGGCTGGGGTGAGAATTCCGGTCTTACCGAAGAAATTATCGGACGCTGGTTCAATCAGGGCGGTGGCAGACGTGAAAAAGTAGTTCTGGCCACCAAAGTCTATGGCTCCATGCATGATGATACAGACGGCCCCAACAACGAAGCCGGCCTCTCTGCATACAAAATCAGACGTCATCTCGAAGGTTCCCTCCGCCGCTTGCAGACGGATCATATCGAGCTGTACCAGATGCACCATGTGGACCCTGCCATATCGTGGAACGAGCTGTGGGGCGCATTCGAGAATGCCGTTCACCAGGGTAAAATCGGTTATGTAGGGTCAAGCAACTTTGCTGCATGGCAGATTGCAATTGCACAAAGCGAAGCCAAGAATCGCCATTTCCTCGGCCTGGTTTCCGAACAACATAAATATAGTCTGAACTGTCGTTTACCTGAACTGGAAGTGCTGCCTGCTGCCAAAGAACTGGGCCTAGGTGTCATTCCATGGAGTCCATTGGATGGTGGGTTACTGGGACGTAATGCGCTTCAGAAGCTGGAAGGAACACGCAGCGGAGGCATCGCTGGGCGGATCGAGCAACAGCAAACTCAACTCGAAGACTTTGCGGCACTCTGTCGTGATCTCGGTGAACCACAGGATACGGTGGCTTTGGCCTGGGTTGCTGCCAACCCGGCAGTAACTGCCCCGATTATCGGACCGCGTACACTGGAGCAGTTTGAAACCGCACTCAAATGTCTTGATGTGACGTTGGATGAAGCTGTGCTCAAACGTCTGGATGAGATTTTCCCGGGTCCAGGTGGACATGCACCTAATGCTTATGCGTGGTAAAAGCTTGATAGCGTAAGCCAATTCGAGAGTTAAGCGTGCAACTTGCACTGTGTTTTACTGTCATAATCACATAAATAAAAGGCAAAAGAGTCTGACCCTCACAAGAGAGTCAGACTCTTTACGTACCTCACTGAACGGAGCAATGAAAGCCAAACGAACTTCTATATCAATTCAGATAAAGACAGATCATTCTAATGACTTAAATAAGTTCCTTGAGCTCCAACTCCTAGTTTAATTAAGAGTTCGTGCTTACTGCACGGAGACCTACAGATTCACATTTACACGATTCGTGTATGTTTTGCGTTTCTCAATCAATTGATTCAGACCGTCCACATAGGCACGTGCACTTGCACCCAGTATATCCGTGCTTACGCCACGTCCTTGTACCGAAACCTGATTTTGAGTCAGCACAACATGTACCTCACCCAATGCATCCTTACCATGCGTTACCGATTTGATGGAATAGTCAGACAACGTTACCTCTTCCCCACTCACCTGGTCAATCGCATTGTAGATTGCATCTACCGATCCATTACCCTCTGCTTGCTTCTCAACCGTATCCCCGTCAAGCGTCGCAATGCGGACTTTGGCTGTTGGTACCGATTCATCCCCGTACGTAACAAAGATCGATTCCAGTTTATACACCTCAGGTGCATCCTGCAATTTCTCTTCAATGACCGCGAGCAGATCTTCATCAGTCACTTCTTTCTTCTTATCAGCCAGATCTTTGAACTGGGCAAAAGCACGATTTAACGCTTCTTCTTCCAGCTCATATCCCAGATCAATCAAACGCTCACGGAAGGCATGACGACCGGAATGTTTACCCAATACGAGCTTACTTTCCTTCAAACCGATGGACTCTGGAGTCATGATTTCGTACGTTGTTTTTTCCTTCAGCATACCATCTTGGTGAATTCCGGACTCATGTGCAAATGCGTTCGCTCCAACAATGGCTTTGTTGCCGGGCACAACCATACCTGTCAAACGGCTAACCAAACGACTGGTCCGTGCAATCTCAGACAACTGCAGCGATGTCTTCGCCTGGAAAAATTCCTGACGCGTCTCCAGCGCCATAGCAATCTCCTCGATCGCCGTGTTGCCTGCACGTTCACCGATGCCATTGATCGTTCCTTCGATCTGATCGGCTCCGTTCAGAATGGCTGCAAGTGTATTGGCTGTCGCCATACCCAGGTCATTATGACAGTGGGCACTTAGCTGTACCTTCTCAATACCGTGAACATTCTCCTTGAGATGTTTGAAAATGTTTCCGTATTCATATGGGCTCAGGTAGCCGACTGTATCCGGTATATTCACGACGGACGCACCCTCTTCGACAGCCATATTCACCATTTCCACAAGGAAATCATACTCCGTACGACCTGCATCCTCCAGCGAGAATTCAATCTTTGAAAATGTTTTCTTCGCATAACGAATCGCGGAACGAGCCGTATCCAGGACTTGCCCTTTATCCATACGCAATTTATGTTGGCGGTGAATAGGCGAAGTTGCCAGGAAAACGTGAATGCATGGGTCCTGTGCACCTTTAAGTGCTTCCTTAACCGCATCAATGTCTTGCTCTCTGGAACGGGACAAGCCAATTACGGTCACATTTTTGACCGCTTTTGCTACTGCATTGACAGCGGCCAGGTCACCTGGAGATGCCGCCGGGAAACCAGCTTCCATCCGGTCAATGCCAAGCCGCTCGAGCTGATGGGCAATTTCCACCTTTTCACGAGTGTTCAGATTGACTCCCGGGGATTGCTCTCCATCACGCAGTGTTGTGTCAAATACATAGATTTTACGCACGCTTCGCACCTCCTGTACTTGTAATATTATGTTTCTCTGAACCAGCAATAGCGGCTCACGCATAAGCACGGCCGCTATTCCCAGTTAAAGCTCTAAGTTTACTTGAATACCTTATAAGTGCATGTTCTGAAAGTTAATGCTTACTTCTTGATCCAGTGCATCATCTCACGCAATTGTCCGCCAACCACTTCGATTGGGTGTTCAGCTTCGTTACGACGAGTTGCTGTCAAGAATGCACGTCCGGATTGGTTCTCCAGAATGAAGTCGCGTGCGAATTTACCTTGTTGGATATCCGTCAGGACTTCTTTCATTGCTTTCTTCGTATCTTCAGTTACAACGCGAGGTCCAGTTACATAGTCACCGTACTCAGCTGTGTTACTGATGGAATCACGCATACTTGCAAGTCCGCCTTCATACATCATGTCAACGATCAGCTTCAGTTCGTGCAGACATTCGAAGTATGCCATTTCAGGAGCGTAACCTGCTTCTGTCAATGTTTCGAATCCAGCTTTTACCAAAGCACTTACACCACCACACAGAACAGCTTGCTCTCCGAACAGATCTGTTTCTGTTTCTTCACGGAAGGAAGTTTCGATAACCCCTGCGCGAGTACAACCGATACCTTTTGCATAAGCCAAACCGATTTCTTTCGCTTTACCTGTTGCATCTTGCTCGATTGCGATCAGGCCCGGTACACCAAAACCTTCTACATAAGTACGACGTACCATGTGACCAGGGGATTTAGGAGCTACCAGCAATACATCGCTGTTTTTTGGAGCAACGATTTGACCGAAATGAACGTTGAAACCGTGTGAGAAGAGCAATGCAGCGCCTTCTTTCAGGTTTGGTTCGATTTCGTTTTTGTATACAGAAGCTTGAGTTTCGTCAGGGAGCAAGATTTGAACTACATCTGCGCGGCTTGTTGCTTCAGCCGGGGACAGAACTTCAAATCCGTCATTTTTTGCAGTGTCGAAGGATTTACCTTCACGAAGTCCGATGACTACGTTCAATCCGCTATCACGAAGGTTTTGAGCTTGGGCGTGGCCCTGGCTACCATAACCGATTACCGCGATCGTTTTTCCTTTCAATACGTTAAGCTCTGCGTCCTGTTCATAATAAGTAGTTACTGGCATGTTTATTAGTCCTCCTTTGTATTGTAAAGAACCCTTCATTAATGAGCGGGTGTCTCAAGGGACCGGCTCGCTTAAAGTATTGAAAGCGTCTCTGGTCTGATCCGATCCGTTCAGACACCCGCCCATTAATGCGGGAGTGTGGCTATCTTTTCAAGCGTTACATCACTAAAATGTTACCTTATAACTGTTAAGGGACTGACACTCTCACATAAGATCAACTGTATATGTTAGCTAACCGTCGTCCCCTCTTCATTCATTATAGCCTTATACGTTGCCGCGTACCAATGCAGTTATGCCTGTACGGGACAATTCGCGAATGCCGTATGGCTTGAGCAATTCAATCATCGCATCAATTTTGTCCGTATCTCCGACCACCTGCACAATCAGGCTGCCTGGACCAACATCTACAACGGATGCGCGGAAAGTTTCCACCACACCCAGAATTTCAGGACGCTCGGAAGGCTCTGCTTTCACTTTGATCAGCGCGAGTTCACGGGCTACCATCGGTTTCAGGCTGAAATCAACCACTTTAATGACATCGATGATTTTGTACAATTGTTTCTCAATCTGCTCCAGTGTTTTATCGTCACCAATGGTGACAATAACCATCCGGGAGAGTCCGGGTTCTTCCGATTGACCCACTGTAATACTTTCAATGTTAAATCCGCGTCGACCGAACAACCCTGATACCCGCTGAAGGACGCCTGGCTGATCGTTAACCAATATTGAAATCGTATGTCTAATCATTCCTCAGCATCCCCCATCAGCATTTGATCAATTGTTGCTCCCTGTGGAACCATTGGATACACATTTTCTTCCTTGCGTACCACGAATTCTACAACGACTGGTCCTGGTGTATCCAGAGCTTCCTGCCAAGCCCGCTCCGCTTCTTCTTTATTCGTTGCACGCAATCCTTTCACGCCATATGCTTCAGCCAGTTTTACAAAATCCGGACTTCCTGCCAGATCAATGTGGCTGTAACGGTTCTCATAGATGAGTTCCTGCCATTGGCGAACCATTCCAAGTACCTGATTGTTAATGATAACAATTTTTACCGGTATATTGTTAATGGCACAGATCGCTAGTTCTTGGGAACACATCTGCATTCCGCCATCACCGTTAATGGAGATAACGAGTCTGTCCGGATTGGCCATCTGAGCACCAATTGCAGAAGGGAATCCAAAGCCCATCGTTCCGAGACCACCCGAAGTTACCCATGAACGTGGTTGATTAAACTTATAATATTGTGCTGCCCACATCTGATGTTGTCCCACATCCGTCGTCACAATCGCTTCACCTTTGGTTGTATCATTCAGCATTTCTACAACCCACTGAGGTTTCAGCACTTCGTCTGAATCCGTATAGCTGTAAGGCTTCTCTTGTTTCCACTGTTTGATCTGGTCTCTCCATGCATCTGCACGCTCTGCACGCTTAACTTCTTTGTTTGCAATTTCCAGTACCGTTTTCACATCACCAACAATTGGAATATCCGTTGCGATGTTTTTACCAATCTCAGCCGGATCAATATCGATATGAACGATCTTGGCATGTGGAGCGAATCCATCCAGCTTGCCTGTTACCCGATCATCGAATCGTGCGCCGATGTTAATCAGCAGATCCGCTTTTTGAATGGCTTGATTGGAAGTGTACGTTCCGTGCATACCTGGCATACCCGTCCATAATTCATGACCACTCGGGAATGCGCCAAGACCAAGAAGTGTAGTTGTAATTGGAATGCCTGTCTTCTCAACAAACTCGAACAGTTCTTCATGTCCACCCGAGTATACCACACCGCCACCGGCCAGAATCATTGGACGTTCTGCTTCCTGAATGGCCTGAGCCAAACGGTCAACCTGCAGTTTGTTCGGTACTGTCCGTGGATTGTACCCTCTCAATATAACAGGTTCAGTTGTCGGTTCAAACAATGTTTTGTTGGCTGATACATCTTTTGGGATGTCGATCAGTACAGGACCTTTACGACCGGTATTGGCAATATGGAATGCCTCATGAATTACACTGGACAGGTCTTTTACATCCTTCACCAAGTAACTGTGTTTGGTAATTGGCATTGTAATCCCGGTAATGTCCGCTTCCTGGAAAGCATCTGAACCGATTAGGCTCGAGATTACGTTCCCCGTAATGACTACGAGTGGTACTGAATCCATATATGCTGTTGCAATACCGGTAACCAGATTCGTTGCTCCTGGTCCGGAGGTAGCAATACATACACCCACTTTTCCGCTTGCCCGTGCATATCCGTCAGCCGCGTGAATTGCACCTTGTTCGTGACGGGTTAAGACGTGCTTAAAGTCCTCGAAACCATACATTGCATCGTAAATGTACAACACTGCACCGCCCGGGTAACCAAATACACAATCTACACCTTCAAGCAACAAGCTTCTCAGCAGAATTTCTGATCCGCTAATGACCTCCGGCTTCATCCATTTTTCGCGTAATTCATCTGTTGACCGTACTTCTGGAATTTGAGCTCCCATCAGTCATCCTCCTCTCGGAATTTACATCATTCTGACATTTAAAGTTACAAAAAAAACCTTCCATCCCTGCAAACAAGTTCATGCTTGCGAGGGACGAAAGGTTATCGCTTCCGTGGTACCACCCAACTTTGTCCGAAATTTCGCAATAACGGACCTTACCAGGTACAACAAAACGATAGCTCAAACGAACATAGTCGTTTCCCATACCTGTTGTCTGTAACGCAGACATACGATTTCCCCTAATACGCGAAAGGAGTGACATCCAGTGCTTTTCAGGAAAACAGCTCCGAGGTGAGCTCGTATATAAGGGGTTATGGTGGTGGTTTCAGCAATTCCAGCCACTCTCTGAGCAAAAGAGCCCTTAAAACTTCGTCCTCTTCATAGCCGATGAAATATTCTCGTTAAATGTTAGGAACATTATATGATTCCTCCAACCGATAAGTCAATACCTGTTTTGCATAAAAATTCAGAGAACCTTCCTTCCTCCCTGTTCAGCCTATAAGGTTGCCCTACTCCCCGCACTTCATTCAGTCACCTTTTATCTTGCTTCGGGCATAGAATATACGAGCAGCACGACTGGTCCTGAAAGGAGACTCCGCATGGTGATTCGGCAACGCACATCCAAGCTGGATGATGGCGCCATCATGAAGCTGATTGACACTCAACTTGTTCCTCTATCTCATATGAGTGAAAAAGAAATTAATAAAATCCGCAAAGAAATACCCCTGCGAATGAACAGGGGCATGACCTTTGTTGTCTCGCCAGAGCCAGACAAAGCTGCTGTTGCATTCATCCATTTTCTCATGCATGGTGAACTGCTCTATGTCGATATGATGGCCGTTAGTCCGAAAGAGCAACGCAAACGTTACGGGCAGACTTTGTTGCTCAAAGCAGAGAGCTTTGCGGCATCTCGGGGTTGTAAAAGATCGAAAGTCATGGTGGATGAAGGCAATACCAAAGGGCTTCAGTTTTATCAAAAAAATGGATATAGTGCGATTCGATACATTATGATAAGCCGCTGCTACGAAATGGAAAAAACATTATAGAATGACCTAGAAAAATCCTGGTGGACGTGGCCCCGGGCCATATGGGCCGAAACCAGGGCCAGGGCCATAACCGCCACCAGGTCCTCCAGGTCCATATCCCGGTCCGTAACCTGGACCATATCCAGGGCCTGGTTTCGGTCCAGATCCATATCCGGGACCGAAGCCGGGGCCAGGGCCATAAGCGTAAGGCAGTGTGGCAATAGCGAGCAGATCAAACAACACCAGTGGCAGAATCGCTTTTGTACGTACTTTTTTGCCATTCAGACGCTTCAGTACCAGTTTGTTGCCCGATACTTTCAACAGCTTTCCCGTAACCCGAGTGCCGTCTTTTTTGATTGCCACAATATTTTTGCCTATTAATTTCATCGCTTCATCACGCGTAACTTGTTGTTTCATACTTTCCCCTCCTCCTCGGATCGTTCAAAACAGTGTATTCGTCCATGACCGAATTCGCCTGTTTCTTTGTCCCTACCTGAAAATATGGGTATCTGAACGAGAACCAGGGAGAGTATGCAAAAATGGATGAGCATTCAAGAAAACAAAAAAGGCCCGCACAAGGCGGACCCTTTTAAAACAAAGCATTGGATAGCTAACTTGATATGCTGAAGATTGTTACCTTTTACCCGGATCGTACGCTTCACCGAGAGCAGACGGAGCCGAAGAACGACCAACCGCTGCAACGAGAACGATAATGGTAAGCAGGTAAGGCAGCATATAAATAATTTCCTGGGGAATACTCTGTGACCATTCGAACAACTGTACATAGTTCCGGATCGCTTGAGAGAATCCGAAGAACACAGCCGCACCAAAGGCACCAATAGGATTCCACTTACCAAAGATCATAGCTGCAATGGCAATATAACCTTGGCCGGAAACCGTATTGTGTGAGAATGTACCTGTAGTCGTCAATGTAATCGCAGCTCCACCAATGGCCGCAAGCGCACCACTGATCATAACGGCAACATAGCGATAACGACGCACCTTAATACCGACCGTATCTGCCGCACTTGGATGTTCACCTACAGAACGCAGGCGCAGACCAAATGGCGTTTTGAACATTATGTAATACGTCAGGAATACGAACAGAATGGCCAGATATGTCGTTGGATATACATTCTTGAAGAAGGCTTCTCCAAGCAAAGGAATGTCTTTCAAGAACGGCACATCAAACTTGCTGAACCCTGAAACCAACGGTGAATCACCAGAACCTTCAAACAACAGTTTAACCAGGTACAACGTACTTCCTGCTGCCAAAAAGTTAATGACGATACCACTGATAATCTGGTCTGCCTTAAATGTAATAGACGCAACGGCATGAATCAGCGACACGAGTACGCCTAATACAATCGCAAGCAAAATACCCATCCAGGCCGATGTGGTTCCACCCATGCCCGCTTCTTGAGCATAATGCGCCCCGATTCCAGCTGCAAAGGCACCAAAGACCATAAAGCCTTCAAGTCCAAGGTTTGTTACACCTGATTTTTCCGAAAAAATTCCGCCGAGGGATGCAAAAATCAATGCCGTAGCAAAGACAAGCGTCGTATTGATAATTTGCCCAATTGTCAACAAGTCCATCTACAACACCTTCTCTTTCTTGCGCTTCGAATAGAACGGTTTAAGTATCCAGCGCACGATGCCCTGTGCCGCAATGAAGAAGATAATCGAACCGATCACAATCCGAATAATCTCAGGCGGAACATCCGCAGCAAAACTCATACCTGCAGATCCGTACGTGAGGGTACCGAACAGCACTGCCCCCAATAACACCCCAAACGGATGATTCAAACCAATCAGGGCAACCGCAATTCCGTCAAAACCTGTTCCCGGCGAACCCGACATGACAGTCTGGTACTGGAACACCCCGAGCACCTGGAATGCACCACCAAGACCTGCAAGCATACCACTGATGAACATCGCTTTTACGATATTCCGGTTAACATGCATACCTGCATATTCAGCCGCATTAGGGTTGTAGCCTACAGCGCGGATTTCATAACCCTGTTTTGTTTTCCACATATAGATATAAAAGAGCACAGCCATCACAATGGCAATCAACGTCCCCATGTGTACACGGGAGTTGCCCATCAGTTCAGAGAGCCATGTCAAACTAATCGAAGCCGATTCACTGATATCCACGGAACGATTCTCGCCTTTTAACAGCAAGAATTGGCGAACGATAAGGTTAGCCAGATACAGACCAATCCAGTTCAACATGATACTGCTGATAACTTCATTGACCCCACGTGCCGCTTTCAGATAACCAGCAATCGCGGCCCAAAGACCACCAAACAATGCACCGGCAATCAAAGCCAGTGGCGCATGGAGGTAGATCGGCAAACCCGCAAACTTAACACCAACAAATGTTGCAGCTGTCATACCGACGAGAAATTGTCCTTCTCCCCCGATGTTGAACAGCCCTGCACGTGATGCAAATGCAAATGCAAGTCCAGTCATGATCAGTGGCGTCATTTCACGTACCGCTTCACCAAAGTTGTACATGTCTCCAAATACCTTGGTGAACAATGCGCCATAAGCTTCAACCGGATTGTAACCACCAATCAGCATGACAACCCCACCGAGAATCAGACCCATAACAATGGCGACGACAGGCAAAATAAATGAATCTCGGGTAAACCATTTCAATACGTTATTCATGCGCAGTACCTCTCTTTTGGGTGCTGCCCGCCATCATCAAGCCGAGCTCCCTGTCATTGGTTTCTTCCGGCAGCACCTCGCCAACGATCTGGCCTTCATAGATAACAGCAATTCGGTCAGATACATTGATAATCTCATCAAGCTCAAATGAAATCAGCAGAACAGCCTTACCTTGATCGCGTTGTGCTATCAGTTGCTTTTGCACGAACTCAATCGCCCCTACGTCCAGACCACGTGTTGGTTGGGCAGCAATAAGCAATTCAGGGTTTTTATCCACCTCACGGGCGATAATGGCCTTCTGCTGGTTTCCTCCGGACAAGGAGCGAGCTTTGGTCTCGATGCTTGGTGTACGCACGTCAAATGCCTCCACAAGCCGCTTCGCCTGCTTTTTGATCGCATCGAAGTTAAGGAACCCTTTACGGGTGTATGGTGCTTTATAATACGATTCCAGAACAATATTTTCACTCACTGAAAAATCAAGGACAAGTCCATGTTTGTGTCGATCTTCCGGGATATGGGCTACGCCCGATTCCGAAATATGGCGCGGAGAATGATTGGACAGCTCCTTGCCTTCCAAACGAATCGAACCGCTCTCGACTTTACGAAGTCCGGTAAGAGCTTCAATGAGTTCACTTTGACCGTTACCATCCACGCCTGCGATTCCGACAATCTCTCCTGCACGCACATTCAGGTTAAGTTGGTTTAGAACCGAAATACCTTCTTTATTCTTCGCAGTCAATTTACTAACTTCAAGCACATTGGCTCCAGGTGTAGCCGGTTTTTTGTCCACTTTGAATGTGACATTCCGGCCTACCATTTTCTCTGCCAGTTCATTCGGATTGGTTTCCGATGTTTTGACCGAATCAATGACTTTACCCCGACGGATAATCGTTACCGTGTCGGAGATCTCCATGATCTCTTTCAGTTTGTGCGTGATCAAAATAATCGACTTGCCTTCTGCTACGAGCTTCTTCATGATGATCATCAATTCTTTGATCTCTTGAGGAGTCAATACGGCTGTAGGCTCGTCAAAAATTAGAATGTCTGCACCGCGATACAAGGTTTTAACGATCTCCACACGTTGCTGCATTCCGACAGAGATATCATGAATCTTGGCATGCGGATTCACCTTGAGTCCATACTGTTCGGACAGACGCTGCACTTCAGCGGCTGCTTTTTTATAGTTAATATTGAGACCCTTCGTTGGTTCAGATCCCAAAATAATGTTCTCTGTTACCGTGAACGGCTGTACAAGCTTAAAGTGCTGATGCACCATGCCGATGCCAAGATCGATCGCGCGGTTAGGGCTGTCGATGATGACAGGCTTGCCATTCACTTCAATGGAACCTTCATCCGGCTGATAGAGACCAAAAACAATATTCATCAACGTTGACTTACCAGCGCCGTTTTCGCCCAGTAGCGCATGAATCTCGCCTTTACGAAGCTGAAGGCTGATGGCGTCGTTGGCAACAATGCCTGGGAAACGCTTCGTTATTTGTTTTAACTCAACGACGGGGGTTGCTGCACCCATGTAATCACCCTTATAACTGATATAGTGTGGTTCCGCAAACGAAAGAAAAGCTCCTACCGGAGCGTTATGCACAATGACCTTGTACAATTGTTATGATAACTTGATCAAATGTTCCTGTTCTTGCAATCATAAGGCCGGTCAAGACCGGCCCTGATGATTTATTCTTATGCAACTAGGATCAAATTACTCAGTAGGTACTTTGATTTCGCCGCTGATGATTTTTTCTTTGTACTCGTCCACTTTTGCAAGTGTTTCAGCAGATACATTGGCAGTAGAAGTATCAGCAATACCTACGCCGTTTTCTTTCAAAGTCAGGTTCTCGGAACCGCCAGCAAATGTACCGTCGATTACTTCTTGGTTAACGCGTTTAACGGCTTCGTCAACTTTTTTAATCATGGAAGTCAGTGTTACTTCATCACCAAACTCCAGGGATTGGTCTTTATCAACACCAATAACCCATACTTCTTGTCCTTGTTTCTTACGAGCGATTGCTTCGTTGAACACACCGTTACCTGTAGCACCGGAAGCGTGGAAAATAATGTCTACGCCTTGGTTGTACATTGTAGCAGCTGCTGCTTTACCAAGGTCAGGTTTATCAAAAGCACCTGTATAGTTGGAGATAAACTCAGCATCAGGATTTACTGCTTTAACGCCTTCTCTGAAACCTACTTCAAACTTTTTGATCAGTGGGCTATCCATACCGCCTACAAAACCAACTTTGTTGGATTTCGTTGTCAGACCAGCTACAACACCAACCAGGTAAGATCCTTCTTCTTCAGCAAATGTTACGGATTTAACGTTAGGAACATCAACTACACTGTCAATGATCGCAAGTTTAGCATCTGTGTTTTGCTCAGCAACAGTCTTGATTGCATCAGCCAATTGGAAACCGATACCCCAAGTCAGGTCATATCCGCCTTTAACGAATTCGTTCAGGTTCGGAATATACTCTTCATCGGATTTACTTTGCAGGTATTTAACTGCAGTACCTGTTTCTGTTTCAGTCGCTTGCAGAGCTTCCCAAGCGGATTGGTTAAAGGATTTGTCATTAACTCCACCTACGTCAGTAACCATACCGATTTTAAGATCGGATTTTGCTTCAGTGGATGTGCCACCTGTATCTCCTCCGGCATTTGTTTCTTCTTTCGGTTTGCTACCGCAACCTGCGAGCATAACCGATACCGCCAGCAACATTACCAAAGACAAGCTGAGCATCTTTTTCATTTCTCTTTTTCCCCCTTAATGATATATCCTTCATTCCAATCCAGCCTACATTGAACGGATCAACAGATAGCAGGAATGACTTTTATGCAGAATGTATGGTTTCTTCGACATTAAAAGCACATTCTCACCCTTGAAGCATCCAATCATCTGTCGAAAAACCGAACATTACGACATGGAGAGAAAAATTAGGACTAGCCTACTAGAGGTGATTATACAATCAACCAGTGTTAAAATCCAGATGTTTCATCACCAAATATCACATATTTTTGTTCTTTTTTTATTGAAAACGCTTAATAATTTAGCGTTTTAACACACTAACGTTACAACGATGTGATGTTATGTAACAAAAACATACCGCGAACTTTAGTGATATGTGGAATTCACCTGTTTTCTTTTGCACTATTTCACCGTTCGTATTTTATGTATTCCCCTGGTCTGTTATTCATTCGTTGTCTGGTCTCATTGTTCCCTTCCAGACTATAGCCTATTCGTTCTATTCCTTCAGAGATTCATCTCCGAATCCCCTCAAAGCCGTAAAAAAGCCGCCATATAGGTACGGCGGCTTGTATCATACAATTTAAGCGTTGATTTTGCCTTTAGCTACAGTAGCCAAAGAGTTGAACGCATTGATGTCATTAACGGCCAGATCAGCCAACATTTTGCGGTTCATGTCTACACCAGCAAGTTTCAAACCATGGATCAGTTTGTTGTAAGACAAACCATTCATACGTGCTGCTGCATTGATACGAACGATCCACAGTCTGCGGAAGTTACGTTTCGTGTTGCGACGGTCACGGTATGCGTATACCAGGGATTTCATTACTTGCTCGTTTGCTGTTTTAAAGATACGGTGTTTGGAACCGAAATAACCTCTTGCCAGTTTCAAAACCTTTTTATGACGACGACGTACTACAAAACCGCCTTTTACTCTTGCCATATTAAAGAACCTCCCAAATAAATATAAATGTATCCGTTGTATGTGTACGGCCGTAGCCGATCCCCCATACGGAATGTACTAATGTTTAATTAGCCTTTCAAGTTAGCCAAACCTTGTTTCAAACGTCTAACATCCCCGGCAGCCATAACTGGGTTACCGTTCAGAACGCGCTTAGCACGTTTGGATTTGTGAGAAAGCAAGTGGTTTTTGTGAGCTTTGTAACGAAGGACTTTACCGGAACCGGTAATTTTGAAGCGTCCTTTCAAACTGCTGTGTGTTTTCATTTTAGGCATTTTGTGTTTCCTCCTCCAATGTTATCAGGCTTTAGGAGCCAAAATCATGATCATACTGCGGCCTTCCAATTTCGGTTGACGTTCAATAGTACAAAGTTCTGCAACTTCTACCTTAACGCGCTCCAAAATTCGTTGACCAATCGCGGCATGTGCAATTTCACGTCCGCGGTAACGAACAGAACATTTCACTTTGTCGCCTTCGTTCAAAAACTTAACTACATTACGAAGCTTCGTTTGATAATCGTGCTCCTCAATATTGGAACGGAACCATACTTCTTTAATGTCAACAATTTTCTGGTTCTTACGGGCTTCTTTATCTTTCTTTTGTTGCTCATAGCGGAATTTGCCATAGTCCATGATGCGACACACCGGCGGTTTAGCCTGTGGTGCCACATTGACCAGATCCAAATTCAGATCAATTGCCATTTGCAGTGCTTCGCGAATGGGCGTAATCCCAATTTGTTCTCCTTCAGCTCCGACAAGGCGCACTTCCTTCGCCCGAATCTCATCATTAATCATGTGATCTTTACTAATAACCGTCCACCTCCAGGTCATTTTGAATATCCTGTTACACAAAAATAAAAGGGATGCCGGTCAAGCTACCGACATCCCTGTAATCAACACAATTCTTCATGAGTATACACTTCATAAATTATTGGGATCGTTGACCAGCCAACATAGTGTTGATCAGGTGAGAAGTCGGACTTCTACTTGTGATTCCATTGCTATTCGTTTTAACGCACTTGAATACTATAACATCCACGAAACACATTGTCAAACATCGTCACAACTTTTTTTGTAATTATACATTTGTTATATCAGATGCAACAACTCATGCATTCCTGTTCCTTACCCTTGTTTGCTCTGTACTTCATCCAACCGAACAACACGCGTGTGCTGCGTGTGGCTCCACTGTTTGTTGTTCTGCGTGAAGAAAGCGTAGAACGTGATCGGGTACCATGACAACAGATAAATCGGGAACAGGATCAGATATAGATAAACTTTGGCAAAGGTAACCTTCTCTAACGCCATCGACAACAGGAACGTCAGGATGTTCAAGCCAATAGCCATAAATCCAACCCATAGCGGGAAGTATCCATAGATATTTGCAATGTGCGGACCCTTGAATATAGCCATGTCTACCCACATCGCAGCAGTCATCAGGAATGTAAGCAATACAACATAGACATTGGCTCCATAGATAGCAAGGTCAAATTTCACCAAGCTTCTTTCCTTAATGGACTGCCAGAGCAGTGGGAAGAAGTATCTACGAGCAACTGTAAAGTGACCTTGCATCCAGCGGAGACGCTGTCTCGCTGAAGCTTTGAATGTTAATGGCTTCTCATCAAATACTTTGGCATCGTAGTTGAAAACAGGATATACATTACGTTGCACACTACGCATCGTAAACTCCAGATCCTCAACCAGACTTGTTGCGCCCCAGCCAATTTCCTTCAGCAGGTTGGTCTCGAAGCACATCCCCGTACCTCCGAGGAAGTTCGCCATATTCAAGTTATGACGAGACAACTGCCACAGACGGTTGATGTACCAGTAAGATACACCGTATGCTGCAGTAATCCAGGAATCCTCCGGATTTTTCGTATCAATGTATCCTTGGATAACACGCGAACCATTGTTCAAGTCATCATTCATCTCAAGCAAGAAGTTACGGTCAACCAGGTTATCCGCGTCAAACATGACAACTGCGTCATACTGACGCGGCAATTTCCACAGGTACTTAAGCATCCATTCGATGGCATACCCTTTGCCTCTTAGATCGGCATTGGTACGCACACAGGCATTTAACCCATGTTCTCTGACAATCTGTGCCGTTCCATCCGTACAGTTGTCACAGATGACAAACACATCATACAGATCTTCCGGATAATCAAGTTGTTTGAGGTTCTCCATCAAGGCACCAATGACCTGTTCCTCATTGTGTGCTGCGACGAGTACAGCGAAAGATTTTGTCGCCGGATAATGTTTCTTTTTCTTTTTCTTAATCAGACCGAACAGCGAAAACGTGAATTGGTACACGGCTAGCAGTGCCAGAATGACCTGCATCGTGACGAATATAGCGTCCAACATCGTTCTCTGTTACCCCCTTTTTTTCGAAACCCAGTTTACTAAAGCATTTTCTCTTCCTGATTCTGCAAGTTATTTTTTTTTGATCTGCAGAATATGACCCTGTTCTTTTGTGTACTACGCGAATATATCAGGCAATGTTTCAAAGCTTGGTTGCTATCAGTTGGCTGCTTTATCGATTCTGTATTCTTTTCAGTCATTTGTCAAAACCCCAATTCCACTTTCTAAAGCAGAAATGTGATCTTTAAAGGCTGAATAGACACTTCGTGATACCACAACCTCGCATTCATGCCTGTTATATCTTATTTTCAGCCGTTTACTTGATTTTTATTTCTAAAGTCCCTGCTTTTTTCATCAGCATGTTATTCTTCGTCAGAGGCTCTATAACAAATAACGCAAACAGACCTCAAAAAGTTTAAAACAAAACTCACATTTTTTTACCTCATTTCAGCCATGTTGAATCATTGTATCTTTTTTGGCTTACTCAAGTCAAAAAGTTAAGATGGATATCTATCCACTCTTTAACATGAATTTTACGTTCTTTACATGTGTTCGTCTTGAAAAGGACAACATTTAAAAATATGATAAACATATACCTGAAATAACCTCAAGTTCGCGAAAAACGGTTATATACTAATCAGGACGAAACCGGATGCAGAAATTCACCGGAAATACTGCCGCCATTACGGGCGGCCTGACTGGCAGGAGGCCAATATGAGCCGTTTTTTCTTAAAGTTTCAAGATTATGATCGAAATGTTTTTATGTGGATCAACGGCCGACTTCATAATCGTTTTATGAATTTTTGGCTGTATTATTTCACTCATCTGGGTGGGGCAACTTCTTCTATTGCAGTATCCTTGTTAATCTGGCTGCTTGCTCCAGCTCCATGGAGCACAACAGGACTTCAGGCTTGTATCGCTCTTACGGTCAGCCATATTCCTGTAGCCATCGCGAAAAAATTGTATCCTCGCATTCGGCCTTATCTGGCCTTGCCGGATACCATTACGTTTCGTAATCCCCTGACGGACCACTCGTTTCCTTCAGGACACACAACTGCCATTTTTTCGGTCACGGTTCCATTTATGACCACTGATCCAATCTTATTGCTAATATTGTTGCCTGTGGCTCTTATTGTCGGATTCTCTCGAATTTATCTGGGATTACACTATCCTTCCGATGTTCTGGCAGGTGCCACAATAGGTACTTTAGTCGCACTTGCAACAGTTGCATTCTGGTCTTAAAGCCGATATGTTAGACTCAGAAAACCTAGCAGGAACAGGTGAAGCAAGCGTGGAGAAAAAAAGAGTATTACTATTATCTGAAGGCTTTGGTACGGGTCATACTCAAGCCGCCTATGCACTGTCCAGCCATTTGCGAAAGCTGTCGCCAGACGTGCAGACGAAAGTGCTTGAACTGGGAAGTTTCTTAAATCCCAAGGTTGCACCTCTTATTATAACGGCATACAAAAAAACGGTGACTAACCAGCCCAAACTCGTCGGGTACGTATACAGGCATCAATATAAAAAATCATTGAACCGGCTCACAACGCTGGCGCTGCATAAACTGTTCTATACACATACACGCAGCGTCGTGCGTCAGTTACGTCCCGATGCGATTGTCTGCACCCACCCGATCCCAAGTGCTGTCATATCCAGACTGAAGCGACTGGGTGTACAGGTTCCCCTTTGCACAGTCATTACCGATTATGATGCACATGGGACATGGATTAACCGTGAAGTAGACCTTTACCTGGTTTCTTCAGATGAGGTTAAGTCCAAACTAATGTTGCGTGGCGTACCTCAAGACAAAATTCGAGTCACAGGCATTCCCGTACATCCAAACTTCTGGGAGCATCCCGGTCGAGATGAGATCCGAAGCAGATTTAATCTCAAAAACATGCCCACTGTACTGGTAATGGGCGGGGGTTGGGGAATGCTCAGTGACAAGTTAGTTCATCCGTTACTGACACGCTGGCATGAAGATATTCAGATCATTTTCTGTTTCGGACGCAATGATAAAGCACGGATCAGCATGGAACAGAACTCGATGTATCGCAAAGAAAACATTCATATTATCGGTTACACCAACGAAGTCGACAAATTGATGGAAGTATCCGACCTGCTGATCACCAAGCCTGGCGGCATGACTTGCAGCGAAGGATTGGCCAAGGGAATTCCAATGTTGTTCCATAATCCTATACCAGGTCAGGAAGAAGAGAACGTTCATTATTTTACCGCAAGAGGTTTGGGAGAACCCATAACTTCGCTCGATGTAGTGATCAAATGGATGAATAAGTTGCTGAATCACTATCCGGATATCGTACGTAAACGCAAACGCCATCTGGTGGAGATCGCCAAAGTTCATCCGATGGAGAGCGCTCAAAGTATTATTGACCTGTTGGAGGACGTTCGTCCTTCATCCGCAGAAGAGGCCCGTTTATAATTTTATCCAATCAAGCCTCTAATCAACGGCTTCAAACAAGCCTGCAACCACATCGAAAAGGTGCCTTCGAATTGGAAGGCACCTTTTCTTATGAAGGAAAGTACAAACTATTGAATGCCAGCTAACTTCAAGTACTCCTGCCACTGCTTGGTGTACTCCGCCTGAATTTTTTCCAAACCTGCTTGTTTTGCCTTCTCCATGAACGTGTTCAGTCCAGCCTCTACGTCTGCCACCAAACCTACATTAAGCGGATACAAATATTGTTTTTCCACTTGTTCCAATGCAGCCTTCTCGGCTTGGTACGGTGTCCAGTCTTCAGCAAATCCGGTATAAATATCAGGCTTTTTGATTTTGTCGAGATCTTCAAACATGGTCAGCACGTCATCAAAGGTTTTGTCATAGAGCATGAATTCCGGATTACGCCATGCCCAACCATTCATGCCCTCACGCGGGAAGCCATTCGTCTGTGCATCGCCTACCATCTTGTAGTATCCATTATCTACCTCGAAGTTTTTGCCCTCAATGCCGTATTCAGTCAACCAGTTGTATCGTTTGTCAGTCACTAGCTTCTCATAAAAGGCCAAGGCTTTTTCAGGATTTTTGCTGCTGCGCGGAATCGCAAAACCGTTGTGAATCGGGTGAACCGGCTGTGCAAACCCTTTCGCATTCGGGTACGGGAAATAAGCCAGTTTCCAATCAGGATGCGTAGACTGCACCTTGATGACATCTGCATTAAATTTGTTCGGGTTCTCTCCAGACAGAACAACAGCTGCTTTTCCATTTTGCAGCAATGAGTTGGAAGTATCCTTTACATTCAGTACGTTTTTCGGGAAAAAGCCTTTGTCCATCCACCGCTTGTATGTTTTCAGGTCTTCGAGATGTTGCGCCGATCCCCAATAAGACGTCACAGTTGATGGTGTATCATACATAATATCCAGTCCATATGGAAGTTGACCTGCTGTATTCACCAGCTTGGATGTCAATTGACGAATACCATGGGTATGGTTGGCATTGCTATCCGCAATCGGAATCATATTCGGTTCGTTGGCTTTGATGCCCTCCAGATACGCTTCGAGTGTCTCCAACGATTCCGGCTTCGGAAGATTGTACTTCTCGCGCAAGTCCTCACGGTACGCAATTCCCTCTGTTACATACTCAATCCATGTCGATGGAACGGTATATATTTTGTCATTGATTTTGACTGCATTCCACATGTCATCAGGGACATGGGCTTTCAGTGCTGGTGCTGCTGTAGGCAGCATTTCATCCAGTGGCAGAAACGCGCCCTTCTTCGCATAAGACTGATAGAATGTCCAATCCGCTGTGAAGATCAGATCGATCGGCTGTCCGGAAGACAGCAGCAGTTTATATTTTTGATCCCAGTCGGTCCATGAGGTGTAGTTGAATTTTACATTGACGTTCAGATCAGTCTCAGCCAGCTTATTGATCTCGGATTCAATGACAGGCAGATCTTTGGGAGCATCCCCAAGCATGTAAAATTGAAGCGTTACTTTCTCGCCTTTGTTCTCGGACGCTCCTCCCTGCTCGCTTCCTTGCGTCGATCCCCCCGAACCGTTATTACATGCGGCAAGCACCCCGGCGAACAACATCAGGGCAAGTACCAGAGACAGGTGCCGAATTGTTTTGTTACGCATACGCATCCTCCCTTTTTGTGTTGAACCTTTATATGTTAGCGCAGACTCGCCATGCTTCAGACCGAAAATGATGCCAATGGCCTGATACCCACAGCGTGTTCACGTTCTAACCTTTCACTGCACCTATGGTAAGTCCTTTGACAAAATAACGTTGTACAAACGGATACAGGAACAAAATCGGCCCCGTCACAACGATTGCCATCGCCATCTTGGTTGATTCAGTTGGTACATCCTGGCTGAGCGTAATCCCTGTGCCGATCGCCATTTGGTCAATGAAGGTAATCGTATTCATCGTGTTATAGAGATAAAATTGCAGCTGGTACATATCCGGATTGTTAATGAAGAGAGATGAAGTAAACCAGTCATTCCAGTAACCCAGTGCCAGAAACAGACCTACAGTTGCGATACCAGGCATCGCCAGTTTCAACACAATGCTGATATAGATGCGGAAGTCATTGGCTCCATCAATTTTGGCAGACTCGATCAACTCATCCGGCACAGCCGAACGAATGAAGTTTTTCATCAGGATAATGAGAAATGGCGTCATTAACCCCGGGAAAATCAGTACAGTATACGTATCTGTGAGATTGAAGTAATTCGCCAGCATAATGTACCAAGGCACGAGCCCCCCACCAAACAACGTTGTGAAGTAGATAAAAAATGAGAACGTGTTCCGATATTTGAAGTCCTTGCGTTGGAGCACAAACCCGGCCATCGTGATCAGGAAAAGTCCAAGCGTAGTCCCCACCACCGTTGTAAACACCGTTACTCCATAAGCTTTGAGTACCTGGGTCGGGAATTTGAACACCATTTTGTAACCTTCCAGCGAAAAGTCCGTCGGAAAGAGGTGATAGCCATCCCTCACAATGGACTCGTTGCTGCTGAACGAACCGGATAGAATGAGCAGAAACGGCAGCAGGCACATGATCGATAAAATAATGATGACGCTGTAAGCAATCAGTTGAAACATCAAGGTGAATTCCGAATCTCTGAGACGAGTATTCGTACGAGTGTGCGTATTCATGGGCGTGTTCATGATCGTTCTCCCTCCTGCCCTGCGGGCGTTCTAGAACAAGGCGTAGTCCTCATTTACTTTGCGGATAATATAGTTGACGGTCATGATCAGAATGAAGCCGAATAACGACTGATACAAGCCGGCAGCAGTGGCCATTCCGATATCAAACGTTACTTTCAGTGAACGATACACATACGTATCGATGATATCCGTAGCATTGTACAGCACCCCGTTGTTTCCAATCAGTTGATAGAAAAGGTCGAATTGACCCTTCATAATGCTGCCAAGCGAGAATAGTAGCAGTATGACAAACGTTGGCTTCAGCATCGGTACCGTAATGTACCAGATTCGCTGAAAAATATTGGCCCCGTCCATCCGGGCAGCTTCATAGTACTCATCACTTATCCCAGTTATGGCGGCCAGATAGATGACCATGCTGTATCCAAGATTTTTCCACAGATAAAAGATGATGATCAGAAACACCCAGATCCACGGTGTGTTATAAATGTCAACCGGGCCCGCCTCGAAACGTTTGAGCAACGTGTTCACAAAACCCGACTCATAGTTGAACATGTTGTAAGCGATTACACTTAGGAGTACAAATGAGATGAAATACGGCAAGAACATGACGGACTGCGTAATTTTTTTGAATAACCTGCCCCGGATTTCGCTAAGCATGATTGCACAGAAGATTGCCAGACCGTTTCCTAATATAATGAAGGCGAGATTGTAACCCACGGTGTTCGTTGTGAGCTTCAGCAGCATTCCGGATTGCCATAGGAACTTAAAGTTCTCCAGACCGACAAATGGACTGCCAAATAATCCTCCTTCAAAATCATACCGGGTGAACGCATAATAGATACCGACCATCGGAAAATACGAGTTAATCAGAAAAAAGATCAGCGTGGGCAACAGCATCAGAAACATGATTTTGTTCTTGTTCAATTCCTTGAGCATGGTTCGATCCCTCCCGAATTTCTTGCAGCGCTGCGTGGTGGAGCTCTCTTTTTATTGTAGATGCTCGCTTCGCTCCCGAATACTGAAGCTTCCCGTCAGAAAATGAACGATTCTGCGAAATGGAATATGAACAAACCGAACGAACCATGAAATGAATAGACATCCACACACATCCGTTCACAAATGTTGATATCGTGCATAGGCTAAACCCAGTGAACAATTCAGCGAAAGTTGAACTTTATGTGGAGAAAGCAGGCAAAACCACCTGTCCAGCATTGATGTAAACGCATACATAATATATAATTCAAGATACTCTTGCTCTTCTGATCATCGTATATGAAGTCTGATTTAGGTTATGAAGTTATCCATTGTTCACCTATACAGGAAGGTCCGAGGAGGGGAAGGCAATGCTTAAACGTTCAGAGGACAGTCAAAAGGTCTTCACACGGATTCTGATTGGTATTATTATCAGTACCGTCGCTACCTTGCTTGTGGCTTCTTCCATTTTGTACGTCAACTATAATCGGATCGCTCTTCGTCAGGTATATCGAACAGATATGAACAGTCTTACACAAGCCAGCCGTGAAGTGGCCAAAATGACCGAGACTGCAAAATCATTGTCATATCAGATTTATCAGGACTACACCATCTCTGCATTGTTGCTCTACTCCAAACCAGATATCTATGAAATCACATCGGCGATGAAACAGCTCGATAACTACCGTATGTCCCTTCCCTTTATTGAATCCATCTATGTGTATAACTCCAAAAGCAATGAATTCTTTATCAGCTCCAACGAAGTGCGCAATGGGCAGCAGTCCATCTCGGAGATTGACGACCAGGGCATTACAGGGATCCTCCAGCGCTTCCATGACTATAAACCTTTTGTTCCAATCCCGCGTACATACCAGGTCGGCTCGACCGAAGCAACAGAAGTTAGCAGTTATACCTACCTCTGTTATGACACCATTAACGACAACGCCAAACTAAACTATGCGGTCATTGTGAATATCAAGGATGACTGGCTCAGCCCGAATATGAATGCTGTGGATCAACCAGGCAAGACCTTTATCGTGAACGAGAACGGAGATCTGTTATCTGACTTTGGCGACCGTACATTAATGAAAAATCTCTCCAACGAAGCTTTTATGCAGCCGATTATGCAGGATACAAAACAGTCCGCTTACTTTACTGAGGAGGTCGATGGAGAAAAATCCCTCATTACCTACACCGCTCCCGATAACCTGGGTTGGCGCTATGTAAGAATAACGCCCTATGATCTGATCACCTCAGATATACGGAGTATGCGCACACATACTGTTCTATTTTGTGTCGCACTTCTCATTGCAGGCGTGCTGCTCTCTTACCTCGTCTCCCGAAAACTATATCATCCCATTGATAAAGTGCTGGTTCGTTTGCGTGTGATGGAAGCGGAGCGTCGTGGCAGTCTACATCTTTTGCGGCAGGATTTTCTGCGAGGGGCACTGCAGGGCCGTGAAACAGTGACTGGCGGCATGCTGGAAGAACGAATGAAGTTTTACGGTTCCTCGATTGCTGTTCAGCGTGCATCCAGGCTGGTATTGTTGCGTATTGACCATTTTACCGAATTCAATGAAACGTATCGTGACGAGACCCAGCTTGTAAAATACGCCATGATGAACATCTGCACCGAAACAGCGGATCTCCACTACAACGCAGAAGCTGTGGACATGGGCGGCGACCTGATCACACTCATTTTTAATGAAAAAGCGGAAAGCCATGAACTTGGGCAACCTGCTTCTAACCGGATTGAAGAGCTGCTGCGTATGATGCAGGCTGCTGTAATGACCCATTTGAAATGCTCCATCTCCTTTACCATCGGCACGGAAGAAGATTCCTTGGAAGACAGTATTGCATCTTACACCAGATCAGCCGAAGCTTCACTCCATCGTTTGTTCATGGGAGCGAGCTGTCTGATCTATACCTCTGACATCATGGCTTATCACACCAAAGAATACGCATTCCCCGCAGGTAAGGAAAGACAACTTATCGATTATCTAATGACAGGCAAGACACGAGAAGCCAAACAAGTCTATGCAGAGATTGTCGGCGAAACAGCCGCATATCCATTCACTGTCTTCCAACTAGCCTTATCCCATCTGACGATGACACTAAATCATGTACGAAATACGCTCAAGAAGAATAATCAGCTTACGCTTGATTCAGTCTCCGATGGTCTAATGCTGCCTGTTAAGGACGCTGAGGACATCAGTGAGGTACATGAACATTTCTATCGGATGTTTGATGAGCTTGGTTCCAAAGTTGAGGAGAAACGTACACTGAAGCATGAAGAGTTAATTCGCAGAATCAATGGCATTATTGAACGGGACTATGCAGACCCTAATCTCTGTCTAACCTCGATTGCAGATGAACTGGGCATGTCGCCAATCTATGTGAGCAGGCTCTACAAACAACTCACCCTGAAAGGGCTCACCGATGTGATTAACGAAACGCGTATAGCCAAGGCTCAGCATCTATTAGTGGAGACGGAGAACTCCGTTGCCGATATTGCCGAGAGAACCGGATTCACCAACAGTTCCTATTTCTACCGCATGTTCAAGAAGTTCAACGGCGTTACACCGAACGATTATCGCCGCAAAGAGTTCCATTCAGAGAACTTTTGAAAACATAAAAGACATGAGTTTAAAGGTTCATTGTGCAACGAGCGTCAATGAAAAAAAGCGACTGATGAGATGAATGGTTCATTCTCATAGGTCGCTCTTTTTTGTATGAAGTTACTTTTATTCCTGTTCCTGATCTTCGTCAGACTCATCCGAAGCTTCACGAACTTTATACTTGTCCAGACGTGTCTGTTGATACTCACGCAAAGCCTCTTCACCAACAATTACTTCAACTCGGTGAATATTCATCCCTTTACCCATGAATTTCTGCTCGTACTCTGTCATCACATGCTCTTCGTTCAAGCCATCACGATGCAGGTTCAAAGACAGGTTGGTCATTTGCAGGCCGAAGTCGGCAATAGCGTTGAGTGAGAAATCGAACAGCGTCTCCGAATCGGTTTTAAAATGAATCTGTCCTCTTGCATTAAGCAATTCCGTATATTTTTTCAGGAAGCGTGGATGCGTCAACCGACGGCGCGCATGTTTGGCTTTTGGCCAAGGATCACTGAAGTTCAAATAAATGCGTTCCAGTTCTTCCGGTTCAAAAACTTCCTCAATCTGTTCAATATTTGCCAGCGCAAGCTTCAGGTTCGGTGGTGTCTCCACATCAGCCTGACTCCATGCATTACGAGCCTTCTCACTGGCACGACGCACCAGCTCATCATACATATCAATTCCGATAAAATTAAATTGCGGATATTTATAACTCATTTGGCTGATAAATTGACCTTTACCCATACCAAATTCCACGAAGATCGGATGGTCATTGCCAAACAGTTCAGACCATTTTCCTTTGTGCTGCTTGGGGTCCAGTACAACAAGATCGACTTGCTGCTCCAGATTTTCTCTTATCCCTTTTCTGCCACGTAAACGCATTTTATTCCTCCGTTTGTCCCATACTTGTCTCAAACTTATTTTGCCGAAGAACTGGCAAATTGTAAAGAGCAATGAAAAGGGAATCTTCGGATCTGCCACTTTGGGCAAATCTCAAAGATTCCCTTTTCGATTTATTTGGAATTGGGGTCCAACTACTTTAGTAGTTCATAGTCTACCTTATCTTGGTGTGAAAAATCAAATGTCTTTTCGAAAGCATCGCGAACTTTTTGTCTTGCAGCCGCTTTCACTTTCGGATTTCCATTAAAACGAACACCTGTTAAGGCCAATGCTTCTTCTGCCGTCAGTTCAACAGACACATGATTCAGTTCTTTGTTTTTAACTTGGGAATTCATTCATATCACCTCACGGTATAGTATGGTCCATGACGTCAACATTGATGCAAATGCTATGATGAATAATACCCATTAGATGGTGTCTGACGTTGATTTAAATATAACACAAGGTGTAAACTATAGCAAGGAGAAAACCTTGATTTTACAGCCTATTTTTGCGTTTCGATTCCCTTTTTTTTCAGTTTTTTGATACAATGATAAAAGTTCATGAAGACACCTAAAATCGCTATCGATCCTCATTGAGGGAAATCGCATAGCGCTTCTATTTTTGTTCACGTATGATTACTGTAATTCGACAGTCAAAGGAGTACCCTGAAGATGAATGCACCTGCATTACAGCCCCCTCTGTTGTGGGGAGATAAACGATTCCATACCTGGAATTATGAGATGCGAGATCAATTTAACAATAAGGTTTTCAAAGTGATGCTGGATGCTGGATTCACCTGTCCCAACCGTGACGGTTCCATTGCGAAAGGTGGCTGCACCTTCTGCAGTGCGCGTGGATCAGGCGATTTTGCTGGCAGCAGACGTGAAGATCTGGTCACCCAGTTCAATACGATTCGAGATAAACAGCACCTAAAGTGGCCTACAGCCCATTATATTGGCTACTTCCAAGCCTATACGAACACGTATGCTCCGGTTGAGGAGTTACGCGAATATTTTGAAGAAATTCTAGAGCAACCAGGTGTTGTTGGATTATCTATCGCCACTCGCCCGGATTGTTTACCAGATGATGTTGTGGATTATCTGGCTGAACTGAACGAGCGCACCTATCTGTGGGTTGAGATGGGGCTTCAAACCATCCATGATTCCACATCAACCTTGATTAATCGGGCGCACGACACGAAGTGCTACGAAGAAGCGGTTGAGAAACTGCGCAAACGGAATATACGCGTGTGCACACATATCATATATGGTCTGCCTCAAGAAACGCATGAGATGATGCTGGACACCGGTCGGGCAGTCGCCAATATGGATGTACAGGGCATCAAGATTCACCTGCTGCATCTCATGCGTAAAACACCAATGGTGAAGCAATACGAAGCCGGTCTTCTACGTTTTCTGGATCAGGACGAGTATATCAGGCTGATTGTAGATACACTGGAGATGCTTCCACCGGAAATGATCGTACACCGCCTTACAGGCGATGCACCGCGTAATCTGCTGATTGGACCGATGTGGTCCCTGAACAAATGGGAAGTGTTGAACTCCATTGATCGTGAGCTGCGAGAGCGGGATTCATGGCAAGGGAAGTATTGGAGGCGAGCATAGATGGGATTTCTTTCGGTTCTCAGCTGTGCTCATCAGTGGATTGCCTCCCGTCTGCAACCTGGTGATCTGGCAATAGATGCAACAGTCGGCACAGGTGCAGACACGCTATTTTTGGCACAAAAAGTAGGTAGACGTGGTCAAGTGATCGGATTCGATATTCAAAATGAAGCCCTCACCCTGGCACAGGCCCGTATTCGAAAACAAGATGACGAAGCCAAGCTTGGCTCCATTTCCATGCTTCAACTAAGCCATGACCGAATGGCAGAAGCTGTGCCTGAATCATGGGTTGGTGCGGTGGGCGCAGTTATGTTCAATCTGGGGTACCTGCCTTCAGAGAGCGCTGATTCCTCCATTATAACCGAGACAGACAGCACAATTGCTGCACTTGAGGCTGCACTGGCACTATTACGTCCTCGCGGAATCATTACGGTTGTGCTCTACCCCGGTCATGATGGAGGCTCACAGGAAGCGGAAGCCGTATTGAAATGGTCCTCTGCCCTGCCGGTAGAACAGGCACAGGTCGTGATCTATCGCCAGTTACAGCGAGAAACTTCGCCTTTCCTGATCGGAATCGAGAAAAAATAATTTCCTTTGTTCACCAAATACAATAAACTAGACACAATCGCAAGACGAGCCATTATTGACTTTCTCTTACTGCGATCTGTGTTCTACATAAACATATGCAAACGTATTCACTTGTTTGTACATGGGGACTACTTGCCCATGACTGATTAAAGCGATCCACCATTTCATATACTAGAGGAGAGATTACTGATGTCTACGCCATATCCATTACAATTCCAACCTGAATTCAAAGAACGTGTGTGGGGCGGTCGTGCTCTGGAGCAATTCGGCCTTACGCCCCCTGAAGGACATATTGGTGAAGGATGGATGATTGCAGATCATCCCAACGGTACAACCAAGGTATTAAATGGAGCACTTGCTGGCAAAGGTCTGGATGAAGTTCGCGAACAACTGGGCACCGAATGGCTCGGAACGAAAGGTGTTTCTGAGAAAGGTGGGCGTTTCCCCCTTTTGATTAAGTTGCTCGACTGTAATGATGATCTGTCCGTTCAGGTTCATCCAACAGATGAGTACGAGGCACTTCCTCCTGGTGAGCTTGGCAAAACAGAAATGTGGTATGTACTCGACGCGAAACCGGGCGCACACATCATCTATGGCTTAAATGACGGCGTGGATCGTACAACATTGAAAGAAGCACTGGAGAACGGTACAGTGATGGATACCCTCCGTCAGGTCCCTGTTGAAGCTGGAGATACGTTCTTTATTCCTGCGGGAACAGTACATGCGCTCTGTGCGGGTGTAGTAGTCGCTGAGATCCAGCAAAACTCGGATACGACGTACCGGATCTACGATTACAATCGTCCGGGGCTGGATGGCAAGCCACGTGAACTGCATGTTGAAGATTCGTTGAATGTAACGGCCTATGAGGGTGCAGGTGCTTCAACGATGAAAACAAATAACGCCACTCCCGGTGAATGGCTCAAACTTGCGGAATGCCCTTATTTTGTGGTGGAAAAAGGGATTGTAACGGAACGCTGGGAACTCTCCACAAGTCCTGACAGCTTCACGATTCTTGTTGTCTGTGAAGGCGCTGGAACACTCTCGTGGGCTGATGCTGAATCAGATAACATTGAATTGAAGGCTGGACAATGTTATCTCTTGCCAGCCAATCTGGGTTCTTATACATTAGATGGAAATACGACTGTTCTTCGCTCTTATCTGCCATAAATCAACTTTATATGTAACCTGTGAAGGAGGAATTACACGAGATGCAGGAATCTACCTTTGCCTTGGTCGGTAGTGAAGGTACCCGTATTCATGTGTACCGCTGGCTTCCCGATCCGGAATGTAACGTTAAGGGCGTAGTTCAGATTGCACATGGCATGGGTGAGACCGCGGCCCGATACGCCGAATTTGCCGAATTTCTCACTAGACACGGCTACGCGGTCTATGCCAATGACCATCGGGGTCATGGCAAAACCGTGGAGAATACCGCTCTGCTCGGTAATGCTGGCATCGATGCCTTCCGCTGGATGGCAAGTGATATGATCAATCTGGGCGAAGTTGCTGTCAAAGAGAATCCCAGAGTGCCCCTGTTTCTAATGGGACACAGTATGGGCTCGTTCTTGGTACAGCATCTCATGTACGCTGGTCATGAGCAGTACCATGCCTTTATTTTATCCGGAACGAATGGCAGACGCGGTCTCCTACGATTTGGAGAAAAACTGGCATTCTTGCAGTGTGGCATTCAGGGGGCCAGTCATCCCAGCATGCTGCTCAACGCGATCGTATTCGGTGGATTCAATCGCTCTTTTCGCCCTGCGACGACACCGTTTGATTGGCTGTCACGGGATTCGCAAGAAGTTCAACGGTTCATTGATGATCCCTTGTGCGGAGCGGTCTGTACAGCAGGATTTTTCCGCGACTTCTTCAAATTGCTGCTCGAAGTCCATCTCCCACACAATATGGAGCGTATACCCAAACATAAACCCGTATATCTGTTCTCAGGCGAGAAAGACCCTGTTGGACTTCATGGCAAAGGCGTTCTTAATCTGATCTCTCAGTATAAGAAGCTTCACCTGGAGCATATTGAGTATCACCTGTATCCGGGTGGACGCCACGAAATGTTGCATGAGACGAATCGGACCGAAGTGGCCCAGCACGTTCTGAACTGGCTAGAGCGGAATACACCTGACTCTAGTGAATACCACAGTGCAGTGAGCAGTGCAGCCAGCCCTGCTGCGATATCTGAATCTATGTAAGTAGACATTTCATAACAAATAAAACGAAACACAAGAAGCCCCTGAATTGGATGTACAGCTTACGCTGCGCTCCAGTTCAGGGGCTTTCTCGTTAAACGATATGAATAATAGCTAGGTTATAACTTATGGATTATCCTTCAATCAACAGGGATTCCGGGTCTTCAAGCAGTTCTTTCACGGTCACAAGGAAACGTACCGCTTCACTACCGTCGATAATCCGGTGATCATAGGACAACGCGATGTACATCATCGGACGGTTCTCCATCCGTTCTGCATCAATTGCCACTGGACGAAGCTGAATCTTATGCATCCCCAGAATACCCACTTGAGGTGTATTCAGGATTGGCGTAGACAACAAGGAACCAAATGTTCCGCCATTGGTAATGGTGAACGTTCCGCCTTGAAGATCAGACAACGCCAGTGTGTTGGAACGAGCTTTGGATGCCAGGTCCGCAATGCTCTTCTCGATCTCGGCAAAGCCCAGACGGTCAGCATCACGTACAACCGGTACAACCAGTCCTTCCTTCGCAGATACGGCGATACCGATATCATAATACTTTTTGAGCACAACATCTTCGCCATCAATCTCTGCGTTGATGGTTGGGAACTTTTTCAGAGCACCCACAACCGCTTTGGTGAAGAAGGACATGAAGCCCAGGTTAATCTCATGTTTCTCTTTGAACTTGTCCTTACGGCGTTTACGTACATCCATGATAGCTGTCATATCTACTTCATTAAACGTAGTCAGCATGGCTGCAGTCTGCTGAGCCTCTACCAGACGTTTGGCAATCGTAGCACGGCGGCGAGACATCCGCTGACGCTCTACCGGCTTGGTATAGGTGGAACTTCCAGCTGCCGGAGCACTTGGTGCGGCTGGAGCTTTAGTTGCAGGTGGAGCAGCAGGAGCAGGTGCCTGATTACTGTGGCTCTTCACATCATCCTGGTATACCCGTCCAATCGGATCTTTGCTCTGAACCTGATCCAGCTCGATACCACGCTCACGTGCAAGCTTGCGAGCGGACGGCGAAGCCGTCTTGGCACTATCAGATGACTCTGGCGCTGCGGCAACAGGTGCCGATGGTGTTGGAGCTTCAGGTGCAGGTGTAGCAGCCTTTTTCTCTTCCGTTGCTGCCGGTTCGGAAGCGGGTGCACCGCTTCCTCCTCCCGATCCAGCGGAGAGTGTACCGATCGTTTCACCGATCTCTACGGTCTCTCCTTCCTGACGAATAATTTTCTCCAGCACACCACTTTCTTCTGCGCTGATCTCGATATTTACTTTATCCGTTTCCAGTTCAAGAAGCACATCGCCCTGATTAACGGTTTCTCCTTCTTTGACCATCCATCTGGATACAGTTCCCTCAGTTATAGACTCACCCATTGCAGGTACTTTAATTTCACTCACAGCTGTTACCTCCCCAGTGGAATATTATTCTTCGCCGTTTGCTTCAACGCAGATGTAATAATCTGTTGCTGTTCCATACTATGCACAAGCTGATAACCGCTGGAAGGACTTGCATGTTCCGGGCGACCTTCGTATCTAACCGTTGTGCCTTCCGGGGCGACTTCACGAAGACGAGGCTCCATGTATGTCCAGGCACCCATGTTTTTGTTCTCTTCCTGTACCCATACCAACTCTTTTACATTACTGAAACGTGCAAGTACACGTTTGATCTCTTCTGCCGGGAACGGATACAACTGTTCCACACGAATGATGTGAAGCCATGACCAATCTGCTTTATCTTTTTCAATAGCATCTTCCAGGTCGATGGCAATCTTGCCACTGCACAGAATAATGCGCTCTACGCGATCCGGCTGTGTCCCCAGTCCAGCTTGCTCCAGTACAAGTTCAAACTTGCCTTCACTGAATTCGACTGCCGGTGATGCAACACGCGGGTTACGAATGAGACTTTTCGGTGACATCATCACAAGTGGTCGAGCATCTTCCGTTTCAGTCAACGAGGCTTGACGACGCAACAAGTGGAAGTACTGGGAAGCACTCGACAAGTTGGCAACCGTCATATTATCTTCTGCACACAATTGCAGGAAGCGTTCCAGACGAGCACTTGTATGCTCAGGCCCTTGACCCTCATTCGCATGTGGTAACAACATCACCAGACTGGACTTCTGAGACCACTTGGCGCGGCCCGCTGATACAAACTGGTCAAATATAACCTGTGCACAGTTGGCAAAGTCTCCGAATTGAGCTTCCCAAATGACCAATGTATCTGGTGAATATACGTTATAGCCGTATTCGAATCCAACGACGGATTCTTCAGACAACGGACTGTTATAGATCGCAAAGGATGCTTTTGCCTGTGGCAAGTGATGCAACGGACAGAACTTTGCTCCGTTCTCCGAGTCATGCAGTACCAAATTCCGATGAGCAAATGTAGCGCGCTCGGCATCCTGTCCACTAATCCGAATCGGTTTGCCATCTGCCAGAATGGTTGCGAATGCAAGTGTCTCTGCAAGGCTCCAATCCACTTTTTCGCCTTCATTCAGGGAAGTGCTCCGGCGCTGCAAAATCCGCTGCAACTTCGGATACACATTGAAATTCTCAGGCCATTTCAGCAGATTAGCATTAATGCTGCGCAGATTCTCAAGCGGTACCGCAGTAGGCGTAATCGTAACCGCTTCCGGCTCACTGATTTTCCGCTGGTAATATTCATGTACTTCATTTTTCTTCATCTGGTCATATGCTTCTTTTAGCTTGTTCATTACTCCATCACGAATGCTCGTAATGGAAGCATCATCGATAACGGATTCCTGCTTCAACTGATCCTGATACAAGTGACTTACCGTTGGATGGCTCTTCACCTTGTCATAGACGGTAGGCTGCGTCGTTTCGGGATCATCGGTTTCATTATGGCCGTAACGACGGTAACCGATCAAGTCGATCAGGAAATCCTTTTTGAAACGATTGCGATACTCTGCTGCCATGCGAATGGCTGCAATACAAGCTTCCGGATTGTCCGCATTCACGTGTACAATCGGAATTTCGTACCCTTTAGCAAGGTCACTTGCGTAGTACGTCGAACGGGAATCACTGCTATCTGTAGTGAAGCCCAGACGATTGTTGACGATAATATGGATGGTTCCGCCATTCTGATAACCTGGCAAAGCCTTGAAGTTAAGCGTCTCTGCAACGATCCCTTCTCCAGGGAATGCTGCATCACCATGCATCAAAATGGTGGCTGCTTTCGTTACGTCCTGTTTCGGATATCCAGGGTCACGACGGTCATCCTGAGCCGCACGCGCAAACCCTTGTACAACCGGATTAACATACTCCAGATGGCTCGGGTTATTGGCGAGGGTAAGGCGGGCCTGTACGGTTTCACCGTCTTTTACAAAACGGTTGGCACCCATGTGATATTTGACATCCCCCGTCCAACCGTAGTTGATTCCGGTCGAACCTTCCGATGGAACCATGTCTTTGTTCGGAGCATGATGAAATTCAGAGAAAATTTTGCTGTACGGTTTACCCAAAACATGTGCCAGTACATTCAACCGCCCACGGTGGGCCATCCCCATCAGTATGTGGCTTGATCCCGCTTCTGCCATGATGCGAACTGCTTCATCCAGCATCGGTACAAGCACATCATTACCTTCGATGGAGAAACGTTTCTGACCAACAAATGTTTTGTGAAGGTAATCTTCGAATTGCTCAACTTCAACTAACCGTTCCAGCAACTTCTTGCGTTCCTTCGGCGTAAGCGGGGCCGGTGATGTCCGAGATTCCGCACGACGGTTCAGCCACTCACGCTCTTGAACTTCGTGCACATGACTGAATTCATAGGCCATAGGACCAGTGTAGATCTGACGCAAGCGTTGGATTGCATCCCATCCGGTTGCTGTCTGCCCATCTGCTCCTTCCCAGATCAGGGAAGCAGGTAGAGCTTTCAGATCTTCTTCGTTTAATTCAAAATGCTGAGGTTCCAGCAAAGATGTATCTGTATCTTCACTGATTCCAAGCGGATCTATGTCTGCAGCAAGATGACCATACGTACGGATATTCCATACCAGTTTTCCCGCTGTAACCGCTTTCTGTAATAGTTGAATGTCTACGTTTCCGGAAGCAGATTGGGCGTTGCCGGAATTCGAAGTTGTGCGTGCATCCCTGCCAGACATCGGCGGTGCACCCCATTGTTCAAATAGTTCCCGATAGGCCGGTGTAACCGAACCAGGGTCTTGAGTGAATAATTCATATTGTTCCTGTACGTATCCCATATTGGGGCCATAGTAACTTTCCCAGGGCTTCTTGTTGCCTTCCACGATCGTCATCGACGTTCCCTCCGTCTTGATTTAGTCATAAGTTTTTGACGGAAATCATTGACTAAGCCGTAATTTGCGTTCGTTCAACATTTTAAGCGAAATTTTTCATGAAGTCCAATAATCGTGCTGTTGGTGGTAGTAACGTTAGTCCGACGCTCCCGTCAAGGTTTGTCTGCGTTTTCAAAATCATAGTAAAAAAATGATTGTATATACCGTCGCACAGATGTCGAATACTGTCCTGATCCGTTCGAAGGTTACACCTTCTCCTCTTTTTCAAGTGAAGTCCGTGTTCTAATATCTATTCTATAAACTTTTACGCTCAGGAGCATTTCCTATTTTTAGTCCAATTGATGCATAAATTAGATGAATCGAATAAATCGAGCAATTTGAGCAGAACAATGAACACTTAATTACATCAAAATAGGCATAGGCTCCCCATTTTACCTCCTTTATTGAATTGTGGTCCATTGTGGGCAAAAACAAACCGTCAAGTTAAATATTAACCAATTGGCATCACATTCAACAAATCATTGGATTTTTCTTCAGGAGAACATTAGAAAAAAGCTGGCCCAGACATAAACTATCCGAGCAGCTTATTTGGAAACAACAAGTTGAGTTAACAATATACGCCTCAAGCTCTACTTTGACTAATCATATACTCTGCAAACGGCGTTAGAGACAGTTCTCTAACCTGCTCCAGTGTAAACCAGTCCGCGCCTAACGAATCTTCACCATCGGGTTCTTTTTTGATATGATCCGGCTGACTGGCTGTGGTCAAAACAACATCATACAATATCCCGATATGGTGCAGCTCTTCCGGCTCACCTTGATGCACCCATTCCAATAGACTAGACTCCGCAGAATTAATCACCAATTGTAGATGGGTCAGGCCCGTCTCTTCTTCAATCTCACGATGAAGAGCATCCTCTGGCTGCTCACCAAATTCCAGCCTTCCGCCTGGTAAATCCCATTGCCCCTGATATGCTCCGCGAGCCTTATGAATCAACAGGAATTTGTGCTCCCAAGCGACCAAGCCATATACCCCAATATGTGTATATCGATCCACTTACATCTCTTCCTCTCGTCCGTAAGATGTACCTTACTTCCAGCGAATACTTCCTATTTCTTTTCATCCTCTGTAACAGCATCCAGATCTATGGCCATACGGATCATATCCACACAGGGGATACCGTCCTCTATAATCTCTTCCTCATAATGCCTCACAAAGAAGTCACGGTCGACCCCGATAATGCGGAAACCGCAACGTTGATATAACTTCAATTGGTGAAAGCTTGAATTGCCCGTACCAATCTCGAGAATCCGGCAACCCAGTCTACGTGCAGCTTCCATCGCTTCCTTAATCATATGTTTGCCTACACCTTGTCCCTGCAATTCTTCCTGTACGGCAATATTAACAATCTCCGCAGTCTCCGGACGAGTCTTCAACAACACGAACTCCCCAACCATCTCTCCTTCATACTCGGCAATAAAACAAACACCCCGGCTCAAGTATTCATCCACAATTGCTTTTGAAGGATCAGCCATCAATAAGAGTTCATACGGTCTCTCTTCTTCCCAGTCCAAAATCCGGAACGACAATTTCACGCCAATCTCCACCTTTTCATCGTACAATATTCATTTACGTCCTGTTTGCAGAAGCCTATGTATGGCGAATCTACAAATATATCATTCTTCATCCAGCAAACTAGTTCATTCAATCTATTAACCACATATTACTTGCAGACTAGTCATCTCCTATAAAAATAGTAAACTTCACTATATCATAATATCTGGATATAAATATATAGATATGGATGATACATTATGAGGCATTATTGTTACTCCTAAACCAAGCTTAAATGCTCATGGATTAATTTCCATTCCCCATCAAGCGTCGCCGCAATGTATCCTTCCAGGGCATGCTGGTATCCCATGATTTTTCCCTCCTGGCCGTTTTGACTTATCTTACTTCACTCTGTTCAAGAACCGAATCGCTATACACCATAAAAGTCTCTTGCAGGGTACGTCCGGATGACTTCTCCCAGATCACGCTCCGCTCAAAAGTGCCTTTTTGAAAAAAACGGGGAACACGTTCAGCAAACCAATCCTGCATAGGTAGCTCAAACACCTGCTTCATAGGCACCCATAAAAGTTCGCCTTCTGGTGGATCTTGCAATAACTCGCCCTCGAATGAAGTTGCTAGATAGTTGAATACCATATACCTCAATCCTTGTTCGGGATCACAGAACTCATCAAGTCCTTTATATGTAATCTCATTCACCGCCAGCCCTGTCTCCTCCAGAACCTCCCGCACAGCACCATCCACGATACTCTCTGGAAAATCTACCTTCCCCCCAGGAGCGATGTATCCCGGAAAACCTTTGCGATCCGGCCGATTCATCAATAACACCTGATCTTTCTTTTTGTCCCAGACCATACACATCGTTAATATCTCTATTCTGGTATTCATATTCGTCCTCCCGCTAAGTGCTTTTCTAAGTTGTACACTAACATTTCTGGGAATAACATGTGTTTTCCTTCTTTATTTCCACTCTGATTCATCGGTATTTTCACTGTTCTCGCAGTATCGTCCACGATAATATATATGCATACGAAAGGCGGACACCCTGTAACATCAGAAGCCCGCCTGTTTTATGATATTCTATGCTGTTTATACCTCAAGCTTGGAAGTTGACGTTCTCAGCTCAATTCCGTAATCAACACACGACGTTCTTTCCACTCAGCTCGGCGATAAGCCTGTTGCATACCGAATTTTCGGATACTTGCCTTTGGTACCGATTTGTAAGGTAAAACGACTGTAAAGTCCTCATCAAACGGGAAAAACGACAGGCCTACTTTTTCATTGGATAACCACTCCGCCTGAATCGGTTGTCTGGAACAAGCATCAAACGTACAACTAAGTCCCTCTGCAAAAAAGTCATAACGCGCAGCAGGTGTTCCAGGTTCCTCCATACAGAGAAACAGACTGAGCTGATCACAAAAAAGCATAATTTCCACATCGCTTTGCAGCCTTCGTTTCAGCGCTTCAGCATCGCCACCCAGCTGATTCTCCAAACTCAACTGACGTTCGCGTTCTTCCTGCAGATACTCTCGGATGTCATCATCATCCTGAGCATTGGCCCCCAGATTTTTCTGAAACAGCTCCGTATACATCAAGCTGCACAATAATCCGGCATAGAGGTTTTTCTGCCGAACCTCTTCAATGCCTTTATGGTAGAATACAAAACGCGGACGCAGCGGAAAATCACGAAACGAATATGGCGATTGACTGTAATCATTCCAGAACGGTGACGAATCCAATTCGATCCAGCCCCGATCATGTTCTTTGGCCGCCAGGACTAACTCATCCCGATGCGCGGCATCAGCAAGCAATTCATTTTTCCAGTGAGAAGCCATCTCGCCGGCTACTAATCCATGCTCATGCTGTGCGGTCAAAACAAAATCATGCTCTCTCTCATATACGATCATTTGCTGTCACCCTTCCGCATGGTATACGTTGACTTTAACATAAATTGGGTTAAAATTTCCTATAAGTTGCTTTTCGATCCAATTTTACGAAAGGCCTCATGGAATGGACAATGTAAATGTGTTGTCAGTTTCCTGAAATTTGGTACACTAAAGGTTGTGTCCACGATAATATTACATACAGAAAGCGGGATCTCATGAATTCATACTCTCCTTACATCGAGTTTAACCGCAAGGAATGGGCTGAACTTAAAGAACATCAGACCACTCTTCCACTGACGGAAGCCGAATTAGAACAGTTAAAGGGATTGAATGAAGAGGTATCGATTCAAGAAGTCGAAGATATATATCTGCCTCTTACCCACTTTATTGACCTATATGCAAGAGTTTCACGAGAGCTGAATCGACTGACGGCCTCCTTTATGAAAAAAGAAGCATCCCCCACGCCTTACATCATTGGAATCGGGGGAAGTGTTGCCGTGGGCAAAAGTACTGCTGCCCGCTTGCTTCAGGCGTTGCTCGCCAGAGGCAAAAACAGACCCAAGGTTGACCTGGTCACAACCGACGGTTTCTTATACCCCAATGCCGTGCTGCAAGAGAAGGGCATCATGAACCGCAAGGGGTTCCCGGAAAGCTATGATATCAAATCTCTGATTCAATTCATGGGCGATGTGAAATCAGGCAAACCTGAAGTGAAAGCACCGGTCTATTCACACCTCGCTTACGATGTCATTCAAGGGGAAGAGAAGCAGATATGTCAACCGGATATTCTCATTATTGAAGGCATCAATGTGCTTCAGATCAAAAAGGAAACACCCTTGCTGGTCAGTGATTTCTTCGATTTCTCCATCTACATTGATGCGGAAGAAGAACATATAAGGCACTGGTACGTTGAGCGTTTCAAGTTGCTCCGTAATACAGCGTTTCAGAACACGGACTCCTTCTTCCATCAACGATTCGCCAATATTGATGAAGAGGAAACCGTTCAGACAGCCAACCAGATCTGGCAGGATATCAATGCCAAAAACCTGCATGAAAACATTTTACCCACCAAAGGACGGGCCAGATTGATCCTGAAAAAGGAAGCAGATCACTCCATTGGGCAGATTCAATTACGCAAATTGTAAACAGCATTCGGGGAGGACAACACTGTGGTGTTGTACCTAATTACCCTTAAAAGGAGAGAAAAACACATTGCAAACCCTAATTATACTCGGCAGTATTATGATGTTCTTGGCTGTCGCTTTGGGTGCATTCGGAGCACACGCGCTCAAGCGCAAATTATCCGCTGACATGATCAAAATCTACGAAACCGGTGTTCAGTATCATATCGCTCACGGACTTGGGATCATCCTGATCGGACTGCTGGCAGACCGTCTCGAATCCTCTTCACTCGTCATGCTTGCCGGATGGCTGTTGTTCGCGGGAATTATCCTGTTCTCTGGCAGCCTGTACGCATTAAGTGTAACGGGTGTTCGCAAATTGGGAGCCATTACCCCACTTGGCGGAGTCGCATTTCTGGCTGGATGGGTAATGATCATGATTGCCGCATTGTAAACATGCCCCATAGATAAACGAAAAGAGTGTTCTGGCTGATATCCTATCGCTGGAGCACTCTTTTGCTGTTCTTCAATCTGTCCAAATTCTGCGAATGGTGGGCAGCTCTCCATCTGACCTTTGTCGCTCCAGCACATACACATCCGGGTTGGAAAGTTTGGTCCACTCTTCATAGCCAAAGGATGGTTCATATTGGCGGATAAGCAGGGATAACAAGTTCCCATGCGTAACCACAGCTCCGTGCTGTTCCGGTCTGCTCCACAGCTCTTCCAGCAATACCATCCCTCTTGCAGCTGCAGCCCTTGAAGATTCCCCGCCTTCTTCTACCCAATCCACATCGTCATATGTACGTTTCAGCACATCCATCCAGTTAGACAGATCCAGGGAGCTGAGTATTCTCTCCTGGAGACGTTCATCCGTATGTATATGTTGCAGCGTTGCTATGCCCAGTGGCATAGCCGTCTGTACGGCCCTTTTCCATGGACTGGATACAATGTACGTTATGGTATGATGGGCCAACATATTGGCAAGTTTCTCGGCCTGCCTGAGCCCTTCATCGGTAAGCTCTGCATGGGGTTCCTGCCCAGTTGCTTTGGCGTGACGGATAAGATAAATGGACTGCATGGCTGTCACCTCCTATGGTGTAACCTACATGGAACTCTTCTCAAGATATTGGAGTGCACTGTACATCTTCTCCTGCTCTTCAGGTCGGCCTGATGAACTGAAGAAAGTGACTTGTTCCCCTGTTCTGCCTGCATGCTGACCCACCAATTGAAGCCGCTGCTTCAGGTGGTTGACCGTACCTGTACTGCCATCAATAATCTGTATATGATCTGGCAGAACCGTGCGCAGAATAGACGTATAAAACGGATAATGCGTGCAGCCAAGCACCACTGTGCCATACCCATTAAGATCGAGATCTGCCAGCTTCAACCGGAAATAGTCAGCAATTTTGCTCGGATCAAAATCCAGCTGTTCACACCACTCCACAAGTTCCGGCAGTGCAATGGAATCCACACTATGGTGATCATCAACACGCGATACCAGCTCGTTATACTTGGATTGGTTCAAGGTGAGGGCCGTAGCAAATACAAGCACCCTCTTCCCGCTATCGCGATTCATCTCCACGGCTGGTTTCACTGCAGGCTCCATGCCAATGATCGGAATATCATACTTGGCACGCAGATCCTTAACAGCCAGACTGGTCGCTGTATTACAAGCAATCACAATGGCTTGAACATCTTCCTGAACGATTGCTTCCACGCAATCAAAAATATGGCCTCTGACCTCATCCGCAGACTTGGTTCCATAAGGAACATGTTTGGTATCCGCATAATACAGGAATTGTTCTTCCGGGAATTGTTGCAAGGCCTTATGCAAAACGGTTAAACCACCGATGCCTGAATCAAAAAATGCAATTTTCTTAGTCAAGGATTTCACCTCTATCATGTATTCTTTCGGGTTCCAAGAACCTCTCAATGCTGCTCATGCTGACTGGAGGTGAGGTTTGTACTTCCGGCTCATCACCCACTAGGATGATGAGCCATTATTCTACGCTCATTTTATACTGCCTAAGCCAGTCCTTGCCACTATGCCACGCCTCTACAGGGTTATGTACTCCAAGCAATTCAGTACTTGCCTGAGCCATAATCCATTCCTTAAGACCGTTATCCGGACTGGATTCGAGCTGTTGTAGCAGGAAGTGCATCCCTGCTTCCCCCGTGTTGAGGATATCCTCGTAAGCCTCCGGATTACCAGCAATATAATCTTTGGGATTGCTGCTGGTCATGAGGACAGGGTCGTGAACCATCTTCTGCAGGTTGCTTTCAATTGTTGCTGATAATACTTGTTCTTCCGTCCGAGTCGAACACGCTGCTACTGTCAATGCTGTGCATACTGATAACAAACCCAGAATCACTCTTCTACGATTCACCGTCCCACTCCTTTCAACAAAGAGAGTTATAGAGCAAGTTCCCATTTCTCCTCGGTAAGCTCTTGACCTGACAAAACCTGCTTGCGGACTTCTTTCACTTCAAAGCCCGCAGATTGATATAATCTGCGGGCACCATCCAAGGACTCGTTGGTCCACAGGATCATGGATGTATAGCCCTTTTCTTTTGCAAAAAGAACGGCCTGTTCAATAAGCTGTCTCCCCCATCCTGCACCTCGTGCTGTGGGTTCAATCAGAAACCAGCGCAGTTGAGCCGTATTTTCATTTACCTGAGTAACACCTAAGGAGCCGGAAGTTGACTGATTCAGCTCAACAATCCATAACATCTCCTTGGAGTAATTGCCCGTAAGTCCAAACGAATTCACCGCATTCGTGATAAATTCAGCAAAGCTATCATCATAATTATACTCTTTTCGATAAATACGGATATGCGCTTCAATGACATATTGCAGATCCTTTTCTACAAACGTGCGAATCATCTGCTACCCCTCCTCATATCAAGGGTCGTAATACTGAAATCCACACCAAACTGAATCAACCCCAGTTTACGGGCAACATGCTGTGAAGCAAGATTATCCAACGAAGTACTGTAGATCGGCATGCGTCCACTTTCCCTGACATAATATTGCCAGCATTTCACCGTTTCTGCTGCATACCCACGCCCTCTAAAACCCGGTGCAGTATACAAGCTCGCCTCTGCACCATGAATGGAGACCCTTGCAGAGAAGCATACTGCCACAGCAGAATCCCCAATAACATAAGCGGCAACAGGGCTTTTTTCATGCAAGTGATCCGTTAATTCCGGGAAATGCTCTGCCAGCATGTAACGCTGCTCATGACCAATTAGTTGTACGTTCAGATTCCACTCGTCAGATATCTCAGGAAAAGCATAGGCGGGTCCCATCCACACACGGTTAACTGGCTCAAAGGTTTCCACCTTACGAATCAGTTTGGGAATATCCAATGGAAGCTTGCAATCCTTACTCAACTCATCCATTAGATCCGGCGGTAACTGTTCATGGTAATAGGTGAGTGAACCGGCCGAAGTCATGCCGATAAAAAGGGCTGGAGCCTTCCCACCACCCGGCTCGTTAATACTTAGAAGACGTTGTTGCTCGTTGATCGTATATAACGTGCTCGCCTGTATCTTCAACATCTCCATAGGCGACAGGTTCGATTTTGGAACCATATCTATGAAGTCAACCTTTGCAATAATCGTTCACCTACACTGCTTTTACCCGTTTCCTGCTGCTCCAGAAATTCGGGCAATTCACGTAAATCAGTCGGACGATATCCAGCCCCGCACCCGCAATTATGATAGGTAAAGCCATGACGATACAGCATCATCACTTTGGTCCATTGTTTGGTATCATTTTGTTTCGGAGCCTGGAAATCCTGTCCCATGCTAACCATAGATGCGGCACATTGCGGGCACTTATATTCAAGCTTTGCCACCACTTCAGGGCTCAGGTCATGTCTGGAAACTTGTTTAAATGATTTGCGACAGTTGAAACAGGCATAGATGTCCTTGTATGGTCCTGACATGGCATATCTGCACATCATCTGCACCTCCTCATTAATTTCCATTATACGGGATTTTCAGTGCGGATACGACTTGATTTTGCACATTTGCGAACAATTCCTTCACACTACTTATCCATCTTGCATCGCTGCTTGTTTCCAGGCCTCACCAAGTTCCGCAATCGTTGCGTACCGCTGGGACCGATCCGCACTCACTGCACACTTCACAACCTGATACAATGCTTCTCCAGCATCCCATCTCGCATAAGAACGATCTTTCTCCCCGCCAAGCAATCCGAACGCCATGGCTCCCATATTGAATACATTGGTAACCGCATCTATGGGTGCGCCTAGCTCAAACTCTTCGGGAGACATAAAGCGGGAAGATCCCCACATACGTCCCATAGTATTGGTAAAAGAACCCTTCCGATACAGATCAATATCGCAAATTTTCATGAAGTGTTTGTCAAAATCATAGATCAGACTGCCGTCATACAAATCAACAGCCACATAACCTCTCCGTTCCACCTCGATATGAAAATTCAAAATCTGCTCCATTGCCTGAATACGTGTCTGCACTGGGAGTTGTCTGAACCGATAGTAGGGCGAACGCGGATCTTCATATTTGGCCGGAGGAGGGAAATACCAGTGCGAGTGAAGACACTCCCCATCCACCCAATCGAAGACACAGGCATAACCCTCATTCGTTGCAAAATGATCCGTTAGTCGAATCAACGTGTCATGCGCCAGATCCTCATAGACGAAAACAGATGATTTCAGATTACGAATGGCTTCCGGGGGACTTCCCGTATGATTCGCATGAATCGTATGTGCTCCCGCATACTTAACGAACAATCTCTTTCCATCCTTTTGCACGATACCGAAGGAGAGATTCCCTGAATCCTGCTGATCGAATACGCGAAAGACCGTACCCAAGGGCTGTAACCAATCGAAAGAATGGGCTTCTTTTATGACAACCGAAACACCGTCGATCTCAAGTTCAATCTGACCTGTCATAGGACCCCTCCTTCTGTGATATCTTCATTCAATGTTGAATGCTCTGTATAAAAGTAATTCATATGCGCCTCATCATATCCTTGGCCATGGACTTCCAAGGCGTTACGCTCGATGCCGTAAACTTCAAATCCATATCGCTCATATAAACGTCTGGCTGCTTCATTCGTTGTCACTACACTCAGATTAATCTGCTTGATGCCCTCCAGATGCCTTCCCCGATCCAATACCTCACGGAGCAAGCGTGAAGCCAGCCCACATCCCCGATATTGCGGAGCTACATAGACGCCCCAGATCATGCCTTTGTGCCTGAGTTTTAGGCCGTACTCTCTTTTGAAACCCATCATTCCCGCCAAGGTTCCTTCTGCTGTGTATGCTCCCAGAATATAATCATCCGGTTCATTATGTATGCGCCCCTGCACTTCACTCATGGGGAGTTGAATGGACAACTCGAACGAAGCCCCGAAGGCTTCAGGATGTGTTTTCAGTGCTTCCAGTCGCAAAGGCCAGTAGATGTCTGCTTCATCCCGCTGAATATTGCGAATGGTATAGTGCTCTTGCTTTCGGCCTTCATTCATTCTTCGACCACTCCCTGCATCTCATAAGGATAATCGATCTGAAGTTTTACATTCGCTGCCGCTTCCTGTCCTGCAAGCAACCCAACAACATAAATCCCCAGGTCAATGGACGTGGTTACTCCACCGGCTGTAATTACATTTCCATCTTTTACAATCCGCTTCGGAATCACCTCGGTGACATACGGCTCAAGCAAATTATATGCACGGGGATGTGTTGTTGCTTTTTTGCCGGATAAAAAACCAGCCGCACCCAGCAGCAGAGAGCCTGTGCACACCGAAACCTTCAGAGGCACAGACTCAGCCTGTTTCAGCCAACCTACAAAAGCCTCGTCATATCGAAGCTTGCGCGTTCCCATGCCTCCGGGGATAAACACGAGATCATATTCCGATAGGTCAGGCTTCACTCGATCCACCTTCAACGTTAGACCAGACTCATCCGTGACCTGATCTGTCATGGCACAAGTTTCCCACGTCGTTCCCTTGGTAGGTTCAAAGAAATTCAACCGATTGATCACATCATAAAATCCTGCAAAGTCAAGGAAAGTCAGTCCATCAAACAAAACGAATGCAATTTTCATATGAAAAACCTCCGTGATTTTTATTTCGTTGCTTTACGAACCTTATCACGTTCCATTGCTTCCTTACTTTTATCTTAATCCACGGGCGATGATCCGCTCCAGCCACTTCCACGGTAGCAGTGCTTTGCCTATGATGAGTACACGCGAACCTTTTCCGAGCGCATATCGAAGTCTAGGTGCACGCATCCGTGCAATTCGGCCAATCAGATCTGCCACTTCCTGTGGATCAGGTGCTGTCTCGCTCGCATGCTTGGAATAGCGAAGAACCGCATCCAGTTTATGCTTATACGGAGAATCCTCGTTTCTGTGAATTTCCCCCAGACCTTTATTCCAGATTGGCGTACGATAAGCGCCTGGTTCAACCAATACCACGCGAACGCCGAACGAAGACATCTCATGCCGCAGACTTTCCGTGAATCCCTCCACAGCGAATTTGGAGGCAGCATAGGGCGCATACCCTGGAAAACCGGATAAACCGCTGACGCTGGACAAGTTAACAATTAACCCCTGCTTCTGTTCACGCATCATAGGAAGGACGGCACGTGTCACAGCGATCAATCCAAACAGATTCGTTTCCATCTGGCGCCGCCAATCGTCCATTGATACTTCCTCAATGAACCCGCCCACCGCAAATCCCGCATTGTTCACCAGCATGTCGATTCGGCCATTATTAAGAAGTACGGACCCCACAGCTTTCTGCACCGATACAGCATCGGTTACATCCAGTTGTACATATTGCAAACGTTCGGATATCCCCGCCTGCTCAGCCAGCCTTGCCAATTCTTCTTTCCGACTCAGGTCACGCATCGTAGCAACAACAAGATACCCCTGCTTGGCTAGAGTAATTGCAGTGAGCATACCGAAACCACTGGAGGTACCCGTAATTAAAGCCACCGGTGCGTTCGCTCCTTCCTTGGTCTTCTTCCCTTCATCAAGACCCGTGTTGGTTCGTCCCTGCCCGTCCTCTGTTAAGTGTTCCTCTACTGTCACGGTGTGTCCTTCTTTCCTCGGTAAATTGCTTACTTCCGTTCCGACCTGTACCGCACGACTCCTGCTTAATCCGCCACTCCATTATGCCGTCTCTCTACCCTGCGCAGCTTCGTGATTCCCGGTTCGAACGTATACGGAACGAATCTAACCTCAGGCAAAGTGCATTCGAGCCGCTCTCCCAGCTTCATCAGTTCCCGCAGTACATCAGCCTCAACCTGCTCCAGCACTGCGCTCCCACCAAGCCGAAGGGATACTTCCATTGTCCCTTCTCCTTGCTGCACCACACGATAATGTTCAATATCCAGCGAAGCCGCAATGACCGAACGGGTAACGAAATCCGGAAAGACCGGTACCGCCTCACCCGTATGTAGTTGTGTAAAATAAAGCGTGTCATCACAGCGGCCTTCAATCCGCTCAATGGCAGTAAACGGGGAACCACATGCACATGGTAGCGCCGCCTCGGTCAGAATATCATTCAGCCGATATCGGATAATCGGCTGTGAGGTTCTGGAGAAGTCCGTAATAATGGGCACGAACCGCCGGGTGGCGGGATCAATGAACTCTTTTTCAATATGAACGATGTCTTCATTCAAATGCAGTGTGCCGTAGCGACAGGTCGCACCTAGAAATCCTTCTGTACACTGGTAGACTTGATGGACGGTCTGTTCGAAGACCTGCTCCAGCACCTTGCGATCCAGGGGGTCCAATACTTCGGCAACCGAGATGATTTTATCCGGTACAGCGGTCAAATGACCTGCCACATAAGCGTCCGCCAACATGCGCAGCATGGATGGAGGAGCCACCCACACGGTAGGTTGGTACGTTTCAAGTCGCTTCACCAAGGTCTCCACACGCTCCAGCAGATCAAAGTACTGAAACTGCAATTTGCCACGCTGCACCGATTCATACAGATTACTGTTGGCCCGCAGGAAAAATGCAATCTTGGCAGGTTTCCACAGTCCACCAGGCAGCAACTTAGCCAGCACCGTACCGGTCCAAGCGTCCTGCTCCCGATCACTCACCAGAAATATCCCCCGGTTCCCTGACGTACCCGAAGACAGTCCAACCGTCACCCCTTGAATGGAAGGTTTGAAATCACGTGTTTCTTCACTTTCGCCTGCAAGAGCCAACGCTTCATCCTTGGTAATGCCCACCGTGTTCAGTGTATCGAAATGTTCCATCATGATCGATTTGTCAATCAACGGAAATCTTCTCCAGTCGGATGCGTCCACGTCCCCCCACCACTTCCGGTAAAACGGAGATCGGGCACGGACCTGATGCACATGCCGAATAATCCGTCGTTCTTGCCAGCGCTCAAGTTGTTCTCGTGTTTTCCACTTTCTCAGTCCACGTGCGAGAGCATAATGAACCACAATACGAAGGGTATTGCTCATCGTTTCTGCCCTCCTGTACCCCAAGCGTCCAGTACCTCTCGGCAATGACTTGGCACAATACGAATGTGGGGAAACTGCTGATGCAGCCGAACTAGTCGGTCAAAGTTTCGTCCATATTCATATCGATCCGACATAATGATTCCAGCGAGTATATTCGGTCTACGCCTTTCACGAAAAGCTCGACTCGACCACACCGCGTCCGCGCATAGGAAATAGTCATGTTCTTCCGTACGCAGCAGGAGCCCCATCATTCCTTCCGCATGACCAGATACATCAACCCCCAGCAGACTGCCATCGCCAAAGATGTCATAGACTTCATCAAAAGGGAACTCTTTCCCCGCTCTCGTCCAACGCTGAGGCTGATGCGTAACAGGCAATGATCTGGCCGTAAAATCCTCGGGCAACAGCCCAGCAAGAAAACCTGCCCTTACAGCCGCAATCGGACCGAGTGAGCGCACAGCATCATAGGCTCTTGGCAGATAGATGAATTGGGCCTCTGTGAAATCTCGCACACCCGCGATGTGATCACCATGAAAATGCGAGAGGATGATATACCGAATATCCGAAGCTTTCAGTCCAATTCGAGCCAAAAAATGAACGGCACTATCCTCTTCACGATAGACCACAGGTGTAATATGACGATACAGTGCGTTAGGCAAATGAGCCGTTTCCTCGAAAAAGAGGGAACTATATCCCGTATCCAGTAGGATCGGTCCATGTACAGGATGAATGATGCAGGCAAATCCTGCAGGGAAAGGCACTGGGGTCAATCGACCACCGCGCAGCGTCAGAAACTCTGGATGTGTGCAGTAACCCGCCGCACCCAGATATAATTCTACTGGAGTTGTCGTCAGCATGATTCTGCCCTCCACCAGTCTGCAAATTGTTGCAAACCCTCTTCAATGGACACCCGAGGGACGTACCCCAATTGCTCCCGTGCCTCTGTAATATCCAACGTCTGTGGAATAGATAAGGAGCCAACGGTATACCGTGTTAATGGAGGCTCACCCAACGCAGGAATAAAGCCATGAACCCGCTCCAGCAATGTTGCCACACCATATGCCGTGCGATAAGGAATGTTCCGTCGACGCAGAGGCATATCCAGCATGCCAAACAGACTGCTTACCAACTCACTGAACGTCCTCGGATCGCCATTGGAGATATTGTAGGCTCTACCAAGTGCTTCTGTAGAGGCATCGCGGCACAATAATAGGGCATCCACCACGTTATCCACACATGTCAGATCGATTAATGCCTGTCCACCACCGATCATGGGCACGCCTGATTTTGCGTTTGCTGCGACAATCCTGGGAAATAACGTCTGATCATACGGACCAAAGATAGCTCGCGGTCGAATGATGATCGACGGAAGCCCCTTCGCATGCCCCTCCATTACAACCTGCTCAGCGAGAAGCTTCGTGGCTGCATAATGATTGGCTGGTTTGGATGGCAACGGATCATTCTCATGTACGTTATATCGTGGTATGTAGTTAAAATATATACTCGGAGTTGAGACATGTATGAATCGCCGTACATTACCACGTATACAGCCATCTACGAGATTCTGTGTCCCTATTACATTACTGCTATAAAAGTCTCGATATTTACCCCATGGCGATGATAGTGCCGCACAGTGAAACACCATATCCTGTCCTGCAAACGCTTCGTTTACTACTCCCTCATCCCGTATATCTCCACTCAGGAATCGAATTCCTGCCAACTCAAGTTCTGCACCAACCTTTGGCTGTCGGCCCATGCCAGTGACTTCCCATCCCTCTTGGGCAAGTCGTATCGCGAGGTGCCTGCCTAGACATCCCGTAGCACCTGTAACCAATGCTCTATTCATTGTTGTTCACCGTTCCATTCTATGTCGTGAGTCAAAGCTTCAGTCAGCGAGATCTTCTGCGATCTTGCCAGATGCCAGGCGGCTAGCACCACTCCGAATTGTTCAAATACAGGCTGGATATCCTGCCCTACATAGACTACATCCCTGGTTCCACGCCACGCAGCTATCCATGCACGGATCTTCCCTTTGCCGAAGATCTGCTGTACTCCGCTTCCCAGCATGGGAAGCATGAGCATGGCTTTGCTGCCTCGTGCGGGCGTGATCATTCTTCTTTCTTTGACCAATGTCTCCGGTTCAGTCAGTGCATACACCAAGTCACCTCCGGGATGAAACAGATGAATCCCACTCGTTGCCCTCGGATTACACTCAATCGCGTACACTCGCCCATCCTGATCTTCTATAAAATCAAACCCAATCTGTCCACTAAAACCCGTTGCCTCAACAAATTGTCTTACCCACGCAAGGGCACCCTCATGTTCCACCTGTTCAAAAAAGACACTGGCTCCCACGCTTCCTGTACGATAGCGACTGTCGTAGGTGGCATGTGAAATCAGTTGTCCTTCATGCGCTATGCTGTATGTACATAACATCTGACCAGGAATGTAGGCCTGTGCAACCCACGGTGTAACAGAAGACAATTCTTCTTCGTCTGGAGGGTCGTTTCGGAAATGTCGATGATTTTTATGGCTTACATCCCATTGCTGATCACTGCCTGTCCCAATGTCATAGGTTATGAGTGTCGGCATGCGTACTTTGGCGGCAAAGCGGGAATACACGGGTTTCCATACCCAATTCCCCACCGTTTGCAGAACAGACTGAGTTTCAATCCATTCCTGCTTATTATTAATGAGGCGTGTATCCGGGACTGAGAGACCAAGTGATCCTGCAAGCTGAATAAAGTTGTATTTATGGTGCAGTTCATGCAGTTGCTCCAGAGTCGTAACCAGCACACGGCAATGTGCACGCAGCCTTTCTGCCCCTTGAGCAACATAGAAGACTTCTTCACACATCGGAATCAACAGGTCGATCTGCCAATCCTGAACCAACCGTTCCAGCTCCGTCAGATATGCACATGTGTCATGACGCGGCGATGGAACCTCAGCGCACTGTTCCACTGCACCTGATGATCGGGTCAGATGCCGTGCTGCACTTTCAGCAACATACACTTGGTGACCTGCCCGATGAAGCATACGCGCCAGGTCAAGCGTTACAGGAGCCCTTCCGCCGGTAAGCAGCACACGGAGAGAAGCAGCTGTGCGATGTCCGGTTTCCCCGGATCTAGTAGTCAAAAATAAGCCCTCCCAATGATAATCCGGCGGCCGTGCCAATCATCAGCACCCGATCCCCACGCTGGATTCGCTGCTGCTTAATTGCTTCATGTAGCCCCATTGGGATAGATGCAGCAATCGTATTGCCGTGATTTCGTGTGATATCCATAAATCGATCTTCAGCAATATCGAGCTTCTTACGGATCAGCCTCATCGCCATGGCACTCCCCTGATGAGGAATAACCAATTGGAAATCCCCCATCTGAATCCCCGTCACTTGCAACATATCGCCGATGAATCCGGGCAGGAGTCTGGAAGCCATGCGGAAGATGGCCTGTCCATCCATATGAAATAGGTAGGGCTCCGGCTGATCCGCCTTGTACTTCGAAGCATGCAGCCGTGTACCTCCACCTGCAATCTCTGAGAAGCGAGCACCGCGGCTGTAAGTTCGAAGTGAAGCATGTACGATCTGCGACGATGATCCTTCAGGCGAACGTTCAATAATGACGGCGGCCGCTCCATCTCCGAACAGGGCCGCACTTTCTTTATCAGACCAATTTAGTCCGGCTGAGGCAATCTCGGTGGCTACGAGCAATACTCGCTGGTAACGTCCAGCATCTACCATATAGGAGATCACATCGAGTCCGTTCAGGAAACTCAGGCAGGTTGCATCCATATCAAAAGCAGGCACACCTGAATCTTGCTGCCCCATGGCCTGCTGGATAAATACCGCCGTACTTGGCAACGGTTGTTCCTTCGTGCCACTGGTACACACCAGACAGTCGATATCACTGAATTGCAGTCCTGCATCCGCAAGTGCAGCTTCCGCAGCCCGCGCTCCCATGAACGAGGAGGTTTCTTCGCCAGAGGCATAATAGCGTACACCTACGCCTGTTGCTTTGCTGACCCATCCGGCAGGCACGCCCAAGCGGCGATCCAGTTCCTCATCGGTGACTTCCCTTACAGGCAGGTACTTCCCTGTTCCCGCGATCCTTACTCTTCTAAGTTGCATTTCCCCAACCTCTTTCTGTTCATCTGACTGATTAATAGTTGAAGCCTTGAACATATATAATAAAAGGGCAGATGCCTCTGCCCTTCCTGTTGTGTTTTCTTTTGTTATTAAGTACTGTCATTTCTTCTTATTCAAAATCTCGGCAAATGCCGCATCTAGTGTACCGTATGTGAAAGTGAAGCCTTCCCTCTCCAATCGCTCAGGAATGACCCAACGACTTTTGAGAACCAGTTCCGTCTCGGTCTGAATGAAACGTGCACCCAGTTCAAGCATCCAGCGAGGAGAAGGCAGTCCGATCCGAACACCCATATGTTCTCTCAGGCTCGCCATCAGCTCCCGATTCGTAACCGGATGCGGTGAGGAAGCATTGAATACACCATTCAATTGCGGATGCTCCTGCAAATATTTCATCATACGGAACAGATCCTCGATATGAATCCAGCTGAACTGCTGTGTTCCTGCGCCTTGCGATCCACCTAAGCCAAAACGGACCAGGTTCGTCATGGGCACCATTACGCCCCCCTCACCAAGCACAATCGCAATCCGCAGTGCAATCTGACGCGTAGACGGCAGACTGAATTCAAAGAAAGCCTGTTCCCATGCCTTGGCAACGTCGACCGAGAATCCGGAGCCAATCTCGCCCTCTTTTTCCGTCATGGGACGATCTTCAGCATGTCTGTATATAGTCGCCGTACTCGAATTAATCCATAGCTCAGGAGGGTGGTTACAAGCCAAGACGGACTCGCCAAGAATACGTGTTGTACGGGTCCTGGATTCCAGAATGACTTTGCGATTCACCTCTGTGTAACGGCAGTTCACCGATTTACCCGCCAGGTTAATCAGCATTTCTGCTTCTTCCAGTGCCTCAATAATCCTTGCACGATCTTCCCAGGCAATATGACCGGGCTGACGCGAGATAATCAATACCTCATAACCCAGCTTCTTGAACCTTTGAGCAAAATCCTGTCCTACAAATCCCGTTCCACCAGCCAATACAACCTTCTTCACGGTATCCCCTCATTTCCCATACTGGGTAAAGAATTCGCAAGATATAGATTGAATACTTCTATGCATGCAAAATGCAGATATTAGATTAAACACCGTCGCTGACCCTTTGGTTTGGTTTATTTCACACCCAGAGCTGCGTACAAGCGATCCCGCTCTTCGATAGCCCATGTGTTTGCAGGGTTTTGTTCCAGCTGATATCGGAGTTCATCATAAAAATCATGGATCATGAATCCGTCGGGCAAATTGCCAAGCATGGCTGTAAAGTTATACTGCGGCAGTGTTCTCTTTCCTTCACTGACCTGCTTCAGCCAGTCCATCCACTTGGCAAGAGTAAGCACTTCCTCCTGCCATAACTCGGCTTGTAACCCAAGCGCATCCTGAAGTTGCTCGTACGCCAATGGATCAGCGAAGGCGCGGCAGGCCTGAACAGCCAGTTCATACAACTCGTTCACTGCACGACGTACCTCATGCTCAAGTTCAATCTCCAATCCTCCCATGTAATCCTGGACCTGAATGCTCTGTCCATCATCATATAGTAGCGGTGCTTGGGCCAGCAGGCGTACAATCTCTTCCATCTCTTGCATTGAAACTTTCTGCTGCTCATAAAGAGCAGGTAATTGATATGCTGTAATGATCATTCACTCCTACATCGTTCTTCTATTAATGACGTATATTATAGCATGGTTTGAGATTCAAATATTTGATTCAGTTCAACTTGTGCAGAGACAATGACAAAAAGACAACATAAACTCTATTCGGAGAGTCTACCGTTGTCTTTTCGAATATATGCCAATCGATTACATAAATGTTTTGATCGTAGCAAAATATTCACGAATCATGTTGACGGGTTTCAGATATCCCGGTGACGGGGCCGATATGCCGTATTCTGCCGCATAACCGTTCTTGGCAGCAATATATTTGGAGCGAAACATATGATAGTCACTGGTGACAATCATGATCTCGGGGTGTTCCAACCCGGATTCAAGAATGATTTTTTTGGAAAAGGCCAAATTCTCCTGTGTACTTGTGGAACGATCTTCCATAATGACTTGGGCGGGGCTAATCCCCTGTTCAATCAAATAGTTTTTCATGGCGAGCGCTTCGGGAATCGATTCCCCGGGTCCCTGCCCACCCGATACAATGACAGGTGTCTGAGGGTGACTGCGGATGTAGTCCAGACTGGCATCTAACCTTTGCCTTAGGGTCAATGACAATTCCGTTCCACGGATGCCTGAACCCAGAATGATAACATAGTCTGCCTCATCCGGATCATTCGCACCGAGCTGTGTGAATACAAGTGCTTCAATAATGACAAAAGAGACGGCAGCCACGCCAAATCCGGTAAGGATAATCCGTTTCAGAATAACATGCTTCTGATAGTCGATCCGCCTTAGTACGATAAAAGCCACCGTAATCATTCCGAAAAACATGACTGGGAATCTTTGGCCCCAGAAGGTTAGAAACGCCACAAAACATGCCAACAGAACAAGATCAATGATCAGCCCATTTTTTTGTAAGAACTTTTTTATCAAATCCGTAGACACTCCTTCTTGTACCCACAATTCCTCAAATCACTTATTATTCAAGCAGTTATTATCATTAGTTTCGGCCATTGTTCCTGCCAGCACTTCTTCTGTACGCGCTGATTGTAATCATCAGTATCCGTGAAGAACGGACTTTTGCGGACCATGAGGTGATACAGATCATGCAAACCATGCGGAGCACAGATGTTCACACGATCCTCTTCATCCAACTGTACTCCTATGGCAGTCACAACTTCTGGCCAATAACGAAGAGCATCTTCAGTAGAATGATAAGGAACTGTGCCATTGCGCAGATGCATTCTCGCCTGGTTTTTGACCGACCACTTTGGATTGCCAGTCTCCTCACGAAGCTGTTGTTCGAGTTGTATGTCTCGCTCCTCACGCAAGTCTTGCGCATCATAATAGACAACATCAATATCGCTATGAAGGTCACGAAGAGCATATCCATGAAGAACATCCCAGATATAATTACGAATATATCCTGCACCTATGTAACTTTGAGGCAAGTGGAGACTACGAACTCTCCGCAGGTCATGCATTAATGCCTCGTGCTTAATGATCGTCTGGATGAATGGGTCCTCATATAACATGTCTGCCTCCTCCTCCCCCTGCGGTTTACCTCATTGTCCTCTTGATAGAGAGTAAACTCTCGTTCCAATATATCATGTTTACCTAGCTGCAATAAAATGAACAACGCTTGAACATCCTCTGTAACTACTTCGAATCTTTGATCAATCACATCCAAATAACCCATAAACAGCTTCGGTTATCCGAGTGTTTACGGGCTACAATGATGGAGTTGAAACAGTTAAAATTTATTTAATCGGGATCCAGATCTTTGGCGGCTGATTGGGACCCGGGTATACTTCCAGCTCCGGCATATATGCGTGCTCATAAGGGTTCGATGGAAACCATTGCGAAATAATCTGTTTCCACAGAAGCTGCATGCTCTCCGGCATCGGGCCCTCTACTTCAAATACACTCCATTTGGAAGCAGGCATGGTGAAGGTTGATAATCCATCAGGTACCTCACCATCGTAAGCCGTAGCAATCCAGTATTCCAATTGCTTTTCCTGAATTTCGCTCTGATCCACGACGACACCGAGTAATCCTGGAATATCCCCGTTGTTCAGTTCAAATAAACGATCTTCTGTACCGCTCGTCCACGCTTCCTGCCACATCTTCCCGATCCCTTGCAGATGTTCCCCATCTGCATATGAGAACGTTTGTTTTACTCCGACCAACATAAATTCAGCTTGCTCAACAATTTTGTACTTCATCGGCTCTGCTCCTTTTAGACTCACTTGAATCACCAGACGATTATACGAGTGGACAGCGTTACTGTTCTTTCGAGCCTCACGGGGTGCGATACCATGTTGTCTACGAAATGCTTTGGAAAAAGATTCAGGTGTTTCATAACCGTATTTAAGCGCCAGATCAATGATTTTGTGTTCACTTTGCAGAAGCTCATGTGCCGCCAGTGTCAATCGTCTTCGTCTTATGTATTCGGCTACAGTAACATCAGTTAATAAGGCAAAGGTACGTTGAAAATGAAAAGGAGAGATATGAGCCTCAGCTGCAATCTGCTCCATCGTCATATTTTCGAGCAAGTGGTCTTCTATATATTGAATAGCGACCTGTAATGAGTTGATCCAGTTCATGTGATTATCACTCCTTGATGTCTAATATAACGGATAAACACCCCAATAACCTGTCATACTGTGCTTTCATTTGTCCGGTTTAAGCGCAGGCGATGTAGTTCATATAACCCCTACTCACAGAATTTGACAATGTAAACGATTTACTATAGCCTGTGGGTATAATGATCGTTCTATCTTATTTTGAAGGGAGAGTATCACTGATCATGAGCAGCAAAAAGGAAATGCTTTTGAACGTGGCTGAAGAATTGTTCTACCTTCACGGCTTCCATTCCATTGGCTTGAAGCGGATTATCACGGATGCCGGGATCGCGATTATGACGCTATACAATCACTTTGAGTCCAAGGATGATCTCATTGTCCAGGTACTCTTGCGGCGCGAACAGCGTTATTTAGAACAGCTAAGGCAATATGCAGACAATAAAGCACAACCCATGTTCCTCAATCTGGCTGAAGGCCATGCACGCTGGCTGAAGGAACACGAATCAAGAGGGTGCTTATTTTTACGCGCCAAAGAAGAATTCGGAGGTCATGCAGACCATATTATCGTCCAGACAGTGAATGCGCATAAAAGACATATGAGAACTTTAATCCAAACATTGGCGCCTGCTGCAAGTGATCGAGATCTATTGCGATTCTCCCTGCTGCTGGAGGGTTCCACGGCACTCGCTGAGACAGAAAATGTAAATGACGTCTGCCGTGAACTGATCCATATGACGCAAACCAGTTTCAAATAAAGCTATTCCGGGTGAGTTAATATTTCAACTCACTTTTTTATTTTATAAGAAATATAATGATCGTTCTATCTAAAAGGCGGTGGATTTAATGAAAAAAATTATCTTTCCAGGCATTGCACTTATCGCTGTATGTTATGCGTTCGGGCGATTCAGTTATGGATTGTTTATGCCGGAAATTTCGGAAGCCTTACAATTGAATGATGCAGCCTCTGGCGCGATTAACTCAGGAACGTATATTGCCTACTGCCTGTCCCTTCTAACTGCACCACTATTAATTAATCGCAGGGGACATCATTATGTCATTCAGTTGGCAGGGATCAGCGCAGTGCTCGGATTAACCGGCATTGCCTTTTCTCAAAATGCATGGGTTCTTGCCTTTAGTGTATTTCTAGCCGGTTTGAGTACAGGCTGGGCCTCTCCAGCTCTCGGCAACACGGTTAATGCTGAGCTTGCACCCGATCTGCAAGCAAGAGGCAACAGCTGGATTAACACAGGGACCAGCTTCGGGATTGTTATCTCAGGTCCACTCTACTGGCTGTTCACGGATTACTGGCGTCTAACCTACATCCTGTTTGCTGTAATCGGTGTTGTGGTTCTGTTTTGGAACAGACGTGTTATACCGCCAACCAAGACACTGCCTTGTACCAAATCTCTCTGGGCATGCATGAAACCAACCAGACCAGGGTCAGCTCTGCTCATGGCTTGTCTGTTGACAGGTTTCAGTTCTGCAATCTATTGGACCTTTGCCCGAAATTTCCTCACGGACGAGAAAGGGGCCTCCGATTCGGAAGCCGTGTTGTTCTGGATTGTGATGGGGGTTATGGGGATACTCGGCGGATGCGCTGGTCGCATTATTGAACGTATCGAGATTGGGCGGTCCTACCGAATAGGCATACTGTTGTTGGCTATTTCGCTCGGAGTTATCCTTTTGCCATCGATGACTGCCAGTCTGATCTCTGCCATCATATTTGGCAGCACGTATATTTTCCTGACCAGTGTATTTATCGTTTGGGCGACGAGACTATTCAGTCCGAATGTATCCATCGGAATCAGCCTTGCCTTTCTCGCGCTGGGTGTCGGGCAATTTCTCGGCTCTTCCATAGCAGGTTACACAATTGAAATGTTTTCCAATACAACGGCATTCCTGTCCTTTGCTATACTTGGCCTGTTCGGATTGCTAATTCGAGTGAAATGATTAACAGAACAACCTTCTGATCGTGTTATTCTACTCGGCGTACACTTCCGGTCACTCCATGTTGAAGCTGTACATCTGTAAAAGTAACCGTCGTCCCTTGCCCAATTGGGGACTGGGCCACAATGCCAACTTTGATCTCATCCGGGCAGTCGAGGCCGAAATAACGTACCAGCTTCCACTTCTCTCCATTCTGAGAATAATGGAAAGCAAAGCTGTTGCCTGCCCGGGCTACACGTAAATAAGGCTTGTTAACCTCTACAGGTGCTGATACACAATCATCCGAGTTACCACGAGTAACGACACTAAGAATGGACGGCTGTTCTTCGAAATACTCAAAGCAAACTTTAGCCCAATTCGTATCGTCCACCCTCACCATCAGGCAGCCCGAATCATACTGTTCTTTCATATCCACCTGTACTTGAGTGGTGATGCTGAAATCTCCCTTGATTATCGTATGTAAAAATGGAGCTGAGGCTTTCACCGGCTCACCTCCCGGATCAATGAAAAAGTCACTGATCGGCGAAACGGTTATTGTTACTTTGCCGTCTTCAATGGACCAATCTGCTGGCTCGTTCAGCCATCCCAGGTTGGCAGATAATGTTTGTCCTGAACATTGTTCGAATAGATTCGTCATGTGGCACACCCTTTGTCTGTGATTTTGAATTCGCTGAGTTCTCTGTTGTATTCGTGAAATAACGGAATTATCCTTTCGGATCAGTAAAAGGAAAAAAGCGACTCACATGAGTCGCTTGTATTTCATATATACATAATCGTATTCGGTATGTCATATCAATAGCACGCTATACCGGCAATACATCAGATGCACATCTGAACCCGATATGTCCGGTGGATGTATCCGGCGTATTGGAAATCCGTGCTGCCACTCTGTACCGATTGCAATAGGAACGGTGGCATAGGTAGGAACCACCTTTTAACACCTTGCGAATTTCATCGGGAGAAGCAACAGTCTCAGCAAGTATAGACTTCTCATGATCCGTAACATAGTTGTCAGCGCACCATTCCCATACATTTCCTGACATGTTGTACAGTCCATATCCGTTAGCAGGAAAGGATCGGGATGGGGCCGTGCCCGCATAACCATCAGCGGCATTATTTTGAGTTGGAAAGGTACCTTGCCAGATGTTGCACTGGTGCTGTCCATCCGGCCTCAGAACGTCGCCCCAGGGATATTTCTTCTGGATTAATCCACCTCGTGCTGCATATTCCCACTCAGCTTCTGTAGGCAGGCGCTTCCCCGCCCAGCCACAATACGCATTGGCATCGTTCCAGGAGATATGAATAGCGGGATGGTCAGCCCTGTCGTGCACATCAGAGTCAGGTCCTTCCGGATGAGACCATTCCGCACCTTCGACAACCCACCACCAGGGCGTTTGCTGCACCACGGTACGAACATGCGCAGCCGTTTGCGAAGAAACGAATACATGAAAAACAAAGGACCAGCCGAATCGCTCGGCCTCTGTTCGATACCCGGTCTCCCGCACAAACTGTCCAAACTGCGCATTGGTCACCGTGCATTCATCCAGATAAAAGGGGGCAACCTGGGTTTCCCTGACAGGCCCTTCCCCATCTCCTGCAAAGGCTTCCGGGTCATTGGTGCCCATAAGGAAACGTCCACCTTCAATTAATATGCTGTTCCTGTCGTTTCGTCCGGCGATGTATTCATCGTCTCCCGCCAGCGCATTAGGCGGTAGACGGTCAACGAAAAGTGGAGATACATGGTCGGACGCTGCACTCACCTCACGGGAAGATGTCGATTCAGGCGTGTCCACTGAATGAAATTCCTCCTTAAGCCTGCCGCTCCGGCTTGCAGAACAACAGCAAGAAACTCCCTTTTCGGGTATCTGATCATGCATCTGAAACATCCCCTTTCACTGCTTTAAGACTCCTGATCCCCACTGTACAAGACAGGACGAATGTTCGGAACCGTTGGTGTTGTCATTCCTTCACCCAGATAATAATCAGTCAACAAGGATTGCATATATCCTTTCACCGCCAGTCCATTGCGGTAAGCCGGATTATGCAACATTGTGTAGATGCGCACATCCGACGGTATCGTTGTTGTGTACAGACGCAATTCTGTGAAATCACTCGTTTCATACAGAATTTCCTCTCTCCAATCCCCCAGCAGATCGCCATAAAGTACTGGGGCGTTTCTGGAATTCACGCGAACATCATCGGCTGTAAACAGACGTGTTGTCGTGTTCTGCTCCCAATCCCACTTTTCCACAAAGTTCTTATCCAACAGCTCGCCGAGCACATCACCATCCCACCAAATTCTGAAATTGGTCGAGGGCTGGACTGAGCTGATCACTTCACCGTGCACATTGTAGATATTGCCTGAACTGGACCACATCTCAAGCCCATTGTGCCGTGGATCAATATCCGCCAGTGTTCCCCGTGCGACGTCCTGTGGGACTTCCCCTGTACGAATAATCTCGCCCGTCGCCGCATCGGCATAAAACCAAGGAAATTGATTGACGTTTCCATTCTCCGCCTGCTGAACCCCGAATTGCTCCAGCCCCGGTCGATCCGGATCAATGTCTGTAATGTGGAATCGATCACCATGGACTACGCCCGGCAGACTGTATAAGGTCTCTCCGTTATCATCCAGCGCCCAGCCTCCGAATGACACCTCATCCTTCCCATCCCCGTCAAGATCCAATATACGAATCTGGTGGAAAAACTCACCGTCCGCTCCAGCATGTCTCCAACGCTCGGTCAGGGCACCGTCTGCATAATCATAGGCTGAGGTCACATACTGAAAATTACGGCTAAGCGCACGATTCTTGAGCGCCGTAATCAAGCTTGGATGTTCACCATCCAGATAAGCAATGCCAAAGTGCCCACTGAGTGGACCATCGGCTGCATAATCATTGGTTATCGCTGTGCGTGCCGCTTCTGTTCCAGTCAGTCCATCCACGACGGACACATATTGAGCACGCTCCGTTGTCGCAGGAACGACCTGACCATCTGCAAACCTCACTCCTTCAAAGGTACGCAGCAGTACTTCAGCCTTCCCGTCACTGTCCAGATCAAATACCGTTATATTGTCGTTATCCCGCCAGCCTCCAAGTCCCGGCACTCCAAATTCACTGACGGAAGCAGGCGGCGCATTATATGTATCTATCGTTGTGACACTGTATGGACCCAGATCGATCCGCCACAGGAAACCTTCGATCAGACTGTAGGCTTCCACATATTTATTCCCTCCGTTCACCGGAATGCGGGTGACCACATATTCATATTCCCCATCACCGTCCAGATCCCCAGGCCAGCCATGCTGCACAAAATAATCGGACGGATTGGATGTTATATTTTGCAGCGGAATACTGAAATAATTACGGATCTCGGGATTGGCTGCCAATACGACCTCGGCACTCGCATCCTGCAACTCGCCGTCCACATAAGACTTCACGATATACGTGTGGCTCAGGGTTACATCCACATTCGTATCCGTATAATTGGTTCCCTGCGTCAAAGGCTGGGCGTTCAGCTTCACCTCTTCTGTACCCGTCCGACGATAGATATCAAATGTAACCTGCTGCGGTTCGGTCCCAAGCAGACGCCAGCTCAGATATACCTTGTTCTCCCCCAGATATACGGCAGTAAGACCTCGTCCCAGATTTTCAACCAGACGCGGTGCAGACCCTTCTGCGGCATCTGCCTGGAGTACTCCCCCTCCCGGTGAAGCAATGCCGGTCCATCCAATAACTCCACTTAACAGTAACGTGAATAGTACTTTGGTTCCTTTGGCCACAGTTGATTTGGTTTTCATTTACAATGCCCCTCCATCGATGATTAGTGTGTGCGTAAAAAAAGGCAAAGCCTGTTATCTCTGTCCCCACGAGCCAATCTAATGAGATCGACTGATCTGGTTCAGCAATAACTGCTTTGCCTCCGGATGCCCGGTCAACATGGTCTATCTACCGCTCTAACGGCTTGGTTCCTCCACGATCATAGAAAAAGGGGCCTTTCGCCCAACTGACAGCCAGATGCATCAGCAGTTCTGTCTTTAATTGCTCCCGAATTACAGCATGCTGCTCCCCATCATACAGGTTCGTCCACTCATGAGGGTCAAACGTCAGGTGATACAATTCACCCTTCGTTTCATGTACTCTCGATGCAGACTCCGCGACAGAGCCTTCCAAGTACAGAATGAGCTTCCACTCCGCAGTCCGCCACATATAGGCCGGAGCCGAATGAGGTGCCGTTACTCCCTTTCCATGGAATTCACAGAACGTTCCGCGATGCCGGAGATCGCCCAGCAGATCGACACCAGGTAGCATCGGATTCGCTTCAAGTCCAGCTGCACGTGTCAATGTCGGCACCAGATCCACCAATTCCGCAGGCCCCCGATCAATCGTTCCGCGCTTCTGCTCCTGAATGTGGGTACCGGACAATATGAGCGGCACCCTCACACTGCTGTCATACAGATTATATTTGGTGAAGCGAAACTGTCGTTCCCCCAGCATCTCTCCATGATCCGAGACAAATACAATCAGCGCGTTATCCAGCCTCCCCTGGTTCTCCAACTTCTCCAAAGCGAGTCCAAAGTAATGATCGAGCCAGGAGCAATTCGCCCAGTATCTAAGCGTAGTCCTCCTTCGCTCCTCCGAGCTGCGCTGGTCCCATACCTTCTTCTTGTCGAGGTACGACTGCCGACTATTCGAATTCAATTCATCGGAAGCGGCCAGGTGAGTCTGCACTTCATCCTCCCACGGCGGTTGCGGGATATGCGGAATATCTTCCAGCCTGTACAGGTCTTCGAATGCTTTGGGCACATTGAACCCGGCATGTGGCTTCAGGAAAGACAGATAAAAAAATAACGGCCGCTCCGGGTCTATCCCTTCATCCAAAAATTGCAGCGCCTGCTCGGCTACCCAGCCATCCCGATGCTGATTCATCGGAATCTGACTTGTAAGCCCTGTATAGCCATTGACATTTTCCTCACCGCTTCCAAAATCCTTGGTCTCCTGATGGTAGGCTTCCAGCGCTTCAGGATGGGAGTCGCCCATCATTGTCGCTCCCTGTTCATAATGGCCACTTTGACGAGAAAGTCCGATGGATCTTACTTCGAACCCTCGCGTGGAAGGCTCATCTACGCCCTCGCTATGGTTCCAATGCGTTTTTCCGAATCCGGCTGTCTGATACCCTGCGCGGTGCATTAACTCCGGCAAAGGTTCAGAAGGCAGCTTGTCTTCCTCGAACAATCCGCCATAATTCGTTCGAACCCCAAGCTGTGACGGATAATATCCCATCATCATGGAACTTCGGCTCGGCGCACACATCGGTGATTGGCAGACCGCATCGCGGAAAGTGATTCCCTCGTCTGCAAGTTTATCAAGATTCGGTGTATGAATATGTTCATTGAACGTTCCAATACAGTCCCATCGCTGCTGATCCGTCATGAGAAAAATAATATTTGGCTTGTCCTGTGACACGTCACATCCCACTCTCCTTTGGGCTGAAAACTAGGGCGTGTCTTAAACGGAGCGGTTACCCCGATTGTGCCCGGTATGCTTGTGAATGTCTTCCCGGTAACGACTTGGCGTCGTTCCCTCGCTTTTCTTGAACAAACGATTAAAGTAACTGGGCTGATAGCCCACCTGCTCCGCAATTTCACTGATCTTGACGTCTGTCGATTCAAGCAGCTCCTTGGCCCGTTGGAGCCTTATCTCAGTCAGATAGTCCACAAAGTTCTGCTTGAATGCCTGCTTGAATGCCCGACTTAATGTGTAGGAATGAACCCCGTAAAGATCTGCCAATTCATCCAGCGATAACGCTTCTGCATACTGCTGCTGCGCATGCTCCTTCATCTGATGAACAGCCATCTGTATCTGCTTCTCTTCCTTGCCTGTGAATTCCTCTACACATACATGCACAACCCGTTCCCTGAACCACAGGAACAATTCATCCAGATCATGCAGTTGCAGCACCTCTTCATACATCCCTACACCAAACAGTTCAACCGGATCTTCCCCTAATTGCAAAAGGTTATGTTGTATGCGTGCCAGCAGTTGGAATAAAGCCTGACGGACACGCTTCTCTGGCGCTTCAGATCGGGCATACGTGCCTATAAATAGGCTGAACTGTTCCAGAGCAGTGTCCTGTTCACCACTCCGTAATGCCGAGATGATGGCCTGTTCCAGCTCAAGCGGATAAGCTCCATGTTCATTCACATCCTGCTCTGCCTCCTCATTCATATCAATGATGGTCACATTGGAAGAGAACTGTCTTTTTCTCAACACAGCCCTCGATTCTCTGACCAGCTGTGGGATATGGGAGGCATCTGATGTGAGTTTGCTGATCGAGACTGTCATGCGAACGTTCCATTCCGACTGCACGGCTTCCAGCCATTGCTGGGCCATCCGAGATAATTCTTGCCTGAATTCAGGTGTCTCTGGCTGGACCTCTGAAGGGACAGCGAGCAACAGCGCAATGGACATGTCATGGTAATTGATCGTCTCGGCCCGGTAAGGAAGTCCCTCCAACTGCCTGTTCAGCATGTCCGTTGCGGCAAAACTGATCCACTCCTGAGATTCGCTCTGATTTCGCTCCTTAGCCCCATATAGAAGAACTCCACTCGGACGCATGTGAGCAAACAGGATGATGAACCGTTCATCCCGAAGGACCCAGCCCAGCTGTGCCAGACGTTCCTTCCATTCATGGTCGGATGACAGTAACAGATGACCCAGCGTGAGCTGAATCAGCAAGCTCTCCCGGGCAAGTGGAAGCTGCTCTTCCAACCGTTGCTGCAACGATTCTCTCTCCTGATTAACGCCGATCCAGCGCTGTTCAATATGCTTGATTTCATCCAGTTGTACAGACCCATTTGAGCGGGTAGACGCTGCAGACAACACTTTGGGAGAGGATGACACTTCTGGCGCTATAGCGTCGACCGGTGCTCCAGTCACGGTAAATATTCGCAGTAATTTCGTAAACGGTTTATAGAGCTGGAGCGAGCCGACCCACGCCAGAATAAGAGCCAGTAAGAGTCCTGATCCGTTGACGAGAAGAACGATTCGGGGTACAGACACAATCGGAGCTACAATCTCATTGAGAGGCACCGCGGACACATAAGTCCAATCGGTACTCAGTCTGCGGAAGGTGCCCGATTGAACCGAGTAGGTCAGTCCCTCATATTCCATCAGGAAAGAAGACAGATTCCCTTCCAGGTTCAACATATGTTCACGGACAGCATGCTGTAATCCACCAAGTGCTTGGTCTTGCGGAAGCATGGGGTTGCCCTGCTCATCCAGCAGGAATGTCGTCCCGCCATTATACGGAGACAAGGTCTGCAACATGTTAACCAGTTGCTTGTTATCCAGCGTAATCGTTAGTGCACCCAGTGCATCGTCGCTTCCACCCGGAAGTCGATTCACCATCATCATGGACATGCCATCCATGGAGCGGGACCAATATGTGGCCTGGGGCTGGTGAGTTAGCAGTTCATACTTCTCAATCTCCCCAGCGTCTTTAACAAAATCATATCGTTCAGAATCCATCTTCACGGCCCGGGGTTCCCCCAGATACAACTGAACTTTGCCGATCAGTGTATTGGAATTCTGAATCATCAGCAGCAATCGGTACAGTTCATGAACCTGTTTATATTTGAATACAAAATCGAGCTCTTTCAGACGGTTATCGAAAACCGGATCGAAGGCCCACTGCGAGAAGGTCAATTCAAGCGCATCCAATTGTTCGCCAACCCACACGGTGCGTTGTCCAAATTGATGCAGATGGGTTTGCTGCAAAATCTTTTCCATTTTGACGGTGACCCAGCCATACAGCAACACCCCTGTAATGACTCCCGGAATGCAGGCGATAAACAGAATCATCATCAGGCTGCGCCTGAAATAACGCCCTTTGGGTAGTGGGTCTGCTGTGCGCTTGAATATCATCTGTATGGACCTCCTTTCCGGGAATACCCGCCTGAATGCAGACTTATCCTTTGACCGAACCGATCAGGGCTCCTTTGGCAAAATGCTTTTGTATAAACGGATACACCACCAGCACTGGTAATATGGCTACAATGATCGCGGCCATCTTCAACATTTCTGTCGGCGGTGTCTCCACCTGCTGTCCAGGCGCAACCAGATCAATGTTGGATGCATTCAGCAGCATATTTTGCAGTAATACTTGAATGGGCCATTTCGCAGAATCGTTCAGATATAACAGTGCCGCGAAGAATTGATTCCAGTACCCTACGGCAAAAAACAATCCAAAGGCAGCAAGCGCAGGCATCGATAAGGGCAACACAATCGTGTACCAGGTTCGGATGGCACTACAGCCATCAATGGATGCTGCTTCGCTGATCTCTGCGGGCAGGCTGTCGAAGAAATTTTTCATCAGCAACACCGTCCAGCCATTGGCAAGCGCAGGCAGGATCAGTGCCCAGATATTATTGATCAGCCCCAGTTCCCGCACCAGCAGGTAATTTGGAATGATGCCCGGGCTAAACAAGATGGTTAGTACAATCAGGAACATCAGTATTTTTCTGAATTGGAATCGCTTCTGGGACAGTGCATAAGCCAGAGAGGATGATACAGCCAGGCTGCACACCGTACCGACGGTTGCCAGAAATGCACTGTTTCCCAGCGAGCGTGCAAAGGCAGGCGTGGATAACAAATACGTATAGGCTTCAACAGACCAGCGTTCCGGGAAGAGTACGATTTTCTTTTGCAAATACTCTCCGGGGTCCGTGAATGAAACGACGAAAACATAATATAGCGGGAAAAACATAACCACAGCCAATAGTCCAAGCGTAACCACATTCAGGGACTGTCCAATCCGCTCACTCCATTTCATGCGATGCATTCGAAACCTCCTCTCCATTGATCAAAGGCTGGTACGGATATGGGTAGGGTACCGGTACTAACTAATAGACGCCTTCCTGACCCAAGCGCTTTACCACACGATTTGCGACAACGACCAGCACCAGACCAATTACGGATTTGAACAGTCCAACCGCTGTACTGTAGCTGAAATCTCCCTGCTCAATCCCTGTGCGGTATACATAGGTGTCGAATACTTCGGCCACTTCAGATACAGCGCCGTTGTACATGAGGAAGATTTGCTCAAACCCCACTTCCATGATGTCTCCCAGCCTTAAAATCAAGAGTACGATGATGACACTGCGGATGGCAGGCAGCGTAATGTGCCAGATCTGGCGCAATCGTCCCGCTCCATCCATGCGTGCCGCCTCATACAGCTGAGTATCCACACTCGCCATGGCCGCCAGAAACACAATCGTGCCCCAACCTGCTTCCTTCCACATCGCTTGCAAGGTGACCATGATCCAGAAGCTGTCCGGGTTCGTTAAGATATCCACGCGGGGCCATCCCCATAAAGCGAATAACTCGTTAATCAGTCCCGTTCCTTTGGCGAACAGCAGCAACGTTAAGCCAGCAATGATTACCCAGGAGAGGAAATGCGGCATATAGATAATCGTTTGAATGAGTCTCTTATACGCCACACTTCGCAGTTCATTGAGTCCCAGGGAGATCAGGATCGGAAAAGGAAAGAACAATATCAGATTGAGCAGGCTGATCGCCAGCGTATTTCGGAACAACAAGGCAAAGTCCGGATTATCAAAGAGTGCTGTAAAGTGCTGCAAACCAACCCACTCACTGCCCTGAATCCCCCGAAAGGGCGAGTAATCCTGAAACGCAATGATAATGCCCCACATCGGGATGTATTTGAAAACGAGGAAGAACAATATGCCCGGCAGTGCAAGCACATATAACGACCGGTCACGCCGAAGTGCAGACAGCAAGTTTAATCCTTTCTTTTTGGTTGAAGTCTGCTTCCCCTTAACCGTACTCATTCGTTGCTCATGGGTGCTCATGGTTTGCAGCTCCTTCCCTCAGATTCACTGTCCATTTCTTTTCTTGTATGCTTCGGTCATCTCATCACTCATGGCCTGGAAATTCGGATCATTCCGCAAGGTTTCCACAAAGGCATCCCAAGCTTCAATTGGCTCCCGGCCCAGAATAATCTTTGCTTTCAGATCCTGGATCTTCTTGTTGAGTTCAGGCAGCACTTTCTGCCCGGTCTCCGATTGAAGGCCAGCGGCCAGATCCGCCACGCTCGTTTTGTCTCGCTCTGCCTCCACTTTTTTGAACAGTTCATTGGCCTGTGTCTCTTCATCCGTTTCACCAGTGGTATCCCAAGGCAGGTCGATGACGTTAACGATATGATTGAAATCCGACGCGTTATCCGCCATCAACTTTTCACTACTTGCTACCTTTTTGCCATCGACCACTTCATAATGTGTACCTTCAATCCCGAACTGCTGGATTTCAAACACTTCCGGATTCATCCAGGTATCGACGAGTTGGAGAATTCGTTTCATCTTCTCTTCCGGCACACTGGCAGGGATCGCCAGAATACCGTTGTACCCCGAACCTTTCGGATTATATCCATTCAGATTGGTCAAGGGATAGAAATCCGTATATTTAAAAGAAGGATCGACCTTCTTCAGGTCATCGGCATAGATTTTGCGCATCGTACCTGTCTTGTCCACGATAATACCCGCCTGATTGCGCTTGAACAGTTCTCTGGCCTGCGTCAGCTTGAGCGAAAGCAGATCTTCCGGCATCATCCCGCTGCTATAGGCTTTGGTTAGATATTGAAGGGATTCTTTCACCTCGGGTAACAGCTCCCTGTAGACCAGCTTCCCCTGAGACTCATCCCATTTCCAACTGCTATTGGTTCCGATAAAGGAATTCTCAATGGCACCGAGAACGGGGCCCAGATTACCTCCCCAGCCGAGATCATCGGGACTAATATACGCGGCAAGTGCTGTGGTATCTTTAGTTCCGTTACCATCAGGGTCCTGCTCTACAAAAGCCTCCATCACGTTGAATAACTCATCCGTGGTCTCTGGCACCTGCAAATTCAATCGGTCGAGCCAATCCTTGCGGATGATGAAAAAAGAATCTCCAGTGACTGGACGAGGCCGCGGGATACCATAATTGTTGCCGTCAGCTGCCTTGGTCGTATCCCATGCAATATCAGGAATGCCTCCACTGAGATTCGGATAGTCCTTGATATAAGGGGTGATGTCCCAGAAAGCACCTTGTTTGACCATCTTGGTGAAGGTACTTCCAAACGGATCATTAATCATGATCAGATCAGGTATATCCCCGGAAGCCAGGGTCAGATTGAGCTTGTCACCATAGATATTGTTGGAGACCCACTGGATATTCATTTTGGAGTTAGTCGCTTCTTCAATGGCGCGTTTGATTACATTATCATCAGCAGCGGGGACGGCACTCGGCGTGATGGTCATAATGCTGACTTCCAATGGATCGTCTGCATTGCCACTGTTGCCACTTACCTGTCCTTCTTCTTTACTTCCGCATGCACTAAGCACCACGGACATGACCATGACAACCGATATGATCCAGGCCAGATTACGGGTGTTACGTTTCCCCACTTTTTGCATAGGCTTTCCCATCCTCCTTAGTCTCTTAAACCTATAGTCTTAATCGGATTAACGATTAAAAAAGGGGCTTTGACAGGCCTTTGAAGAAGATTCTTCCTGACCGGTCAAAGCTTTCACTCACTATAACGAACACCCGTATTTCCTGCAATTGCACTTTTTTGCACCTGTTAGATACGTTAGAAAATGCGCCAAGAACCCTTTCACTTCAACGATAGGGTCTGATAATGCGCTCATCCCATACTTGTACTTCAATATATCGTTCCGGGCCTTGATCGCCTAGACGGTTCCATTCTTGAGGCCAACCATAGGCCTGAATAACTTCCAGGATTTCGCCCTTGGTGTAGATCTGCTTACGGTAAGGTTTATCATCCGAATAACGCATGGTTGGAAAGAGGTCTCCATACGTGAAGCTCACAACTTCGGCAGACAGATCTTCCCACGGAATGATCAATTGATCCGGTTCGGTATACCAGGATGACAACCATTCACATGCACCAAGGGTCAGATAGTGGGGATATGGATTGGTCGGGGTTCCGCCTTTGCCCTTAAACTGCTCGTACGCTTTATGTTCAAGTGCTCTTCGGATGGTCATATAATCCGCTGATCGCCGACTGGCAAAATTCCGGCCTTGATCACGGATTTGTTGAGTAACTGTTTCGGCTTCCTCATTAGACAGGCTGGAGAGATTTAGGAAAGGACCAAGACTTTTCTCAAAATAATGATATGCGTTCAATCCGTCATACGAATCTCCACCTCCAACAAATCGCTCCGTATCCATATTCGTTAGTCATAGTGTACATCATGCCAACATTTATGGAAATATCTGTAGCAAAATATTACCTGTGGATATAGTTACACTTGGGCACTTCAATTTGCACGGGGGAAATCCACTATTATCAAGGAAATATTAACCAATAAGTGGTAGACTAATAAAAAGTATTTATCTTCAGCGGGCTTAAAAGGAGGTCGTATTATGTTTGGTGTTAACGTGAAAAAAATAGAAGATCAACTGGTCATCCGTTGGCAGTTTTCCAAAGTAGAAATTCCCATCTCCAACATTACGTCAGTTACCCTTGACGATACATATGGTGGCAGCGAACTATCAGCCGTTCGAATAGGAGCAGCGTATGGTGCCTCCGAAACCATCCTGATTCGTACTACCAATCAATCCTACATTCTGTTCACTTCTAACGAAGCATTGTTTCCGAAAATTAGTGATTTGGTATCCAGCACAGTAAGTTAGCTCATTCATCGAACTTGCATCCATTCGCAAGAGATCGTTTCATATAAAAAGCGTCAGCATTGGCATAATTCTCTCATGCCTTGCTGACGCTTTTTGTAAGTTGAGTATCCTTTCAGATGACAGCCCTATGTCCAACTCCACTTCGGTAAATGATCGAGCGTAATAACCGCTGCACTATGGTACACTTCCTTCAAAAATGCCACATCATTATGCGTACCGTCTCTCAGGAATCCACCTGTCCAGGTACAGAACCAACTCCAGTGTACATCCTGTTCCTTCATCTGCTTGGGGTCCGGAATAGAGCCGTTCTCGGCGAGTGCAATGATTTTGCTATCCTTCACAAGCTCACGCAGGTTGGCGTAACGCGCAGCCAACGGGCTGTGATCTCCTGCTTCCGGGTATACATCCACACTGACAATATCCACGACATCATCACCCGGATACCATTCCGGTTTTTCCGAGTTCCAGACCCAGATAAGGTTGTGCAGCTGATGTTCTTGAACCAATCGATCATACAACAAACAATATAGCTGTTTGGCAGGTTCGGGGCCTTTCGCTCCCCACCAGAACCACCCACCTTCTGCTTCATGAAGCGGTCGGAATAATACAGGTACACCCGCATCCTTCAACTCTTGCAAGTGAACTGCAATCGCATCGATATCCCGGATCAATAACTGATATGCTTCCGATTCAATATCAGCAAGCGCATAGGCAAGATCATAGGTTGTGGCATCCGTATAGAACCCCCGCCACCACTCTTTACCTGGTTCATCGATCAGATCCGTCGGTGCGTTCCAGTGCCAGCATAGCGTCACGATCCCGCCTTGCTTATGCCAGTCTATCGCATCCCGAATCTCCTGGGAGACCGCACCACGCTCTGTTCTTGATGGCGAATATTCCATGAGATCAAAGCCAATCACAGCTGGCTTCCGGCCTGTATTTTCATTAATCCAGTTAAGATTGCTGTAATCCTGTTGGCCTGACAACATCCCTTTTCGATAACGCTCGACCAGGAACGCCATAAGCTCTCTCGCTTCGGGTGTCGCTGCTTTATTCACCGGAACTCTGCTGATCTCACGCACTGTCATCTCTACACCTCCAATTGGATTTACCTTGTTAACCCACTACACCAGAACGTTCAATACTCTCCACGAAATAACGTTGCACGAACAGATACAGAATTATCAGCGGTGCAATCGCCAGCAAAATGCCTGTATCCACGATCATGGCCACATAGTTCGGATCGGCCTTGATGCCCGAGTTCGAGCCAAAACCCATCAGTTGCGGAATCAATTGGTTTGCCTGAGCCGGTAAAGAAGCCACCTTCAGTGAAATCAGTGGACTTTCACTCATGAACAGTGCCGAATAAAACGTATCATTGTACTGCCAGACAAACGAGAACAGAATGACCGTAATCAGCGGCGAGATTGCATTGGGTAACATGATACGGGCAAATGTCTTGAATCCACCTGCGCCGTCAATCAGTGCGGCCTCCTCGATTTCCTTCGGCATCCCCTTGAAAAACTGCCGGAAGATATAGATGAATAACCCCGCCTTCAGTCCTCCTGCCGTAGCAGCCGTAATCATTGAAGGCCAGTACGTATTGAGCAGGTTAATCCCGTTTTTTCCCGTGAACAACTGCATGATGCCCATAAAGTCGAAGCTGCGGAAATGCAGATACATCGGTACCATAAGCGTACTTGTCGGAACCAGAATAGTCAGAATCACCAGGATGAATAGCACATTGCTACCCGGAAACGAGAACCGGGCGAAGCCGTATCCGGCAAGTGCACAGGATATGGCTGTCAGAAGCGTTGTGATGGTAACAAAGAGTAAGGTGTTCGCCAGCAAGGGAAGAAAATCCATCACTTGGGCTGCAAGCCGGATGTTATCCAGTGTAAAATGCTGGGGAATCATATAGATCGTCGGATTGTAGATATCCTGCTTATCCTTGAACGCGACTGAAACTTTGAGAAATAACGGATACAAAATAATAAATGAAATTCCGATGACCAGTGCATATCTGAAAATGGAATAGAGAAGGTCCGATGTCTTGTTTCGTACCCGCTGCATGTGGTAATTCTGTTTTGGAACCACTACCATGCGATCTGTTCCTGACGCAGCCATAATCTGAAGCCTCCCTCAACGTTAACCGTCAGTTGTAATGAACCCGCCGTGACAACACCCAGCCCACTACGATCAGTACAAGGCCAATCACCAAGGTATATAACCAGGACATCGCCGAGCTTAAGCCAAAGTTCTGGGTTTTGAATGCGGTCTGATAGATAGCTTGTGTGACCGGACTTCCGGCAAATGAATCAATAATGGTATAGATGACATTCGTCAGAATCAACGGACTCACCATGGGAAATGTAATTTTCCAGAATGATTCATAGGCTGTCGCCCCTTCGATCTTCGCAACCTCGTACATCGATCCCGGCACCGATTGCAGCGCGGCGAGGAAGATCAGAATCTGGACACCAGAGCTGCTAATAATCTCATAGATCCGCATGATGGCTTCTACAATGTAATCCACATAGGCCATCGGCAATCCCACATCCGCCAGCATTCGCACAATGGATACCACGTTGAACGAAGCCCCGCCATCGGCAGATGCATCGACCGCACTCGCATCTCCCATCAGATTAATTAATCCCGCAGACTCAGCTGCTGCAACTGCACTGGAAGCCAGAATAACCGGCAAGAAGAAGATTGCACGCGCCATCGTTCTGCCTCTGAACTTCTGGTTAAGCAGTGTCGCCGTGAACAAACTGAAAAACAGTATCATTGGCACATTCAGCAGCATTGCTCCAACCGAGTCAACCAGAATCCGGTTGAACGTCGCGTCAACCAGAAGCGCATCCTTGAAATTTTTAAATCCAACGTACTCTAGGACGTATCCGCCCGGAGCAACAGACAGGTTGCTCAGGCTGAACCGGATGGATTGCAGGAGTGGCGTGGCAAAGAGGAAAATGAAGCCGACCAGCCACGGCGATATAAAGGCAAGTCCAAGCAGCGCTCTCCGTGACTTCAGCGATAATCGAATGGTTCTCATCGGCTCACTCCTTCCACCACATAGTCCGTCCCGCCAACTGTTGTTCCACCAACAGTAACTGAATCCACATTGTAATTCACAAGAATGGATGTACCGCCCGTATAAGTGATCCGGACCACGCCATCCTGGATGCGTTCATGCTTCAGGATCTGCTCATTCTCCAGTTCTCCCAGCACTTCGTTGGCCTGCTTATACAAGGCAACAGCGTCATCCACCCAATAGCCATACTCGGTCGCGTAGGCCGAATCATAATTCGTAAGTTTCAGCCGGGAAGATGGTTCATATGTCCATTGAAAATACGGAGCTGCCCCAAGCTCCAGGCTGCGCAGCAATTGTTTGCGGAGATCCTGATCCCCCGAAGTGTTCATCGGAGATGCAGCATAGTTCATGTATCCATGAATAACCATCGCATAAAAAGGAACTTCTTCATCGGCAATATTGAACCGACTTGACCCTGCGGGTACATTCACAACATGTTGTGCACTTCCCCAAGCGTAGCTGTTTGCTGCAGATATCATCAAGTTGGGATAGGACTGTTTCAGCTGTCCCAACTGTTCCTTCACAATGTTCTTCGCCGTCTCCCGATGAATCACCCGACTATCCCGATAATCGGAAGTCAGGACTTGCCCAAGATCACGGAGGGATAATCCGCCGAGGTCCAGTTTATTGAATTTATCGGCAAACTCAGTCACCACATATGGAAGCTTGGCAGCTGAGAGCAGATAATAGCTGTCCTTGCTCTGATCCATGCGATTAAGGGCAGGACTGTATGGATACAGTTCCGCTGTCTCTTTCGTTACAAAGCGTGCCGCATCCGAAGAGGGAGCAAAGCGCATATCATCGTGATAAATGTGCTGGAATGCCACATCCGGGAACAAGGCTCCGCCAGACTGCCCAAGCTTAGCGGACAACGCCTGAAGTTCGGAACGACTGCCTACCTCACTGTCCAACTTTACCTGGGTTGGCATATGATGACTGATCCCACCGCCGAACCATCCCTGATACCGCATTTGCACTCGGTTTACACCTTCCTGCTGCAACTTCGCCGCGATTTCAGTAGCCTGTTCGTACGTGGTCATAGCTAAGGTGGAACGATATGGCACGCCCAGGAACGAAGCCTCTTTGTCCACCGCACCAAGTACATCTACATAGAACGGCAACTCCGTCTGTTCTGCGAGTGGCTTCAATACATCCTCCTCTATCAATTGCTGCTGATACAGGCGGGCCATACCCGAGTAACTGGCATCTTCTCCATGAAGGAAATGATAACGCACCTGAATATCTCCACGGAAAGGCTCTTCGCTAAGCAGCTGAATCTCCTGCATTTTCTGCGAGGTGTACATCTCCAATTCATCCTCACCCCGCAGGGAGAAGGTCGCATGCACATGATTGTAACTGTTCTGCCTGCCTCCAATATCTGCAGTGATACTGGCTATGCCGTCCCCTTTTTCAATCACCGCAAACCAGGCATTCTCCCCGTTCTTCAGACCAAACACAGGCATATACGCTGATTCACTAACCTGAGGACGACTAAGCGAATTATCATTTGGGTCTGCGCCATAAACGCGCTGTACATACTGTTCTTCTTGGGTTTTTCCGTTGTTCAGGTGGATCAGGCTGCCTGAACCGTCAGGTACGAGCATGTAGCCCTCACCCTTCGTATCCGCAGCACCAAAGTAAGCGAGCAAATCAACATTCCGAATGCGATATTGCCCACTTTCCTGAACTTGACTCAAAGGAACGGTTACGACAAGTGCGCCCTGATCCAACCGGTATTCCACAGGAATCACGAAGCTGGGTTTATCCGATACACCTCCGCCTTCGACACCGTTCTCCTGATTGTCAAAAGCCAGATCGTCCGCCGTGTAACCCGCCGTCTCAAAGGCTCCCAACATCTTGTTCAGCACAAGCTGCTTCGAGATCTGTCCATCCAGCCGCTCCAGAATATCCGGATTGTTCTTGGTTGGATAATAACGGGCAGATGTGTATCTTGCGACAGTAGCGTCCAGTTTGGAAAGCACTTTCTCCTCCAGGCGCTGCTTGCTAATCAGTTTGGGCAGCGCGTCAATGCCAAGCGACGTATCACCAAGCGTATAGTTCACCCGAATCCCCTGATCGATCTGCCCCACAGTGAATTGCTTGTTGCTGATGCTGGAACTGAAATTCGGAAAGTTCTCTAGTGTTCCCATCGCATCCCGGAAAGACACGTTCAGCTGGGAGGACAGCACTTCTTTTTCATATGCGGAAGCGAGACTGTCCCCATCCCGTTCTTTCGGGTTGCTATACCAGATCTCTCCACTTTTTCCGTCACGTACTGCAATTTCTGTTGTCTCCTCGTTGTAGTACAGGGCCAATCCCTGATCTTCGGCGACCAGTTGCATACCAGGCACCCCCTGCGAAGAGTCGCCAAGGAACTGCAACGGTTCCTCCGTGACGGGCATGGCCTGGGTTGTTGTATCCAGATAAGCCGCGGCTTCTACAGCAGGAACCCCCCTGTTGTTTATATACAGCAGCCCGGCTGCAATCATGATTACAGCTGCACCACCAGCCAGCACCGTATATAGTCGTTGCCTTTTGTTCACGGATGCCGCCTCCTTTAGGTCCGAAAAATCAACTCACGGTAAATGTTATAACCGAATTCGTACAACTGTTGCAGCATGCTGAAGACGAGGGCACCAAGGAATACGATAATGCCCATCACAATGAGCGTTAGCACCATCGTAATGATTGTTTTAATCACGGTGTACTGGTGAACCGTCATCATGCCAATGAACAGAAGCAACACAAACCAGAAGAACGCGATGCTATTAAAAAGATAATAAAAAGCAGTCTCCTCCTGCACCATGAAGCGGCTGATCACGATCATCGGGGCATAGATCAGAATAACCGGAATGAGCGAGTATCCTGTCGCCAGAACGATTTCTCTGAATTTCCCTTCCCCTTCCATCAAGGTCGTTACTGCCCAATTGGCTGTGCACCATAGAAAGAACGGGATAGCAACTGTGGCGATATCGATGATGCTGTTAATCGTACGAGGATCGATGTAATTGACGAGAAATCCTGCATACTGCTTCTGCAAAATCATCATGATGATGGTGAGCACGAGCGCTGCAAAAGCAACGAGCAGCCGTCCCCGGTTATCCGACTTGAGGTCCCAGAATGCATCAATGGGGTGAAAAATGAGATGCAGCGGAAACTTAATGAAATCCTGCTTCACGATCAACCTGCCTCCTCCGTCTCCATTTAACCGCCACTCGGGTCAGGATCAGAATGAAAATCAGCGCGATCGCAGCGGTCAGGAATGTACCGAAGTGTTCCTTCATCATCTCCCGCCGATGCCTCTTGAACGCGACAGAATAACTCTTGCGGTCCATCCCAAGTTCGAAGTAACCCAGCGCTTCCTCGTTTTTCTTCTCCATTAATAGGGACTTGCCGATACCAATATAGGCGATGTCATAGTTGGCATTCAGCTTCAGCACTTCTCTCCAAATATTCACGGCCTCCGTGTCCTCTCCGCGATAGTGGAGTGCCACCGCTTCGTTCACACGGGAACCAAAACGGGTTGGCTCATAGACGACAAGATTGTTCTTCCCCCGATCCAGAACCAAGTGGCGCTCACCGGATTGTTCAATCGCGACAGGCGTTTTGAGGGTACCCACCTGATTTCCTTTGCCACCGTATATGTAGAGCAGATGACCTTCATCGTCGTATGTGAACACCCGGTTTTGTGTCGCATCCAGTACACTGTACAGGCCGTTACCCAGCACTTTCACATCAATCAGTTTGGATGGACCGGGATTGTTGCGAAACCGGATATCGCCTTTGACGTCAACATAACCAAACCGCTTCAGTACATCTTCGCCAGACGGGTTGAGACGTTTGATCGGTTCATTCGAGCCAGGATCAATATTCGTCGCATACACAAATCCTTTGTGGTCGATATCCGCATTGGAGAACTCCGTTGGGACAAACAGGACCATCTGTGCGCGCTGGGCTTTGGTCGATAACATGCGCCAGATATATTCGCCGTAGTCCCGCTCCACTTTGTTCGTACCGACGTATCCGATAAATTTTCCGCTCTCGTCAAACTGCATAATGCCCTCGTAGACCCCCTGTGCCACAACGTACACCCGGCCCACATGGTCAACCGTCAGCTTCAAGGGCTGGAACTGGAATTGGGTCGACAGGATATCCGATTCTGGCTTCGTGATCGTATGAATCAGCGCTCCTTCTCCATCCAGGACAACCACACGACTGTTGCCCGTATCGGCAACATAGATGTGTTCTTCTTCATCCACAAACAATCCGCCCGGAAGGTTGAACGTCTCCTTGCTGCCACCCATCATGAATCCATCAATGACGCGCAGCAGCTTAAAACTGGTGTCCAATACGATAATTCGGCTGTTGCCGCTATCCAAAATATAGATCAACCCGGAAGGAGAAACGTTCACATCACCGGGGTCTTTGAACTCACTAATGCCGAGGTCACGACCTGATAGGGTACGCTCGGGCAGATAGGCATCCGGTGAGGGAACAGCCTCTTTCCAATAGTTGTAATTGTAACTCTCATACGGCGCCGGGGAGGCCGCCGCAGGCACGGCATTCACCAGCAGCAGAGATACTGCCGCCAGGAGAACAAGCCATCTTTTCACTGTGCGTGCCATATCGTTCCCCCTTAATCCTTCATGCCCGAGCTCGCCATCGTCTCAATGATTCGGCTCTGAGAGAAAATAAATAGCGTGATCGGCACACTCATCAAAATCAGTGCTACCGCAGCACCCGCTCCTGCCCGGGATATGCCGCCCTGAATAATCTGCCCTGCTGCATAATGCAAGGTCTTGAGCTGCTCGCTGTAGATGTATCCATTGCCATCACTGCCCCACAACATCTGGAACAGCAGAATGATCAATGTAAGCCAGGCTGGCTTCACATTAGGCATGACGATGGACCAGAAGATCCGGTATTCACTGGCGCCATCAATTTTGGCTGCTTCCAGCAGTGCATCCGGGATCTGCTCCATGAACTGTTTCATCAGATACAACCCCAGTGAATAGGCAAATGCCGGAATAATAACAGCCCAGTACGTGTCGATCCATCCGAGCCATGACATGATCATATAGTTCGGAATGGCTGTCACCGCTGGTGTGAACATCAGTGAGAGTACGACCACCTGGAACATGAATACTTTGCCTGGAAACTTGTGTTTGGCAAGCGGGTAGGCCGCTGCGGAAGCTAGTAGCACATGGCCTACAATTCCGATACCTGTAATAAATACCGTGTTGAATATATAACGTGAGAACGGCACCCACGAGTCACTCAGCAGATTCAGCAGATCCGTAAAGTTGCTGAACGTGGGATTTTTGACAAATAGCGTTGGTGGAAAAGTGAAAATCTCATCCAAAGGTTTGAATGCATTGTTGATCGCATAGATCAACGGCAGTACCATGAAAGCACCGAATACGAGCAGAAGGGCAAACAGGGAGAGGCTTCCCGATAGCGAGCGATTCACCCGCTTTTTGCCTGTCGCAATTGCAGCCATAGCTATTCTCCCACCCTTCGAAGCAGTTTCTGTACCAGCAAGTTGGTGCCCACCATAATCATGAACAGCACGGTGGCAATCGCCGATGCGTATCCCATCTCAAACCGCGTTGTACCAAAGTCGATCAAATGGGTCACCACAGTCTCTGCTGCATAGTTCACGCTCGGGAACCCGGCCAGCGCGATCGACACATCGGCCACGGCAAACGAGGTTGTAAGCTGAATGACTGCGCCGAACATCAACTGTGGACGCATCGAAGGCAGGGTAATGTACCATAGTTCCTGCCATCGATTTTTAATCCCATCCACCGCTCCCGCTTCGTACAATGTCCGGTCCACCGTCTGCAAACCAGCGATAAACGCCAGAAATCCGGTTCCGAGACTCAGCCACAGCTGCACGAGAATGAGGATGGGCATAATGTAAGCTTCTGTCTTCAGCCACTGGATCGGCTCCAGCAGAAAACCCCATTTGATCAACAGCCCATTAGCAATACCATAACGATCTCCCGAGAAGATCATCAGCCAGATAAAATACACATTGCCCGAAATGGAGGGCGCGTAGAAGATCAGCGTCATGAACGCTCTCCATTTCGGTGTTAACTCATTAATGATCCACGCGAAGACGAAACAGGCAATATAACTGATCGGTCCGGTAATGATGGCAAACAGCAGCGTATTCTTGATCGCAATCAGGAATACATCATCCTCCAGAAACAGGCGGGTGTAGTTCTGCCAGCCAATAAACCGCGGGAATTCAAGCATGTTAAAGTAGGTGAAGCTGAGTATGATCGAGATGACAACTGGAATCACGGTAAACATGAGGAACAGGAGCATATAAGGTGCAAGCAGAACATAGGAATGTTTGCTGGCCTTCATTTCCTGGAGCTTCCAGCTCCACCACGATTTCATGCCCATCCTTGACGCTTTCTCAGGAGGACTTTTTTGTCCGTCTCGGAGTGATATTTGTGGCACGATTAACCCTCCCTCTGCTTACGGAAGACCAAATTCATTACGCTTGACGCGAATCTCGTCCTGAATATATTGGGTATAATCCATGATGGATTCCCTGGCTTCCACTTGGCCAACAACGGTTTTGTAAAATGCATTGAACAGATGGCGGCCTGTAAAATAACCACCAGGTACTTCGGGAATACCCTTCACGGTTTCGAATTGGGCTTTGAGATTCGCATAATCCTCCGCAGGCCAAGGCAGGGAATCCAGCGCCTTGATGTTGGCCGTTGGATAACGTGCAGCGGCACCCATCAGTCCTTCCATCTCCCGTCCGAATTCAGCCTGAATCGGCGTACTGGTCCACCACTTCATGAACTCCCAGGCCGCGTCCTGATCCTTGGCACTCTCCAGCATCATGACCGCGCTGCCTCCACCCGGGACGTCACGATTCAAGGTACCATCTGCCTGAACGGTTCCTGGGACAGGAACAAATCCCCACAGTCCCCGAATCTCCGGTGCAAATACAGACAGCTGGTTGTACATGGTGTAATCCGTTAGTCCAATAGGCATCTGTCCTGTACGGAAACGGTTGGCAAAATCATATTCCCGCTCCAGCTTGTAATCGGTATAGAATTCCGTCCACTGCTTAAAGGTCTCGATTCCGATCCGGGAATCCAGATCCGATTCCTTGTCATCGTTACGATAGAAGGCGCCGCCGTTCTGGAGCAGCATCGTTGCATACTGCGAGTTCGGCGGAATATTGACACCCTGCATATTCGCCTGGGTCACAACCGGCATGCCGAATTCCATGTGATTCTTGCTCAAAATCGCGAGTAGAGCCTCGACATCCTCCCAGTTCTGAGGCACTTCAAGTCCGAGTTCTTCGAGAACGTCTTTACGATAAAACAGCATGTTAAAGGTCTGTGTTTCCGGTAGGGCATATACGCCCGAATCATAGGCATACGGTACAATTGCACTTTCCCTGAACTCCTGTTCTACGGTGCTATAATCGCTGAATTGCGTCAGATCTACAGCCGAGTTCCGCATCGCAAAGTTCACGGGCAGGTCATTACCGATCTGCATGGCAACATCGGGTCCTTCACCGGACAACGTCGCTGGCAGCAAGGTTCCCATGTTGACCAGCTTCAGATTCACGTTAATGCCACTGTCTGGTGTGAAGGTCTTGTCAATCATCGCCTTCATCGTATTCGCCTGATCTCGTCCGCTACCAATCCAGACCGTTACCGTGCGCTGATCTTCTGAAGTGGCTACATTGCCGATCTGGTTATAATCAATGAAGAACGAATGATAGAATATCTTGGCTTCATGACCGAGCTTCGCGAGTGGTCCCATGCCTGCTCCGGGAATATCACGGTCGATCGAAGCGACGTACAGTGCATCGATCTCAAGGGGTTGCTCTCGTGCCTGCTGCACCCATGTTCCGAGACCACCCGTGTTGGTTTTATAAGCCGCAAGCCGTCTTGGAATGGTATCCGGCTTGTCGATCATCTCGTCTAGTTGCAACGCCATCGTCTTGATCAGCGCTTCCTGATCGCTGGACTGTCCTGACAGAAGACGAAGCTGTGCGGCCACGTCTTTGAGTCGTTTACTTTCCCCACTGAACACTTCCAGCAGGTTCGGAATCTGTTTCTCCACCCGGTAATCCCGGAATTCATCAGGCTTCGTACCTGTAATCATCAGAATTCGTCGGTACATGGAGTTCAAGTTGTACAGACTGTCCTCCACATTGCGGATAAGAGGTGCAAAATCTCCGAGGCTGTTCTCCAGCCGTAGTACATGCTTTCCTTTTTCCAAGTGAAACTTGTATGCTTCCTTGCCGCCCATGACGTCAATGCGATAGTCACTCTGATAACGGAAAGGGGCTTTGGCCATCTCTGCAAACGGAACTTCACCATCAATGGTGAGCTTGCGTGTGGAATAGATGCCTTTGACAAAATTCTGCTGTCCGGTAAAACCGATATGATAAAGTCCCCTCTCCGGCACATCCACTTCCCATTCAATCCATTGTCCTGGCAGACGCCAGTTAAAGCCGCCAATCGTATTAATGCGTACCTGGGAAGCGCTGTAAGGAGATACAGCAGAACTTGACCTTTCGCTGGTCGGGTATAACGTAGGTGAAGATTTGGCAATCGCGGCTTCTCCTTCAATGCGAATAAGTACATCCTTTGGCTGCCCGGAGGAATCCGACTGTTGTGCACCTGCAGTTTCCGCGTAAGGAACAGCTGTCTTCTCATTGAAAAGACGAATGGACCGAATCACCATGGGTTCACGCGATGATTTTAGCGTTAGCGTGTGCTCCCCTTTTTCCAAATAAAACTTGAATGGAGTCTGTTCGTACCCGTCGGAGTCCTGAAACGTTTCTTCCATCCAGCGTGGTTGCTCCACTTGTCTCGGGCGTAGGTCATTGCCTTGATTGTCCTGCTCCACGACATCTTTTTCATTCTCCCACACCCGGTCAAACTGCAAATAGGCGGCTTCCGCAAAAGGAAGTTCACCATCAATGTACAATGCACGCTCAATGGCTGAGCTCTTGCCTTCAACGGGATAATAGATGGCGGACAGGTTATACAGCCCGGTCTCCGGCACGTTAATGGTCCAATCGACTTGTCCGGTCTCTCCGGTATGGAGAGATACACCATCCATTCCCTCATAATTAGTTAGTTTGCGGACGTCTTCACCTTCGGCTTTTATGTAATCTCCTGCTTCAATGGTGATGTCCACATTCGGCTGTGTAGCCTGATCCGTTCCGGATCGATACTGTTCGTACCCCTTTTTCTGCCGGGTCTGCTGCAAGACTACATCCACTTCAATGGCAGGCAGACTGCCAGGCGGAATGTTTGCACTCTTCACATCAGCGCCGGAAGTTACATATAGAATGATGCAGGCTGCCGCCACGATGATTACTGTGGACAATATCCATTTCTTACGTTGTAGAATTCCAGCCATCCTACGAGTCCTCCTCATCAAGGCTGATGCCAGCAATGCCGATTTGGTGGTTCAGGAAAAAGGGGCTCCGTGCAACTTTGCCGACACGAGCCCCTGCCTGAATCGTTTGCTGGTGATAAGTGTGATTATTGTTTTCCGAGTTTATCAATGGCAGCTTGTGCCTGTGCTTTGTATTTCTCGGCTGTTGCTGTCACGGAAGCGTTGTTTTTGATGATATCGTTCACGTAATCTCCAAATGGGTAACCCGTGTAAGCATCATCCAGTAAAATGCGGCCCGTTCCAGCGATGTGCTCGCGAATGATCGCAATATCCTTCTCATCGGTATAACGACTCTCCAGATAATCTTGACCTGGATACTCTTCGATCTGCGGGATGTCGAAGGTCTCTTCATAGATTTGGTAGACGATCTTCGGATCCTCCACACCTTTCGGAATGAACTTCGCCGATGCCGCGTTGTTTGCATACGTTACCTCTTTGCTACCCTGTGGCCCATTCGGAATCGGTACAACGCCGACAGCAAAGGTGAGATCGCCCAACTGCCATTCAGCAGCAGTGAACAGAGCTACGTCTCCATCCTTGAACGTATTGCTTTCCTCCCAGTTGGTTTTGTCGCCGGTTTTGACCTTCACGACATTCTCCACGTTATACAGGCGTTTGACGAACTCAGCAGCTTCAATCGTTTTCGGATCGGATAATCCTTCTTTGCTATTGGTATCATCGACGATGGTTCCACCGTTGGCTGCAGTAAAATGACGAACGACATCAAGGGCCCAGCCAGAAAATCCGTATACATCTGTTTTGCCGTCATTATCCGTATCTTTGGTTGCCTGTTTGGCGAGTTCCAAGAATTTATCCCAATTCCATTCACCTTGGCTATACAGTTCCTGTGGATCAGGTAATGACAGTTTTTTGAACAAGTCACGATTATAGTGAAGTCCCAGACCGATGCTGGTTGGAGATTCGAAGGCGTATTCGTTGCCTGCAATGGCAGGGAATTTAGCAATCAGGTTTGCCTCTTGGTTGATGTTGTTCTCAGGTGTAGTGAATTCGGAGATGGGCAACAATTGCCCTTTGAGGATGGCTGGTAGTGCGGATTTGTATTCCATCTGAACGATGTCAGCGAATGGTTCGCCGGCTAGTGCAGACGTTGTGAATTTGTTCATGTATTCTTCGAAAGGTACGTTGACGAACTCCAGTTTTACGTTGTATTTCTTCTCTACCTCTGCAATTTTATCGAGTCTGGCCTTATCCGAGGCCGTCTCTCCCGCCGGTTTCAGATCCCACCAGGCCGCAACCTTGATGACACGTCCACCCAGATCAGGCACATTTGCCACAGCTTCTTCCGCAACGTCTTCTTTCTCTGTTTCAGCGACTTCGGTGCTGTTGCCTGAATTCGTTGTTCCCTCAGCATCAGTCCCCGTCTGCGTTGTCCCCCCACCACTGCAAGCGGATACAAAAAGAATCACAGCCAATAACATCAGAGGTAGAACATTCCATCTTCTAATCATGATTTTAACAACCTCCCCGAATGTGTATGCCAATCATGGTCCACCCTAAATCATTAACCCCGCTCATCAACCAATCGAAAATAAACGACCACCACCATTTGTTATTTTCTTGTTTGTTTTTGACAAACAAAATTTAACACAGCAAAATGTAAGCGTCAACATTTTTGTTGTTAACATTTTCTATTTATTCTGATAAAATGCTGATAAATCTATATTTTAGCTGTATTACAGCTTATTCTACAGGTCAGTCCCTAAGTACACACTTGTTATAACCAGTACTACATTTTAATCATTTGTTATTTTATTTAAATAACAAAATAATAATCCCTGAGACAAAATTCGTCATACTATCTGAAAATGTGCTTACCTTCACGTTGGATGGCTATCGTAAAATGCTGCGTATCACTAACATTTTGAATTCTCTATCCGTTATTAGATTAAGAGAAATACATCATGCTATACTAGAATCAGTTGGATATCGCTCCAAATAAGGAATACGGCAGAACTACGAGTGTAAGGATGGTATGATGAAAACAAAGGTAACAATTCAGGAAATTGCACATTTTACGGGTTTGTCGAAATTCGCGGTGTCACGAGCTTTGTCTGGAAAATCGGGAGTTAGCGATCAGACGAGGGATGTTATTCTCAAGGCCGCCGGCAAACTTGGATATTTCAAAGATAACAGCATCTTGTCTGGTGAACTGTCTCACAGCAGTGAATCACATGACCCGAAGAACACACGTTCAAGCGGTACCATCTTGATTTTGTTTCCCAATGTTCGTTATCAAAATCAAGAGTCCGTATACTGGGGACCTGTCTTTAACGGAATCTCGTCCAAGCTGAACCAGAAAGGTATAAATATCCTGACCTTGACGGAACCTTCAGCAGATCAGTTGTTCACGCTGTTGAATCCGGATGCTATTCGGGGAATTATTACCGTAGGTTCCATCTCGACGCCGATTCTACTTGAAATCAAGCGTCTGGGCATTCCGGTTGTGATGGTAGATCATCTGGACCCTGTTTTCCACAGTGACAGTATATTTACCGATAACTTTGCATCCATGCGCGAGATCATGCTCTATTTGCTCCGCAAGGGCTTCAAAACCTTCCAGTTCGTCGGCAATATCAGTGATGCTCATAGCTTCTATGAACGCTGGATTGCTTATACTTCTGTGCTCATGGGCCATGGAATGGAGATACACCAGATTCCCGAGCTAAGTAATCAGGCATTGGATGAGTTCCGCCAGACGTTCACTTCAGTGATCCATGAGGATAACCTGCCTGAAGTGTTTGTATGTGCGAATGATTTCTATGGGCTATACACCATAGAAGCTCTTGAGAGTATGGGCATTCGTGTGCCCGATCAGTGTGTTGTGACTGGATTTGATAATCTATACGACAATATTCCCTTACTGGCCACAGTCAATGTGAACAAGGAATTGCTGGGGTCACGTGCAGTGGATCAGATGTTATGGCGCATTGCGAACCCAGAGAGCAGCGTAGAGAGAAAGCTGATTCTTGCTGACGTTATAATTCGTGAACAGTTCAGCAGGCATAGCGGCTAATAAGATAGGGTACATGGTGGTACATGGTGGTACATATGTGAGTGTACATACTGAAAATCATATATGGAATAACACTTATGCCACAGAGAACAGCAAACCAAATACCCCTTTAACCGTGTAATCATGCGGCTTTGGGGGTATTTGGTTTGCATTATTTTATGTTGGGCCGTTCTACGTATCCGTGCGCACATCATCCCAGTCCTGATCCAGGTAACAGATCAGCCAGTTCAATGCACGGTGACGTTCATAGGCCACCCCACCATTCAAACCAGCGGGAGGTGTTCTGTCATTTACCCGACTATCCACACACACCCAGTTGTAACGGTAGATTATATCTGCTTCATCCAGAATCTCGCTCTTGCTACGCAGAGATGCATCCGTGAGAAAGTCCGTAAAGCTATCCTTCTGCTGCAAATAACCGACATCCTTCCCTACGTTACACAACTCCGTTGGTGCGCCTAGTTCCTTCACATAACCAAGCGCCCACAACATCACGTGGTACGCTTCATATCCCCAGGAGAAGGCTATGATCTCCTGCTGCTCTGCTCCGTGCTGATCGATAAACCTCTTCTCTACGGGTGAGAAAAAGGATTCAGCCTCATACTTGTCAATCACTTCCTGAACCAGTGCTGCGGTATCTTCCGTACTTTCGCCAGCTCCCAGACACTCTCCTTTAAGCGCAGCAAGACACAACGAAACCGCACGGCGCGCGACCTCCGCTTCACTCCGAATCGTCGTGTGCTCGTCTCCGGCTCTTGCGGGCAAGTTCGCATTAAACGGAACCCCTTGTTCGGTTAAGCGTTGCTCTGATCGCGCTTTACGTTGAATTGCAGACTTGGACTGGGGTGTATCGCCATCCAAGAAACTGGTGTGTGCTGTCACGGTGTAATCCTCCACCTCAGAATCTCCATTCACATCCAGCAATAGCTGGCCTTGTGCATTGAGCAGAGATCCACCTCCCCAGAAGATGACGGCATCCAGCGCATCAGCTATACGCAATAACTCGTCATAGAATTCTTCCGAGATATCTTCTTCCGTCTCAATACCAATCACCATGTTCAGTGTGGAACATTTGATCAGTACCTTTTCCTGGAGCGCAGCATTGTGCCCTTCAATCTGACTCAAAAAACCAAGCATCCCTTGAATCATTGTCGTAAATTCCTCTGGATGTGTCTGGCTGGTCATGATATTGAAACCCTTTGATTTCTTACTGAACCACTTCTTCTGAGTCACTTGAATGTGAGTCTTGTCTTCCTTACGCTCAATGGTACCCTCTGGATAAATGGATTGAACCACTTCAAACAGCTGATCCAGGTCAAACTGAGAGCTATATATCGCACAATTTCTCATGAAGTTCACCCTCTTCTCTGACTAATCCTTGTATGGATCGAATTCATTACCTCCAGCCATGGCAACACCTACCGGACGCAGCACATGGTTGATTTTCAGTGTATTCGCATGTGCGTTCAGTACGTCTTGCAGTTTCTTGTACACAAACGGACTTTCGTCCGTGCCCGCTCCCCGGAGCTCAACGCCATAGGCACGAATTGCTTCATTCATCTGTGCTTCACTAATCTCACCACCCATGCGTGTGCGCAGCTTGTAGTTCATTTTGCCAGCCGCCTGCGTTCGGCTCATCGTACGCCCTGCTCCGTGCACAGTGCTGCGGAATGATTCGGTATTCTCTTCGCTGTGGATCCCCTCCACAATTACCGAGATATCTCCCATGCTTCCACCGACAAAACCGAGCTGCCCGGGTGCCAGCGGCGTTGCGCCTTTGCGGACCACGACTACCTCTTCACCCATATGCTGTTCTTTCCAGGCAAAGTTGTGATGGTTATGAACGGCATATTCAGCACTTGCCCCGAGAATTCCAAGCACCTGTTCAATGACATAGTCTCGTCCTGCATAGGCATACCGGCCCGCCAAAGTCATTGCGTCCCAATACATATCACCCATTTCGCTGTTCAGGTCAAACAACGTTGGCGGTTGATCCATCGATTCGCCAGGAGCTTTGCCACTGAACTGACGCCCTGCGGCAAGGTTAAGGAACCCACTCGCCACTTTATGACCGAACCCGCGGCTGCCAAAATGATTCGCGATCCATACCTTTCCCGTTGCCTCTTCTACAAAAATATCCACAAAATGATTGCCACTGCCTACAGTCCCAAGCTGGTTGCGTACTAGTGTCTTCAGCTTATGCTGTAATCCCGGTTCAATGGTATCCAACAACTTCCAGCTCGCATCATCAAACAATTCATGATCCACGGGAGTTGGATTATTGCGGCCCACGCCGAAAGAAATGGTCGAATTGATGTCATCCATGATCTCTGCGATCTGATTTCGAATATCGTCCCACATTAGATTCGTGCGCACAGCCTTGTTGCCACAGGCAATATCGTATCCGACACCTGACGGACTGATCATATTCCGGTAAGCGACCACACCACCGATGGGCTGTGAGTAGCCTTTGTGATGGTCGGCCATCAGAGCCACACCCAGTACATCTCCATATTGCGAGCAAGTCACCGCCTGACTTACGGCGTTCTCCAGCGGCTCCCCCCAGACTTTAATGTTATCCACGATTCTCATACTCTATATAAACCTCCTGTCTTATCAAACACTTTGTATATATTACCAAAAATTATGCCGTATGGGCAGTAAATCAATTCCTGCCGGATGATACACAATGCCACTTCGATTGCAGTGTCCTCTACCAGTCGCTGTACGTTATTGTGTAACTTTAGATTTGTTTTATTTTCACAGATTGTATTTTATACCAAACAAAATGACATATATATATTGCAAAAAGACTCAAATAATATTATCATGAAGCTCATAAGAAATATTTACCACATTATTTTCAATCTCTATGAAGGAGAGGTCAATCATGAAATGGTTTAAAACAAATGGCAATCAGGATGAGCGTATCGTCAATCTGAAAAACAAGGTGTATAAGGAAGCTTACACTTTAATCATGTGGATCTGCGGCATCTCCATCCTGATCAAAAGCTTTCTCAGTTGGGAGACTTACTCCATGCTGACGGAAGTGATCATCCTTCTCGCAGGAAGTATCTTTTTCGGGGTTCGTTCCGTCATGCTGGGCATTTATTCGGATGAAGTTGAGGTCCATGACCAGACGAGCAAAATTTCATATAGCCTGCGCAACATAATTACGGGTCTGATTATCGGTTTTTCTATGGCCTTGTTCCTGGGCATACGAAGTTCCGTTTTGTTTGCCGAAACAGCGAATGAGAAGTGGTGGTTTTTCTTCCTCGTTTTTATTATTTCACTGCTGCTTTATATTCCGCTCTTTGCAGGATTCAATGTCATCGTTCATCACTTCGCAAACAAGGCGAGTCAAAAAGCCGCTCGAAAAGATCAGTGGGATTCATAGAAAGGATACAAGGGTGAATGAGCATGAAAAATATACGATTGAAAGTCGCCCGGGTCGAAAAGGATCTATCGCAGGACGATCTGGCACGGATCGTTGGTGTATCGAGGCAAACCATTGGTCTCATTGAACTGGGAAAGTATAATCCGTCCCTCAGCTTATGTATTGCCATATGCAAGGCACTCTCAAGAACACTGAATGACCTGTTCTGGGACGAAGAGCAGACATAAGCCGGATGGTTCCATTACGAAATCATTTATTATCACGCATATGATGAAGGAGGCATTATTTTGAACTATTTCAGGAAAAGAAAAACGGGTGCTGTACTTGCTCTGACTACCGCCATACTGGCCAATTCACTCTATCCAGCCGGACATGCAGGTGCTGCAGCATCAGCTACCATGGAGACCATTCAGGGGCAGGTAACCCAGGTGCAATCCGCGAAAACGTCGGATGAGAAAATTGCAGAATGGAACGAATGGGCTAGAGATCACGCATATCGACTGGATAGCATCCAGCCTGTGAAGACAGGTCAGGAGCCCGATTCCTTCTCGGATCTGGAGATGCTGAAACCTCTACTCTATGACAAGCGAATTGTGTTTCTGGGTGAAAGCTCCCATGGGGTTGCCGAATTTAATCTGGCGAAGACCCGGCTGATCCAGTTTTTGCATCAGGAAATGGGATACAACATTCTTGCCTTTGAAAGCGGTCTTTCCAACACATCGCTTGCTAATGCCATGGTAAAACAGCAACTTCCCGAACAAACGATGAAAAACTCCATCTTCGGCGTCTGGTGGTCCAAGGAAATCATGCCTTTATTCGATTATCTCAAAACGAGCGCACAGACTGAACGACCCCTGATTCTAACCGTTTTCGACATGCAACTGCAATTCCCACTGTTGGACGGTAACTGGCTGAAGGATAAAGAGCTCGCCAAGCGACTCACACAAACGGAACAAAAGATGTCCAATTTCTCTGCCGGAACGGATCTGAAAGCCTATCGCGCTGAGAAAAATGAAATTATCAAGGTATACAAAGATGTCCTTCAATCCCTGAAATCCAAATCTAACCAGGCCTATCTGCAAAAAGAATACCCGGATCAACCGAAACTTTCCATGCTGCTGGAGCGAAGCCTCAGTGATCGAATTCGTGTAGCAAGGGAATATGTCGATCTTTCGATCCGTGCAACGGCTGAAATGAATGAAGGAAAATATGAGTCGTTTTTTGATTCCATGGAGTGGCGTGATCAGGCGATGCATGACAATCTCATGTGGCTCGCTACCGAAGTGTATCCCAACGAAAAATTTATTGTATGGGGACATAACGATCACATAAGAAAGGCGCATAGCGAAGTCATGGGCTCGCCCTATCCCATAACCATGATGGGAGAAAAACTTTCGGAAGAAATGAAAAAATCAAGTTATGTTTTGGGATTGTATGCATCCAGCGGTCAAACGGCCGATAATTCCGGCGGACTTCATGCCGTTGAGCCGGCAAAACCCGGTTCCATTGAAGGCATCATGTCAGCAACGAATACACCCTACAGTTTTCTGGACCTGCGGTATCAGAACAGGGAAACAGGCAACTCATGGATGTTCGAACCACGATTTGCATACAGCTGGGGCATGATCCCTGAGAGTTTTGTCCCACGCGATCAGTATGACGGCATTTTAATGATTGATGATGTTCATCCACCGCAATATATTCGATCATCCTCATCCGGCTCCAAAGAACAAAGCAAGGAATAAATATAAAAAGAGAGCTGCCAGCTCTCTTTTTTTTGTTTTCCAACTTACGTGTCTCTATTTACCTTGGTCAACTGCACCATAACTCCACGTCGATGTGTTAGCTAATAACAATCGCTGTTTTCGGTCACGAAAACAGAAAGAATGGTCAATTAAGATGCTTCCGGTACCCCTGAACCTTCTCATCCTTGAAACCGAGTTTCTCATAGAAAATATGCGCTTCCTTACGCTGATCGCCAGACACCAAAATCATGTATTCACATTCGAGATCTCTCGCAATCCGCTCAATCTGGAGCATAAGCTTCTGACCGATTCCCTGTCTTCGTACCTGATCCGATACAATCACATTCTCCACAACCATGAACGGTTTACATTGGCCTACCAGATCCATACACTCAATCCCCATAACAGACCCGACAAGTTCGCCATTGTAAAATGCACCCAGAACGTGATAATGACCATTCTGCTGTATGTAATGAAACATTTTCTGCATCTGCTGCTCGTTCGACGGCGTTCCTATTAACTCATGATATAGTTTGCTTAAAGCCGATAAATCCTGCAGTTCAATGGCCTTGATTGTAACCATAACCTCTCCCCCTGACGTTCTATCTAATTGGTGTTCTATTATTCTATCTTAAGTGAGGTCCTTCTTGAAATAGTAGTGATGATGCCCTCTTGGTGCATTCTCTATCGTTGTGATCAATTGGTATCCGTGCTTCTTGTAGAATTCTGGTGCCTGGTACGAGAAGGTGTTCAACATAACAAAATCACAGGATTTCTCGTGCGCAAGACGTTCGACCTCATGTAGCAATTGGGAGCCGTAACCCCGATGCCGCTGATCAGAATCTACCCAGAGAATATCAAGTTCGATCCAGTTCCAGCAAAGTGTACTGAGCACTCCTGCAACAATTTCGCCAGCCTCATTTTTGATATTAAAATTCAATTCTTCGTACCGATTCCTTAATTCCTCACTCACATGGGTCGCATTGTATGCGACTAATTGCTGGCGAACATATTCCGAATCTTGCGCTGTACTTGGCGCTATATTCCCTTTAAACATCTCCTACACTCCTTTTATCTAAGTAGTTTATAATTTAAGATAATATAATTCATCCCCGATAGGAGAGTAACACACGTTGCAATCCATAATAATGCCAAGTCCACCCTGATATCAGTTAGCAAACTAAACGGAACATGGTTCAACAAAATCGCAATGATGGCTGCCACCTGAAGCACCATTTTGATCTTACCATACCGATCGGCTGCGAGAGCAATGCCCTGCTCTGTCGCTACCATCCGTAACGCTGTAATGACAATTTCACGTCCAATAATGATTACAGCAATCCATGAACTGATCATATTCTCCTGAACCATGATGACCAGCGCGACCGCAATCAATAATTTGTCTGCTAACGGATCAAGAAGCTTTCCCAGATTCGTGATCTGATTATATTTTCTCGCCACATATCCATCCAATTTATCCGTACCTGCCGCTACTGCAAATATAATTAGTGCAATCATCACGCTTTGCTGATTGAGAAAACAGATCATAAACAATGGAATCAACGCGATTCTAGCCAACGTGATTTTATTTGCCAGATTCATTAGATATCTCCACTCCTCACATCCATGTTGGCTAACTAACCTTTTTTCCATTTACGAATTCGGGTCCGAAAAGATTTAAAAGGGGCTACCGAATTAATCTGGATCCACTTCACCATAGCCCACCCGGGCTTCGTTCCCGTCCACTGCCTCATCCCTTGTACAAATAATTCCTCTTCACTCAGTGAGTCAATCCAGTTCTGCCACTGTTGTTCTGTCTCCCGAAACAAAGAGCGCAGCTCCTCCAGCGTATAGCCTGAATACTTTTCGTAAAATGATTCATTTAACGGCCCCAATTGGTTCCATTTATACCCTGGTGCCGGCATATGACTTTCATGTCCCAACTGTTCATTGCGCTCCCAGTCCATCACCAGGTTCATCCATCCCAGCTGGTAGGCAATCATCTGGGCAGGGGTCTTATCCACACCTTCAACCCGCTTATCTTTGTCACTGTTATGGATGTCATTGAATTCACCCTCAAACAATACATAGGTGCGTCGAATCGTCTCACTTAACTCATTCTTCGATGCATAAAGAACTCCAGGCACGCTACTTCACTCCCCTCGTTTCACCGTTATACATGAATCAGAATCATGGACTCTATCATCATTTCGACTTGATTCCATAATCATCCTTTTTTTTCAGTTTGCGCTATTCATTTCTGTAAGAAAAAGGGCAGTCTGTAAACAATACAGATGCCCTTTACTCAACCTATTTTGCTATATCAGTATGTTCCTGAACCCAATTCTACAAGGCTTCCTTAATCACCCGCTTATAGTACCACACAGACAACAGGCCAAAAATCGAATATAACAATGTATAGACTATCATGACAATGACCGTGGGTGTCGCCAGCTCCGTACCAAAGAAGAACCAACCTGATTTCACGGCAAAGTAACTATGGGTCAGTCCCACCACAAGCGGAATACCGAAGTTGAACAATTGCTTGATCTGAATTCCCCGCAACAGATTACCTTGCGTAAATCCGAGCTTTCGCAAAATAGTATAATTGTCCTTCTCCTCTTCACTCTCATTCATTTGCTTAAAGTACAGGATACATCCAGATGTGATTAAGAATGTTAGACCAAGGAAACCAACAATGAACATAATCAAGCCCATATTGTTACGTTGATTGTTTTTGAACTCAATCTGGGAGAAGCTTGGCGCTTCCAACTCCAGTTTCTTATATACGGCATACGCCGCTTCAGCCTGCCCCTCGTTCAGAATACGCACACCATAGTAGTCAATCCGCTCGGGTTTCTGCAGCTTGGGATCGATATCCTGTCGCAGCTGCTGATATACCGTTTCATCCACTACCGCAACTGGCGTACCCCCAGTGTAGTACGAAGGAAGCACTCCCTGTTTGGTGGTTCCGATCAGTTGTTGGTCCAACGTTTGCTTCAACCCATGCAAGACGATTGAACCTGTCTCCTGAATGGAAATCAACTGCTGAATGGCATTTCCGTATCCCATGAAGACCACTTCACCTGGTTGCAGATCGATGTTATCTACCATATTGTCACTGACTACACTACTGAACAGGTATTGTTCCGTCATGGACTCATCCATCACTGCTTGTGCATCAATTTCAATGTAAATGGGCTGTCTATGCTTCTCTTCATATGGAATCTGTTTGTGTTCCAACTCCGCTACAAAGCGATTTTTCACCTCCGCCTGAGCAAAAGAGAAATCCTCCGGCAAGCTTTCCTTGGCCTGAGCCTCTGCCGAATAATACGAAATGTAACTGAGTGACAGCATGCCAATAGCAAGCGCCGACACGGTTGTAATAATTGTAAGCAGCAATGCATTGGACTTCATGCGGAACATGATTGAAGATAAAGACAACACCTCATGAATGGTAAGGTATCCGTTTTTACTTTTGCGAATCAGATTAAAAATAAAACTTACCGAACCCTTATAGAACAGGTATGTCCCCAGTATGACCGAGAAGAGAATCAGGATCATCGTATACATCAACTGCTGCATATCCATTGCCTCACCACTGAATAACCGTGCAGACAAGAAGTATCCATACACAATGAGGGCAATGCCCAAGACGCCAATAATCATCTGTCCGACAGACATCTTCTGTACCTGCTGCTCCGAAGTGGCCGATACCCGAAAGAGCGAGAGAATGCTCTGTCTCTTAATAAAGGTGTAGTTCATCAGCATGATGAGCAGATATATCATCGTAAAGACAATCACCGTTTGCATCAGCGCCATCGGAGAGAAATACAGTTTCGTAATCGCGTCTACACCGAGAATTTTGAACAATATCATCAATACGAGCTTGGACGCAAGGAACCCAATCAACACACCAATGGCCATGGAGCCAAAATAGAGAATACTGTTCTCCGCACTCAAAATGCCAAAAATTCTGCCCTTCGTCAGTCCGATCAATTGAAATAATCCAATTTCTTTGCTGCGCCGCTTGATAAAGATCGTATTGGCATAGAGCAAAAAGATGCCGACAATGACGATTAACAGTACTGAAGATGCACCTATAGCCGCCGCACCTTTCGTTGAAGCAGCCACCTCATCCATGGAAGGATCATACTGTAACGTCACAAAGGAGAAATACAAGGCCACACTGAACACAAGTGCAAATACATATAGATAATAATTCTTTAGATTTTTCCTGAGATTGCGGAAGATGATATAACTCAAGCTCATTGCTGCACACCACCCAACACGCCCTGGGTTTTGATAATGTCGTTGAAGAACGATTGCCTGGACTCGTCTCCTTTATTCAGTTGGGTATAGATCTGACCATCACGAATGAAGATCACTCTGCTGCAGTAACTTGCGGCAACCGGATCATGGGTAACCATAATAATGGTTGCCTTTCGTGCACTGTTCATATCACTTAACTTGCCGAGCAGATCCGAAGCGGACTTGGAATCCAGCGCTCCTGTCGGCTCATCCGCAAAAATGATACTTGGTTCGTGGACAAATGCTCGTGCTGCCGAAGTCCGCTGCTTCTGACCCCCTGAAATCTCAGATGGATACTTGTCTTTCAGTTCGTAGATTCCCAGTTCACGGGCGATCTGTTCAAACTTCCGGTGTGCCTCCTGCTTTGGAATGTTCGTGATGGAGAGCGGCAATAATACATTTTCCTTCACCGTTAGCGTATCCAGCAGATTGTATTCCTGAAAAATAAAGCCCAGATGATGCTTGCGAAATTCAGCCAGCTGTTTCTCCTTCATTCCGGTAAATTCCTTGCCCTCAATATCAATCGTGCCCTGGCTCACCCGATCGATGGAAGAAAGTACATTAAGCAGTGTTGTTTTGCCTGAACCCGAAGGCCCCATGATACCGACAAACTCTCCCTTGCTTACCCCGAGATCAATCCCCTTCAGCACTTCCTGTTTATTTAATTTATTACCGTAGACTTTATGAATTTTTTTGGCTTCCAGTATCCACATATCCCACTCACTCCTCTTTGATCTTCTGCAAAATGCTCATGTCTATATCATAATCGGGATGTGCAGTGTTATCGTGCGATTCACCGAACAAAACCAAAAAGCATGTGACATTGTTGTCACACGCTTGCAAGATGCACCATGTCGTTTTTTCGCGGAAAAGTAAGTGTGACGGTTGTGCCCTCGCCAGGAGAAGATTCTACATGAATGTTCATATGAAGCGTCTGGACCACCTGACGAACCAAATATAGCCCCATCCCGGTAGCCGCCCCATCCATTCTGCCTCGGGTGGACGTAAATCCTTTATCAAATATACGTGGTAGATCTTGCGTCTCAATCCCTCGCCCGTGATCCTGAATGATCAGTACAATATGTCCATCCTGTTCCCGCGTTTCAATAAGAATATCGGATGAATCACTATACTTCACCGCATTGCTCAGCAACTGCCGGATAATAAATCCTAACCATTTGCTGTCTGTCAGCACGCGAGTATCCGTGAGCGAGACATCAAAGCCAATGCCTTTGGAAATGCACCACGATCTCAGGGCTCGAATCTCGCCCTTCAGCACCGGTTCAAGTTCCGTCTCTTCGATGAACAAGTCATTGTGCATAAATGGAATCCGCTTCTGGTGAAGCTGCTGATCCAGCAACTGATGGATTCGTAGCCATTCATATGTCATTTGGCTCTGTAGCTTGTCATCTGGCAAACGCTCGATCATGAGTTGCAGCGCAGTCAGGGGTGTCTTCACCTCATGAATCCAGGACAACATCTCATCCTTCTCCTGTTCCAGAGCGATAAAATGATGTGATGACTCCTTATGATAACGCTGCGTCTGGGAGGTAATCGCCTCGTGTACGATGAGTTCATACGGACTCTCGGCGATGTCAAGCTCCCCAAGATCATAGGTATGATCCCAGGTATTTAACTTTTTATAGAAACGGGACTCTTTCGGGTATCTCGCCCAGATAAAAACAAGACATACCACCACATTGAGTACTACGATATACGCTACAGATCTGAATGGAATGGACGAGTCCATGTAGGCCACAAATAAGATAATAAGCTGCATGCTTACCAGTAGCCCCAACCAACTAGCCTTTTCTCGTATGTACTTGCCGATCATGCTTCCGCCTCTTCCGTTGCCATGTAGCCCTGACCTATTTTGGTTTCAATGTAACCGTCCAATCCAATGGGTTCAAGTTTCTTCCGTAACCGATTAACGTTAACCGTCAGCGTGTTGTCACTTACAAAATGCTCGTGATCCCACAAACTCCGGATGAGATCTTCACGGGTAACAATCTGATTTTTGTGCTCGACCAGCACTTTAAGGATGAACATCTCATTTTTGGTCAACAGGACAGATTCATCCCCGCAGGTCAACGTATTTTTCACATATTCAATAGCAGCACCGCGCCAGGTTCGGAGTTCAGTATGCTCTGTGTTATAGTTGTACACCCTCCGCAAAGTCGCTTGGATCTTGGCAATCAATACATCGAAGTGAAAAGGCTTCTGGATAAAATCGTCTGCACCCAAATGCATGGACATGACCATATCCGCGGGATGATCCCGTGAGGACAAAAAGATAATCGGCACATTGGAGTGCGAACGAATAATCCGGCACCAATGAAATCCGTCATATTGAGGTAACTGAATATCAATAATGACCAATTGCGGCTGAATCCTGCTGTACTCTTGCAATACCTTGCCAAAGTCCTGCACACCGTACACGTCATACGACCACTGGGACAAACGTTCCTTGATTTCACTGAATAACGATTCATCGTCTTCAATGAGCATAATTTTAAACAAAAGATTTCACCTACGTTTCTGATCTTCTAAGGTTGAATAAGTCATTAGACTCCGTTATTACGGGTGACCGATATCGTTATGAATCGTTCTTCCGATCGCTGTTACCAGTGTACAGGGAAATCCACAAGAAAACGAGCAAAATGAAGTATACGATATTAACTCTCGGTGGAGTGTATAACATGGCTTGCATCACTGTGTTCGTCGATCCGCTCGATCAACTGCTTCGCTACATCTTGTGGCGATCTTAATTGGCCAGCCTCATATACCTGACTGAATAGCCCGGATAGCGCAAATTCCTCTGCACTCTTTCCGCGTGCAACAGCCTGTAACTCTGTGTCGACCATGCCCGGATCAAAAGCAATAATCTCAACAGGATTCAGCTTTCCCGTTTGCTCCAAGGATACACATTGAGTGAACATGTTCATGCCTGCCTTGGATGTACAGTACGCTGTCATGGAAGGCGCGGGATAACTTCCTGAACCTGAAGAGAGATTAACAATTTTACGTCTAGCGGACAGGTGATTCGTGTGTTGAATAAAAGAGGAACTTAATATCATTGGGGCTGCAAGACTGATGTTAAGACTCTGACTTATCTCTGCCGCACTGCATTGATCTATAGGTCTTAGTGGCTCCAGCATCGCTGCATTATTAATGAGTCCAATGAATTCAGCTTCCTGAAGCGGTATTTGGTCCAATATGCGTGTAATCAAATCGTCAATCCCGGTCAGGTCGGCAAGATCGTACTGAATATGTTGATAACGCCCGCTCCATTCCTCGCTTGATTGCAACAGATCCGAGCTCCCGCGTGAAATACCGTAGACCCAGTCACCCTTGGCTAATAACAACTCTGCAAGCTGTAGACCGATTCCTTTCGATGTACCTGTAATGATAAAGTGTCTTTTTCCTGTTCCCATTCCGATACCATGCCTCCTCTATTTTCAATCGATCATATCGCCATACCATATAAGCTTACGAATCTTTCTTTCTCCACAACGTAGCCCATAGAAACGGTACACCAAAATACGGTTCATGCTGCTTCATCGCCTTCATTGCACGGAACTCTACGCATTCGAAGCCATCTTCCAACATATATCGTAGCTTCTCCTCCGTGAACGCCAGACCACCTCGCATCGACTTCTCTTGATACACCTGCCAATCATTCATAACGATCTCCGGCCCACCAATATCACCAAAACCCGGAGCGAAACAAGTCATTCCAAAGTATCCTCCAGGCCGGAGTGCATTGTGGATCATCTCTATGTAGGGAATACGCTGATGTGGTAGTAGATGGTGCAGACAACCCGAGTCGTAGACAAGATCATATTCTTGCTCCGGAGCCAGTTCGAACACCGATCGACATTCAAAATGCACGTCCAGCTGCTCTTCTGCAGCCCTCTCTTTAGCCCAGGCAATAGCTGTCTCCGAAAGATCATAAGCATCAACCTGATATCCTTGGCGGGTCAGATACAGCGCATTTCTGCCCGGCCCACACCCCAGTTCCAGTGCTTTGCCACCACGTAACAAACTTGCGTTCACATGTGCTACCAGATTCTCATCCGGTTTGTTTGGAAAAAAGGGAATAGGTCTGTTCCGATCCTCATAGAAAGGTTCCCAAAACTGCTTGGCAGATCTGAAGTCCGCATCGAGCATATCATATAGATCCTGTACACTTTTAATCGTCTTTTCCACAACCACATTCCTCCTTAAGTTCTGCATCCCAATCTTCATTTCTAACTATTCATTCCTCGTTATTTGCATGAAATCAGCCACACTCAATTATAACATTTTTACCCAGTAGTTCTCTATTTTTCTTGTGCTTTTTCACTCATAAATACAGGTATACTCTCAACAAAAAAACGACCGACATGGGATGTCGATCGCTTGAAATAGTATCTGTTTTCAGTTGTAATTTACTTTGCCCGTTCCAGGACGGCGAAGTAATTCCCTTCGTTATCAGCAAAGTTGAAGACACGCCCGGTTGGCATCTCGACAATCTCTCCCAACGTTACATGTTTACTAGATAAGTCGGCATATAATTGATCCAGATTTTCAGTGAAGAACATTAACGAAGGTGTGCCCAGATTTACACCTGCTGACATCCGCGCCACGAACTCCTTGTCATGGAGAATAATACTCGTCTGCGAATCTGGGGTAGGCGCAATCTCAATCCATCTCATGCCCTCATCCAGGTTTACTTCATCCACAATATGGAATCCCGCAACTTCCGTCCAAAATGCCAGTGATTCATCTTGATTGTTGACATACAACATTATCTGGCCGACTTTGCTAAACATGCATCATTCACTCCTCTAATTAAGTAATCTCCCAACATTCTGCTGATCATTCCTTTAATTCCAATAGAGTATAACATGCAGGACGGCTTTTTTATCATCTTTTTTAGCATGTACACTTTACATTTCTTGCGCGGCTTTTACCTTCTTCGTAAGATAAAGTACAACATCATCGTCCATTATCGTTTCTTCACCCGGCTGAATGTAATGATCGTGCTTGTGAACCCCGTGACCGTCTGGTATGTATCCGCGATGGGCATATAGAATTTGCGCTTTGCCATAGTCGGAAAACACGCCTACACCAATGCCTGCCACATCTGTTCGTTCCAGAATAACTTCCTCTGCTCGGTCCATAAGCCGTGAACCAATACCTTGACGCTGGTACTTCTTCAGCACATTAAAATCGTTGATTTCAGGAATCCCCTGCTCCCTGAATGCTGGATAATATGATGCCCATAATACATTGACGTAACCGGCAAATTCTCCATTCAACTCCGCAACCAAGGTCACACGTTCCCCATTCTGCTGTTCGGTCAGGTAATGAAGATACTGCTCGGCAGATTTTTGCCATCCCTGCGCTTGAAAAGCCTGCGAGATTACAAGTGGATCATTCTCATTCAAGAGGCGTATATGTATTTTCATCACAGCACTCTCCCTTTACAACAGGTTTGTTGATTCTTTATATTCCTAGTTTTTCTCTAAGCGATGTGATGTGGGCAACATGATGTTTGCCATGCCAAGCATACATGCCCAGATTGTAATCCAGTCTCGTCGTTTCTTGCGATGAGGGATGATAGAATTGTTTGGCATAATCTGCATCCGTCAACGCGTTTAACAGAAACACCCAGCGACGATGCAGCGCATCCAGAATTTGCAGCGAGAATTCGATATCCAGGTCTCTTGAATCACTCAATTCAGCCCAGCGTTCTTCATAATAAGGCCGAATCGTAGGTGTATCCTCTGTCAGCGCCAGCTTGAAACGAATCATACTGTTCATGTGGCTGTCTGCCATGTGGTGAATGACCTGTTTGAGCATCCATCCACCTTCTCGATACGGTAGACTTAATTGCTCTTCACTCAGTCCTTTAACCGCATCTCGGGCGCGTTCAGGCAACTCAGCAATGTCCTGAATCCACTGCTCTCTCTGTGCAGGCGTAACCTCGCCTGTGTGTTCAAATGTTCCTATCGGAAATCTTTCATCCATCCATTATTCCTCCTTGTGTGTGTTATTCACTATAACTTAAGCTGCTCGAGGAAGTATATTCCATGAGCCAGCAATCTCTCATCTGTCCTTCATGCTGCTCGTGTTTCTCCAACAGTTTGATCTTTTGGAAACCACATTTCTCATAACAGGATATCGCTCGATGATTCCAAGCCTGAGGGTCCATAACCACTTTACTGGCTTGCTGTTGATTAATCAGATAAGCCAGCATGGACTGCATCAACTGTGTTCCAATCCCTTTATTCCAGTAGTCTATCTCACCAATAAACTGGTCCGTTCCATAAATGATCTCATCCGTGTCTCCATAACCATACTCCGATCGTTCTTGATCCTCAAGCTCATAGAACTGAATGTATCCAATCGGATTTCCTCCGTACTCAACGATACAACGAGTAGCATCATCATCCTGATTGTAAAAATGTTCTCTCACCATATCCAGATCATGCGGCCGATCACGGCCTTCATAGTATTGAAGGACTTCCGGATCAGACAGCCACTTCACCAGATGATGTTCATCTTCAATCTCCAAGAGGCGTACGACGATTTCATTCGATTCATATACATTCATCATTCTGCATACTCCTTAACCATACTTTTGAAATAGTACCTTCTCCGTTAAAGATTGAGTTAACCTATCCAACTCAGGTGATGGCATCCAATCATTGGAGGTATCTGCTCCATACTTGATCGTATGAATGACACTATTGGCAGACATATATATATTGTGATGAACTCCCGGCAGGACAATAATGTGCTCTCCTTCACGTATCACTCGAATGGAAAGCATCTGATCATCTCCATAACTGGCATAAGCAATCCATCCGGTTTGCACCACATAAAACTCCGTTACATTGGCATGTACATGACTGTTTTGCCAAGCTCCCTGAGATAAGGCAACCGTTCTGCAATAATAACTGCCATCCTCGGCTGTCATTTTATATTTCTGTTCCCCGTTCGCCATCTGTTCAAAGCTGGTTTTGACACCAGTCTCACCAGTTTTATGTTCCGAAGATTTTGTGTTCAATCGCCTTCAGCTCCTTATGGCCTGCAAAATATACTTGTGTCTAGAGGTCCTCCTGACAAAAACTTCCTTAACTTAAAACATTCGACATAAACAAGTCGATTCTCCTGTTTAATTCGCGATATATCTTTACTAAAATTTGAAACGCATCTCTTCCAATTCCCGTATTAAGGTCGAAGTCATATTTATCCCCAATAGTAAACCATCTGATCTGGAGGTCGAGCGCATGTCATTTTTCAAGAAAATGTTAGCCAGTGTAGGTGTTGGAGCAGCCAAAGTGAATACAGAATTGCATACACCTGAGGTCACGCCTGGAGGAATCATCTCGGGGGTCGTGTACATTGAAGGTGGGGATGTGGAACAGAACGTAGATCGAATCTATCTTTCAATCAAAACCCATTACATACGGGAGCGCGATGATCGCAAAGTAAAAGAAACAGCCGTTATAGCCAAATATTTGCTCACCGAAGGTTTCACATTGCAGCCTGGAGCCAAATTGGAGAAAGACTTCTCATTTGACCTGCCAGAAAACCTGCCTATTACGCTACATCGTGCAGAGGTGTGGGTAGAAACGGGCCTCGATATCTCAAGCGCCGTGGACCCCTCAGACCGGGACAGACTGCATGTCGTTCCTACCAAAGACATGAACACCGTGCTCGATGCAATGGATATCCTCGGCTTCAAACTGCGTGAAGTGACCAACGATTATGCACCGAAACTGGGCGGCAATCTGCCATTTGTTCAGGAATTCGAATATGTGCCAACCAACAAATTCCGTGGGCATCTGGATGAGCTGGAAGTCATGTTCTATCCGATGGGCGATTCACTGGAGCTACTATTACAGATTGATCGCCGCGCTCGCGGACTCAGTGGAATGTTCTCGGAAGCGATGGGCACGGATGAGAGTTTCGTCCGCCTGCATCTGTATGAAAGACATCTGGCGCGGGGTGCGCATTCTGTTGCACAAGGACTGGAAGAAGTTATATCCAAACATATCTGATTGTTATCTGTACCCAACAGCTCTTTGGCACATCCGTGTCAAAGAGCTGTTTTTTTGTACTACGATAACTCAATCTCAATCATGTATAGAAGCTTTTGGACAGGAATTAATGGGTATATTAGATATAAAAGGAGGGAATATGATTGTCTACACAACCCAACAATTCTCAGATGAACGAAGATCGAGTCATTGTCATTGGTGCAGGGCTCGCCGGTTTGAGTTGTGCCTTTGAACTTGTAGAACAGGGGAAGTCTGTACTGGTCCTCGAAGCTGCCCCCTATGTAGGCGGACGCACAGGGAACTGGAATGAGCGGGGAATGGAGGTGGAGTCCGGGTTCCACAAATTCATTGGATATTACAAAGCACTGCCAGATCTGCTTGAACGTGCTGGCATTGACCTGGATGATATGTTGGTATGGGAAACCACGATGGAGGTTCGTCACCCTGATGCCGATGAGCATGGTGAATTTGGACTTGATGTTATTCATGCTCCACTCAAAACACTATCAGGTGTGCTGGGAAACAATAATTTCATCACGCCAGCCGACAAGGCTTCACTTATTCCTTTTTTAACTGCTGGCTTCAAGGAGTGTGTATCCAGCCCCGAGGAACTCGATTCAATATCGGTGCTTGATTTTGCGAATCAGCACGGGGTAAGCGAACAGGCTCTGCAACGAATCGTTGAACCGTTATCTTCAGGCATTTTTTTCATGCCACTTGAAAAATATTCTGCGTATGCCTTCTTTGGCCTGTTCCTGCCGGGTATTCCTCGGATTCATAAAATGCGCATTGGTGCCTTTACTGGCGGTATGACGGATGTCATGTGTGCACCTTTGGCTGCTGCCATCACGCAAAAAGGGGGACAAGTACGAATCAACGCCCCAGTAATCCGACTACTCTATGATTCGGAGGGTCTGAAGGGTGTTGAACTGGAAAATGGTGAACAGCTCTCCGCTACACGTGTTGTTGTAGCTACCAATATCCGACGTTCCCAACAATTACTTGAAGAGCACTTCAGTGAACATGAATGGTTTCAGCCCTTTTTGAGTCTGGATTCCATGCCACACGTTACAGCACAGTTCGAATCAGAGCTGCCGCTCCTTCCCGAGGACCGTACAACCTTTGGGCCAGGCACCGACATCGGTTCATTTGGGGAGCAATCCCGAACAACGTTTCGCGGGCGTCCTGGCAGAGCTTCAATCATTCTGGTTAATCCCGACGAACTCATTGATCTGCCCGATGAGGAAGTATGGGAGCGTACCAAACAAGGGTTGGTCGATATCGGACTTGCCGAAGGTGTGTCTTCCGTAACGGATTACCGGATTGTTCGGGGGAATGAAAACTTTTATCGGATCTCACCAGGCAATGAGCCCAAGCGACCCGAACAAGTGACTCCAATTCAAGGGTTATACCTCGCTGGGGATTACACTAAACAGCCCATGTTCACCACAATGGAAGGTGCTGTGATATCTGGTCAGAAGGCTGCGGCCGGCATTCTTAATATATGAGGCTAACGAAAAGCAGCCCTATTATCAGTGATCTGACAATAAGGGCTCTTTTTAGTGTATAAAGAAACATGTGTTACGAGATTACTATCGACTAGGGGCGCTGCTTCCGTTGCTGGAATTGTGAGCGGATAACATAATAAGCAGTTGCAAACAGGATAACTGCGCCTATGCCAACGATTACCATGGAAGAATTCCATCGAACAATAGTTCCAAAAGCAACCTTGGATTGAAATGGGGTACCGGAAGAAGCGGTATTCGTCAGATCAGGTACGTAATTCATAGTCATGATCATGCCTTGAACGACGTTCCAAGCTGCATAACCAATGATGAATAACAGGGTAACCAGAACGGATTCCATCGCTAATCGTTTGTTCATGCTCGCCATTTTGCCTCCTTAATTGTGGTTGTGAAGAATTACTTTATACGAAGTCTCTTCCCATTCAATTAGACAAGATGTGCTGCATTTCCTGTTTTAAACGATCTTTATTTTCATCCACATATTGATACAGCATGTCGAAGCTTTCTTCGTTATCCGATTGCATGCTCAAATTCGCGGCTTCCAGTTCAATCTGCTGCAATACCTCATGAATCTGTTCCCCATGTGTTTGCAGGGTTGTCGTGATGTCATCTTCAGACAGGCCATTCACATTATCTCGTAATTGTCCGTGCGTTACCCCGCTTTCGGACAATATCTGCTCTATCTTTTTCAGGATCACGGTATCTCCGTCATTGCCGATCCGCTCCATCGCTGCTATTGTCTCACCCAGATACTGCCCGCTGGTATTCTCAAGGAAACCGGTCATGCCGTTCATGGACAGTTCAGTATCCAAATCGATGATTAGAATGGTATCTCGCAGTACTTGTGGAAGTTCCGGTCCGCTTTCTCGAATCGTGGCAAATTCAGCTCGATAAAGGTCCATGGCAATACTGCCCACCACTTCTTCACCCGACATCTCTTCAAGCTGACCAAGTGGTAACAATTCCTGCAGTTCTTCTTGTAACTTGTTCATCTTTCTCTGCCTCCTGTATCTCTCTATCTGAATAGTTTGAACGAATGTTTTTACACTGGACCACTACGCGGTCAGAATAAACTTCCGATCGCTGTTATCCCCAGATTTTTCAATCCCTTTATTAAAGGGGAAAATCCGGTGATAAAGGCGAAGTGTATGCTTCCGTAGCAGCTTTCTTGCAGAAAGCTTTTAGCTTCGCTTCTTCAGTTTTTTTCTGCCCTCTCCGTTATCGTGTAAATTTCCAGTTCACTACGCCGACACGTTATTACATCATAGCAGAATACGCTATATAAGTTGAACATATAGAAGTTGGTATTGTGTATCCTGTTATCAAATTTACAGGGAATATCGTCAAGTTAACGTGCACTTGACCTCTGGAAAATGTTCCGCTGTTATGATCTTGGCATCACGAGTCTTGGGAGGGGTAATGATGCGCCTGGCCTTGTTCACAGACACCTATCTTCCGGAAACCAATGGCGTTGCTGGCACGCTCCACCGCTTGAGTAACCATCTGAACCGAAGAAGAATTGAACATCTGCTGTTTACTCCGAACTCCGTCATTGAAGGAAGCCATGAGACTCTAGTCAGATCGGTTGCTAACATTCCTTTTTTTCTGTATCCCGAATGCCGCATTGCTCTACCTAACAGAGCAAACACACACAAACAGCTACAAGCCTTTCAGCCCGATCTGCTGCACATCGCTACGCCTTTTAATATGGGGCTGCTTGGCCTGAGGTATGCGCTCAAACATCATCTTACGCATGTTGTCTCCTACCATACCCACTTCGATCGTTATCTCGAATATTACCGGTTGAAAAGCATGATTCCGCTCTACTGGAAATATATCCAATGGTTCCACCGTGCCTGTGATGCAACACTGACTCCATCGCAGGAAACGTTAAACACCCTGCAAGCCCAAGGCATTCAGCGTCTGAAGCTCTGGTCTCGCGGGATTGATTGCAACCTGTACTCTCCTGATAAACGCAGCTCGGATATCCGTGAACGATACCACATCACTGCTCCCCTTATTTTTCTCTACGTTGGACGCATTGCCCCAGAAAAAGATATCGCTACGCTCACAACTACCATGCAGCAATTGCCACAGGAAATGCAGTCCCGTGTACACTGGATTATTGTTGGCGATGGTCCCTCTCTCCCCAAAATGCGTCTGCAATCCCCACCGAATGTCACCTTTACAGGATATATGCATGGCGAAGAACTTGCTGTTATGTATGCTTCGGCAGATCTGTTTGTGTTTCCTTCCTCTACGGAGACATTTGGAAATGTGGTGCTGGAAGCGATGGCTTCAGGACTTCCTGTGGTGGCGGCCAATGCCGGAGGTGTAAAGGATCTGGTAGCCCATCACCGTAATGGTGTGTTATTTGAGCCAGGTCAGGCCCATGCATTGATTCGGGAGATCTGTCTCTGGGGAGATCACGGGAACCAATTAAGAATGATGGGATTGGAAGGCAGAAAGCTGGCTGAGCAGCGGTCGTGGGAGCATATTTTTGATACACTGATCGGGGATTATGAGGAGGCTATCGAACATCGGAACAGACGAACGAAAGATCGAATTATTACAGCGTAGTCTGATGAAATCAGCTTCTTCCAACAACCCATAATAACCGCCTCTGCCCTCTGTTAAGTTAAACTGGTTCGCCCCGTTCAGGCCGACCGTAGCAGCATGTGCACGCTACTACAGTCGGCCTGAAACATGTTTCCAATACACTTCATAACAAAACCTGCATCTTGGAATGGGTTGAGCTATTACACGGTATGTAGACACATAGAGCCGCAGTTATTGGAATTATTTAAAATATTTTGAATGATTGTATATGACAGATTGTCAAACCAAGTGCGACAGTTCCTCTGTGAAAGATTCGTGAGCGGTTCTCCAACCCAAGCATTTTCGTGGTCTGTGGTTTATTAGATCTAGTGAACTGGCAAGATCTTCATCCTCGACTTGAGCGAGATCGGTGCCTTTCGGGAAAAACTCTCGAAGCAATCCATTCGCATTCTCATTGGAACCGCGTTGCCAAGACGAATATGGATCAGCAAAATAAACGTGCAGGTCATGGCTTGTTTCCAGATTGGCATAGCATGTTATGAACAAACACTCTAAACAGCGACCTATTGTAAATCATCACCATAAGATATCATTATTTTAGCCCGGTATCGGTTAGTATTAATCCACATTTACAGGCTCGATCACTTCGAATAAAAATGGATTACCATTTAAATATTCTCTTATGTATGCTTGGGCATACTTTTGTTCATCGATTAAACTGGTTGTTTCTCTTGGATCAGAGGCGTGATGGCAGCAGTTCTCGATCATGAACATGACAAAAAAACATTCCAGATCCCGAATATAGTCGGTTTCCAACTTCCTAATACTCTCATAACCTTGGATAAGCATCCATCGATGCTTTGGCCAAAGCTCCAATATGGTGCCTGCCATATCGTAGAGATAATATCCGTACCCACATCTTCCAAAATCAATCGGATAGGGTTGATTATCCTCAAAAACCATATTACCGGTATGTAAATCAGCATGAATGAGCCCATAGTTATGTTCACTTAAATGCATCGTGGTAAGTTGGGATACAACCTTCTCAGCTGCATCTTGATACAGCCTCCATCCCTCTTCGGATAAAAAACGCTCATAGTAACGTTCCAACTTAGCCATTTCACGTTTAAAACTTTCTACTCCCCAAGTAGGTCTTACAAAATCAGAAGGTGGATTGAAATCCTTTGCTGCTTCATGGAGCCTGCTCATCAATACACCTATATTATATGCTTGACTATCTGTAAATTCACCTACAACTTTTTCACCCTCTATCCATCGCATCATCGTTATATAAGGGCGCCTATATCCTGTCTCTGTTTCGATGTCCAATACATAAATACTATCACAATTTGCCATCCCTTCTGGTACTTTTAGATCTTTCGATTTGTTCAGTGCTTGTAACAGTAGGAGTTCCGAACGAATTTCCTCTCTGCTTAATCGGTCCGAATGAATGCGAAGTAAATAATTGTTATCTGTACTGGTTTCAATTTTATACGTGATCGTATCGCCGGATAGTTGAATAAACTGGATGTTATCCCATTCTACGTCATACTTTCGAATTGCAGATAAAGCGACTTTCCTTGCTCTGATTAATAACGCCCGCCGTTCTTCATCAGTATCAAATCTAAAAAAATCATTCATTTGTTATCCCCCTGCAATTTTTATGAAGTAAATTAACTACTTCTCTTATATGTTATTATAACGATAGTAAAAGCTTGGAAATATGTAATAAACAATTTAATTTAAACTATACTTACGACAGATTATCAAACCAAGTGCGACAGTTCCTCTGTGAAAGATTCGTGAGCGGTTCTCCAACCCAAGCATTTTCGTGGTCTGTGGTTTATTAGATCTAGTGAACTGGCAAGATCTTCATCCTCGACTTGAGCGAGATCGGTGCCTTTCGGGAAAAACTCTCGAAGCAATCCATTCGCATTCTCATTGGAACCGCGTTGCCAAGACGAATATGGATCAGCAAAATAAACGTGCAGGTCATGGCTTGTTTCCAGATTGGCATAGCATGCAAACTCCTTTCCCCGGTCAGCCGTGGCTGTGAGGAAAGTGCCTGTGGGATACTGTGAGATGGCTACACCAAGCGCAATTTCCATAGACAGAGCAGTGCGATCAGGCATGAGAATGGCGGTATATAGACGGGTTTTGCGTTCAATGAGCGTGGCTATGCATCCTTTACTTTTCCCACGACTAGATACGACGGTATCCAGTTCCCATTGCCCAAACGTTTCACGAGAACGAACCTCTTGGGGACGATCCGAAATGGATCTGCCAATGGCAAATTTACCGCGAGTTTCTGCGGGTTTCTGACGCTTTCCTTTGTGCCGAAGAACCTGTAACGTGCCTTGAACCAGTCGACCTGCGTAGATCCAGCGATAGATCGTTTTGAAGGATACTGCTGGCAAGCCTTCGGTACGGAAGCGTTGATTGATCTGTTCCGGAGACCACGTTGCCTTCAGTTTTTCCTCCAGTGAAGCAGCTAAGGTGCTTGACCATTTACCTGAAGAAACAGAGGATTGACGACGCTTCTCATAAGCGTTCTGAGCGTGTTCTGCCTGATAGGGATAGATGAATTAGCACGATCTAGTTCGCGGCAAATCGTGGACGAATGTCTCCTCAGTTCTTTTGCAATAGCTCTTGAGCTTTTGCCTTGTCTGTGGAGGATTTCTAGCTTGCTGCGTTCGATTATGCTAAGATGTGAATAACTCATGGACTGATTCTCCTTGTGTGAATGCTGGTGTGGTAACTTTCATTCTACACGAATCAGGCTGTGAGCCATTTTTTTATTTCAGTAAGGTGTCGCACTTCATATTACAATCCGTCATATAGAAAAAAGACATGACTCCTTGAACTGAATCATGCCTTTTATTGCATACGATCTATGTGTTGAATTTACTGAACGGGACTTTGATATCTACAAATCCTTTAGCGTAAGGTGCAACCTCATAAGGGTGGAATCGGATGACAATCCCTTTATCATATAAAAAAAATTCAGATGTTTGATCAAGCTGAAAATCATAAATATTTTCTTCAAAAATAGAAACTCCTGCATTATACATGGCTAATAGACTGTTTGAGATTGATTTTTCTACCTTTTTCATCTGTATATCATCTTTAACATACTCGCTTAGCTTCAGTTCTTTCCCCGTTCTTAAGTCATAGTTATATGACCTTGTCGCATCCATTCCATGCGCTCCCCCAGCGTACATATGATCTTCATACACCACAGATATCTTTTCTTTTGCATTGTATTTTACACTGGCCATGGTAGTGAAGGAATAATTCTTGTTTAATTTCTTGTCTTCTTTGTCCAGGCTAGCTGCCTTGACTGCGTGGAGTTTAAATGTCTTGTTCAGCTTATCCGTCACAGATTTCTTACCACCTGTAAGATGTATGTATTGCTGTCCTTTGTAATACTGGATCTTCGTTTTCACTGTAATCGTGCTTGCTGCCTCTACATGATTAATCGGAAGAATGATAGCAATCAGTACAGTGATCAACAGGTAATTTATCCATCTCAATTTTTTTATTCCAGTTCTATATTTCAACATTATTGATAACCCCCTTTGGCTCAAATGATTTCGTTTCCTGCATTCTGTTCCATATTACCTGTGGAGTGCCCTTTAGGTCTGTTCCGCTCTGAACGTTGCCAATCCAGATGTCTTCTGCTCCCGGGTGTTGTAAATAGTGCCTGAGCGTTGCTTTAATCAGAATAGACGAATGTAAGTCCAGCACCTCATCCAGTGGTATCCAGAATAACTCTCCTTCATCGGAGGGCACAAAATGTCGATGGCTCGTCTCTCCGAAATATACAAACTGCTGCCAAATCTCACCACCGTTAACTTCCAACAGAATATATCGAAGCCGAAAGTATTCGACATCCGCTTGCTTGAATCCGGTCTCTTCTTCAATCTCCCGATAGCTGGCGGTCATGGGCGTGTTCAGTTCCCCTTGTTCCAAATGTCCGCCAATGCCACCCCAGAATTCAAAATCAAACAATCTGCTACCCGCCTTCTTCATCATCAGCATGTCTGAGCCATTGCTCAAAAATGCTGTAGCCATCTGTCTAATCTCCATATGTACCTCGCTTTCCAAACTGTGACTATAGTAATCTACTTGTCTATATAAACTGAACTAAAGAATATTTACACTAGACACTCCGATGACAGAACAACCTTCCGATCACTGTTATCCCCAGATTTTTTTGATTCCTTTCCTAAAGGGTAAATCCGGGGATAAAGGCGAGGTTTATGCTTCTTCAGGTTCTTTCTGTCCTCTCCGTTTGGTGTAAATGTTATATTCAATTTATATAACCGTTTCTAAAGCAATTCCTTTAGCTCACTTAGATGCTCAATCGTATGTAAAGGACCAGTCGTAATGGTGTCCTGCCATGGCTGGTTAACCTTCATCCAGATCGTACTCATGCCAACGCTTGCCGCTCCTTGAATATCGTTCACCGGATGATCGCCAATGTAGATGCACTGCTCGGGAGTGAGACCGAAATGATCGAGCGCAAGCTGAAAGATCCGAGGATCGGGCTTTTTGACTCCAGCCTCTTCTGAAACAATAATATGGTCGTAATCCTCCCGGATACCGAGTTGATCGATTTTCCCATACTGAATATCGGTTTGCCCATTGGTGATTAACCCGGTTTGATATTTTCCTCTGAGATGCTGAACAACTTCTCGCGCCTGTTCCATCAGAACTGAACTTCGCACATACTCTCTGCCATAGAACTCCATCAGTTCTGCATGTGGCGGATGCTCTGCCCAAGGAAGTTCATGTAGTAACTCGTTGAAAAGAAGGGGTTTGTCCTTATAACCATCCTGGTCGAGTTCAATAATCCGCTTGCTGATATCTTCGGTTGATTCTAGATGACCAAAATAAGTCTTAATCAAGCTCTGCGTGAATACGTCAAAGGTCATCGTTCTGTTCAGGATTGTATTGTCCAAATCAAAAATAACCGCTTTAATATGATCCATCGCTTCTTTCCCCCAGTCCAATAATGAGAAGCCGTGCTTATTTTTTCTTTTTGTGATAATGATAACCCGTGCATAGACCCTTTTGCTTGGATTTGGCTGAACAGTTATGTCCACCGTTCTTATCCAGTCTGCCTGGATGAGCATAAGCGGAAGAGGATACACCCACAAGCACGACAAGAGACAGGATTACAATAACAACCTTTTTCATAAGTCACCCTTCGATAAACACCCTATGCTTTAGGGCTTAATACGTGCTATATCATTCTACATGAAAATCCACAATTGGGATATCCTTCATCTTTTTTTATCCGTACATTCTCATAAAATCTTAAATTGCTTCAACGCATGGGTGACTCCGTCTTCACTTGCCCGCAGGGTAACATAATCGGCGCTTTGTTTAATTCGTTCTCCGCCATTTCCCATCGCAATTCCGATTCGCGCATACAGTAGCAGATCCACATCATTCTCCCCATCGCCAAAGGCCATCGTCTCATCTCTGGATATCTTCAGATAATCGAGAACTTTCCCTGCTGCTATAGATTTGCTGACTTCACTCGCTTCCAGCACATTCACTACATACGGATGGAATCTCACGAATCGTAAGGAAGGAAATCTGGATTGAAATTTCTCCGTCTCTGCCTCATCAGCATATAAGCAGATGCAATATACGTCCTGTTCTAACGTGCTGATTTTCTGTGGGGAATCCGCCAGTCCAAGCGTATCTCTCAATGCATCAGCAACACGACCATCTGCTGTACACAACCCGTTCATCTCGAAGGACTCGGTAAAATATGAAATACTACGCCCTTGCAATTCGGCAAACTCGCTAAATTCTCTAACCATCTGTGCAGAAAGAACTGACTTATGTATCACTTCATCACCTGCTTTGATCAATGCTCCGTTGGCCGAAATGATTATATCGATTCCGAGACTCCGGAATTCTTCACATAAATTAAGGGGTCTGCCTGTGACGAGTACGACGTGAATACCATTACGAATCAAGTCCTTGATCGACTCTGCTGTATGAGGTGATAAACTCCGATCCACTTCGCTCAGCAATGTACCGTCCACATCAAAGAACACAGCTTTAATCAATATATTCTTCCTCCTCTTTCTTCAAGTAAAAAGAGCAAGTACAGAATAACCTGATGCGGTCTTCCTGCACTTGCTCTTGTGATTAACGGGTCTGAACATCTTGGGTACGTCCCATGTACCATGATTGAAATGATTCCGCCGTATCCAAGGGGATGTCATGTGCGCGATGATGCAGAACAGGTTTGGCGCGGTTTACCGTATGAATGGACGCAACACCGAACCATCGCTGTAACACATTACGGGTGATCTGCACTTCGATGACTTTCTCACGTTTGGAGATGAAGAGGGTTGACGTGAGCGCGCCGCTCCGAAGTTGAATGAAATTCTGATTCAGAGTGTATCTGGTATGGAAAAAGTCCACCACTCTGCATGTTGCAATCCACACTAAAAGAATCGCCGAAATCATCCACCAGGCATGCTTCTGTCCTAACACGAATGGTTTGAAATACCACAGTAAACCCGTGATAATGATCCATCCCCAACTTGGTTTGAGCAGGCGCAGCCATAATGATATTCTCGGAAGTTTTTCCATCTCCTGTGTGACCCGATAGGATGGTAGAATCTCCTCTATCATGGTATAGGCTTGCTTCACAGGCAAGAATGGATAGAGCGAGTTCACCTCATGATCGGATTCTCCCAAACTACCTGCAGTAGTCAATTCTACTTCGGCTAATCCAAGCAGCCTTTTCATCGGAGACTGTGTAATTTTCACGGCTTGGACTCGCTCTTTCAGGATTGAAAATGACGTTTGCTCCATCATGCCTTTCGTAATATAGATCCGCTTGGCATCCGAGGTAATCTGGAAGTTTCCATATTTCACAAACGTTCTGACAATGCCCAGAGCAATAGATATGATCAATAAAACTACAATCATTAAACCGGCAATCCACCAGGAATCGAGCCAGGTTAATAACAAACTTTCCGTTACTTCCTCATCTGGGAAGAAGTCCTTCACCCACGAATAGAGCGTAGCCAGGACCGGAATCAGTACGAGAAAACTAAGCGACGTAAAGGATGCTTTCAATATGTCCCTGCGAGTGGAATGATAATGAACAACCCGTTCCTGTTTTTCTTTGGCAGGTAGTGACATGACTTCATCCGTTACAACAGGTTCAGATTGCTCCTCTCCCTCTTCGATGGACTCATCTACATCTATCGTAACATGTTCCTCTGCTTCTTCAGCCATGTGACCTGCTACAATTTTCTCCAGCTGTTCCGCTCCGGAAAGTGAAACAACGTGTAACTGAAAGGTAGCATCTTCTCCCTTAATTCCGGTCTCGAATCGAATTGACGTCACCCGGAACAAACGATGAAACAGCGCCGTATGACGATTCACATTCTGGACCTTGGTATAAGGTATCGTTCTTCGAGTACGGTTGAACACACCACTATAGATATGAAAGGCTGTATCATCTGCTGTGTAACGCGAGGTGAACCACTTCAAGATAATCGAAATAATACTGATGGATATCCCGATGTAAAAGGCGATTCTTCCATAGAAAACCCATTGGGACTCTGAGCCCTGACGGAAAATAAACAAAAACAGGATGATCGCAAACGAATTTTTCACCAGTTTCCACAAACTCCACAGCATGGTTAATGGATGATGTCGCTTCATATCGATCATTCATCCACCTCATTAATCCGCGCATAGGACGCAATCTGATGACGGAGTGAAAGCGCTACTTCCTCTGGCAATGCCGGGATGTCATGCGATGAACCCATCGTGCCCACCGATACGGAATAGAGTCCATATTTTCGCATCAAAGGTCCCTGATTCGTTGTAACCGATTGCACTTTCGCCATGGGGATGATCTGATGTACCTTGGTTAGCGCCCCATGCTTCAGTTGCAGGAACTCCTCATTCACATCATAGTACCAATGCTTGTATAACCATGAAGGCTGGATGAAGATATCCCACACCGCATAAGGCACAGATATGGCCGTAACGCCCCACAAAATCCAACCAATCCACGTCTTCCATCCATAGATGGAGTCGAGTATTAACAGTACGGCAAGTATCAGAAAGCCTATCACATTCCATATGATGGCGCTAATTCTCCACAAGTTTACCGCATGAGGGGAGAGCCGTTGCTCGGGTGTATTCCACTGGATTGACATATGTTCACTCCTTTTTTCCTCGGGTACATAAAAACACACATAATACACTCTACGAACAATCGTCCACGATCGATGCAGAAAGATTCCGTTAGTTAGTAAAAGAGATGACCCCTGTGTGATACAGGTCGTCATCTCTATTGTTTATTTTACTATAAAATCGTGTACTTCACACAGCCAAACCATATGGTCAGTTCCTTCGCCCCAGTAGTTCTTCGCCACGACATAGGGTTCACCGAATTTGCGTTGCCACTTCTTCTGTGCGATTCGATAGCCGCTATCCAGGCAGAATTGCTGGATTCCCAGCCGCTGCAGTTCAGTAACCAGTGCGAGAATAAGCGCCGAACCAATCCCCTGACCTTGAACCTCGGGCAAAACGTACAAGCTACCCAGTTCTCCGATATCGTTCAGCCGGTGATCTGTACATTCTCGTATCTCCTCACCACAAGGTCCATACGAGATTGTGCCTACAATGGACTTACCCATTTTGGCCACGAGGAAAAATACCCTTGCTTCCTTGTTGTGATCTGACTGCAATGCAGTGTGAATCAATGCTTTCTTATGCGCTATTTCATCCTGGATATCATCCTTAAGGGAGCCTATACCCTCCTGTTTGAATGCCGCGGGGATGGTTGTCTCGAACACCTGATACGCTCCCTCTGCATCCGATTGCGTCAAAGGTTTAATGATCATTCTGTCATCCACAGGTTCTTCTCCATTCCATATACCTTCTTAATCTGTACGTCGCTGGATCAATCTTCTTAATTGATTCGAATCCTCAAGAGATATGCTATATCCCGTTGAGGTGTCTTCCTGGTTTACTAACAGACCTTGCATCTCGGAGTCCATTCCTAATGAAAAATCGTACCGCGTTACCGAGCCATCCGCATTCGTTATACTCATCTTGTACTGTGTGCCATAATTCAGATTGCCCGGCAAACGCTCTGCCTTATGTATGGCCTCCATCATGTGCCGTATCTCGTCAGATCGATCAAACATAACATCTTGGCATGGTTCAAAAGTGAAGTCTGGATTACAGGTTAAGGTGATCAGCACAGGAAGCCCTTCTTCCGATTCCGGTTCATTCGGTTGACTGCATCCTGTCATGAACGTAGCAATGACGAGTACCATCAAGAAACCTACATATTTCACCATACCACCTGCCTCCCTGACTTCGTAATGAATAGAGACGTACTGGATAGAGACGTAATGATTACAGCATCTAGTGACCAAACTGAACTATTTATCAGTAGTCATGTCAAGTTACGTAACTCTGGGTCCCACGAAGACAACAGAGCGGTCAGTCTCTGTACGGTCTCTTCCACAAATACTTGAACCCTAGCACCCGTGATGAACTCAGGAGTAATTCCCGGTTCTTCCCCATTCAGAAAAGAAAACGTGTGGTCCCGCCAGCGAATAATCTCGTCAGCAGTTAAACGATCCGTCATGTCATAACCTGGTGAACTGTTGAGCACATGCCATACCTCTTCACTCCAACTTGAACCTTGATAAAGATTGAAATCGATCTGGTCCGTCTCCTGGTAATATAATCGCGCCAGTTCATCCTTCGATCTGCTAATGCCTCTATGTTGGTCTACCTTGTTGACCCGTTCGACGAATTCAGGATGCACACTTCGGAACCAGTAATAGTCTGTCAGCACATGCATAAAGTACCCACGCACAAACCACTTCCATCCTTCATCGATGAGTTGTTGCATATAGGATGAGTAGAGTTCCTGCAGTCGACCAACGTGATCTCCTTCATCCTTTGGGTTGAAATGGGTGTACTCCTTATCGTCTCTGGTTGTGCCTTCACGCATATGTATGGAATCCGGGGCGATATTCCCCAGATAGAATGAACCTCGATCAGTCTGCACTTGCAGAGAGTCTGCAATTCGATTAGCAATATTGAGATGAACCATAGGTAGCGGCATAGAGATGATCTCCTTTTATCGGGAATATTCTACTATACTTAGGAAAAAGTAATTAACCCTTGATTCTCTCCAATTGCATCCGGTCAAACAGCTGCTCCAGATCCGTATGGTACTCCGGCTGTTCCTGTGCGAGCAGACTAATATATTCCGACCCACACTCATAGAATACCAGACGATTAAACGGAGCTGTATCTCCAAAATGATTGCTTTCCTGTCCAAATTTTCCACGAATCAGATTCTCAACATACCTTGCGAAACCTTCGTTCCATTCCAGCCAGCTCCAGTACTCGGCTTGTTCTTCATTTAATGAACCGAACAGTGCCTTTCTAGCTGTTTGCACTTCCGTTAGGTCCTTACTCTTCAACGCAGACAATAATGAGTTAATCCGCTCCACAACGATTTCATCTTCATACGGAAACTCATAATCCAGTTCCCATGTTACACGCTTCAGTTGGTCCATTTTATGCTTAATCTGGAGACGGTTCACGATCCGTTCATCATATTTCTCATATACATAACAATGAACATATTCGTGGAATAGATAGACTTTCTGCTCCAGATCTTTAAAAGCTGCATCCGTTACAATCGCGCACATTCGTCCATCCATATGATGCACAGGCATCGCAGCAAGGCATTCATCTGGAATATATAAATCATCTGGAACCGTCTTCACCCACTCATATTGTTGTGTTTTGGACGAATAATCATAGATATATAATAAAGCCTCATAGGCTACAACCACTGGATAATGTTCTGCAAATAAAGGATGTATGCTGACCAAATCTTTCTGAAGCTCGTTTAACTCGTTAATTTGCTCTAAAAAAGCTTCCATGTTATTAACCCTCTCTTTACTGGGATGATGCGTTAATCATACTAGAACAGGAAAGATAAAACACTGAGAGAAAAATGATAATTCTGTTCGAGTATGAAATGGTGAACGTTAGAATCGCTCTCCGCGTTTCTCATACAGGTAGATATCCAGTGCCTGAATCCCACGTTGGGCAAGCTTAATAAACAGGATCAGCGCATACACACCCAGTCCATATAACAATACATTAATCAACATTGCTAATATTGTAATGATAGAATTATCACTCCCTATTTTAGCATATTTTTCCTCAGTTAACTTTTCTGGTAGATGTAAGAGGCATTTAGCGTGCTTATCGGTCGAAAAACGAAAAATCTTCCACACCCGTACGAGAAAGGTGGAAGATTTATAATCCGGTATACAGTTTCCTAAGTTCGTTCACCACTGACTATGTGCCAATGTTGATGCTTCGAGTCTTGATAGTTGCCCAGGTTCGTCACAATCTTGGATGCTCCTGTCTGAGCTAACAAGTCAGCAGCTACTTTTTTAATGACCTGCATCATTTCTAAGAGTAGCTCATCATTATTCTCTTCTTCTTCTGAAATGAAGGACTGAATATGAATCTTGGGAATCACAACAATGTGATGCTTGTAGTATGGCCGAGTGTGATGGTAAGCCATAACGTTATTTGTTTCCATGACAACGTTGACTTGAGTTTTACCACTCAGCACCTCATCACAATAAAAGTCCTCCGTCATAACATCCCTCCTCTTACTAGTTAGTTCTGATATACCCTGCCTTCTTCAATACATATTCCGTAAACGGATTGATATCAGGGGTCGGCTGATTCAGATCAAAATATCGGAGCTCCAGCCCTTCATCATCCATAATGGTTGGGCTGCCCTTGATGCCTGCAGCTTCATAAACAGCCATGACGTTGTAAACTTCATCACCATGTGGATACTGATAGTACATGTCCTCACCAGAAAAAACGCTAATGAGTTTGTACGATTCCGCTCTCAGTCCGGCTTCTTCATACAATTCCCGCGCAGCTGCTTCCTCCAGTGACTCCCCGGGCTCCATTGAACCCCCAAGTGTCCCCCAATCCAAGCTATCTGTACGTTTTTGCAGCAGCAGGTGGCCTTCCTCATTGAACACGAGTACACATGAGCCCGCCATAATTAGAGGACGAGGGCCCACCAGTTTTCTTAGTTCCATGATATATCCCATACATGCTCCTCTCCCATCTTCAAATTGCATACGTTAAAACGTTCCTTATGATTTGGTCAGGATTCCCTCATCCACGGATTTCTGAATAAGTTGCTGCGTATACTCCCACAATGTTTCGGAACCGTTCGCAATCTCACGGTTTCTGTTTAATACCTGATCACTTGTAATGTTATATTTCTGCCACGTATCTCCCTCATTCTGATGATTGTGGATTAGAGGCTGCAACCGGTCGAGAGATGAAGCAAATTGTGCTTCAGGCGTCTGCTTTGATTCAAACTCCAACCATAATTGGAGTAGTTCTTCAGCCTGTTCCTTAGGCAACATACCAAACAGCCGATGAGCCGCTTTGATTTCACGATCATATTTATCCGTGTGTCCCACCGTATCGTAAGCGAATGTATCTCCGGCATCAATCTCGACCAGATCATGAACAAGAAGCATCTTAATGACTTTGAGGATATCCACATCCTTGTTGGCGTGACTCTGTAGAACCAAAGCCATCATCGCCAGATGCCAGGAATGCTCCGCATCATTTTCAAGTCTATCCCCATGGATGATTCTTGTTCTCCGTTCAATCGTTTTTAGTTTATCAATTTCAATGAGAAAATGAATCTGATCCTGTAATGAGTCGTTCAACAGTATATCCTCCTTCATATTCGATACCGAATCTATATAGAGAGGTCATACCAGTAGACTTTATAGTTAAAGTCCAGTGACATGCCCACACCCTGTGCCAGACGAATTGAGCCTTCATTGTCCGGAGAACAATCCCAATACGGATGTTTGTCTACGCGACTGCATTCTTCTACAAATGCTTTTGCCACCATCGCACCATAATTTCTTCTTCTGTAGACTTCAACCGTTTCAATATCAACCGCATGTGTCTGATCTGCAATAAATGCCGAAAAGCAAACACTCGCGATATCATCGTTATGCACTGCAATGTAGCCAAAGCCATGTTGTAAAAAATCATCTATTGTCGTCCAAAAGTGAGAGATTTTATCTTTCAGAAAAGAGGAATTGTTATACCTTTTCTCTCCTAATAGCACTTGATCTATTCTGAGAATTCTGACTTCCTCGTCCTGAAAAGCATATATATCGATAGGTACTTGATGACTTATAGGATCTGGATTCAATTGGAATACATGTTGAATATCACTGGAGATCTCTCTTTTCCCGGAGATATGCTGAAGAACATCTTCCCAGGCTTCGTCCACCACACCAATCTCAACGGCATGAATATGTAAGTTCAATAACTCAGGTTCAATATGTTCCTGCATGAACTCTTTCAATTCATTCAGAAAGGGGCCACTTCGAGAGTCTCCAATCAACTGAAAACCAGATTGTCCCTGTACCCAAATTAAAGCTGCAGTTATATTCTCTGCATCATCGACATAGATCCGTCCCGGATTCAAGCCAGATACCACAGCCTTAACTTCAATATTCTGACACGAATCCGTGAGATGCTTTACTTTGTGGAAGTCATGTTTATCAATCTCGGTTATCATTGGTTCATTCCTCCCAAATTCGAGACAGAGCCCTAAAGCATGGATGATCTCAATCAAATCTGATATTCATAGATTCTCGTCTCTTCATCATCAAGCAGGTATCCTTTACCGATATAAGTCCAATTACTTTTTTCATAATAATCGTTCAGATCCGTACATAGGTACAGCTTGTCATACCCTTTTGCTTTCACCTCATTCATCGCATGAGTCTGAAGTTGTCCACCCAGGTTCTGGCCCCGATATTCTGGATCAACATGAAGACACGCAAACCAGGGAAAGAGATCCTGCCTGCTATTCAGATCGCTTCGCAACAAAGCGTACCCACCGATAATTCGGTCTCCGTCCAACATCACATAAAATCTTGGCACATCACTCTCTGTATCCACAGAACGCTCTATACAATCCCGATAGAAATGGAAGCTTGATTCTGAGCCCCATTGTTTCCAGAAATACTGTACTGCTTCTTGCAGCACGTCCGGCTTCTGCCGAATATCAATAATTTGCAAAATGTTATTCTCCCTTCACTTGGATCTGATTCAACATATATTCCGCATAATCCAGAAGTAATGCTTCACTCAAATTCACATTCTCCAGTTCACCATTGTACTGTGCAAGACATTGTGAGATGACGTCCGTGTATTTAGCGGGTAGCTCTGTGAGCGCCCATGCTCCTGCTTCTCGCTTGGAGTGAATGACTGAATCTTTCACATACAAGAGAACCCGGGACAGATTCAATACATAGTAGACTGGGTTGTCCACAATTTCGTCCATAGCTGAACTCGTATCCGATGTAATTGAGGCAATCATATGTTCACGATTTTCCGGTTGGAACAGATCTTTAATTGGTTTACCATCCAGCACAATACCTCGATCATAGATGACCGCCATATGTGCTACCAGATCCGGATCTTCATATCCGCCACAGAGATATTGCTCATCCGTTCGATATTTCTCCCGGTGATACGCAGAGTAATGAAATTCGAAAGGAGTAGGGTATGCCATGGCAACAATCGTAGATTCCAGTACAATACTGAGTTCAAAGCCTTTCGTAATGTGCATCTCATCTTCAATATGCATTAGCTTTTTTGCAATCCTTCGATAGGTATCGGCAGATCGCTTTTCCCGGCTAACGACCAATATATCAATATCACTCTGATTCGGATGAAAGCATCCCATGGCCATAGAACCGTGTAAATAGATTCCCACCAAGGCATCCGTTAATTCTTCTTTCAACATACGAGTAACGCTATCTAAAACAGTTTTTTCATTCAACAAGAGTCTCTCCTTTATGTAGAAGATCAGGTTTCCAATGCAACGTTCATTTCACGCACAAAAACAGCTGTCCCCTTAATTCTGACATCCATATCCTCACCATCCCGAATCACACTCACTTGAACTTTTCCATCTCTTCCAATCTCATGCCCTTGTTCTACCACAAACTGTACCTCATCCATCTCCGGTTTCACATAGGTTAAATAATATGCACCCATCACCCCCGAAGCTGTTCCAGTCACTGGATCTTCCGTAGTACCTGAATATGGTGAGGAGAAATGTCTAGCATGCATCATCGCATCGGTATCACGGGTTTCAAAACAAAAGGGATGTAGCGAAGCTTTAGGATTCTCAAGCAAAACACCAGGGAATAAAGAAGAATCCGGTTTCATTTTAACAAAAGAGTTCAGTTCACGGATTGGGATTAATAGCGTCCAGGTTCCAGTGCTTCCATAAACGATCGGAATAGAGAGGTCCATATCATCCAGAGTTAAGTTTATTGTACTTAGCAGCTTCTCGATATCACCCTGGAACGGGTTAAACCGCGGCTGATCTTGCTTCATCTCCATGTAAATGGTGTCTCCATTTCGCTCAAATTGAATAGGTAATACGCCTACATTGGTTTCAATCGTGATCAACTCTTTGTCACCCAACATACCACGTGTCTTCAAACCATACAGTGATGCCATTGTGGCATGACCACACAGATTAATCTCATGTCCTGGCGTAAAATAACGTAATCTGACGTCAGCTATTTCAGAGTTCAACACAAATACCGTCTCATTAAATCCAACTTGATAAGCGATCTGCTGCATCGCCGTCTCACTGAAATGATCAGCATTAAAAACCACTCCTGCCGGGTTACCTTGGCCGGGAACTGTAGAGAAAGCATCATAATGATATACCGTAATATCACTCATCAAAAGGCCCACTTTCTTTGTAATCTACGAGATGCACATTTCCATATAACTCTACACTTTCACTGTCAATTACAATCCCGCCACCATCTTGGCACGCATAGACCGTCTTACTGTTAACGAGCGTGTATTCTCTTAATGAATTCAGAGTCTCTTCCGAACCGTCCCAGTGCGGTGCAAATTCAAAATTTACGAGCCCCAGCGCTTTCATATCATTCAAGCTTATTATTCTCTGATCTAATTTTTCGTTAGATTGGAAAACCAAATCACTTAGCAGAACCAACGTAGTCATCTTATTTCCTCCGTATATGTCAGACTAGCTTAAACTCTTTATCCAAAATCGAGAAAAAATACTGGTCTGTCCACTGGTTGTTCCACCATAGTTCTTCACTGAAGACAGCCTCCCGTGTCATACCCACATGCTGCATCAGTCCGGCTGAGCGAACGTTTTGTGAATTGCACATGCCGACGACCTTATGAGCTTGTAATTCTTGAAACGCAAATTGTAATAAAAGTCGGGTGGCTTCACTCCCGTATCCTCTCCCTGCATATTCGGAAAGTACTGCGAATCCAAGTTCCCAGCTTTTTCGGTAATCCACATAACTCCACATTTGAACGATACCAATCGGTGTATTTTCCGGATCGCTCAAGCGGCGTATAACGAAATCATAGGCATACGGTTTCTCATCTGCGACAGCAAAATGACTGCGATATTTCTCACGGACCTTTTCCTCATCCGTTTCAACAGTTTCCTCAAAGCTCCAAATGTTTGTGTCACATTCAAGTTGACATATGAAGTCGAGGTCCTGCTCTGTGACTGTTGTTATTTTAATTTTCTGTCCCACGAATTCCATGTGAATTCATCCCCTTTGGATTATGCCATCGTTCCCATAAACTACTGCATTTGCCCATTAATATATCTTCTGTGACTTGCAGATGCTTCCTGAACCCACAAATCCAACTCCACTCTACTAACAAAAAATTTATCCTGAACCTTAATGAACGGAAACATTCTCCCATCAAAGAAACCTGACACCGTGAAACTCCCTTGTTCAGCCTTAATAATACTCATCACCTGTTCTTCAGTCATACTCAGATACTCGGCAGTTTCTTGAATCGTCAATAATACTTTATCGTTCGGTACTTCTTGTTCTACTGCCTGAGTCAGTTTACTATTTCTCTCCTGAGTCGTTAACAATATGCAGCCAATAATAAACGAGATACACAAAATGACACTGGCTAAAAGTATGGAAAACGGAATAGATTTCATTGTTTAGGAATCTCCCACTCTGTATCATGCAAACCTCTACCAATGTTCCATTTGGCAAGCAAAGCTCTCTGTCTGTTTTCCAGATCAAGATACGGTGCTGCAACACAGGATAACGTGTCAAACATATGAATAAAATGAGGTCCTTCCTTGAAACGTCGAAGCCCTCCATACTCTTCATCATCCGCTGCCCATACAATATTTTTAATCCCCGACATTAAAATGGTACCAGAACACATGGGACAAGGCTCACAGGTAGTGTAGAGCGTCAGGTCTTTCTTCGTGAATCTCTTCTTATTGTCTACATCCAGCAAATGTTTTCCTACCTGACGAATGGCATCCACCTCAGCATGTGCGGTGGGGTCGCAATCCGAGAAGACTCGGTTCCGGCCTTTACTCACGACATTCCCATCCACATCCACAATTATCGCACCAATCGGATACGTGCCTTCAACAAGTGATTGTTCTGCTTCTTCCAGAGCCAAAGTTAAATATTCATAATCCGATAACTTCATTGAAAGTCCCCCTGAGTACAGTTATAGTTCCTTACAAAACAGATTCCTTCTGCTTTTTTACGTCACGACAAGGCTCAATATCCATAAACCGGGTTACATCTGGTTCAGCGAAATGCTCAAAAACAACCTGACGATCTGCTAGGGTTAACTCTCTGAGGTACAATCGTTCAGTCTCTAAATTAGGAAAATGAGTCATGACGGGCTCTCCTTTAATCATTAAAAGTTCCTGATCGTGTACTGTCCTGCTTCACCAAGAAAATCACTTTTGGTAACCCTTTTTCTCCGAGTAAAATCCTGTAGTTCGATATCGTACCGTCATGTGAAATGATAAACGTATTGCCACTCTGTTTCCTGCACCATTCAAGAAGCTGTTCAGCTAATATCCCGAATCGTTGTGCATTCATCTGATTAATACTTTCTTCCCAACAGTCCAATCCCAATTCAACCATTCTTATGTCAGTATACTGATTGCTGAGTTCTTCCTTCGTATAGATCTGATCGCAGACGAAAGGAACAAACTCCGGATTCTGAGGAAACATTCTTGGCCCAACCAGCGGACTGAAGAATGCAAGATTTTTGTTAGGGATTAGAAGGAGTGCTGTTTCGATCGTACGTTTCGTTGGACTAACCAAAATGACGTCTTCAGGCGCAAAAACGACTTGTTTACGCAATGCTATAACCTGACTTTTTCCCAATTCAGTGAGGCCAGGGTGCAGGCAATTTAATCGGTTAGGGTAATCTATCAAGTGTTCACCATGACCATGACGAATAAATGTAATGTTCATACGCCCTCTATTTCTGAATGAAGTGTCTGATGCCTTTTGCATCAAGAAGGTTACTCAGTTCCTTTTTCAAAAACACAGGATAAACTTCCATCTGCTCTAGTTCGTCCAAGTAAAACCATTTGAAAATTAACTTACCGTTATCTTCTAGACCTTTGAATTCAATTTCACTATATAGCTTATGGGCTTCCGGCAATGTGATGATATAATAAAAACCAACTTCATGATATTTCAGGCCATCATATTCAAAGAAATCTTCACTAACAAATGCGAGCCTTTGCGCTTCTACATGAACACCCAGTTCCTCCGCCATCTCTCGCACAATAGCCGCTTCTGTTGTCTCGTTCAATTCCACCCGCCCTCCGGGCAGATTCCAGAAATCGTCCTGTTCAGTCGTATGCAAAAGAACTCTTCCTTTGTCTATCACAATACCAGCCACACGAAAGTTGAATTTGTTGTTATTTTGCTCATACGATATATTTTTGTTTTCTGAATTACTCATCTCGCTGACCATCCATCGGACAATCCATCCATGAATCCCATGATGAATGACGGAATGATGAGTACGAGCAATAAAATTAAACTGGCTATGCCACATCTAAGAATTACTTTCCGTTTGCTTCGAACACCTATAATAATTAAGATTGCGGTTGTTGCAATTAAGGCTACTTCATAAAATGTCATAAAACTGACCTCCGGTATGTATTCGTATTTCATTAAGGTTATTACAGAATCTTTTCTAGTTTGCGCCTACAAGCCTCGAGGTCATAATCCGAATTATCCAGCCATACCTTATCCATCTCAAGTAAGCCATAGATTTCGGACTCCAGCTTCTTTCTTTCCTGCAAAATCTGTACCGTACCCTGAACACCCTGATAACCCTGCGCTTGCCCAAAGCCCTGATTCGTATAATAATTAATGAAGCCCTCTGACCATTCTTTTGGTCTTTCACTGATCGCCTTATCAAAGGTATATGATATATCCTTCTGATCGATATAGATGAGAAGCGGATTCAGAGCATGAATGATACGCCCCAGGCCCCATACATACTGCACGTTCTGCTCTTTGGATCGATTACATTTAACAAGGCCCATGGTCAGTGGATTCTGGATAAAACAACATTCAAATATCGTAATGGAGTCATCATTCGTGCTTAACACGTTCTTGGTGAAATTCTGCCACTTCTCGGTGATCAGTTTAACATTTTGTGCAAAAGAAATTTCGTAAATATCTCGGCTAAATATATCCCCCACCACCTGATCGGGAAGCTCTATTCCCCGTTGTTCTTTCATCTTACGGTATGGGATCAGAACACCTTGATCATAGGCAATCGCATTACTTTCCAGAATCTCTCTGTAATCTTCATACGTGGTTAGTAGGGCCTCGAAGTCTTCAGCATGATAAAAAGCAACGCCTTCGTAATCAGCAGGGTGATCCAGGTTTCCTTCCTGAAATAGTTGTACCTGCTTGCCTTGACCTATCAGGATTTCGGATACCATCTTGGCAATCGTAGACTTGCCCGAACCTGGCAATCCTTCAATGAGTATTAATCGCCTTGCCATCATTACATCATCCTTATTCTTTATTTTGTGTGATGTTATGGATTTTCCATGTATCAGAAACTATGTTATCAATCAATATCTGCAATAATCCATTGCGCGTTATCGCCATCCGCTTTCTTTTTCCAAAACACCATCGTATTGCTATACTCTTCGTCATTCTCTTTTAACTCGTTAACCGTCACCACTGCCTGATAGAGCTTCCTTTGCTCCTGTATAGTTATGTTGCTCATGGAAGTAACCTTGAGAACTTTGTATCTTCCCATACCTGATATAGGAGATTTTGGATCAAAAAGATTCATATATCGCTTTTCATCCTCTTCGTATAAATAACGCATACGGGCATTCATAAGTTTGACGATTTCCAATTTGTCACCGGTATAGTTTGTTTCATCGAGATACTCTGGTGGGATGACTTCCTTCTCTTGGGCTATTGATTGCTGTGCGTTTTCAGTGTTTTCCTGGTTCTGACAGGCCACCAGAAGTAGAAATAATAATGAAACTACGGTTAACTTTTTCAAAGTCAGCCCTCCATTTAATCATCGATAACACTCCACTGGTAGAGGCCTTAAATGCCTTTAATTTAGAACGAAGACTTCCTATGTATGTAAAATTTTCTCTCAAGGTACATCATAACCCATAATGTGGAATTTGCGAATAAACGAAGTAAACCATCTCTGTTTCTATCGCTTTTCATGCAAAAAACACGCTTCTCTGCACGAGTTACATCATGCAAAGAGCGCGGATATCAGCAGAACTTTCATCTAACGTTTGTAACCGTCCACAATCAATCTAGCTATCTACTAAATAGCATATTCATTATGCCGACCGCTTCATTCTGGATCTCTTTTTCTTCATTATCCGAAAAAAGGTAACTATATGTTGAAAAGATCCCCCTATGCTGTATATGTCCACCTTTATAGTGAAGTGTCTTTTCCGCACCTTCGATCGTTTGTGTAAACGTCCTGCCTTCATTTACATTATACGAAGAATGGATCTCATGTTTACTTGCGAGCCATGCAACAAATTTCTCTTCGTTTGGATTGGTCATGACCAGAATAACGAACAGAACAACAAACACAACAATGCCCGTTCTTAGTCCTGCCCCACTCTTGCCACCATGCTGTGGGTTCTCATCCTTCCATCCTGTTCACCCGTTTCTTGAACAGAAATCTCTACGTTCTTCGCCAAAACCCAACCACTCAATCCATACGAGGATGAGATCACCATGTACTTGTATTTCTCCTCTATCAGCCGCGTTTGTAATTCGCCATACGAATCATAATTGACAGGCCATCCCTGACCCACTCCCGACTCTAACAACTCTCGATTATAAGGAATAAAATGCTCTATATCCCACTCATCCAGATCCAAAATAATGCTACCATTTAGCGGTGTATCAAACGAATGCGCCATTACACCAGAGAATAAAACATCCATATTTTTCGGCACATCATGACTTGAACGAGTCCGCATCCTGATCCTTTCGTTCTCTAAATCGACTTCGTAGCTTAATATGATGTTGTCATGCAAACTTGGCATAGTACCACTCCTTCAGTATGCCGTATGCTCATATATCAAACACCGTAATATTGTTTATAGTTTGCGACCCATTCCTCTTTGGAGAAATCAACAAAATCATATGGCTCTATGCTCCAATCCGTACAACTGCAGCAGTTCTTCCTCGTTCATACTTGTTCTCCTTACCTACTTGAGAATGTTATTTAACTCTTCCGCTTTTTTCCTGCTATCCATTCTAGCATAAAAATAGAAAGCGATGATGTGCAGCACAATGGATAACAACCACATGCCGGGGAACCAGGGAGCAATCAAATGGAACATATCCGTGGAGAATAACCATACGATCCCCATGCCTCCTGTAATGCTAAAGGTAGAAGATATAACAATATTCCACATCGGTTTCAACGTAAAATAGTTCCAAAGTACGTTGTACATCACACCAAATAATACAGCGGCAATTGCTGAAATGCCGGCAATATTCCACAAATAGCCCATTTCGATGGGTTGATCATTATAGAATAGGGTCAATAGCAAGGTCACCCAGAGTGAAGTAACGGTGAATACTTGAAAAAAGGAAAGCCTAAGCTGCATCATCATGATAATTTCCCCCTAAAGTTTTTAATATAAAATCGACTGACAAAGTAACTGGAGCTATCGCTCAGATCTACCTTAATCCGAGCATGGTCTGTTGCAGAGAATGCGGTGATATACCGTGTGTTGATGATCGTTTGATTATTAATTTTCACAAAATGAATGTCATCCAGGTCTTCTTCCACAAATTTCAAGCGTTTGTTAAGCAGGTACCTCTCGCCTGTAACCACACGTACACAACACATCCGATCCTCTGACTCAATGGCGACCACCGAGCTCAATTGAATCTGTACGTTGCGGTTGTTCTTGGCATGGATGACCGTTAGTTGGGTTTCCGATTGGCCAATCGCTTTTTCAATACGATCCCACTTCGACCTCTCCTCCGGATGAGTAACGACTTTGACCACCCTTTTTTCAATTGCTGTGTTCTCTTCAAAAATGACTTTCACGTGTTGCCCTCCTCTCACAACTCATATTACAAGCATAGTTATGACTATCCCACTGTATTGCGTTTTGTTGCATGATTTTGCAGGTTTGTTGCATCGGCACTACGTAGACAATAAAAAAACCACTCCATAGGAGCAGTTCTTCTATGTACTCATCCAGGGTATTCAAGGCATGAGCTATTCTTTTTTATCAAGGTGCTGCCTTAACCTACTCAACCTCCAGATACATCTCCTGATTTTGCAGGATCATCTTGTTCATGTGTGTTATAGCTGCTTCTGCCGCAGTCTGATATGCAGCATACAATGCCTCTGTTCTCTGGAGTAACATCGGGTCCTTCTCCAGATCCGTTGCTAACACCTCACGCCACTCTTCACCCACTTTATTTTTGTCCGTAATGAGACTTTCAATCTGGTCCAATACAGTCACCATCTCATCTAAATGAAAAAAGTGCATCCCTTTTTTAATCCCATTCCAACTCTTGATCTCGATGATGTTATACGCCGAAAACCAATAAAATTCTGCCAGACTCTTTGTGTGATTATGATAGGAATAGAACAGAAATAAGGCTTGTTGCCCTTCATTTAACTGTCGGTATATCTCTGTTTTGGCCGCCATATCTCTGCCCCGTACAGAAACAAGCATGGGTTCAATACACAACCAGCTAAGTTGCTTTGAATGTATATCTTCTGCTCGCACTCTAGCCTTCATAACATTCCCCTCTCTGTTCAACGCTTTAAGGATTCTCTGGTGCTTCCACTGCCGGGTCATTCTCTCCGCCCATTCTGCGTCTGGATGTTTCCATCCTGCCTGTCGCTGGCACATGTTCAGACGCTTTAGCTAATCCGAACTTTGGCATATTGGCATATATGGTCTCGAAGGAACCTGACTGAGCTTTGTATGTCTCATGGTAGATCCCCACAGTTCCATCGGAACCAATGGAGCGGTTGAATCTTTTCCAAGCTTCCAAGTGCAGTCCACCTCGTGCGTATTTCTCCAATTCATCGTAAGAGCGCCAGTATTGTAGTAACGTCACCCCGCGCCAGCTTATAAAATACTCTGTACTCAGAAATCCGGTCTCCGGATTCGTATACAGTTCTTTAATCATCGGGCCCATGGACTTAAAGACAGGCAGCCATTTGTGTATAGCCCACAAACGATTGACCCTCATTCCGATGATAAACACAACAAATTCTCCCTCAATTTGAGCTGAATATCTTCCCTTATATATGTTTGCCACATCACCCCTCCTTCTCGACAAAAACAATCGATTTCATCGGATCTGGACAACCCTTCCTATCCGCTCATAGGCATCCAGAGGAAAATCAAAACTCCACCGTTTGTGATATTCCTCCAGTCCCATTTCCTTCAATTTGCTTAGCTCTCTGTAGAACAGCTTAGTCAACTTGACCAAGGTTAACTCCTCGGACATAAGTAAACGGCCCTCTGTAACGGCTTCCGTGCTAAAGTTATCACTCATCTCATACACCATAAATTGAACGATTACCTGTGAACGTTTCTTGATCCAGAAACGATATTCTCCAGGTTCGGTCTGCATGGTCATGGTTACCTCTGTGGCTCCCTTGTGCAACGCAACGAATTGACGTGCTATCTCCTCAACCGCATCCGACAAAAAAGAAACCGGAATCTCTATCTGTCCTCCTTGATTAGGTTTAACCAGGATATCCAGCCATCCGTGCGGTTCAAGCGTCATAACGATGTCCATGTCCTTCCTCCTTTATGTGATTCTATGATGCAAGATTAACTGGAAATTATGCCTTTCAGTACATATATCTTCTAATTTGAGTTGTAGAGCAGTAGACCTGCTTTCAATTTGTGTTCAAGTTCCTTATGATCGTGTTTGTTTCTCTGCCATTAGAATTCTTACAATGCTGGTCGCATTGTTAAATTTCATTTTGTTATTCTTCTCTTGGTAGTCCCACTCTTGTTTTATAGCATATTGAATAAGGTTGGATATCAGTTTTGGTTCATAGACAAATATATCCCATGTATCTTCCCAAGCAACATCGAACTCTATAAATGTAGATTTATGTGTATTGGAATAAATCCGAATAACAATATCGTATGCTTGCTCATCCACAACATATAAGAACAGTGTATCATTCACTACAATTTTGCGGACTTTTTTCCTGTATACCTTCAGGTAAATCCCTCCCTTACTTACACACTGCTGCGTAAATCTTTATACACATTCCATTCTGTATACAATTGTTTTAGCGCTAATCCTGTTGTATGTATGAACTTGTCCATAGCTTCCATGGATAAAATATTTAAGTCACCTAAGGTTTCGTTGTCAGGATTAGCTAAAAACTCAAGCTTCTCTTCCCTATACTGATACACCTCAGATTCCAGCAATCCACCTAAACCATATGCTTTTCCCACGTTCAGCTCATTTAAACATTCATGGGCCCCGTTCCAATTCCGTAGAATCATAAACTCCAGCTTCGTGACATCCTGTGTATACACGCTTCTTCCATTGGGGTGGACTTCATATGCAGGATAAATATCGAAAGTCCACACGCGATCCGTATAGATATGGGCGATGTATCCGCACAGATATTGCATGAATTTGGGATCCCTATAAGCTAACTTCTTGTTGGACTCAAAAAATTCTTTAAGTTCTTCGTCTGTTGCGAACCTTCCTGCCTCTGGCATGAGGTGGGTTTTTGCCTTCTCAGTACGAAGATTAGTTCTTACGTGAATGGAATCAGGAGCGAGGCTTCCCAGTAACAACTCAGGGGATGGCTTGGATATCAATTCGGATGCAATTGCAAAATGAACCATCGGCCAAGGCAATATAAAAACTCCTTTCTTTATTAAAAGGCTCAACTATGATGTTCTATGATTTACAAAGCTAAGTGCTCACTCTCTTGTACATGAATCAATTCAATATCCTCACAATAAAATCCTAATATTCCGTTCTCGTAGTCCTCAACGAAATATTTCATCGGATGATATCCGTGATCTTTTAAATCTTTAATATTAAACCCAATTATCTTAACTAAAACACCATGAGGCTTATAATGAAAACTTTCAATATTGGTGAATCTAAAAAGTAATTCATATGTAACATTGGAGTATTTCATTAAAAATGTAATATCTGCTATCGAAATATTGTCATAATATTTGTCTTGTTTTATATACAGATTCAACCCAGCAACCCACTCCAAATTTTGAACAGAAAATGCTGGAATAAAAGGTTGAATTAAGTCCATGTTTTTCATCATGATCTACCTCTATTCATTTTGAGCTATTCTATTAATGCTGTCACTCGCGTAGCAATTTAGACTCTCCTTGCTTCAAGTCTAAAAATATAGGCTTCTGCACATTGTTAATTGTGGAAATATCAATCTCATCCAGACTTTTAAAAACAAGCTGTAATGACTCCTTTTGTTCATCTTCAAATAAAAGAGTTACCTGATCATCACAGAGTTTTCCTTCCAACTCCGCAATAACGTCAAATAAAAACATTACAAATACTACTTCATTTCCATCCGGATACGTATAGTGCATCCTCTCGCCCGTGTATATGGAGGCCAATTCATAAGAACTCACCTCAAGCCCTGTTTCCTCTTTCACTTCTCTAATCATGGTTTCTTCAATTCGTTCACCTGGCTCCATACCTCCACCGGGTAACCCCCAATCTCCATAATCTGATCTCTTTTGCAGCAGAACCCTCCCCATATGATCTCGAATAATAGCTCCACCCGTAACTACAATACGACTAGTCATTACTCTTGCTCCTTTCTGTTAGGTTGCTTCTCAACAGATCATAATTTTTATCAGGAAACTTCTCTATTGATTTATATCCCAAAATGCACAATGCATTTCCCATTTACCTCAGCGTACTTTGCCATGTTCGCAAGCTTGTTTAATTCGTTGATTATTTCGACTTTGTTGTATACGAGTTTCTCGTAGTAGCCCTTCTGTTCGCCTCCAGCAATGCTGTAATTCCCTGTAAGAACGATCGGATCCGTCGCATGGCTAAATAGATCCATCCAGGCTCGAATCAGTTGATGAAACTTCAACAAAGCATCCTGCTCTTCAATAACGGTTATTCCATAGTTGTTCAGTCCACTACATCTCATACAGGTAGATGGATTCCATGTATCCAACCAGCAAAGGGAATCATAGATGTACGCAATGAATTCGTCTTCCAAGGTCGCATGATTCTCTGTGGTTAATCCACTTCGATGTATTCTCCCTTTTGAATCCCATGAGTAGGAGGTATGAATATTCCCGTCTACTTGCGATTTGTTTTCGATAACAAAATGATGCTTCGGCAACACCCGCACCTCCGTTACACTTACCCATGCTTCAATATCTGTTCAATCCTCTTAATTCATCATAACCCATGTATTGGTAAATGGAAATTGAAAAAGATCCTATCCACCTCCTAACTCAGGAGAAGCAAATAAAATCTTGATAATACATTCGTTATATTAAAAAATCTTCGTTATTCAGAAATGATGTTCCTTCTTCTCGGTACTTCTCTATAACGTCATTGGTCACATGAGCATGCCGCAATATACCCATATAATCTGTACCTGGTTTCTTCGGTCTATAATCTGAATCAATCGTGTAGATATTGAAGTGCACCTCATCTTCATCCTCTGACACATCTGTTTTATCAAAAAGTGAAATCACTTCATCTTTACCAAGAAACCTAAATGGAGAATCCTGACGCTCTATAATATAAAAAGGATATGTGATGTTCTCGATCTGAATCAATTCCTGGTACACCTTAAGCTCATCAGGTATGAGATCCATATACTTTCTAGCTACCTCTTCTGCCTGAAATACACCTGAGACCCACTTCATACTCCCCTTGGTTACTAAGATAATGAACATACTAATCACCTTCTAATTTAAATATTATTTCTCTCTTTCACGCACAAAAGTCTGAGACAAAATCCGGTGGCTGCCAGCGATGTTGTCAATCTCAATGTTATATTCAGACTCAGTATATTCAATCTGATGTTGCTCATAATATCTTTTCCAGAACGAAACAGCTGCCGCATTGTTAGCGAGCTGTCCCACTTTGAATGTACCCCGAAATTGAGCAAACACCAAGTCAATCGCTTGTGCTGCTAGCCCCTGTCCGCGATACTTTTTGATCAGGAACAGCTCCTGCACCGTGTAATCCACAGCTTCTGGCACATATGGGGGCGAGCACACCAACACGAATCCAATAACTTCCCCATCATATTGAATCAAAAATGGATGTAATTCATCGCGTTCCAGATAGAGATACGTATTCGTTGGATCATATGTGCCCGCCTCCAGCAGATCCTCACCCGAAAATTCGGACAGGTCATATAAATACAAGTTATACAGGTTGAGGAACAGTTCCTTCTGTTCTGCCAAAATACTCGTGATTTGTACGTTCATCTTCATTGCACATCTCCCTTAGTTAATTAGTTAGTTAGTGATCCATACAAGACCTTACCAATGTCTATAGCGCACTTGCTGTAATCTGATCTCAATATATCGTTTCAAACACGGCAGATATAGGCAAAGTTTGATTTAAATCGTGAAGTAACCTTAACTCTCGAGTGAGATGTACATTTGTGCAAAAAAAAGACTCCATACAGAGTCCGATTATTGGTCTTATTTTCACTTTTCACCAAGTATCCATTAGCACTTAGCTAATAATTATTGAATTATATAGGTTCAACTAAACTTTTTACACAAAAACGGAGAGGACAGAAATAACCTGAAGAAGCGGAGCGTTCGCCTTTATCACCGGATTTTCCCTTTAAAAAGGGAATCAAAAAAATCTGGGGATAACAGCGATCGGAAGGTTGTTCTGTCATTGGAGTGCTCAGTGTAAACCTCTTTAGTTGAACTTATATAGATAATCAACCACAGGATATGAGATCACATTGCGATCTCTGTACGTTGAAGTTACCGCTTCATGATGAGTGCTGAGAATTCCGTTTTGCAACATCACCGGCCGGAAACCTCGCTCCATCGCACCGTTGTAGGTGAATAGAACACATTCCTCTGCGGCAAACCCGGCAATAATCACTAATTCAATTCCGTGACTCTTCATCACCTGCTCCAGGTTCGTCTGCCAGAAAGCATTGGAAGCTTCCTTGGTAACTAAGATATCCTTCTCATTCACATCTACCTCGGGAATAATACGATATTCTTCCGGTGGTGTCTCCTCCATGCCCTCCACATCCTGGACGTGAACGACCACATGATCATTCAAGCGCAGCACGTTAGCTACATGGTTAATGTACTCGCAAGCATGGTCTATCGAGCTCTGATCCATCTTTTTCCGCACAATACTCTCTTGCATATCAATGATTATGAATCCTACTTTCATCCAATCTCTCCTCATACAAAATGTAGTTTTAATCTTGGTATCACAAAATTCAATTTAGTCTTTAAACAATTCATTCAGCATCCGGTCACGGTTTTCCAGAAAGCTGCGGGTAATCTGGTAGTGATCGGTATCCTCATAGACTACCTTTTGAATATGGTTATCGTCAAAACTTAAAATCTCCGCCCCCGGATACCCGAGCAGAATAGGTGAGTGCGTCGCAATAATGAATTGTGAAGTGCCTGACAGATCATGAAGAATCCGCAATAAAGAGAGCTGCCTTGCTGGGGACAATGCGGCTTCGGGCTCGTCGAGCAGATAGATGCCTTTGGAACTGAAGCGGTTGACGAACAGACTGAGAAAAGACTCCCCATGCGATTGTTCATGCAATGAACGCCCGCCATAATATGGAAGCGATGCCGGCATCTCATCGACATGCGATGCGAATTGATAGAACGATTCAGAGCGCATGAAGAAGCCATTCGTTATTTTGGGCAACCAGGCCAGCCTGAGATAATTCCCGAGCGAGGATTCCGAAGCATGTGTCTCATAGGTATTATTCCTGCCGCCCCCTGCGGTATTGAATCCACATTGATGAGCAATGCCTTCCAGCAGCGTAGATTTCCCTGAACCATTTTCACCTACAAAAAAAGTAACGTTATTCGTGAGCTCCAACCGTTCCAAGGACCGGATCGAGGGGATGTCAAAAGGATATAGGTCCCGATTCTCGATCTTAGACGACAAGAGTTCCACACTTCGAAGATACATAGGCATACTCCTATTCATGTTAGATTTGGCTCCATCTATGACAGGTACCTTTTCGTTTACACATTCCCTATATTAAACGACGAACAGGTGGATGACAAAATTATGGTTGACGGTGACAGATCAGCTTATATATTATGTAGGAAGAACGTTCTGATAAAAACATAAAATGAATTGGCGTGTTACCACCCCAGAGGGCATGAGCCAAGAAGCGAACATGAGACTATACTCGCTTCTTGGCTCTTTTTGCGTTCCGGCGGCATGAAAGCGTTAACTTTAGAAACGAGGAGGCGGTGAACCGTGAGTAAAGGAATGATTCTGCAGGTGGAGCGGGTCGTCGGCAGCAATATTGTTCTGGCCCGGTCGCACCAGAATACCAAGGAGTACGTACTGATTGGCAAAGGGTTGGGATTTGCGTTCAAGGTGGAAAGCACCATTCAGTCCGATGATCCGCGGATTGAGAAAAGGTTCCGGCTGGAAGACCGGGAGGAATGGGGGCAGGCTCAGGAGCTGATGAAAGACTTGGATCCCAATGTCATCGACATCTCTGACCGAATTATCCACCTCATCGCTGATCAGTTTCCCGGCAAGCTGAATGACAAGATCTACCTTGCTCTTCCGAGTCATATTCAGTTCACCTTATATCGTATCCGCAACGGGATGGAGATTCTGAATCCCTTCCTTACGGAGACAAAGCTCAGCTTTCCGAAAGAATTCGAAATCGCCTCGGAAGCGGCGGCCATGATCGGAGAGGCCTTTGGCGTAGAGGTACCGGAGGATGAGGCCGGGTTCCTGACTTACCATGTGTACTCCTCCGTAAATCACGTCCCTGTCGGACAGTTGGTTAAGGTATCCAATGTGATCAGCAAGCTTCAGTCGATTATTGAAGAGGAGGGCGGCGTTCGCTTTGATCAGGGCAGCCTTAGCCAGGCAAGACTCATGATACACCTGCGCTTCTCCATGGAACGCCTGTATCAGCAGTCGATGACGGCCCCCACCTTCGCACAATATGTGAAAAATGAATATCCGTCCGAATACCAGCTGGCCAGAAAACTGAGCGCTGTAATGGCCGAGGATTTGGGTACAGAAGTACCCGAGGAAGAAACGGCTTTTCTCGCAATGCATTTATACCGGCTTTTTCAAACCCATGCCAAAACCAACAACAGAAAGGACAACACACAATGATCTGGAAATGGAAAAACAACAAATCTGCCAAAACATCTGAAACAATATCCGTCGCCTCCCCGCTCACCGGAACCTGCGTCAGTTTGGAAGAAGTGCCTGACGAAGCGTTCGCGCAAGGACTTATGGGACCGGGAGTTGCAATGATTCCCCAGGAGGGCAGGCTGGTCGCCCCTATCGACGGCACTGTGGTGCACCTGATCAAATCGCACCATGCCGTAATGATTGAGCATGCTTCCGGGCTGCAGCTGCTGCTGCATATCGGTATGAATACTGTCAGCCTGAAAGGACAGGGCTTCACCCCCCAAGTGCAGACCGGGGATCAGGTCACTATCGGTCAGACCCTGATTGAATTTGACCTGAATGCGATCACTTCGGCCGGTTATCCGGTCATCACCCCTGTCATCGTTGCGAATGCGGCAGAACAGCCGTGGGAGTCGCACCCGGAGTATGGCAGCGTAGAAGCAGGCAAGGGAACTATCATGAAAGTCAGCTTGTCCAAATAACCTAAATCAAAAAAAGAAAGGAAGAACAATATGCTGAAATCACTGCAAAAGCTGGGGAAATCCCTGATGCTTCCTGTAGCAACCCTGCCTGCGGCAGGTATTCTTCAAGGCCTCGGTCTTCTTAATTATGAAAAGGACATTCCGCTCGGTCCCGTGATCGGGGGATTTCTTAATCAGTATGTAGTTCCATTCCTGAATGAGGGAGCGGGGGCGATCTTCGGCAACCTTGCGCTCATCTTCGCCATTGGGGTGGCAATCGGACTGGCGGGGGATGCGGTCGCCGCGCTTTCCGCCCTGATCGCTTATATGGTGCTGACGCGGATTCTGGGAGCCGTTCCAGGTGTATTCGGCTATATTCCTGACGATGTCAAGCTGGATATGGGCGTATTGGGCGGGATATTTGCCGGACTGCTTGCAGCCTATATGTATAAAAAATACCATAATATCAAGCTTCCTGACTGGCTCGGCTTCTTCTCCGGCAAACGCTTTGTGCCGATGGTCACCGCCGGCTCCATGCTGGTGTTGGCCATCCTGTTCGGCATGGTCTGGAGCCCGATTCAGGATGCCATCGGCGCTTTTGGCGCCTGGATTGTAGGTTTTGGCGGCGTTGGCTCCATGGTGTTTATGATCGCCAACCGCCTGCTCATCCCGCTCGGTCTGCATCATGTCCTCAACTCCATCGCCTGGTTCCAGATCGGAGATTATACCAATGCAGCCGGGGAAGTCGTGCACGGCGACCTGACCCGCTTCTTCAACGGAGATCCTACAGCAGGCATGTTCATGTCTGGCTTCTTCCCGATTATGATGTTCGCTCTTCCGGCGGCGGCGCTAGCCTTGATTCATACAGCCCGGCCTGAAAAGCGCAAAATGGTCGCTTCGATCTTTATCGGCGCAGCGGTGGCTTCGTTCTTAACGGGTATTACCGAGCCGCTCGAGTTCTCCTTCATGTTCGCGGCGCCTCTGCTGTATGTGGTGCACGCTATTCTTACCGGTGCGGCGGCCCTGATCATGTACCTGCTGAATGTTAAGCTGGGCTTCGCCTTCTCGGCAGGTCTGATCGATTACCTCGTGAACATGAAGCTGTCGACCAATCCGCTGCTCATGATCCCGGTCGGACTCGCATTTGCGGTCGTCTATTATTTCCTGTTCCGGTTCATGATTATCAAGTTCAACCTGAAAACGCCGGGGCGCGAGGATGACACTTATGATGCCGATACCCCCACTAATACTTCAGCCATGGCAGCGTCTGCCGACACCAAGGCTGGCAAAGTGCTCGCCGAGATCGGGGGAACAGATAATATCGAGAGCATTGACGCCTGCATCACTCGCCTCCGGCTAGTTGTCAGGGACGACAAAGCCGTCAACGATCGGGCGCTCAAACAGCTTGGCGCTTCCGGTGTCATGAGGCTCGGTGGTGGAGCTGTGCAGGTCATCTTCGGCACCCAGTCCGAAATCCTCAAGGATGAGATTAAGAAGCTGATGTAACGCTCGTTCTCCTGTGAGTTTAAAAGGCCGAGAGCAAGGGTATGCTTACCCCTGTTCTCGACCTTTTTTGTTAACCAAGAAGTACAGGATATTCTTTTGAAACGGTTTTGATTGAAAGTAAGAGAGCAAGCTATATGCCCACTCTCTCTGTGTTAATAGACAAATCTGCGCTGCGCCCAATAGCTGAACAGGAATATGGATACCTCGGTCAACAGCTTGGCTGCGAGCAGCGGGATAATCAGTTTTTCATTATAAAAATACAATAAACCGTAGTTTAATAGCAGCACCAGTAGAACAAGTGAGAAGTATTTGGGCAAAGACTGCCGAACCTTCGAGGCCTGTCCAGCAGAGAATACGTACTTCCGATTAATCGTATAGTTGAAGATGGAGCTGCATAGTCTTGCCGCAACAACCGACAAAAACAGATTATGCGTGAAATACTGGATAATGAACAGTAATCCAAAATCAATCAGAGCGGACAGCACCGAAGATGTGCTGAACATCAGGATTGGCATATAGATCCGGAATGAATCCACCAGCGGACGAAAATGAGACGACTCATTGTGATCCAGATATACCGTATCAATAAACTCCTCCGTAATCTCATACCCTTCCTTGTGTGCCGTTAACAGCATGTTCATCTCGTATTCAAACCGATCCCCGGGAATCTGGTTCAGCCAGTCCAGCATGGAGTATGGAAAACCGCGTAGACCCGTCTGTGTGTCATATACTTGGGTACCTGTTGTGAGGGAAAAGACCGCCCGTGTGATTGTGTTGCCAAAACGGCTGCGTGCTGGGATTTTCCCGCTGAAGCGACGGCTGCCGAGTACAATTCCTGGTGTCGCTTGTGCGAGAAGCACTTCGAAGATACGCTTAATATCATGTGGCAGATGCTGTCCGTCACTGTCTGCGCACACCACACCACCCTGAGGTCCATACTCTTTAATATACTGAAAGCCAGTCTTCAAGGCCCTTCCCTTGCCCAGATTGACGGGATGTGTGAGGATCGTACAGCCATAGGCTTCTGCCGTTTCAAAAATCCCACGATACCCTGGGCCACTGCCATCATTCACAATCACAATGGGACCAAGTTTAAATGTTTGCAGTTGCATAACGAGATTCAGTAAACGTACATCGGGTTCATATGATGGAATTAATATCGTCATGATCCTTGTCCCTCCGTCAGATATAGAATGTCACTTACGCCACGTTCCTGGCTACGCCCCAGCGGGTTATTGACGACTCTGCCCATAAAATACATCGTGGATGAACCGCCACCGTCCAGATTGTAGGCTTCGGTTGCTCCGAGGCCTTTCATGACATCGGCCAGTTCTGCCAAGGTCATACCACGGCTGTCATCCTGCCGTCCGTCCACCACCATGAAGACATAATGATTCGGAGCAATCATGCCGATCGCTGTTCTTGGATTCGCATCCTGGATGGATCGGTTACCGAAGTTGTTATCGATTTTCACACTGCTAAAATCACTGACGATCTCGCCATTCTGAATCAGGATCGGTCCAAAGGATAGTGTATTGGTTGCACCTTCGGCCAGCAGTTCCGAGGAAGAAATCTCGTTCTCGTTATATGTTTTCATCGTACCGTCGTTGAACAGGGCAAGTGCGTCCCGCGTCGGACTGTCTCGATACAAAGTCCCATTTCGGATAATGACACCATCTTCACGGAATCCGTAGTAGTCACCATTAATGGCAAAGATCGCATGATTTGCAGCAGCAATCTCTGACGTATTTTCGGTAATGTTCGTTCCAAAACTATTGTCCGCCAGCGCGGTTCGCAGGCTGCTTGTGTCTGTTAGCTGAACATCGGCGACATAATACGTAATCTGATCTGAGCCAGAACCGGTCTGTACCTTTTCAATACTGACCTTCATATCATCACTCGAGTAATTCCAATCATCTGACGTTGCATTCACTTCAGTCGTAATGGTCGAAGTACTGCTGGAATCATTGACGTTGCCCGCTGCTGTCGTTGCCGTGTTCTCATCTGCTACAACCACCTGCACATGCCGGATCAGGTAACGGTCCGCAAGGCTGTACAGGATTCCACCTACCGCAAGCACGATGACAAGTGAGATGATGAGCCATTGGCGCTTTCTTGGAGAGATCGGTCGTTTATGTGGTTCTTTCCGGGTTGGTTTCTCATAGATCTTCATCATGTGAAGCTCACCTCTTCATCTAAGTTCTTAAGGCCATATTAGGCTGAGTAGCTTAAATGAATCTGAAACCATATCAATTGGACTAAAGATTATTTACACTAGCCACTCCGATGACAGAACAACCTTCCAATCGCTGTTACCCCCAGATTTTTTTGATTCCCTTTTCTAGAGGGGAAAATCCGGGGATAGCGTATGCTTCCGATGCAGCTTTCTCTCAGAAAGCTTTCAGGCGAACGCTTCGCTTTTTCAGGTTTTTTCTGTCCTCTCCGTTATTGTGTAAATGCAAAAAAGGCCATCCGTTTTCCCATTGAGGAAATCAGATCACCTTGATTTCAATCTATACAACCTTAAAGGTCACTATTACCGTGTACATATTTCGTTCAACATACATATCACATATCTTCAACAGGTCTTCCTGTTATGCGTCTACAAAAAGAGCATCGTACGCGGGACAAGGCCGCTTTTCCAGGAATTCTGTTAACGCCGGTGGCTGCTGAGCGTAGATATCCTTCAACGACGTTCCATTATAGATGTTACCTATCACAACAGGGTGGCATAACTCACAGATAAGAATATCCCCGTTGCCGTGCAAGTGCAGCTGTTTCGTCCCATCCACACAATTAGAGAAATACACCCCAGGTTGAGAGCGCAAATTCAACTGTTCAGCAAACCGATCCATACAGGTAAAATAGAGCGTTGTATCCGGCTTTTTATGTTCAATCAGCTCCGTTACAGATCGAATAAGCGACTCTCTGGATACAATCTGACTCCAATCCGTATGTGGCATCTTAATGCTGTTCTGGATCTCATGGATGCGCACACCCAGATCATACACCTTATCGCTAATGGCCTGCATGTTCGCCTGGTTACCTTCAAACAGTAACGTTTCCAATACCGTCTCCAGACCGGCTTCCGTACACAAACGGATATTCTGCTCCAGTCTCTCATACATGCGAGGATGCACACGGTAGTACGCAGCATAGGCCTCCGCATCTGTATAATTGAACGAGATATGAATATTGGACAAGCCAGCATCACGCAACGCAAGAATCCGTTCTTCTGTCAGCAGGCTGGCATTACTGTTCAATTGTGTATCGATGCCATGTGCCGCACAGTACGTCACAATCTCCAGGCAATCCTGATATTTCAGAGTAACTTCTCCCCCTGACAATCGCACTCTCTTGAGACGAGGAAGCTCACTAATAATACGGATAACTTCCTGACTATTGATGCACGCTCCATCATCCCGATTGTAGGCGCAGCAATAGTCGCATTTATAATTGCAGTTCGATGTCACTCCCACCTCAAGCCCTTCCAGCTCATATACGCCGAGGGTCTCCAGTTCGAGTGATTTATATCTGTTTTTGGCTATCAATTCGTTGTACCTCCTGGTTCCTTCATTCAATCCACATTTGGATAACTTGAAGATTATAGCGGATGGCACCAGGTTGACGATATGACATTATGTACGTTGGTTGCTGAAAACAAAAACAAAACCCATTTCTTTAATGATCGGGAATGGGCCAAAGCTTGGCATATGATTATTGAATTATGAATTAGACAATATAAAATACGATACCTTTGACCTTTTGATGCAGCAATTCAAGCTCTTTCTTACTTCTGCTTTTATTGTGTACACTGATAAATTCAGGATTATAGGAAAATCCATGGCTCTCCAGCATGATAAATGACACACGACTTTTCAATAACACGTTCTTTATTTAACACGAGTAGAAGTCTTCTTTTACGATAGCATACATCTTCAGATCCTGAAGCTCATTTTTTACCTTCATGTATTTCCTTAGCATACCTTCAAATTGCATGCCTGCCTTCTCCATGACCTTGGCAGAGCCTGTGTTATTCACCAAACATCTGGCTTGGATTCGCTCAAGCCCCACTTCGTCAAACCCAAATTGGATAATTCGTTTCACGACTTCGGTCATGATGCCTTGATTCCAATATTGGTCAGATAACACATATCCCAGCTCAACTCTCCTGTTATCGCTATCACACCCTAAATAGTTACAACTACCAATCAGCCTCTTCGTTTGTTTATCTTCAATCCCCCATGGGCCTATCAGATCCGCCTCATACCGACTCATGACAAAATCTAAAAAAGCTTTGGTGTCTTCTTTGCTCTGATGCGCGTCCCAGGTGGTGAACTCCGAGACAGCAGGTACAGCGCAGTAGCTGTACATATCCTCCAGATCATCATAGCTAAGCGGTCGGAGCAGCGTTCGTTCGGTTTCTAATATCGGAAATGGTTCGAAGAAGCTTTCAATCGTTTTCATAGATTTATCCTCCCTCAGATTGTTAGGAAAAAGAAACACACAGCGGTTCGGTCCGTATTACCTAGCTCATCTGTTGTAAAATCAAGGCCACAATTTGAGTGTCTTCCACTGCTGCCCATCTTGCTTTACATATTGAACTCGTACATGCTTGCGCTCCGAATCTCCCTGCCAAAACTCCACCTCTTGTGCATTCACGGCATATAAACGCCAATGAGGTGTAACAACACTAGGGTCACGTCTTATCTTTTCTTTCTGAGCTTTAATGGAACTATTCAGTAATTCCTCGCTATCCAAAACCTCACTCTGATGCCCTGTCATAGCAACTGCTCTTGCTCCAGCTGAACGTTTGCGGAAATCATCAGCGCCCGCTTCATCTCCCCTATCCTCGGCAATTCCCCTTATCCGAATCTGTCTTCCAAGGGAAGGCCAGTAGAATGTCAGAGCGACATGAGGATTCTCCTTCAACTGCTGCCCTTTGCGACTCTCCGAACTGGAGGCAAAATAAAACGTTTCGTCGATTACGTTTTTCAAAATCAATACTCTCGCATCAGGATAACCGTCTTGATCCACGGTTGAAATCGTCATGGCATGAGGTTCTTTCACTTCATTCTCAACCGCCAATCTCAACCACTCCAAAAATAGCTTCCCGGGCCGATCCGGTAACTGCCCCATATCCCACGTTGGAAATGGGCCGGATAAAGACTTCAAACGTTGTAGCAGTTCAATGGGTTTATCACTCATGTCATCGCTCCATCTTCTCTTTAACATGGAAAAACAACTAATCTAGATGACTTAACACATTTACGCTGCTAAGTTTCCAACCATGCCTTCCCTTTTCAACGGTATGTACACTGGTGTTGTCCATGGGATAGAAGCTGGACTTATTGCTCCATTCATTCTTCTCAAGCAGATAATACAGAATATTAATCACTCCGCCGTGAGTAATTAATAGAACATTGGACTCTACTGTTTTCTCCTCTAAACCCCTGAATAGACTCTCGAAAGCTGTACTTATCCGGCTATAAAAATCCCTTGGGCTTTCTCCTCCCGGAAACGGGGAGTCCATCTCAAGAGTATTGAAATAAATCCCTGGGTAATGCTCCTCAGCATCCTTATGGAGCATGCCTGCCAAATCTCCGTTATTCATCTCCCGCCAATCTTTCATTAGGCTAGCCTGCATGTTTAATCTCTTCTCCATTTCCCGTGTAGTCTGCACTGCACGAGGCAGATCACTGCTAATAATCGTATGTATGTTGTACTCCTCAGCATGATGATGCAAATGCTCTCCCAATTTCCTGGATTGATTGATTCCCTGCTCCGTAAGTCCACGATCGCTCCATCCGCCTCGATACCCTCCCTCATCCATCCCATGCCTTACGAGGTAAATTTTCAAGATCTCTCCTCCTTTTCACTTCTATAATGAACAATATCCTTTACACTGTATGACAGCCCGGCATATATAAAATAAACCCGACCTCAGATAGCTTCTATCCAAGAACGAGTATTTCCTGCTTACCATTTATCTCACAAATGTGTTATGAACTCGCTCTGATTTGATAAAATAAGGAATCCAGATGGCACAAGTGATTACAGATTTAGCAATTTCTCTGATCGAGCTTCCATCTTCCAATTCTTTTGCTAACGGAATCTGGAGTAATAATAGGTAATCAATGATACCAACAGCTAGACTGAGACCATAGAATATGATCATCAGACGGGGTAATATTGCCTTCTTGCTATAAAACGCAAAAATTGTGTAGACGCTGAATAATAAAAACAGCGTATTGTACACCATCTCAAAAATAAGTACCGGACCCCATAACGGGTGATAGTAGTCCGATTGTTTGGAGGTTAGCATTTCCCAAGTCTCCGTTGTGAATGTGGGTATTATCTGTTGAAATAATTGCACTACAAGCAGTATTACCGTTAGAAATAATCCAATCTGGATGAGAATAAGCCAACCACCCAATCCCGAGACGCCTAGTGGACGGTAATCTGCCTTTTGCTCTTGAATATGTGGTTCCATTTCGTAACACTTCCTTAGCCAGTTTTGTTTTTCTGAGATGAGTCTTCATCTTAATATTACACATTGAACCTATGGGTGATTCTCACCCCTTACTTCACGTGCGTTGTATGTATTTTCATACTCTCCTTATAGCGATCTCTCCGCCTTCCTATTATATGGAATTTTACACAACTTCCTTATTGTACTACATATGTCAAGGACGAAGCAGCCATTTCAAATCATACTCATACAGTAAAAACCAAATAAGGCTTTCGCTATACTTCCGCCATGTTCAGCAAAGTACACGTACGTCATAATCCTCTTATACAGATGCAGATGGTGACACTGTATTCGACTACGAAGGAGGATATGGATATGCCCAATCCCAAAGTAAAACTTTTGCCTTTCGCCGACATTTCAAATTATGTCGAGGGCTTCGATATCGTTTCCACCCAGTGGGGCGGTGATGGCCTTGTCTATGTGCTGCTGATGAATCAGATCCCCGAAAGAAAACGAGGTATGTTCGTTCAGAGTAAATTGAAGCAAAGCTATACGTACAAAGTTCTCATTGTGACAGATCAAAATATCGAGGAAGTTGTCATCTGGGGACAGACGTTCAATTATCATTACGTACAACCATTGCATGATCATCTGCTGCTCGTCGGAGCACGATGTGCCAATTACGGGAATGAAAAGTATGATCTAAACGCCAAAGTGTGTGATTTAGACGGAAATACAATTCGCGAGTTTCTGCTGGGAGACGGTATTCAGAGTGTACAGGTCACAGAGAAGGGAACGATTTGGACCAGCTACTTTGATGAAGGGATATTTGGTAACTACGGATGGAGCAATCCGGTTGGATCAAGCGGTCTGTTGGCCTGGGATAAGCACGGTAATAAAGTGTACGAAAACCATGCAGCAGACATTGCGGATTGTTACGCACTCAATGTCGTAAATGATAACCAGGTCTGGTTCTACTTCTATACCGATTTTGAACTGGGTTGTATCACAGGGGGCACCAGCGAAGCCAACGTTAAATTCATGAACCCGAACATCTCCGGTTCCTCAGGCTTCAGTACAGATGGTTATCATTACTTGTTCGATGGCGGGTACGGTAAACATGGGACGTTTGTGCTTAAGAAATTGGAGAAGCCCGGAAGATTAAGCAAGGGGCAGAAGATTGATTTATTAAATGAAGATGATCAGCCCTTCAAGCAGGCACGGCAGGATTTTCGTCAACATCGTCTGCTACTTAGTGAAGGTAACTTGTTGTATCGGGTAACGATGGAGGAGATTACTTCTGCTTCTGGTTTGGATTAGTGAAACCACATGAAGAGGGTTATTTCTTAAAAGACAATCCCTCTTCTTCCAATGCGTTTCGAAGTTTAGGCATGGCAGATGGTCCGATTCCGTGCAGTTTCAGGATTTCTTTCTCTGTGTAATCCGCAAGTTGCAGTAGTGTCGTAATGCCTTCATTCTCCAAGGCACGTCTGGCGGGAGCTGACAGCAAGGCTAGAAATCCTTCTGTCGGTTTACGTTCAGCTTCGCACGTCGGACAGGTTAGGCAATCACTTTTTTTATAATACGAATGTCCTTGTTCGCATGTTCTGAGTGTTCCTTTATCGTTGGCCATATGGGCATCACTCCTGAATCAAAGATTACATTCCGTACTCGGCAAAAACGGCTGCATATTTCTTTTCTAATATCGTCCAGCGCTTTTCGGCTCCGTATTTGGCGTGCAGCTGCTGTAAATAATGCTTGGCTTCTTCCGTATCGCCGGCTTTTAGCAGGAAGCGGAAGGTTACTTCGCTTAAATGTAGCGCTGTCTTGTCCATATAATAATGGACTATATCTCTGGCCCCTGTTAGCGAGTGTAGGAATGACATGCCCTCTTCCAAATGTGACACCAGTTCTTTCGATAAAGCGTCTGGATCGATATCAGGCGTTAAGGTATAGTGGGCCGGAGCGGCAGGGGCTATTTCTCTGATTCGGCAGGTGAAATGAGATACGAACTCCAATATGTCTCCATTCAATCCAACGGAATGCAACTCCGCAAGTTCGTTGGAATGAACACCACAATTAACATAAAACTGGACTTGACTACTGGTGTTATACTTTGCTCTTTGAATGTTGAACTTATATGCGAGGTTTCCATCCGCTTTGTAGAAATTCAGATTTTTCTTCGAATAGCCGTGTTTGGCAAATACGGGTTTGACTTCTGTACTGATGATCTTCTTAAAAAGTTCCTGCATTAGATATCACTCCCAAGGCAAAGTTTATTTAATTCGTTGTTACCCTTTTTTGTTCAGAATCATGCTTGTTCTATTTTATAAAAATAAGGACCACACATGGATTCGTGTGTATGCACGTACGTCCATGTAAACCCTCTGTTGAATATGTAGATATCCTGCTCCGAATCAAAATCCGCTGCAATAATCCGATTCGCGTTTTCGTATAAAAGCACCCAACCACCACTTTCATACATCACATATACTTCATCTTTCGGCTCGGCATTGAAAGCATCTCGTGCTTCATCATGTGTCCGACATTTCTGTTGTTCATAACTGAACAAATGCCACTTATACTGGCTATAATGGATAGACTCTTTGACCACATCATCGATATTATGGGCAAATACGCTGTCCCATTGCTGTACAATCCCTTCGGATTCGTCGTACAGTTCGGACACGATAACTCCCTTATCCTGCAAGTTCTTCTTGAACATATATTCCTGATGGATACGCTCAATCCCCCAATATGCTCGGTTCAGTTCCAATTCGGGTAAAGTATCCAGCAACTCATTAATTTTATCTCGAACCATCATTACCTCCGTAGGCTATCTGGAATTAGAATACCTAACCATCACCTCTCACTGTTTCGCTTCATCTCGCAGTACATAAGCCAGTTTGTACATCTCCGCAATGTCATATCTGTTCTGTTCCTGGAATCTTCGGATCGCCTCATCAATCTCTACCACTTCCACCGCAACCACCTGCTCTCCATCCTCCGGATTCAGCGGATCACCAACAAGTTCAACGTCTCCATATCCGATGATTCGTACAAAATGGGGATGCGGGATATGCGGTCGATACGGTTCCAACGCACTGGATGTGCAATAGAATTGGCCAAAAATCTGATAGGACCGCATTTCAGCCCCAAGTTCCTCCATCAATTCGCGCTTCAGTCCATCCATGTAATGCTCACCCGCTTCAAGCGTACCCCCAGGAAGCTCCCAAGCTCCATTATCCAGTTGGAATACAACACATTGATCCCCGACAAACGGAATGATGCTAATATTGCTCACCAACGTTTCATCCACAATGTCGTTTAATCTGAACTCTGCCTCAATAATTCCCCAATGAATCGACGTACTCAACGCCGGAAATAATTCCGCACTCAAGCTGCTCATCCGCACCCGATCCTCTCTATCTAATTCCACTATTCTTCCAATTATAGTCGAAAACACAGAAAGAAGGCCACCTTCCCACCGGGAATATGTGACCCTCATCTTATACTCTCTGCCCTTAAGCCTTGGATCAGTGTTCTCTCCAGACTCTCAGACCATGCTCCTTCTAATGCTGCACCAGCTTCCCCTTTTCCAAAAAAAGAACCCGGCTACAGAGCGGCAAAATCCGCTCATCATGCGTAACCATCACTGCACTCTTGCCCTGCTCTTTTACGAGCCGTGCAATCATGCCCACAATATCCAGCCCACGCTCCGCATCCAGGCTAGCTGTCGGTTCATCCGCGAGCAGAACAGCGGGATCATTCATCAACGCCCTTGCAATGGCGACCCGCTGTCGTTCCCCACCAGACAGCTTCTCCGCATATGCCTTCCGTCGATGGGTCAACCCCACCGTGTCTAATAGCTCATCCACTCTCTTCTCCGCCTTGTTTTTATCCGTTCCGGCGAGCTTCGCAACCACCATGAGTTGCTCTTCTACTTTCAAATACGGAATGAGGTTGGCACTTTGAAATATAAAACCAAGCTGCTGAAGCCGCATATCGGATATATCCTGTTTGCTTTTGCCCATAATAGAAGCCCCATCCAGTAAAACCTGCCCCTCCGTAGGTTCAAGAAGTGCGCCAGCAATGGACAGGAATGTGCTTTTACCCGAGCCGGAAGGCCCCATTACAGCGACAAGTTCCCCTTCTGTTACCTCAAGGTCTAGTTTGTCCAAAATCGTGCGTTTGCTGCCGCCATCTTCAAAGGTCTGTGTAATTCCCTGCAATACCAATCGGTTTCTCATGCTGCAGTCCTCCCAATCGCATCAAGTGCATCAATTTTGGTAACCTTCCACACAGAGAATAATGAACCCGCCACAGACATGAGTATGAATAACACACAGGTCAGCGCGAGGGTGGATAAGCCTAATTGAAACGGCATCGATGCTGGCAAGATAGACTCGAACAGTCGAACCAATAGTACGCTAATCACCAGACTGCCTACCGACAGGACCAAGACTTGTAACGAAACACTACCCGCCAGATAAGCATTCCGGGTTCCGATGGCTTTCAATATACCGAATTGACTCGTTTTCTGAATTGTAATGACATAGAAGAATACCGCAAGCACAAACGCCGAAATAACATATAGAAAAGCGATCATCATGAGCAACGATCCCTGCTCTTCCTTATATCCAGGAATGGCCGATACGGCATCCGACTTCGTAATAACTTCCGTATTAGGTAATGCAGTACTAAGTTCGTCCACCTGCTCGCCTGCACCTTTGATCGCAATGGCATTGTATATCGGAGCATTAGCATTGGTGTCGGCTGAACCTTGCGAAGTTCGTGAACCTCCTTGAAGCGTAAGCCATTCCTGTTCATTCAAGAACACTACTGGGGAGTGACTGAATGATTCATTTTGTACAAATCCACCAACGGTCCACTCCGCTCCCGAAGCTTGATCGACCAAGACGGTGCCAATTGTGACACCAGATTCAGACAGCTTATGGTCCACCACAACCTGCCCGTTCGTCTGATCCGTAATCGGAGACCCTTCGGTAACGGTTGGAGCAAGCCAACCTTCCGGATTAACCATGAACAACGTGACATCGATCTTTTTTGTGTCGCCGGTTGGACTGACGGTTGTCATTTTCACACCGAGTGGCTCAGCGTTCTCTTGCCCCACTACGGAGCGAGCTTGATTAAGTTGATCCTGATCCACTTGTGACCGGGTAAACCGATGATTCGAATCCTGCTCCAACACAAAGTGGGTTGCTGCCATATTTTTGACCGAAGCTGCGTTATCATAAGCGAGCCCCTGTGCAAGACCTGTAACAAACAGTACCAGAAATGAAACCAGCACCATGATTGTAGCAATTAAGGCATACCGCCCTTTGGCATACCTCATTTCCCGAATAGCCAAGTACATGTTCTGTGACCTCCCTCTTGATAACCCAAGTATAGGAGGCGAAAATGAACGGCAAATGAATAACAGATTACATCTGCGGAAGTGTCACGATAAAGACCGTACCCTCAGGTGAACTGGAAACCTCGATTGTACCGTCATGAATTCGGATAATTTTCTGCACAATGGCAAGTCCAAGTCCGGTTCGTCCAGAAGAACGTTCCCTCGCACGATCCACCCGATAGAATCGATCAAACAGGAAAGGCAGATGCTCCGCAGCAATCCCGTCTCCTGTATCCCGAATCTGAATCACACACTGGTTATCTGTCTGCTCGGCATGAATCTCGATGCTTCTTCCCTGTGGCAGATGATTCACTGCATTGCCCAGTAGATTCATCCAAACTTGCATGAGCAGCACTTCATTGCCAATCAGCTGGATGGATTCGGGCACCGAAATCCGAAGCAACAGTTCTTTTTCTTCCAATTGCCATTGCAGCACCTGAACTGCTTGCCGGAATTGATCTCGCAAAGAGAACTTTACTTTGGACAGATCTTCGTTGCCTTGTTCAAGGGAGGACAGTAGAAGCAGTTGTTTGCTGAGCAAGGAGAGATGGCGGCTCTCCTCCTCAATGATCGATGCATAGTGCTCCCGTTCTTGTTCAGGCAGATCCCGATCCGCCACCAATTGGGCAAAACCCTGAATCGAGGTCAGCGGTGATTGAATCTCATGGGATACGTTCGATACAAACTGCTGTCGCGCCTGATCTACCCTTTCCAATTCACGACTCATGGTCATGAAATGCTGTGCCAGTTGTCCAATCTCATCCCGCCTTGCGGTAGGCAATTTCAGATTATATTTTCCTTGAGCAATGCGCTTGGTCGCCTCGGACAGACGTTCAATGGGATTGACCAGATAGCGGGTACTGATCAGAAAGATCAGGATACTAATGCCTATCGTCAATGCTCCAATCAATGCAAAAAAGATGCGCAGCTCACCGAATTGCAGAATTACATCCGGGCGCATAAAGAGAGCGTAATTGGCATTGCCCAAATGTAGATGAACACCCACGGTATTGCTTAATTGATTATCGAAGAACCCGGTAATAAACGGTTTGCTTGGAAACTGGGCGACTCCATGGTATACCTCACCATTCAGCACCAGTTCTACAGCTTGCTTGTCCAGATCTTTCTCACGGAATTCGCGGCCATAGAATCGGTCGCTGCCTTTTCCATCCGTCACATAGATTTCATACCCGAGTGCGGCGGCATTGTTCAGATAATCCTCCATCGTGCCGGGTTGCTGTTCCACAAATTGCTTCATTTGCGTCGCGATACCTACCAGCTTCTCATCATTAAAATCCTTGAGCTTCGTATGATAGTAGATATTCGACATAAGAAAACCCAATATGCCACTGACCATAATTACTCCAACCGTAATGAGGAATACCCGGACATACAAGGTCCTCAAGGCGTTTTCACCTCCATCTTGTAACCAATGCCCCGGACAGTCTGAATAACGAAATCATCCGTATAATCAGCAAACCGATCACGTAGCCGCTTGATATGTACATCAACGGTACGGTCATCTCCTTCATAATCTGCCCCCCATACAAGCCGAATGAGTTCATCTCGCGAGAACAAACGGCCCGGATACTGGGCAAGCTGTGAGAGTAATTCAAATTCTTTCATCGGCAAAAAGAGAATGGATTGCCCATCGGTAACCTCTACATTGTTACGGTCAATGACGATCCGGTTCATACGGATAATATCGCTGGATGTGCGATGGTACCGACGAAATAACGCCTTTACCCGATAGACTAACTCTTCCGGTTCAAATGGCTTGGTCACATATTCATCCGTTCCTTTCAAATAACCATCTCTCTTATCAGATAGCTGATCACGTGCCGTCAGTAGCATAATGGGAATATCGTAGTGCTGCCGAATGAAATCACATAACTCCAGTCCGTCCATGCCCGGCATCATCACATCGAGGATCGCCAGATCGATCGGCGTTTCTTGCATCAGTCTGACCGCTTCCAATCCATCCTGCGCTTCATGAACCCGATACCCTTCCTTGGTCATGACATGCCGCAGGAGTGCTCGAATATTCGCATCATCGTCTGCTAGCAACAGATGTTTCATATCGTTGTCCGCCCTTCTATGTAGCGAGTACATCTCACTTTGATCCTGCACAGATGGTAGCATAAAAGCAATCTCATTCGCCAGCACATGCATGGAGACACCTTGGACATGTTTATATTTTCTTAAATCTGGTTGACACTATTATGTGGCGCAACTATAATAAAACCATAACATATGAACAAGCGCTCATATATTCATTTGTAGGCGATTAAACATTGCTTAAGCTCATTTATAGTCACACTAGAAATCATATTACATAAGGGAGCCTCGCTCCAAAGGAGAGGATTTAAATGTCCGGACATCATCACAGTCACAACCATGGGCACGATCATGGACACAACCACGCTCACACCACCAATAACAAGAAAGTCCTGTTGTTTTCCTTCATTATTATTACCATTTATATGATCGTCGAAGCCATTGGTGGATTCATCACCAACAGTCTCGCACTTATCTCGGATGCAGGCCATATGCTGTCTGACTCCATTGCACTCGGGATCGCTCTGCTGGCGTTCACCTTTGGTGAAAAAGCGGTGAATACCGGCAAAACGTACGGCTACAGAAGATTTGAAATTTTAGCCGCTACGTTAAACGGAATTACGTTAATCGCCATTGCGCTCTACATTTTCTACGAAGCGATTGGGCGTTTTATCAATCCGCCGGAAGTTGCAACCGTAGGTATGTTAATCATCAGCATCGTTGGATTACTCATCAATATTCTGGTGGCCTGGATCATGATGCGTGGTAGCGATACGGAAAATAATCTGAATATGCGCGGTGCTTATCTCCATGTCATCAGCGACATGCTGGGATCCGTTGGGGCTATTGCGGCAGCCCTGCTTATGATGTTTTTTGGCTGGGGTTGGGCCGATCCACTTGCGAGTGTAATTGTCGCGGCACTGGTATTGCGAAGTGGTTTCTATGTCACCAAATCCTCCCTGCATATCTTGATGGAAGGCACTCCAGCCAATGTGGATGTGAATGAACTGGTGCAGACTATTAAACAAGTTGATGGCGTCAAAGGTGTTCACGATGTGCATGTCTGGTCCATCACCAGTAACCTGAATGCGCTGACCGCTCATATTGTGGTGGATGGAACGATGGATGTTTATGCATCCGAGATCCTGGTTCAAAAAATTGAACATATGCTGGAGCATAAAGAAATCAAACATGTAACGCTCCAAGTAGAGTCTGAGAAACATCTGCATGACACCTCAGTATTATGTACGGTCAAAGGCGACGCACCCGATGCTCATGCGCATCATCACCATTGAGATGGGTAATAAAATATAGTTATAACAAAAACAGGGCAGATTCCCGTTAAAGGGAACGCCCTGTTTTTTTGTTTAGAGAATTTCATTTTTTGCATGAATAGAAAATGGAATGACCTTTACCTTATCGCAGCAGGCTTTGGACTACCTGTATCTGGAGAGTAACTTCTCTTTCTTCTGATCGAATTCATATTCTGATATGATATTTTTCTCTTTTAATTCACCTAACTGTAGCAGTTGTTCATGCACATTCACAGGGGGCTTTTTTTTCTTGCTAGATATGATTAGAGCTAGAATTGAGAAAAGCAGACCATACAGGACAGCCAAAATTCCCATTCCTGCTGCGGCTTCCGAACTTTCCAAGAAAGCTACTAAAAAGAAAAAATTAAGTACGTACCAAATAAGACTGATGATCGATAATGCTTTCAATGAATGTTCCTCCTAGAGATTATGTACGTTGCTATTCAAAATCAGGAAAGGTCGGTCAGAACACTAAATATTAACCTCGTCCCAGTTCACTATGACGTATCCCAGCTGGAACAGCAGGATAACAATATAACTGATGTTGATTCCCAAACTGGTCTTAACTTTCTTGATCTGATCCAAGTACTCATCTTTATTCATTTTTCCGCGTTCCAGCTTGGACTTCATCCAAGCCTTTCTCAATTCCTAATTTGAAACTTATATGCACACTCAGGGTCAGAATGACTAAACCAAAACCTATAAAACTTAAATACGGTGTAAATTTGTCGCTTCGCATATGATCTTCCTTTCCGGCAATCTCCATTGGTCTAGTGGCTGTTTCATTCAAGATTACAGAGTCACTGTAGCCCAAATACTCAACTTCATTAATCTCCGCCACCACCACAAGATGAACAGCTGGATGAGCTGCAAGAAGAGTCGGAAGATGACCCCGAGGATGATCCGGATTCTCCCGAGGAACTACTACTGTCGGTACATTGGTCCGCATAACAGCTGGAACTGCTCGTGCAGCCACTGCTTGACGAGGAACCATAAGCTGCCTTTTCCTGTGGAAGAATTTCCTGTTCCAGCCGCCCCATGTGTAACCCATATGTCGCCTCGTTATGCATGGAGTAATACACCATGGCGCTAGCCATGACGAGAGCTACATCGCTACTTCCGGAAGATGCTGGAGATAGCTCTTCTTCACTTAGCGTTGCCGATCTACGTAGTTGATCAATCAAGTAGGCAATCACCTGAGCAGCTTCAGGATCCTCCTGCATGCGTCTGGCATGAAACAGTTCATTCACCAGTTCAGATTGGTCTCCTTGTGCGATCAGCTTCTGTACATCACTGGATAATGGGTAAGTGAAAAAATCACCCCAGATTGCAGCACTGTAGGGGGTAAACTCGAATAATTGACAGTACACCCAGTCAAACCATGCACGCGCTCCTGGCGTTTCGCGGCGGGTGATTGCCGGCTCATGGTGTACCGTGGAACCCATGAATTCTGCACAAAAATCAGCGTAAGATTTCGTAAACATCAGCATCTCATGCCACAAATCATCAACTTCATCACTGAACATGGGCACCTGCTTAAGTAACGAAGCCATAATGAAATATCGCTTAAGCTCTATCAATTTCCACCGATACTCCAGCGTTTTCATGTGAGGATATTCTTGTTGAATTCGGATCTTGAGTTTATTGGCAAAATGCTTATTGTAACTCTTCTCCAATTGAAGAATGGTTTGCTGATAGGAGACTTCTTCTCGAAGTCCAAGATTCAATGGTGCTTTTTTTCGTCTGTACGTAACTTTCGTCTGTTTTCTGCGTCTTCCTGCTGGACGGAAAATCTTGAACTTACGTCGAACCAAATAGGCTGTTACAACTAATAAAACTGCCGCAAGGTAGTAGTAGATCGGCATAATAAAACCGCTCCTCTCCGTTGATCTTCTCTATGTAAGGATTAAACTATCATTAGTATAAATGAGGAACGGCAGTGATTCATAGAGCCCTTTGGCATACATGCCAGGGCTCTAGTTTTGTATATTTCGTTGTGCTCATTGTTATGAAATGGCAATGATTATACTGGTTATCAGCATCAACAACGTTACAGGCGCCCAGATTCTTCGTTCCCATACACTTCTCGTGATCAGATTCAAAATCGCCCCCAACACCAAATACCCAACGATAAACCAAATTGCGATATCTGAGAACGAAGACCATCCAGGCAAAAGCAATCCTGCTTTACTCAGAACAATGATCGCCATGAATGCCAATATTGCGATCTGAACTATGCAGGCAAAACGCATGGATAGGGGGTATTTCCCGGGAAACTTCCCACCCATGGCGTACTCTCCCCAGGGCACACCTACAGCCAACGCAACCTGAAACAGAATAACGATCAGAATCAAGACGGTGAATACGATTGCCGATGTCAATACAATCATGACCACACTCCAGTATTCAAAGTGGCAGTAGAATCACTCCCATAATAGGGATACCTTATTTTCCAATCGTATATCCTTCATTCTCAATAGAAATACAAACCTGATTGTTCTCTAAATTATACAGGATATGCCACTAAATCATACTTCCTTTTTTGCCTCATTTTTACCCGTTAAGCTGAGTCATCATTTCTTTCATATAACGTGTTCCATGGACCTCATTTTGGGGACTTACCTTTTCAATGCGGGCTAAGTCATCAGGAGTCAGTTCAATCGTTGCAGCCTTCGCGTTTTCCTCCAAATATTTGATTCGTTTCGTTCCCGGAATCGGCAATGCGTTATTAGCCATTGTCCAAGCTAAAGCCAATTGTGCAGGCGTGCAACTCTTCTCCATTGCAATCTCTTTGATTTTATCCACAACTTCTATATTTTTGGCGAAATTATCTCCTTGGAACCTCGGCATATATCTGCGCAGATCATTAACATCCAAATCTTCGAATTTCCGTATCTCACCTGAGATAAACCCTCTGCTTAATGGGCTGTATGCAATATGAGTAATATTCAATTCTCTCGCAGTCGGTAGAATCTCGTCCTCAATATCCCGGCTCCACAGGGAATATTCGCTCTGCAACGCAGAGATTGGATGAACGGCGTTTGCACGGCGTAAAGTGGAAGCCGATGCTTCCGACAAGCCAAGGCAGCGGACTTTCCCCTCTTTAACCAAGTCAGCCATCGCGCCAACAGTTTCCTCAATCGGAATCTGAGGATCTACCCTATGTTGGTAGTATAGATCAATATAGTCGGTGTCCAGCCTGCGTAGACTTGCTTCTACAGCCTTTTTCACGTAATCCGGATGACCATTCAACGTCTCATAGTTTGGGGTATACGCGAATTTGGTAGCAATAATGGCCCGATCCCGACGTCCCTTCAGCGCTTTCCCCAGTAGTTCTTCATTATGACCATTACCATACACATCAGCTGTATCTAGCAGTGTAACACCAATCTCCAGCGCGTGATGGATCGTCTTCATTGACTCCTCATCATTGGTTTCCCCGTACATCCCTGGAGACATGCCCATAATTCCCAATCCAATTGAAGATACGACGATATCGCTATTTCCCAGCACTCTTTGCTTCATATCTCCATCTCTCCATCCGTTAATATTAGTCTTTGCCGATGCTTTCCATTTGGTCTAGCAACTTGCTTTCTGAAGGAAGCTTTCCTGTCTCTATGTCTTCATAGATGGTCAATTTGTTATTCACCGCTGCAAGTGCTTCGGCAATTTCAAGTTGGCGGCGATGTAATTCTTCTTTATATTCGTGAAGGATCGCTTTCCGTTGTGGAATCGTTGAATCACCACCCATCGCCAAACTAACCATATGTTTCAGTGTAGATACCTTCATACCCGTTGCCCGGAAACAGGACATCAGTCTCATCCAATCCAGATGTTCTTCCTCGAACATCCGATTTCCATGTTGATCCCGTTGAATGTAAGGGAGCAGTCCCTCCTTCTCGTAGTAACGAATTTTATGTGCAGGACAACCCAGCCGCTCCGAAGCTTCTTTTATCGAGAAAGCCATACTGCTGACTCCTCCTTTATGTTCATTTTTGGATGCATTTAGCTGGTTCTTTTACATCCTAAGGCTTAATGTTCACATTAAGGCAAGCACAAATTTCAAAAAAATGAAATGAACTAACGTTCACTATTTTTTAACAAATGGAGGACATAGCACACGCTTCAGTACTGAGAAATAACGAATAGAGGAGGTATGCCAAAAAGATCGGTGAAAAGCTGATATTCAGAGGAGAAGAGTTTGGAGATGCCGACTACTGTTTCGCTTACATCAATCGTTGAGTGCCATAAAGTACTCGGGCTTGATCACAATTCAATGGTTCGGTAAAAGGTACTTCCAGGAAGTATTCCAGCTGCCATTGTTGCGTTTTTAGAGCCTGTTTACTTGTTGGTTTGTCCCAAGGCGGATATACACGTATTGCGCGCTTGCCACCTTTGCCTTGATCCGATACGATATCTCGCTGTAACAATACATGCTTTGGAAACACAAACTGCCCAAAGTGGCTACCTGTGCGCGTACTAATGACATACATATCTGCTGGATCTGATACATCATATGGCTGTGACGATCCATCCCCACCCCGCTGCCACAGGGTAACAAATTGTCCAATCTTAGTTGGGGTGGTTTTGGCAACGCGAAATCGAATGGACAGAGAATGTAAGGTGAACACATATGCCCCATATTCAGCATTTTGTGCTTCTTCATGCGGTTGAGAGCAACCAAAGCCACACTTGTCATAGATAAGTTCTTTAATGGCAAGTAAGTCGCCATGAAGTACATCGGTGATCGTCCAAGCATTCGGACGATTCAAAAAACTTTTGTTATCCAACTTGTGATATCTCTCCTGTCTTGTACAGTCTGAACTAAGGCATTTGCAATAGCTGTAAATACTTTGCTAGTTCAAAGTTCCTGACATAATCGCTTCCATTCCTGCCATGCCTTTAAGTATTCAGGCAGATCATCCGGATGATGCTTGTTACTAAGCCCAATTCGGCAATATAGATGGACCAGAGCTTCCTCTATTAATCTGGATTTTTCCATTTCCACCTGTTCCAGAAGTTCCAATGTAGCAAATAATGTTTCGGTGTTGATATCATCTGGCGAGGAGCTAAACGCATACAAGAAATCATAGAGGATAGGTCCAACCATTGGAGATGGGTCAATAACACCGATGAGTTCATTTTGATCATATACAAAATTATGAACCCCCGTATCCCCATGTAAAAGAAACTTCTCTTCTTCTTCATGAAAGAGACGATCCACTTTGGATTGAACCAGATTATAATCATCTGTTGTTAAAACACTTCCAATATTCATCTTTGCTTCTTGAATACTAATCTGATTGAATTCTTTCCAGGTCCTCTGTGGGAACTCTATTCTGCCCCATGATTTCGTATCTGAAGAACGCACATATGTATTGAATAGCTCTTTCACCAGATGAGTTAACCATTCTCTTTTCAGTCCCCGGTTGAAATGGGTCGTGCCCTCCATATACGTATAAATAAAATAAGCGTTGTCCGGATCAGTCAACAGAACCTCAGGCAATAACGGAGAATTCTTATACGTGTCCAAAAACTGCTGGGCGATGTGAATCTGCTCAGGTTCATCCGATTTCAGAATATAATGCTTATTCAGATTCGTACTCAACCGATAAACACGTCCAGCGGTGGTACCTGACAAACTTTGAATTTCAGATATTTCTTCGTTGATATGATGCACCTTGAAAAGATTATTTATCTCATTTATCGTTGGGTTAATTAACATATGGTTCTCCTCATATAACTAGGATCTTGATTCATTTGGTAAGCATAAGTTAAGTTTTAGATTCAAATTGCACAGTGGCTTATCTTTCAAAATGGGCTCGTTCTTCTTGATTGGAACTAAAAATATAGTCTGGATACTGGTTTGCCATGGGTGGAAGCTGATCCTCGGAGAAAAACTGTAGATCCTTCATTTCTTCATTATCGGGCGTGAGCTGCCCAGATTTGATCCTGCATTCAAATACGATAGTCAAATATTCAACCTGATGACCATTACTGTATGTAAACCGTCTTGCTTCACCCCCGTATACTCCGATAATCTTCTCCGGTTCTACAACCAGACCTGTCTCTTCGAGTGCCTCTCTTGCCATCGCTTGAGCCGGTGTCTCACCAAGCTCAATTGCTCCAGCAATCAGCCCCCAGGTTGATTCGTTATGTTTACGACCGAACAGGATCTCCCCTTGTTCATTTCGGATAATCCCAGCTACACCCGGCATAAAAATAAGCTCGTTTCCGATCTTTTCCCTGAGGTTTTTGTAATAGTCTGACATGCCCATACACAGTTACCTCCTGTCTTTTATTTTCTGAATTCCCTTCCATGAAGGATCCATTGTACGGCATCCCAAATATCCTCTGCGATATAATCAGGTTCGGTCTCCGTCCATTTGTCTCTGAATTTGGTTAATGAAGATTCCCCCCAGCCTGTTCTCACCATGATCTTGGTCGCTCCTACAGCATGGGCAGCAAGCATGTCTGTATCTCCTACATCTCCAATAACTATGCATTTGGATAAATCCAGATCGTGTTCCTCTGAGGCCTGTAATAACATTCCGGGTTTAGGCTTTCTGCAGCTGCATTCTTGCTCATGCGGACATATATAGGAGTGATCGAATCCGAACTCCCGAAATTGCTCTTCAAAATCCTCAAGACTGGCTTCTCCACGTGAGATTCGATATTGATTCGTAAAAGCCAGTACCATAATTCCTTCTCGTTTTAAATGCATAATTGCTTCTTGAGCATTTGGGTATAATCTGAAATCTCTCGGATGAATAAAATGACCTGTACCACCGATGGTTCCATCTCTGTCTATAAAAACAGCTTGTACGTTTCCCTGTGGTTTCATCATGGTCTGTTCCCTTCTTAGAAAAATTTCAAGTCGTGTCGTTCATCTAAACTTTCTCATCAATATTATGCTTGCTACCATCTTGCTGCTTATGGTGTTGCAATTTTTTAATTTCAGTTTTCAGATAGTGTACTTCTTTGATTAGTACATCCAGCTTTTGCGATGTTTTAGATGAATCTATCGCATAACGTACAATTGCAGCAAAGATAAGAACGAAAATTAAACATATAAGTGATATGACTAAAGCCCAGATAAATTCCATATTGTTGTCCAACCCCTTTTTCCTTACTGAATTCCCGCCGTACCAAACGTATTTTCAATCACCTGTTTATAATTTTCCCACCCAAAATAAAACGGGCCTACCTGTAATTCCTTGTCATTCAATAGGAAGTCTCTCCAGATCACAACATCATCCTCTCTCTCATTCTTCCTCCACCAGAATATCAGCACAGCGAACAATCAGTTCAGGCATATTCTCCCCACCAAATAGAACATGAAGTTCATATCCGTTATCGATTCGATACAACTCTTGATACAGCCAGTAACTGCCTACAATATCACCCTCTTGCTTGATGATTTCGGGTGCAACCAGCGTAAGTCTCTTTATATTGGTGAAGCCCCCACGAGTGTCAAAACGAATGACCACTTCATCTCCCGTCAGTAGTTCCGTCACTGTACAATCATGATATTGAACCCGGCTATGTATTTCATCGGGGATATCCTGTGCCATCATCACTTCTCTAAATTCTTTCGATGTGTGAACCACATATCTCCTATTTTCCGCACTCTGTTTCTTCAGCTGGAGCATAACTTCTCTCGTGCAATATCCCAGCGTAAACACACGAATATCCGCAATTTGTTCAACGATTTCCTGTGGCAAATTCTCCGCCTTGTATTGGATATTCCACTCCATCGATTCTTTGTACTCTTCCTTGCATTTCTTCTCGTCAAAAGGAGGACGAACATCATATTCTGCAATGAGTTTCTCGATATGCGCTCGTTCTTCTGGGGGCATGTGATATACGATCTGATCCTCATCTGACACTTCTTCCCCACTGAAAGCTTTGTCTACGCGAGTAAGCACTTGACCATCATGCTCCAGCATGAAACGTGGGTCCAAGTTATATAACTCTCGCTCCTGCTTCACATGCGCTTTTTCCTTTCTTTTATACAGCCTTAGAAATAGATTCTCATCGAACTCGTTAGCTCCGCTATGTACTCTTAAACCAAAATGAAGATGTGTCTGCTGACACATCTCATACCATTCTTTCGTTAGATATCTCATATGCATCTCTCCTGCTAATTTTTAGAATCTACTATGCTATTGAAGCATAGAGCTTTAATTTGTGACGAGAATTTAGCTGCATCTGGAATTTGTGTACGTTTAAAATATGCTGTTAATTGTTTAGGATGATTTTTGACAATATCATATTCAATGATCGTGTTAGCGATAACAGATCTCGTAAAGCCTAGCACCTCGACCACTTCAGATCGATCTCGTTAGGAATTGCTCTATTGTTTTCATCGCTACTCCTCCAAAAATTTCAGACTCAACGATTCCTTATATTCAACAGGCGTACTGTTCTACCCCACGGTTTGAAACAATTTATGTTTGATCTCTTTGTCGTTTCGCGCCGCCCATTCATGCACAGCTTCTACGCCTGCAGACTCCTGACCTCGTTGAAAATAAAAACATAGATCCATCGGCACTAAACGTTTACCATAGAGTTTGATGCCAATCCGTCTGTAATTCATATAAATACACTCAATCTGAGATGCATCATATCTCTGATGTTTCATAGAAATCACATGATCGCTTTCCAGCGTAATACTGGGTTTAGTGAAAAACAAACGCCAGAGCAGAAAAACGATATAACCGAGAATAAAGGTCAATATAACGATCAGGAAGTACTTCATAATACCATTTTCATCATAAATAATATTTCTGAAAAACATAGCTTCAATGACCAACATACATAGTAGGCTCAACCATGCTCTTGGATAAATCGTCTTGTATGTGATGAGTTCCACCTCCTAATCATTCTCTCCATTAATCCGAAGCCACTCGGAAGGGGCTTTTCTGGCAAAATGCTTTTCAACAAAATCCAAAATGTCATCAATCCCGGGCAAAGCAGCATTTTCTTTGGCTTCGTCAAACGTCATCCATTGGTACTCGATATGTTCATGATTTAACCGGACAACCTGGCTTTCGTCCACATATCCTGCGAATACGGGAGCGGTATAGATATACTCCCCCATGGGTGAATAATATTGTTCGAATTGATTGGCAGAATACAACCGGACTTCCGTAATACCTGTTTCCTCATGAACTTCTCTGAGTGCAGCTTCCCATGCCTTCTCGCCCTTTTCTATCCCGCCGCCAACATAACACCACTCGTTATGCAACATACGACCAGCCCGCTTTAGCATCAGTACACGGTATTGATCGAGGCTTTTCTTCAATAGAACTACAGCCACGCCTTCACAACGAATGGGAACTGCCTGTTTCACGTGCTCTGCACCATTCAACTTCTCGCCCCCTTTTCTTCAGAATCGAAGTCCTCCAGAACCTTGAACTTATCCCCGTGCACCTTCTCCAGATGCTCCTCTCCCCAATAGCACAAATGGTCCAGAGCAGGTTTTAATCCCCAACCGTAGTCCGTTAACTCATATTCCACTTTGGGAGGTACCTCCGAATATACCTTACGCTGTACGATCTCATCCTTTTCCAGACCTCTAAGCTGTGTTGTCAGCATCTTCTGCGTAATGTCGGGGATTAATCGTCGAAGCTCCGACGTGCGTTTCCGTCCTGTCATCAAGTGATAAATAATCAAAGGCTTCCACTTCCCACCCATTACTTCCAAGGCAGCTTCCACGCCTACTTTATATTTTTTTGGAGCACTCGTTTCTCCATGTTCTGTCATTTTTGAACCCCTCCATAATCAGGCTGTATCCCAAGTGAAAATATAAACTTTTTGCTGCTCTTCTTTCTATTATTTAAGCCCATTTCGAGGCATCCATTTAGGGTACTTTGATGTTCCTATGGTACTTCATTCTTCCTATAGAACATCAAAGTGCGTACTTCCAGATGTTTTCATACCTGTTTATAATAGCATCAGCCACTGATTTATGGCTACAAGACTGCAATCCAGAAAGGTAGTGAAAGATAAGATGAACGTACTCGTTGTAGTATCCCACCCAAGAAAAGACTCCTTGACCTTTCAGGTAGCTCAACGTTTTGCACAGGGTCTTACCGATGCCGGTCACGGTTATGAGATATTGGATTTGCATGGGATTGGCTTCGACCCAATTCTCCGAGAGATGGATGAACCAGACTATACTCAAGAAAATCAGGTGTTCTCGCCTGAGGTTGAAACAGAGATGGAGCGATTGAAGAAACACGATGCTGTAGCTTTTGTGTTTCCTCTCTGGTGGTGGCATCTGCCAGCCATGCTGAAAGGCTATGTGGATCGTGTCATGAACAACGGGTTTGCCTACGGCACGAACAAACTTCCTCACCAGCAGATATTGTGGATCGCTCTTTCGGGCGTGACGGAAGAACAGATGCATAAGCGCAACTATGGTGAATCAATCGCCAATCTGCTCAATGTGGGAATTGCCGATTATTGCGGCGTGTCCCGATCCAGGGTTGAGTTTTTATATGAAACGTTGGAATCCAAGCCTGAGCATTATGAGGCATTGCTGAACCATGCGCATAACCTGGGACTGAACTATGCCAACGATCCTTCGACGCTATAAAGATATTAATAGCGCTGCATGGTTATGACGTCCCAATTCCGCTTGAACACAGCAAAAAGGTCGCTCCAAAGAGCGACCCTGTTTGTTTAGATTCAATTATTTTACGGTCGAGAGAAGAAACTTCTCCAACATACTAGTATCGGTGATGCTATGGTTACAAGCTGTGTTATCCATGCATACGTACTGGGCCACGGAAGAAATGTTGTCCGGCGTATAACTCTTGGTCTTCACGTTGAAGAATCCGAGCTCCTGATGGCGATGACAGAACATGCAATACCCTTTCTTGTTCGTGGCTGTAAGCCGCCCCTCAATTCCGAGGAATCTGCCTTCGTGCGGATACACGATGAACAAGCGATCGGTAGCAATGTCGGTCCATCTCAGATAAGTTGTACGTGCGTAATCGATGGATTCCAGATCCGGCACTTTGAGCTTCTTTACCTTGGGAAACAGCTTCTGAATCTGCTTCGCGGATACTTGCGGAAATGGAATCAGATATGCTTCCAGCTGGTTCAGATAGGTCTGCAACTCATTTGTCTTCTCATACGTGGATAACTGCTCCAGCAGTTGCTTTTGTTCCGGCGTCAGATCATTGAAGATGCCAACGGCATTCGTGCTGACGGTATAACGGACCGTATCCAACACTTTGGGGTCCACGACCGAGCGCAGCGTTTTGAGCAGGAAATCAGCTTGTTTTTGAATATAATTAAATTGATGATTATAAATAAATGGTGTTTGCATGGCTTTCAGCCCCTTATTTTTATTAGGAAAATAAAGTAAGGTGCAAAGCCTGCGGGTTGAACCATTATGTTGATTCCAGGGCATACGATCTCATTTTGTCGCGCCCTACACAAAGTCCGCCCCTATTCAGGCTTTGCGTAAGGCTTTCTAGCGAACGAGCAATCCGGCATCATCCATATTGCCACGTCATAACCCCCAATACGATAGATATACCGGAATTATAACAGGATTGGGAGTGTATGGGCAACGGGCTTCGTTCCGATCTCCACTTTTCAGAAATATAGCCTACAAATTATACTTTATCTTTACATACCTCATATTCAATAATCCCATATCGACTGATGTCTCTAAGTATCCAACGATCTGGTTAAACGTAAAAACATTAAGATTTTCATCCAATATTGCGTTATCATATTCCATATCACCCAATACATATGGAACGAATTTTTCAACATCTTTTGATTTAACCTCATCTAATTCAGGCAATGTAGAAATGTAATTCAGCGACCTTCTTAATTCATCTGTGTATCCATAATGCTTTAATAACTTCACATTCAATATTCTGAAATCATTATGATACAGTTTATATAATCCAGCGTCTGCATCCATTCTGTTTTTTAACCAAGGCAGATTAAAACCTTTCAACCAAATATCATCAGCAATCAAATGTGTAAAATAACCAAGTACATATAAGTCTTCTGCTTGCGATCTATATTTATGTATAAAGCCTTTGTAGTCAACGTTTCTTGAAAAGTCTTGTACTTCACCAGCAAAGAAATGTGACGAATCTTTTGATGAAACAGCATCCGGAGCGATACTTCCAAGTAAAAAAGGCGTCTTATCTTTGATTGATAGGCTATCAGCAATTCTATTTGCAATTATCAGATGCATTATTCTTGAACCCATATACCCTCCTACCCTTCAACGAATATTTGAGATCGAGCCTGGATGTTTCCAGTTTAACGAAATCGTTTCAAAACCTGTTGTTCTGCATAAAAGTCATGGCAAGTTAATCTTCGCAGTTATTCGAACCATGTTCTTGCTGTTATTGGATTCCCAATGAACCTCCTTACCATATGCTTCACTAATTGCTCTTAACGGCAAATAAACTCTTCCATCTACCATTAATACTTTACTCTTTAGTTCAATTTGCTTGTCGAACTCGGTAAAAGAGCTTTCCCCCACCTTAAAAGTTAACCTTGGTTTTGGATAATCATCTTTGTCGACATATGCAAATATTACACTTTTGGCTTCGTTATCCCACCATATCCCTTTACCAGGCACATCGAAATCTAGTACATTCGTAATATAGGCTGGCGAAACGAGTATGTGGCCGTCAGAGATGATATAATCATTTGCCTCTACTAATTGAAATGTTTCCAAGTTAACCATAACTTCAATTGATTTCTTGGGAGCTTCAGCGCCTGCTTGAGTCTTTAGTTCTTTTTCATTAAGTAATATATTGATCTTTTTCGGTGCGCTTGTGGCTGTAAAAGTCATGAATACGCTCAAAAACGTCAAAGCAAGGGTAACAACCATAATCTTCTTCACTTTGTCCACATCCTCCTATTGGTAAATGACTCATGCTCTTAATCAACTCTCATAGTACCATTTTATTCAATTAAAGGTAATATACTTCTATTCCATAACAAAAAAGAAGCCACCTCCCTGGCCTTCCCCAGTTCAGTGACTCCTTTTTCACAACCCTATTCTAACCCCTACATTCAACTACTCCTTAACAGCACCAACCACGATCCCGGTTACAAAATACCGTTGCAGGAACGGATATACAAGCAGGATCGGCAGTGCGCTAATAAAGATCTGCGAAGCCCGAATGGTCCGTTGGGACAGGTTCTTCACCGCTTCTGGATCAAGCTTCGACATGTCGGCCTGCACGATGATCGTCTGCATGAAAGTCGCAAGTGGCAGCTTTTCCGCATCACGGATGTAGATAATCCCATCAAAGTATGCGTTCCAATGCCCAACCATCATGAAGAGTGAAACCGTTGCAATAACAGGTACGGAGACCGGCAGATAGATTTTGATAAACGTCTGGAAATGTCCTGCGCCATCGATAAATGCAGCTTCCTCCAGATCCTTTGGAACGGTACGGAAGAAATTCAGCAACAGAATGATGTTGAACACCGCAACCAATCCTGGCAAGATCAAAGCCAGCAATGTGTTCATCAGTCCCAGCTTCAGAATCAGGATATACCCCGGAATGAGGCCACCGCTGAACAACATCGTGATGACAAAATACCACAGATAGATGTTACGTGCACGGAACACCCGCGTCTCCTTGGAGAGCGCATAGGCTGCAATCGTATTAACGATTAACGCAAGTCCTGTACCCAGTACCGTCCGCTCCACGGATACCCATAAGGAGGAGAGGAAGTTGGTATTGGCAAATGTTTTCGCATACGCCTCCAGTGTAAATCCAATCGGCCAGAACGTGACGAGACCAGCATTCGCAGGTGCAGATGCGCTAAGAGATACCATGAGCAAGTGATACAAAGGCAGCAAGCAGAGCAGTGAAAGAATGGTCAGAAATACATTGTTGAATATGCTAAATATGCGGTAAGGCATCGTTTTATGATACATTTGTTCGTCCTCCTCTCTAGAAAATTCGGTATCCGGCGAATCGGTAAGCCAGTCGGTACGAGATCACAATCAGGATCAGGCTGATGACCGATTTGAACAGATTCACAGCGGTAGCGAAACTGAACTGTCCACTAAGCAGACCTTCTCTATACACAAACGTATCGATAATATCTCCTTGTTGGTAAATCAACGGACTATATAAGTTAAAGATCTGGTCAAAGTTGGCGTTAAGCACATTCCCCAGTGCCAAGGTTGCAATGACGATCCCAATCGGAATAAGAGCCGGGATGGTAATATACATCGTTTGCTTCCAGCGTCCTGCGCCGTCCACCTCAGCCGCTTCATAAAGTGCCGGGTTAATGCCGGACAATGCCGCAAGGAAGATGATCGTGTTGAATCCAAACTCTTTCCAGACATCACTCGCAATAATCGTGAATCGGAACCAGCTGCCATCCCCCAGGAAGAAGATCGGCTTGATACCGAATACCGAGACCAGGAACTGATTGACAATACCCGTCTGGGCCAGAATATCGATCAGGATACCGGATAACGTTACCCATGACAGAAAGTGTGGTAGATACACGAGCGTTTGAATCGTTCTTTTCAGCGCCATCTTCCGTACCTCATTAAGTAATAAGGCGAATACAAACGGAATAATCAGGTTCATGACAATCTTAGAACAGGCAAAGAACAACGTGTTCCACGTAATTTGCAGGAAATAATCATTTTCCCACATGTACCTGAAGTGCTTCAGTCCTACCCATTCGGAATTGAAAAATCCCAGTGCAGGTTTATAATCCTGAAATGCCATCAAAATCCCGGACATCGGAATGTATGAAAATATAAAGACCATAATGGCCGCCGGCAACACCATGAAGTGCAGAATCCATGGCTGTTTGTAGCGTTTTTTTCTCTTTTTTTCCAGCTTGTTCCCAACGTTTGCCTGCGGGACCCGCTTACCCTCCAATTTAGCCTCCATAGCACTGCTCCTGTTCCCAAAAAAAGTTTTTGTGTGTGATGGGGTTCTCTGATATAAATAGTATCAAGCCATACTGAGGTCTGCTATATAACATTGTTAGGCTTGATAGTGTTTTGTTAGGGCCATCCTAGAAGAAGTTGTTTACACACGAATTAGAAGGAGACTTTTCATGTATATATGGAAGCGCTTAATGCCTTTTCAAAATAAAACCACATCCCGATTCAGTCTATTCGCCAAAATAAATCTGTTAATTGTGGTCTTGTTCATCCCCATTCTGATCATGTACACCTACTCCAACAACGTCACTTATGATGTCGTCAGCAAAGAATTGCAAATCTCCAACACGAAGCAGCTCACGTTCTTGTCCAGTCAGATCGACTCCCGTATCAATCAGATGATGGATTTCAGCCTGATTCTCTCCCGTGATCCGAATGTCAGAGCCTTCAACGGCCTGAACATGTGGGATGATCGATATGACCGGATGCAGACCCGTTATGTAATTCAGGAGAAAATGACGCTTCAGACGAGCGTTACCGATATATGGCCTACCCGATATGCGGTGTATTCACAGCAGAATGAGGATGTCATCGCCAACTACAACCGAACTACAGGATATGATGAGGCGTATTTGAAAAAAAATATGAGCGGACAATGGACCTATGGGGACCAAAGTGCGGAATCACAAGATGAGATGAAATCCTTCTATTGGTTCTTTACGGACTCCCTTGCCCAACCAGGAATGCTCACTGGAAGCAATCTGGTGATTGAAGCGAGCTTCAGCTATGAGAACATTCAGAATATGTTGGATACGTATAAAGCAGGCGGACAAGGCGATCCTTTCTTATATCACAAAGGAAATTCACCCATTCTGAATCGCAGCGCAGACAAGCAGTTATCCGCAGAACTCATTCAGTACTTGGATACGAATTCTCCCGAAGATACCACACAGGACGTGGTCGATCTGAACGGAAAGAAATATCTGGTTAGCTCCGTGAAGTCCACCTATCTGGATTGGCATCTGGTTGATGTGATCCCGCTGTATCAGATTTTGAAACCTATCTCGCTTAGTCAAAATCTGTTCTACACCAGTATGATCTTGCTGCTGGTGGTGGGCATTTCGGCTTCCATCCTGCTGTACCGGAATGTGCAATATCCGATCAAACAGCTGATCAAAGGCTTACGCCGCGTGGAGCAAGGCGATTATTCTGTCCGATTGCATAGCAAAAACCAGAATGAGTTCTCATTCCTGTTCCGCCGATTCAACGATATGTCCCATCAGATTCAAGATCTGATCGAAAATGTATTCCATGAGAAAATTAGAGCCAGGGAAGCTACGCTGAAGCAATTACAGGCGCAGATCAATCCGCATTTCCTATATAATTGTCTTGGTTATATCATCAACATGGCCCAAATGAAGGACGAGCAAGCCGTCGTCTCCATGGCGCATAACCTAAGTGCGTATTATCGCTACACCACCCGTATGGAACGGGAGACGTCGTCGCTACAAGAAGAGATCAAGCTGCTGATCAACTATCTGGATATCCAGAAGCTGCGCAATGGTCGCATTGAGTATCACATCGATATCCCTGAAGATATGCTTGCCCAGTCGGTGCCACGATTAATGCTTCAACCGATGGTCGAGAATTCCGTGATACACGGCGTGGCGAAGTCCTATTCATCCGGGGAAATCCGAATTACCGGGGAGCGCTTGAATGGTTTTGGCAGAATATACATCGACGACGATGGTCCAGGCCTAAGCCCGGAACAGTACGAAGCGCTAAACTTGAAGATGCAGGAACCTTTACAAGAAGAAATGGGCTGCGGCCTTTGGAATACGCACCAACGAATCACGCACCTGTTCGGCAGTCATTCCTACCTCCTATTCGGCCCATCGCCACTAGGCGGATTCCGAACCGAAATCATCTGGGAGTTACCGAAAGAGGACACCGATTCCGATAAAGGTAATACCGATACGAATTGATATTGTTACTAACGATAAGTTGACATTTGATTTTGAACGAACCATTTACACGTGAACGCAGAGGACAGAAAAAACCTGAAGAAACGAAGTGTTCGCCTTTCAAGCACCATTTTAACCTTATAATCATCTAAGTCAGAAAATGGGGCTTGAACAGCGATCGGAAGGTTGTTCTGTCATCGGAGTGGCAAGTGTAAATATGCCTTAGTTCAACCACCAAGGGAGACATTATAATGCAAATGATGATCGTTGACGACGAAGCACACTGGGTCGATAACCTGTCCATGACCAAGCCATGGCACACGCTGGGGATCGAACATGTGCATAAAGCATACTCGGCACACGAAGCACTACAAATGATCGACACCCACCCCATCGATATCGTGATCTCGGACATTCAGATGCCCGAAATGACAGGCATTGAACTGATCGAACGCATCCGCATCCGGGACAAAAAGATAAAATGTATTCTGTTATCCGGGTATTCCGAATTTGATTACGCCAAAAAAGCCATCCAGTTCGAAGCCGTAGACTATTTGCTGAAGCCCCCCACTGACGATGAATTAATGGGTGCTGTTCAGAAGGCCATCGATCAATTGAATAACGAATGGGAACTTGTCAGTTCACTGACACGAACGCAGTTTACCTTGCGAGAGAATCTCCCCCATTTGCGGGGACGATTGCTCCTAGGAGCTTTACAGGGACAACGAATCGCCGCTGCGGAATGGGATCGGAAGCTCGCTAATTACGTTCTGCCCTTTCATACCGGGGATGCTGCTTTAATGCTGGTACGGCTGGAAGAAGAATTCGGACACTATGACAGCAATGATCAGACCCTGATCGAATATGCAATCATCAACATGGCGGAAGAGATTATGGGTGAGTTTATGGAAGTGTGGGGCGTCAAGGAGGAGCACGGATATCTGGTGTTTTTACTTCAGTTGAAAGAACGGAAAAGCGATATTGGTAAAGAAACCATTCTGGAGAAGCTGTCCATTCAGCTTCAATCCAAAGTAAAACAATTTCTGAAAGGCTCCCTCTCCATCGTTATCACCGAGTGGTTCACCTTTCCGGATCAGCTTTACGATCGTTTCCGTCAGGCTTCAGCCTATTTCCGGCAGATCGTCGGAGACGAACGCGAATTTGTCATGCGTGTCAGCGATGTCGAGACACCTGCGGCGCAAGGCCCCTTGGATGTCCTTTACACCCCGCCCACCTTTATTAGTTTGCTAGAGAGCGGACAGTGGGATGCCGCGGAAGAGAAAATCCTCGCGGTCTGCGCGGAGTTGGATGAAAAATGGTCCGAATCCTGGGAGCACTGCATGGAGGCAGGTTTTCTTATCACGGCTTCGTTCACCAACATCGCCCATCGGAACAAGCTAACTCTGACCACTTTAATGGGCAATGATGTCGAGGATTTGCAAAGTGGGGAAGTTTTCGCTACCATCAGTAAATTGCGGAAATGGTCGCTCAGTGTGCTGGGCAAACTCAAGGAAGGCACGTCCAACGAGATCAAGGACATCCGTTCCGAGTATGTGAAGAAGATTCAAGATTTTACGGATAAGAACCTACATCTGGATGTGTCTTTGCGTGTGCTTGCTGACCATGTCAATCTGCACCCGACCCATTTGTCCAAAATCTATAAGATCGAAACAGGCGAAGGCATCAGTGATTATATCTCGCGCCTGCGCATGGATCGGGCCTGTCACAAGCTGGTCACGACCACCAAAAAAGTGTATGAAATCAGCATGGAGATTGGTTATATGGACCCGGCTTATTTTATCAAAGTGTTCAAACGCCAATTTGGCGTTACACCGCAAGAATACAGAGACCAGCATAAATAACATGACTGAAAACCGACCTTTTTGAACATTCACTAATAGAGTCCTATCAAAACTAAAAAACTCATATAGATGCACTCCCGCACAAATTGGTACAGTTACATTGTAAAGATCATACACCGTAGGGGGATTGAACAATGATCAAATTCAAAACATGGTGGTCACTGCTCATGGTTATCGCGCTCATCACGATCACTGCGTGCGGCAGTGGCGAGACAGCCAGTGACAATGGTACCAATAATACGCCGGGAACTGTCGGCTCAGCTGAAGCAGAAGCTGCTTTTGCTAAAGGAAAATATGATCCACCCATCGAGTTCAGTTCGGTATTAATGCCTAAGAAATACGTGCAAGGAGATACCAAAGAAAATAACGTGCACGATCGCTGGATGCTCGAAACGCTGGGTATGAAGCATAAAGATACTTGGTATCCGGCCAATGACGATCAATACAGACAAAAGCTGCAACTGGCTATCGCCTCTGGCGAAAAGCTGCCTGATTTTGTATCCGTACCCACCAATGCGGTACTAACCAATCAGCTGATCGACTCCGGTCAATTCATCGCCATCGATGAGTTGTTCGACAAGTACGCGAGTCAGACTCTGAAAGATCACGCAGCAGCACATCCTGAACTGTGGTATCCGTTCACCAAGGACGGCAAGAAATACAACATGCCGATCATGGAGTACACCGATAACGATGATACACTGCTCTGGCTCCGCGAGGACTGGATGGAGAAGCTGAACCTGGAAGCTCCGAAAACCATTGCAGACCTTGAGAACATCATGGACAAATTCAAGAACGAGAACCCGGACGGTCTGTCTCCAGACAAAGTATTCCCGCTGGCGATCTCGCTGAAAAATAACACCAACACCTGGATGGGTCAGCTCGACTGGTTGTTCGGTGCATACGGCACAATCGAGGAGCAATGGAACAAAGACGCAAACGGCAACCTCGAGTACGGCTCCGTTAACCCGGGTGCCAAACAAGCCCTTGCCAAGCTGGCTGAATGGATGGATAAAGGTTATATCCACGCTGACTCCGCTCTGTGGGACGAAGGCAAATCCGCTGAAAGCTGGACAGCTGGCAAAGCAGGCATTCTGCCTGGCGCAAACTGGGTACCGGACTGGCCTGCACCTGACCTGCTGAAGAACGTACCTGGCTCAAAGTATAAAGCTTACCCTGTTCCAGCTGGCCCAGACGGCAAGATCGGTACGAAGTGGCAGAACTCTGGTGTCAACGCAAGTATCATGATTAACAAGGATGCGAAGCATCCAGAAGCCATCTTCCTGTACTACAACTACCTGCTGGATAACCTTGCGAACCCGAAAGCGGGCAGTGAGTATGAATACGGCTTCGCCAAAGGTTACGACTGGGATATCATTGACGGACAACCGACCAGTGACAAAGAGAAGATCAAAGACTTCTCCAACGAATTCCCTTTCCTGACCGGCCCAGCACGTATCCCGGATCTGTACATGAAAACACTCGTGAAGCTGGCCAACGGCGAGAAGCCTGAAACACCTTACGAGAAACAAATGGCCGAATTCCGCAAACCGGAAAACTGGTATGCAGGTAAAGTCGTTATGTCCCAGATCGACATTCGTAAACAAAACTACTTTACTGGCGCAGCCACACCAACCATGGTATCCAAATGGAACCTGCTCCGCCAGTCCGAGATGGAAACCTTCAACAAAATCATCTACGGCAAACTGCCTATTGATGCCTTTGACCAATTCGTCGCTAACTGGAAATCCAATGGCGGAGATCAGATCACGCAAGAAGTGAATGATTGGTTTAAATCGGTAAGTGCGAAGTAAGAATTGGATTTTGGGAAAAGTAGAGCGTTAAAAAACCAGCCGAAGCGATAGATATAAGCTTCGGCTGGTTTTATTTAGGTAGAGAATAAGGTCGCTCCCCCTGACTTATGGGTTCGCGTTAATGGTTTGATCAGTCTTTGTATTGGTCTCCTCCGACATCAACTGACCCAGCAAGGAAACAGTGAACTGAATGCCGTCCCTCAGTCCTTGCATGTACAACCGCTCATTCTCTATGCCTTTGCTGACAATATAACGATTCTCCCATTCAGCATATTCAGGTGTCTGTTCGACATCCTCTCCTTCAAACAAAGCTTCAAATGCTTCGTCTGTTTCCTCACGTACACGACTCAGTTTAGGATCATGCTCGATTTGGGCAGTCACCTCATCTAGCCTCACCTGAATCGCTTGTTCCAACCACGGTGGAAAGTCCATAGCTTCTCCTCCCCTACACGTTATGTACCCCACTCATCATCTTATCACTGGGCCATGTCTCGCCTTCATTTCACTCACTTGGGCTACCAGTTCATCCACTCTTCGGCTCTGTTCCTGAACCTCAGGGTTGTCCCACAACGGAATCGCTTGCTTCAAGGATGCCTCTCCAAGCTGATTAAGCTTGCGCCGTTCCTTTTCCAATAAGTCAAGCAACCGGCTCATACATCCACCTCTCTGATGGGTCTAAACTGATCATGTTCTGTTAATGTTAGATGTGATCTTAATTTACGATAAATTTATCTTTCTTAATAATGTGTACCTTCTCACTTCTTCTTAAATTATACGAGAAAATATGTTCCTATTAATGCGTAAATCGCATTAAAAAGAATAAACTACCTAAAAATATTTCAATTCAAAAGTTATAGGCCTTATCAAACGTCCGTTCGATCTATGATAGATGAGGTACTAAAATTATCGTGGAAATTTGCGAGCGACCGTAAAGTAGAAGATAAATCTTCAGTGCAAAACTAAGTAATACAACCAATAAATTTCAAAAAAAAGGGACAAGTCAGTGTCCCCTGCCTTGTCCCTTTCATATGAACGATTATTTTTCCTCACTATAATGCAATAATTCTTGTTCTTGAAACAGCTTAACGCTCGATTTCAAAGAATGAATTATATACCACTTTGAACCTTGCTAATTTGTTTTTTTAAGTACGTAGTTGTATTAAGAGATTCAACATCAAGTTTTCTTAACCATTCTAGACAGATTTCTGCTGTATAATTTTCTAAGTATCCAAGTTTATTAGATAATACTAAAGCAGCCTCCCTAGGTAGGCCAATTGCCATAAACTCAAGAGCAGGTACCGTGCTCGCTCCATATTCTAAATATGCAGGTAGATTTATAAGTTTATCAGCCTCATCATTCTTATTTATTGAAAGTAAATACTCTCTTAAAACTTCAGTGTATACCTGAGTGTATTTCACAATTTTATATCTTATTGTATTATTCAAAAATTCAACTTGTGATTTAACTAAACTGGTCAATTGCTTATCTTTCTTTGACAATGAGTTAGAGTCATAGAAGATAATAGTGGAGAGTGGATCACCTAGCATCCATTTAAAAGCATTAATTGATATTTTCTTTATAAAGGCCTCATTCCATCCGTTATTTTCAAAATATTCCCCACAAATACGAACAATCTCTTTGAATCGAGTATAAGTTTCTCCATATGTGCGTAGAGGATACAATGGAAATAACTCTTCAATAGAATTAGTTGACTGAAAATAATTCCACAATTTATTAATTCTCTCTGGCATTATACCTGGGATTTTTTGAATTAATCCCACAGGTGGTAGGAAACTATTCAACATAGATTCAGCAATTTTATCAATCTCTAATAAAGTATTTACGTTAGTTTCATCTTCATATATTGATCCTGCTAACTTTTTCCCTCTTACTCTATCATTCAATATAACAGAGATCATTTGCTCATTATAATCATCTAATTTTGATGCAGAAGTACTATTTAATAAATATTCTTTAAAATCATTACTCTCTGTTTTCAATTTCTTCTCGGTTGAAGGAACGATTTTCTGTGTTCTATCTCCTTCTATAGGATTACTTTTCCACTTACTCATTTCAATACAAATAATATTTCCAGAGAAATCATTTCCCATTCTTCCTGCTCTACCAGCTAGATTCCAGAAATTCAACTTATCAATGGGTTCGTTATTTCCTTTTTCAGGCTTATAAGTGAAAATATTTTTTGCAGGCATATTCATTCCTTCGAGTAAAGTAGATGTACAACTTACAATTTTCAGATCCCCCGATTTAAATAAATCTTCAATACCCGATCTAATTATTGGAGGTAATGAGCCGAAGTGGAATGCTAGACCTCTGCGCACAAAATCGGCTAATTCATAGTCTTTTGAGATATATTCTTCAATGAAATCTGCAAATTCATCTAATTTTTCATTATTTAATTTATCAAACCCTCTTTTATTAGCAAGAACTCGTGTTATATCTGTAGACCTCATTGGCTCATTTGCATAAACAATAGAAGTCTGATTGTTCCATAGAGCTGAAGTAATGTCAGCAAGCAATTTATATTCAGCACTTCCATCTCTCGAAAAATCAATTCGACCTACTTCCCGCTCATCTTCATCTTCTTCGAAAAAAGTGTTTACTATTAATTTCCCTCTAGTTAAGTTTACTTTTATTAGGTTCTGTCTTACAAGAGGAAACATTTCATTTTCTTTAATACCATCTTCTATTTCAAAAGTCTCCAACAATTTTTCGGGATTCTCAACCAAAGGACTAGAAAATAGAACTTTTGCTGAAGGCCATATTGTTTGTGCAAATTTAATAGCATTCTCCAGTAAAACCCCTCTACCTCCACTTTGTATATTATGTGCTTCATCAACAACAATTATTGATGTTCTCAGTTTCTTTGAAGATTCTAAATCAGCACATAAGTGATATAGCCTTTCTTGTGTTAACACGAGGATATTTGAACGTTCATTGTTCTTTATTAAAACTTCTGTTTCAGATGAGCAGCTTACATTTAAGTTTCTGAGCCCTAAATCCTGAATATATTCTAAAAAATCATTCATAACTTGTCTTAAGGCTCTTGTAGGTACTATATATATTGCGGTAGTGCCTGGTTTTTTGATGATTTTGTCCAATAGAATTTTCAAAAAAATAAAAGACTTACCTGCAGAGGTTGGTGCAGATACACTAATTCCGTTCCCTTTATCAACTAAATCAGTTATTTTTTTTTGGAAATTAGTTAGTAAGTATTCTTTTTCAAAAAAAACCTTAGTATTTGTACTTTCTAATACAAAAGCCTCAAGGGTAGATAAACCGCTTAATAAACTTTTATAATCTGATATTTCTTTTCTTTTTTGCAGCAGTGAAATTGCAGGGTAATTGCCCAGTTTTCTTAATATCAAAAAAGAACTTAAGCTGACTCCCTTAGAATGATTAATTAAAGGTAAAGTCGTAGCAATTTGTAATGCTTTTTTCCTATTCTCAACATATGAAGAAGAAGCTAATATATTTGCAACCTCTAATAATACTTTGATTTCACTCAAGGTAACCTCTTCAGTTTTTGGTATTGATTGTTGAAAAAACTCACTATGCACTTCAATAATTTTGATTTTTTTGAGAAGTTCGTTAATCATCTCTTTAGATTGTACTCTAGTAATTATAGTTTCCATATCCGTCCCCCTTCACACCATATAACAAGAACACTAGTTCCTATTAAATTATACCAAACACTTGTTCTCAAATAAAGAGGAGTCTCACAAACACTAATCGAATTCTTTTAGTACTAATTTCTCAAAATCATCTATATCGTTAAAAGGAAGTATAAACCAGTTAATTTTACTGATATTTTCGTTAAATGGGTTCTGTAATTCATCAATAATAAAATCATTGTTACTCTTGAATTCCTTTGGAAAATATTGTTTAACAATATTTTCAATCCTTTTTTGATGATTTGCGCTCTCAAAACTTTTTAATTGAAGCGAATTATATCCAGTGAAAATAGTTAATTCTATGGTCACATCATCCCATTCTCTGGTTTCGTTATTTATAAATTTGTCTATTAATGATTTGAAATGTCCTGACCTTCAATCCTTATACATCTCTTCATCAGAGGTAAAGATATCTTCTTTAAAATCCCCAAAATCCTCTAACTGCTTAATTGACACTTTAACGCATTCTTTAAAATCATTTGCAAGTTTTCCTTCACCTAAATAAAATAATAATTTACTGTTACGCATACCAATATGCACTTCACCAAAATCTTCACTGCTACTACTTAAACTAATTCTCTTGAAGAACTTCGGGGTTTCTAATACTCCCTCCAAAATCATCCATAAAATAATTGATCCAAGTTTACCTTTTTTATAGATTTCTTGAACAGCAATTTTAGTTTTCCTATAAATTTCATTTAACTTTGTTGGTTCTATAGTCAGTTCCTTAATCTCACTCAATTCACAAACATATTGGTTTAGTGCCTCTGCTAAGTATTTAGCTAGTTCACTAATTTTACTTTCTCCCTGCTCACTATATTTCAAATAATAAGAATCAATACTTAAACTGGAATTCTGATTTAATAAAGGAGTTTCAATTCTCTGAAATAGATTATTGCAATTTAATTTTTGTTTTTTCATTCGTCCGTTGATCAAATAGTGATTACTAATATAAGATGAATTTATTTGGGTCTTATTTTTAACTAGAAAAGATTCTGCTTTACTAAAGCTGACAGCCTTTAGCTGCGATTTGATTACACTATTTTCTTCCCGTGTAATGAATCCAGTAATTTTACCGTTAACAATTAAAGGCGAACCCGATAGTCCACCTAACGAATAAGGCCAATCTTCTTTGATGAGTTCACTATGAAGGTGGATATCATATAATGTTTTCCCTTCAAAATTATCAATATAATGGATATCTCCATTGATATAGCAATGTCCTGTACCTTCCTCGGCCTCATTCCAGTCCTCTGGATAACCAACTGTTTCCCAATTATCGCCTTGAGCAACCAAATCATTACACACTTCGATCCAATCTTGTATGTGAGACACAGGATTATGCAATTTTAGCAAAGCAATATCCAAATTATCATCAAAGTCTACAATTTTAGCGTGTGTACTCCTAGATGTCCTAAACTCATCGTAGAAGAATAATATAATGTCTTCTCCACTAGAAAGATTCTTTTCCACACAGTGTTTAGCTGTTATGGCATGATCTTCATCAATGAAAAAAGCAGTGCCTTTAACCCCACAGGATACAATAGATGTTATGTTATAAATCTTCTTGACGGTATTTATAAGAACTCCCTCCTTTTGATATCAAATTTCAACCGTAGTTATATCGTTTAATTTTCTTCCAGATAAGTCGTTTGAATATTCAATGTCATAATTATATTTTGTTTTTAATTCTTCATTGTTTATCATTTTTATGATATGCAAGGGTTTATAATTAAAAATCAAAGTCTTCTTTCTCTCCGTATTAGTTGTAATTATTCTAAAGATAGTCTCAATATCAGGATGTATGAATCCCTTTCCTCTTCCATTAGTAGAAAAAATATATCTTTCTGTATCAATAATTTCTAGTAGTTCTTTGCTAGTATTATGTTTACTTCCATGATGCGAAATTTTAACTGCATCAAAATAAATTCTCGTGTTCCCCTCTTTTTTAGCTAGTTTTTTTAAGCTCTCAATTAGTATGTCTGTATGGGCATCTGCCAAAAATAAAATTCTCTTTTTCTTAAACTCTAAAATAAATGCAATAGAGCTTCCATTTACAGGTGCACTGTCAGCTTCAAATTCCTCATTCATTAACCCCGTAATATTGTTCTCGGTTGCAATCTTATATAATTTTCTGGTTTTTGTTTTCTCCTCCTTCATGTTCGCCATAAATACTTCATAGGCATCGTCCATCCATTCATCATTTATTATTACTCCTTCATATCCTTCCGAGATTAGCTTTTCTCTCCACAGATCATGCAGCAAGCGAAGCTTACTCAGATTAGGCGATAGAATTGTAACATTTACATCTTCACTCAGTTTAATTTGTCTTAATTGGAGAATCCCGTCATTATCTTGCATTTCCTCTGTAATTACGGCTTCATGATTAAAGTGAGAATTCCAACAATCCATATAATCATAGAAGAACAGTAAAGATGCTATAGTTGAACCTTGCAAGGTGCTAATATTCAATTTCTCTACAGCCCCTCGCTCTCTAGGCCGGTTTTTTTTCATCCTTTCTAAAATTTCCTTATTCTTTTCAATATTGACTAATTCATACGCTGCATCATGTGAAAAACTAGCTTTTCTTTTATCAAATTGTAAGTGTCTATAACTGTTGTACCAAATGTTGTTGACTTTTATAATAGAAGGCTTTTTTGAATTTCCATTCTCAGCAAAGAATCTTATTGCCCCACTAATATGATCATCATCAACATGAGTGAGGACTAATAAAGCCAAACTCTCATTATTATTATTTATCTCTACTAATTTATCTTTAATGCTATTTGAGTACGTTGACATAAATCCCATATCTATAAGAACATAAGTATTTTCGTTGCCTACACATGTCACTAAGAAGCTATCACCATAAGATGCAGGAAACATTTCAATTCTTATCAAACTTCTCACCCACCTCATTCGATATTTCTTTTGACTAATCCCTTAAATCTACACTTATGTTAATATCAATTTTTTCTGTCAAGATCTAATAAAAGGCTCCTCTATAATAGACCTGCTACACAAATGTGTAAGGTAGTTGATACTTAGTGGGTTTTGTAAGATAAATTAAGAAAGGTCACATATCTGTTGTAATACTCCATTCTTTAATCACCATACATTTACATAATTATGTACACCACCATATTTTTCTACAAGTTTATTATAAAATCTTGTACACGATCTATGCATTTACCGCTTAATACTGTGTTTTTCTAAACTACATACATAATAACCCATATTGTGGTATATGCGAAAGGAATTTATATGACTCAGGAACCAAGTTTAGTTCTTAATTCCTAAACAGACTTGAAATATATTAACACTATGCCGCCACCTTGTAGCACCGTACTCCTGGGTAACCTTATTATGCTCTAAATTAAACTGGCTCGTGAACTCTCATACAGCCCGATGATGTAGGGGGCGATGGTTTCAATAGTGTCTATCGCAAAATCTCCTTTGTTTGGATTAAATACGCGGTGTGCCTACACTATAAAAGCAAAAAAGAAAGACCTTCATATAGGAAATCTAATTTCCTACTATGCTATTGAAAACTTAGACTTTTTACAGTTTCTTTAGAATGTTTTTTTTGAGAGACAAAAAATAGGATGATCTTGATCCCTCCTTTAATATGCCGAGGCACAAGTTGCCAAAAGACGGACGTACTAACACAAAGACAGCAGTCCTCGATAAGGAACTGCTGCCTTTACTCCTTCTAATTGATCCCACTTAATATATCAATGATGTAGTCATCCGCTAGCCTTTGTAATGTTTGAAATATCTACATTCAGCGTTTACCGTTCTAAACATACAAATTCCATCCCACTATAAAAGCAGCCAAGATAGCAGCCGAGATGCCAGACATAATGTACATCACCTTTTGCTTTTTGCTGTAACTGCTCTCCCGCAGTTTGAACATAAGCAAGCCAAGATACGCGACTGCTAGAGCCACATAAAGTAGGTTAAACATTAAATTAATTCTTATCGAAGAATGAGCGGGATAATTTGGAAGTCTTGTGTGTATGATTAAAAGGTTAAGAGGAAGTACCGCACCTGCAACATTAATTGCAAGATGATATTTATTAAAATCTATCCGAGGATTTCCTCGTTTATTTAGTTTGTAAAGTAGCATCCGGATACAATAGACGAGCAAAGCAGTCACACTGAAAAGGATGGCTAGTATGACAGGAATAAAAGATATTACAATTAAGTTCACCTTCCATTTCGATACAGGCAAGTAATCCATGTAAGGAGTGAAGGAAATTTTCTCAACAACGCCATTATGCTCGACCACATTATAAAGACTACTTAACTCAGCTTTTGAAAATTTTGTTATATCAAGTTGCCTGAATAAATCGGTAAATCTAGAGGCAGGCCGTCGTGCGGATTGAAAAAATCCTCCCCCCTCCGAAGTAACTCTATTAGAATTGACGTTATCACCGAAAATTTCTTTAATAAGTCCATAATAATAAATTTCCTCAAAAGACTGGTTTGTCATGACGACCATCCCAAATTTAGATGCGGGATCAAAGACAACTTTACTTGAGAACCCTTTCAGATTCCCCTCATGCATCAGTGTAGGCACCCAGTATTCCATCTCAACGAACCCATGCGCAAATCGCGGAGTAGAAGTACCTTCATAATATAGACTTGTTGACAACATTTCGTTTAACGTATCCCTGTTCTTAAATAATACATTGCTATCATCTACTGGCATCAGTGCTGCAAGGAATTTGCCTAAATCTTCTGCTGTCCCAATCGCTGCCCCTGTAGGATAAAACGTTACGTATACTCTGTTCTCAGGGATCAGTTTCAAATCTTTTGTATACCCTTCAATCTCATTTCTTCTTTGTGCTAGGTCTGGATGATCTTGCCCCGTTGGATGAATTGAAGTGTCGTTCATATGAAGCGGTTCGAAGATATGTTGGTTGACATACTCATAAAAAGGTTGGCCACTTATCTCTTCCACGATGTAACCGGCTAGACCAACGCCATAGTTCGAATAACCGACTATACTATTTGGTTTAAATATCTGTTTCGGCTCATTTTTACGCAACGTTCCTCCCAATTCTAACGTTTCATTCTTGGAGTAATAAAATACCTCAGCCGCTGTTTGATCTTCCCAACCGGCATTGTGATGCATCAGGTTCATTAGCGTAATCGGATCATCATATTTCAACTTTTTGAAAAATCCCTCTGGCAGATATTCTTGGATATCCGTCTCCAAATCAAGCTTTCCTTGTTCGACAAGCTGCATCACACTCGTATAGACCAACAGTTTAGAGATGGAAGCCCATTCAAACACAGTAGAGGTATCCGCCTTTCGCTGATTCTCAATATCTGCGTAACCATATGCCTTATTCACAATGGTTTCACCGTCTTTGATAGCCACAACCGAAACGGCAGCGGTATACTTCTCATACGAGGCAACATAAGCATCAATCGTTTCCTCTAACTTGGATAAAGGAATCCTGGATGGTGTAGTCTCCACCTGTTTCTCTTCAGCGTGGGCAGGTACCGCTATTGCCATAATGATAAATATGAATGACAGAACACAAGTGATTACTTTGTTTACCGTGTGATGTCTACAATTCATCTGCATTTGCTTCTCTCCTTTTATTTTAAATGTTAATTACATTCTCTTGTTTTCACGTATGCGTTTTCAAAAGAGTCCACACGAATCTAAGTTATTTCTCCAATGCAATTACACTCCATTTAGGAGAGATGTCGGAGAAGTTCACCTTTCCAATTCACGATGTTTATTTCTTTATCTTTCAAGAGGCACCAATCAATGATTTCACCTATCAATTTTGGCGTGATGATCTCATCGCTCCATTGCGGTGTTAATACTCTTCTGTATCCTATATATTCTGTTGTCCAGCCTTCGAATTCTTCTCCAATGATGACTATATATGGGGGCTTGTTCTTAATACTGTGTTGTCCAACTTCATAAGTGACGATTAACTTTTTATCCTCAGAAACAATATGTAATTTGATTATCCCTTCATCGTCAATATCCGGATCAACATACCAATAAAATAATCGATTGGAGCGAACGATTTTACGTTTATATTTTTTTCTTACGCCCATAACGCACCCTCGTATATTTCTTTTTCTTTGATCGCAGTATTTGGTCAGTTATCCAAGACACAACTAGAGTAGCTTTGGAATCTGTTATTAAAATCACACTAAGATTAAGGAGTAGTACTTTTATAGAAATCAATTATTTTATCAAAGATCTCGCTCTCTCGTTTTTTTATGTCCGGTAATGTCTCGCTATGCTTTACAATATGATGTATATTATCTGCTACAGTCTCTGCTTTATGAATCCCTACATATCCTGGTACCAGTTCATTAAGGTAATGGAAGTATCTCATTTGAGGTTCAATCATGCGCAGATGTTTGTCAAAATTTCTTCTGGATCTTGTCTGATCCATCTCCTTTCGCTTGCGCAGCTCATCTTCTTCAGCCCAGAATAGTACATAAGCATCCGGTAATGATATTTCATTCTTCAATAACTTCTCTCTTAAAAGTTCGCTGTTTCATCTAGAGATAGGTGCTCATAACCATATATCCAGCTGTACCAAATCTTAAATACATCGCCATCCAAAATCACATACTCATGTTGTTGATTCTTCTCATATGCTATATGCCATCTATCGATTTGTCTCTCCAGCAACCACATCATAAGTTCCTTACCGTCAAGTTGAGGAGATTCAAAAAGAAGCCCTGTTTCTGGAACAATAAATGCATCATATTGTGTAGCGAACTGCTGACAAGTGGTACTTTTACCTACAGAACTAGCACCTTCGAGACAAATTATCGTCATTCAATTACCTCCAAATATTACTCACAAAATGATTAATCAACCTTCACTGGCTCTTAAGCGATCATGTTGAATTTCATTAGACTATGTACTGTAGATTTCTTTGATCTTTAGCCAAGTTTCATACCAGAATGTTTTTCGTTTAAGAGGTTTTATTACCTTAATCTCGACTTCTTTTCGTTTCAAATATACCGTTCCATCCACTTCAATGAGTCCATCGCCAAATGCAAATACCATATCCTTGCAGTCTTTGTGATACTGGTTCTCTCTTGTTTCTGACCACTCCGCTTTTTCAATAGAATGTCGTTTTCTCATTATTTAAGATCCTCCTTTAAGAAAAACACCACTATTTTCAACAAAAAGGATACCTTTCCCACATCATAAACACTTTGTTATCCGATATTGATGAGCCTTAAGGTTCGTTTATTCCTATGACTTGTTCAAATGCTATATTAAATTCTTTAACATTAATGTTTAACTTAAGACGGATTGTCAAGCCAAGTGCGACAGTTCCTGTGTGAAAGATTCGTGAGCGGTCTTCCAGCCCAGACATTTTCGGGGGCGATGGTTGATTAAATGAAGCGAACGCTCC